>NZ_KZ626889.1 GCF_002911015.1 Streptomyces populi
TGCCCGCCAGGTCGAGCACGGCGACGAGCGTTCCCAGCAGCCCGCCGACCACGACCACCATCAGCGCCTCGGCGCCCACCAGTCGCAGCACCTGCCACCGGGTGGCGCCGGCCAGCCTGAGCACGGCCAGCTCGCGGACCCGGTCGGAGGTCGCCATGACCATCGTGCCGGCCAGCGAGATGCCGGTGTAGAGGAGGGCGATCCCGAGGACCAGGAAGAAGCCCGCCCGGGTCGTCCGGTCGGTCTCGGGGTACGCCGCCCGCACCCAGGCGTCCCCGGTGAGGACCTCCCCGCCCGACGCCCGGACCGCCCGACGCAGACCGGCGGCCGCGGCGGCAGGGTCGGCACCGTCCTCGAGGCGTACGTCGACCCGGTCGACGGGCGCCGCGGGAGCGTTGCGCGGGGTGACGTAGACGCCGTTGTCACCGGTGCCGACGGTCATGACCGCGGCGATCCTCAGGGATCTCCTCGTACCGTCGCCGAGCCACACGTCCACCCGCTCGCCCACGGTGTGCTTCTCCCACTCCTCGTTGACGATGATCGAGTCGTCGTCCAGGCCGTTCACCCTCCCCGCGGCGAGCGGGAGCCGGGTCGTTGCCGCGAGCGGTCCCGGCTCGACGGCCCTGGCGTCGGACCTGACGAGCGCCACGCCGTCCTCCAGGACGTACACGGCGCTCGACGAGCTCGCCGAGACCTCGGTACCGGACACGGCCCGAAGCCGCCGCAGCGTCGCCCCGTCGAAGCCGGCGCCGCCCGCCGCGGTGACCACGAAGTCGGCGGTCGTCCGCTCGCGCACCTCGGTGGCCCTCGCCTCGTCGAGGACGGCGTCGGCGCCGAGCAGCGAACCCGCCAGGGCGACGGTGACCAGCACGGGCGCCGCGACGGCGGCGGTACGGCGTATCGCGGTGGCGGCGTTCTCCCGCACCAGCATCCCGCAGGCGCCGGGCAGTCGGGCCGGCAGCCAGGCGACCAGCCGGGCCGACGGCCGCACCAGCACCGGCGCGAGCAGCGCGACCGCGGTGATCAGCAGCATCGGCCGGCTCACATAGGTCTTGCGTTGCAGCAGGTTCCCCGGGTCCGTCACCAGGTCCAGGACCGGCATCACCACGGCGGCGATCAGCAGGGCCGTGCCGAACAGCCGGCGGCCCCGTGTCATCGGCCGGGTGTCGACGGACGCCTCGCGCAGTGCCTCGGCGGGACCGGTGCGCCCTGCCCGCCAGGACGCGGCCAGCACCCCGCACAGGGCCACGGACAGGCCCGTCCAGAACGCCAGGTGGTAGGGCCAGACGTGGTCGCCGACGGTGAACCAGCGGGGTGCGAGGCCCTCGTCGACCGCCCATTCGACGAGCCTCGGAGCCCCGTGGGAACCGAGCACACAACCGGCGGCCGAGGCGAGCACACCGAGCACGAGCGCCTCGAGGAGAACCATGCGGCGAAGCTGCCCCGGGGTCGCCCCGGCGGTGCGCAGCAGCCCGAACTCGCGGCGCCGCTGGGCCACCGCGAACGCGAAGGTCGAGGCCACCACGAACACCGACACGAACCCGGTGACACCGCCGGCCGTGCCGAACATGGCGTTCATCGCGGTGAGGGCCTCACCGTCCCGGTCCGGATCGGCGTCGGCGTACCGGCGTGCGTCCCCGGTGAGGACCTGGACGCCCTCGCTGCCGCGCAGCGCCTCGCGCACGGTCGCCGCGTCGGCGTCGACCACGAGCTGGAGGCTGCGCGGCGACAGTTCGGCGGCGCGGGCGTCGGTGTAGAACACGGCGTCCTCGAAGCCGAGTCCGGCCACGGTGCCGACGACGCGCACCGTGCCGCCGCCGGTCCGCACCCGGGTGCCCGCACGGGCCCAGTCACCGCTGACGACGACCTCGTCCGCGGCCTCGGGCGCGCGTCCCGTGCCGAGTTCGTACGGCGCGAAGGCCGCCGTGGACCAGGGATGGCCCACCAGATCGGCGGGCCCGCCCTCGGCCCGCACGGCGAACGACCGGTCCTCGACGACGGTCCCGAGACCGCGCAGCTTCGCGACCGTGTCGTCGGGCACGGCACGCGGCCGCGCGAGCTTCTGGGAGCGGACACCGATCGGGGTGGGCACCTCGAGGGTGTCCTGTCCCTTGACGACGACCGGCGCGGCGGCGAACCGCTCCGGCACCCGGCCGGGTGCGTCCCGTGAGGACGCCAGGACCAGCCCCATCACGGCGATCAGTGCCACGCCCAGGCAGAGGGCGACGAAACTGCCGACGAAGGTGACCCAGCGGGTGCGCAGGGTGCGCAGCGCGGTGCTCAGCACGGCGCCGCCTCGAGCCTGGCCATGCGCGCCGCGATGTCCTCGGCGGGGGAGCCGGTCACCTCGCCGTCGACACGGCCGTCGACGAGGAAGACGACGCGGTCGGCGTGGGAGGCGGCGACGGGGTCGTGGGTGACCATGACGACCGTCCGGCCGTCCCGGTCGGCCATGCCGCGCAGCAGGGTCAGCACCTCGCGGCCGGTCCGCGAGTCGAGCGCACCGGTCGGCTCGTCGCCGAACAGCACTTCGGGACGGGTGACCAGGGCACGGGCCAGGGCGACCCGCTGCTGCTGGCCGCCGGACATCTCCGCCGGGCGGTGCCGCGCGCGGTCGCCGAGCCCGACCTGTTCGAGCGCCTCGCGCACCTGGGCCTTCTCCGGGCGGCGGCCGGCCAGGCGCAGCGGCAGGGCCACGTTCTGCTCGGCGGTCAACGAAGGCAGCAGGTTGAACGCCTGGAACACGAAGCCGACGCGCTCCCGGCGCAGCAGGGTCAGCCGGGTCTCGCTCAGCCCGGTCAGCTCCGTGCCGCCCAGGGTGACCGAGCCCGACGTGGGCCGGTCCAGGCCCGCGGCGCACTGCAACAGGGTCGACTTACCGGACCCGGACGGGCCCATCACGGCGGTGAAGGTCCCCCTCGGGAAGGCGAGGGAGACCTCGTCCAGGGCGGTGACGGACGTACCGCCCGAGCCGTGGCGCCGCGTCACGGAGCGCAATCGGACCGCGTCCTCGGTCATGTGTCTTCCCACCGGTACCTGCTCCCTCGGCTCGTGGGTGCTTCCACGTCCCACGAAACCGTGTGACCCCCTGGTGACGCAGTACGGCGGGACCGAGACCTGGGGTAGGGCCAGGCATACCCCGATGCGGGCACCGGGCCGATGGCCATCGACCGATGCGGCCGCTTACGGTCATGCGCATGCACCCTCGAAACGTGTGGCAGGCCATGTCCCGGCCGGGCTTCCTGCTGTCGGCCTGGCCCTTGCGCTCCGCCGCGTACCTGCTCACCGGCGCGGTGACCGGCGTCGCCACTCTGGTGGGGCTCGTGACGCTGGCGGCGGTCTGCGGTGTGCTCGCCGTCGTCCTGGTGGGGCTGCCCCTGCTCGTGGTGGTCGCTCTCGGGGGGATCCCGGTGGCCTGGGCGGAGCGGCGCAGGCTGCGTCTGATCGACCGCACCCCGGTGTCCGGCCGGCACCAGGTGCCGGCCGCGCCGGGGCTGCGGGCCTGGCTGACCACCCGGCTGCGTGAACAGGCGACCTGGCGGGAGCTCGGGTACGCGCTGCTGTTCGCCGGGGTGCTCTGGCCGGTCGACGCCCTGGTGGTCACGGTCGCCCTGCTCTTCCCGGTCTCCCTGGTCGCCACTCCGCTGTCGATGGCCACGGTCGGAGACGGCCACGAGGCGAAGGTGCTCAAGCAGTGGACGGTCACCACATGGCCGACCGCGTTCGGCGTCGCCGTACTGGGTGTGCTCCTGATGGGTGCGGGTGCTTACGTGCTGGCCACCGCGGCGGGCGCCCGCGCCGGGCTGGCCCGGCTGCTGATCGCCTCCCGCGAGGGCGAACTCGGCGCCGAGGTGGTCGAACTGGCCCGCTCCCGGGCCCGGTTGGTGGACGCCTTCGAGGCGGAACGGCGCCGTATCGAGCGTGATCTGCACGACGGTGCCCAACAACGCCTCGTGGCCCTGACCATGATCCTCGCGCTGGCCCGCCTCGACGCCCCGTCCGGCCCGCTCGCCGAACAGCTCGCCAAGGCCCACGAGGAGGCCGGCAAGGCGCTCGCGGAGCTGCGCGAACTCATTCACGGCATCCACCCCAAGGTCCTCACGGACTACGGCCTTCGAGCAGCGGTCGCCGACGCCGCCGACCGCTGCGTGATCCCCGTCGACGTCGACCTGGAACTGCCGGGCCGGCCGGCCCGGGCGGTCGAGTCCGCGGCGTACTTCGTGGTCTGCGAGGCGCTCGCCAACGTCGCCAGACACAGTGGGGCCGACCGCGCGCGGGTGAGCGGCGGTCATCGCGACGGGCGTCTGTTCCTCGAGGTGCGCGACGACGGCCGAGGCGGCGCGGACCCCTCGGCGGGCAGCGGTCTCGTCGGTCTCGCGGATCGGGTGTCGGTCCTGGATGGCAGACTTGTCCTGACCAGTCCGCCGGACGGACCGACGCTGTTGCGTGTGGAGTTTCCTTGCGAGTTGACCGAGCCGACCGATCGCTGCGCGTAGTCCTCGCCGAGGACAGCGTGCTGTTGAGGGAAGGACTCGTCGGCCTGCTCGACCGCTGCGGCCACGAGGTGGTGTCGGCCGTCGGGGACGCGCGGGCACTGATCGCCGCGGTCGAGGAGCACGCGCCCGACATCGTGGTGACGGACGTACGGATGCCGCCCGCTTTCCAGGACGAGGGCCTGCACGCGGCGGTGCGGCTGCGCGAGAAGCGCCCGGCACTCCCGGTTCTGGTCCTCAGCCAGTACGTACAACGGATGTACGCCGCCGAACTCCTGGACTCCGGCGACGGATCGGGCGTCGGCTATCTGCTCAAGGACCGGGTGGGCCAGGTCGAGGAGTTCGTGGAAGCGCTGCACGAGGTGGCGGACGGCGGGACGGTGATCGATCCCGAGGTGGTGCGCCAGTTGCTGCGCCGCCGCCGCGATCCGCTGGAGCGGCTCACCCCGCGCGAACGGGAGGTGCTGGCCCTGGTCGCCGAGGGCAGGTCCAACGGCGCGATCGCCAGGGAACTGGTGGTCTCCGAAGCGGCGGTCGGCAAACACATCGGCAACATCCTCACCAAGCTGGACCTGCCTCCGACGGACGAGACCCACCGCAGGGTCCTGGCCGTCCTCGCCTACCTGCGCTCCTGACCCCGGTCGGGCCGACTCCGCCGGCACCTCGCGAGCGGAGTCGTTCGACGCCCCACGAGGACCCGGCCGCACACACGGATTCTCAACTCCTCCCAGGGTCACGGCTGTCGACGGCCAGTACTTTCACCAGCGCTTCGACAGCGACCGCCGCCTCCGTGGTGGCCGGCACGAGCACGGGATCAGGGGTCTGTAGCAGGAACCCGCTCCAGACCCGGAAGACGGCGCCGCCGTCCGCCCCCTCCTTCGCGAAGGAGAGACAACCCGGCAGAAACCCCGAGTCGTCGCGCCCTCCGGGCCCCCAGGGCGGCGGACCGTCCGCGAACCGCAGGTAGTTGTGGCTGGTCGACGGATACCACTGGCTCAACGCGCTCGCCCGTGCGGCCGGCACCAGCTCCTCCTCGACAGGAGGCACCCATGAGTCCGTACCGCGCAGCGACGCGTCATGGGCCCGTGCGCACAGCACCTGCCAGTCCCACTCGTCGTCCAGCGACCACCGGAGTCCGTCTCCCATGAGCCGAGTCTGACCGAACGTCCGAGCGGAGGTAACCCTCGCGGCCTGCCCGACGGCCCCGGCATCCCCGCTGAACCGGGCCACGCGGTGGCGGTCCCGGCCTCGAGCCCCGGGACGTGCGCCAGGAACCCGGCCGGCTCCCGGTCGTCCCCTGCCCGCTGTCGCGGCACCGCCTACCGCGTGGCGGCCGGGGCCTCCGGGCGAGGGTCGACCGGTGCGAGCACGCCGAGGCGGTCCTCGATCGCCTGGGCGGCGGCCAGGCACATGTCCTCCCGGAACGCGCGCCCGACGATCTGCACGCCGGACGGCAGCCCGTCGCTGACCCCGGTCGGCACGGCGACGGCGGGAACGCCCACGAAGCTGGTCACCGTGCACAGGCGCATGCCCTCGGCGACCCGCTCCCGTCCCGCCTCGTCGCGCGACTCCAGTCCCGGTTCTACGGGCGGCTCGGTGAACACCGGTCCGAGCAGCAGCGGGAACTCGTCGAGGAACTCCGCCCAGGAGCGGCGGATGCCGAGCCAGGTCCCCATCAGTCCCGTGAGCTCCGCGGCGTTCGCGGGAGGAGTCTTCTCCATGGCCATCCGGATGTAGCGGTCTCCGCCTTCGCCGAGCAGTTTCCGCACCACCGGCCAGGTCGGCGCGAACTCGGTCACGGTGATCCGGCCGTACGCCTCGAGCGCCTCGTCCAGCCGCGGAACGTCCGCGATCTCCCGCACGTCGTACCCGGCGTCGCGCAGCGCGTCGGCCGCGGCCGTCACGGCCGCGGCGACCGCGGGATGGACACCGTGGCCGCCGGGGTCGGCCACGACCGCGACCTTGACCGGGCCCGGCAGCGGCTCGCCGTAGAGGGGCACCGGCACGGCCCGCGGGTCCCGCGGGTCGGTCCCGGCCAGCGCCTCGTACGCCAGTCGCAGGTCGGCGACCGTACGGGCCAGGGGGCCGTCGGTGACCAGCATCTGGGAGGCCGGCCCCGGGTCGTCCGGGCCGAGGACGCGGTGGTCGGCGGGGAACCGCCCGGTGGTCGGCTTCAGTCCCGCCACGCCGCAGAACGAGGCCGGGATCCGTACCGATCCGCCGGAATCGTTGCCGAGTCCGAGCGCGGCCATGCCGGTGGCGACGGCCACTCCGTCGCCCCCGCTGCTGCCGCCCGGGGTCCGGCTCCGGTCCCACGGGTTGACGGTGTCGCCGAACAACTCGCTGCGGGTGTGCATCCCGGCCAGGATCAGGGTGGGCATGTTGCTGTGGCCGATCGGTACGGCTCCCGCCGCACGGAGGCGGGCCACCGGGGGCGCGTCGGCCGCGGCCACCAGGTCGCGGAAGCGTGCCGTTCCGAGCGTGGTGGGCACGCCTTCGACAGCGGTGGACTCCTTCACCGTGAACGGCACGCCGGCCAGCGGTCCGAGGTCCTCGCCGGCGGCCCGCCGCCGGTCCGTGCGGGCCGCGGCCTCGCGGGCCTGCTCGGCCATCAGTTGCGTGACCGCGTTGACCTGCGGGTTGACCTCGGCGATGCGTTCCAGGTGGCTGTCGACCAGTTCGGCCGCCGATGCCTCTCCGCTTCGGACGGCCTCCGCCTGGGCGGCGGCCGTCATGGCCCACAGGGCGTTCTGCCTGATCATCGTGCTTCCCGTCCGTACGCCGAAGTGCTCGTGCCCGAAACCATAACCCGGAAGCGATACGATCGTATCGGAACAAGGAGGTCGACCGGACATGCCCAGACAGGTGGACTACGAAAGCCGACGCCGCCGGATCGCCGAGGCCGTCTGCCTCCTCGCCGACGAACACGGGCCGGAGGGGGTGAGCATGCGCGACGTCGCCGCCCGCGCGCAGGTCTCCCTGGGCGCTGTCCAGCGCTGCTTCCGCAACAAGGAGGAGATGCTTCTTTTCGCCGTCGACCACGTCGGCGAACGCATCACCGAACGGGTGAGGACCCGTCTGGCGTCGAGCCCGGACCGGTCGGCCGCCACCGCCCTGGGCCACGCGGCCGACGAGATCGCCCTGCTCCGCGAAGAACAGCGCGCCGAAGCACGGATCTGGCTCGCGTTCGTCGCTCGGGCCGCCGTCAGCGAGGTGCTCGGCGGCCCGCTGAGAACCAGCTACGCGGCCCTCCAGGACCTCTTCGTCCGCCTCGTCACGGAGGCCACCGGGAGTGACTCGGCCGACGAGGGCGCCGCGCCGCCCGACCCGCGGCGCGAGGCCCGTGCTCTGCTCGCCCTCGCCGACGGCCTCACCACCCATGTGCTCGTGGGCCACTTGACCGGGGAGGAGGCCGAGGAGGTCCTGCACGCGCACCTGGCCGACCTCTGGGAGCGGATCCGCACCGCTCGCCCCCGAGAGGCCGGCTGACGCTCGTGGTGCTGCGGGGCCGGGAGAACCGGAGGGCGACGGGTCACTCCTGGGCCGGAGGCGGGCAGACGGTTCGCCTTTCGCGAGCGGCTGTCCGCAGTGCCGCGACGACGGTGGTGATCGTCGGGTTCTCGTTCTCGGTGTGACGGGTCGCGGCGAACAGGAGGCGTCGGATCGGGTGGTCCGCGACGGGGGTCGCGCGGATTCCGGGTGGGGTCGGATCGAGCAGGGGTGAGACGTCGATGCCCCGGGGCGTCGCGTCGGGCAGGTGGTGGTAGCGCTGCCCCAGGACCACGTCGACGGTACCGAGGGCGAGTTCGCGTAGCTGCGCCTGATCGGTGATGTGGCAGGTCACGGTGAGTTGTGGGTGGCTCGAGCCGAGGGCGGTGAGCGCGGGGGCCACGATCCTGGTGACGGTGGCGGAAGAGGCCGCGGCCTGCTACGCGCAGGCCGTCCGGGCATGGGGGCGCGCACACATCCCCGCCGACGTCGACCTGGAGCGCTTCAACCACCTGGCACAGCAGTTGATCGATGCCGCCGATGCCGACGCGCTGCCCCTGTTCGCCGGCTGGCGCACGCAACCCTGTCCCGACGACGACCCGGCCGACGCGGCCATGCAGCGCGTGCACGTCCTGCGGGAACACCGGGGAGCCTGCCATCTGGCGGCGGTGCGCCTGTGCGGACTGAGCGCCCGAGAAGCCATGGTCATCAACCTCGGTGTCGAGCGGGCGGCCCACTACGGCTGGCGGGAACCAGAACCTGTCGACGCGACCCGGATCCCCCGGTGGCAACGTGCGGAGCGGATCACCGACGAGATGCAGATGCCGCTCTACGCCCGTGACCGGCCGGCAGCGCACCGAGTTCGTCCGGCTCGTCGATGCGCTGACCGCCCCCTGGCGATCCCGGTGCCCGGCCGCGCCGACCGAAGCGGCCGTCACCGCCGCACCGCGGACCGCGGTCGGCACGGCCGCCTCCACCGGAGCGGCCATGGGACGGCACGGCACGGCTCGCGCAGACCGCAGGCCGACGGACCGATGTCGGCCTGCGGCGTCCAGGACGGCGGTGACAGAATGCCGCGGTGGAGTTGATCCTGCGTGCCGCCGGTGAACTGCTGGACACCGAGCTGTCCGACCCGGTCGACCTGGGCGGCAGCTCGCGCAGCACCGTGTTGCGTTGCGGGACGGCCGACGGTGGCAGTGTGATCGTCAAGGCGTTCAGCGGCGAACCGGATTCCCTGCGCTGCTTCACGGCCGAGGCCGCCGGGCTCTCGCTCGGGATCGCCGGACCCGAACTTCTGGGCGTGGACCCCGGGTTCCCCTTGCTGGTGATGTCGGATCTCGGGAACGCGCCCACCCTGGCGGACGTTCTGCTCGGGAGCGATCCGGCCGTCGCGGAAAACGGTCTGCTGGCGTGGGCCCGTGGGCTCGGGAGGCTGGCCGCCGAATCGGTGCACCGGCGCGCCGATCTCATGCGGCTGTGGACCCGGTACGACAAGGGCATGCCGCCCTGGGAGGACGAGCCGTGGATCGCGCGGAACTCCGCTGCCCTGCTCGCGCTGCTCGACGATGCCGGAATCACGGCCCCGCCGGGCCTTGCCGAGGAGTTGGCCCGGATCGGGACGGCGGAGGGGGAGGGGGAGGGGTATCCAGCCTTCACCCCGGGTGACACCTGTCCCGACAACAATCTGCTCACCCCGGAGGGGCTGCGTCTGATCGACTTCGAGGTGGCCTGCTACCAGTCGGTGTTCCTGACGGCCGCCTACTGCCGGATGCCGTTCTCCAGCTGCTGGTGCGTCTTCACGCTGCCGGCCGGGACGGCCGCGCAGATCGAGCGGGCGTATCGCGCGGAGGTCGCCGGTGTGTACCCGGCGCTGGCCGAGGACGCGGTGTGGCAGGCCGGCATGCGGCGGGCCGTGGCGGTCTGGACCGTGGACGCGACGGTGAGGCTGCTGCCTCGCACCGTGGAGGACGGGCCGCTCCATCGAACTCGACGCCCGGCCCCGACGAGGCGCCAGGTGCTGAGGCACCGCTGGGAGACGGCGAGCGGGCTGGAGGATCTTCCCGCGCTCGCGGAGACGATGCGGTCGCTGTTGCGGGAGGTCGCCGGAGGCTGGGACGTGGCTCCACTGCCGGGGTATCCGGCTTTCGGGAACCGGGAGGCGAGTGAACCGCCTCGGGCACCGGCCGACGTGACCACTACAGGCTGACGGCATGTCAGGACTGGCCCGTGGTGGATCAGGACTGGACCCGCGGAGTGTCCGCCGGCCTGGCGGCGCGTCGGCACGGGTCTGTCCGGAGCCACCGACGGCCGGATCAGCGTGAAAGACCGGAGACAAGTTCTTCACGGCTGTTGACACCGGTCTTCCGGTAGATCGCTTTGAAATGATCGTTGACGGTGTGCGGGGAAAGACGCAGAGCGCGGGCGATCTGTTTGACGGCCAGACCGTCGAGAGCCCACCTGATCACCTCCTGCTCCCGCGAGGTGATCCCGTACAGAACGGCCGCGGCCGGCAGCAGGACGTCGGAGGAAGCGGACTGGATGGTCACCGCGACACCGCCGGAACCTGGTTCGTCGAGCAATTGTGCCTGCAACACGATCCACCCGTCAGGGCCGGGTATACGGCTCAGCGCTTGCCGGCCCGGCTGTCGTGCCGTGAGGGCTATGTTCCAGACGTGCGCGAATATCTCCCCCTCGTCGGCCGTCTCGATGTCGGGTACGAGTTTGCGCACCCAGTCGCGGCCGGTTCGGGTCACCGCTCTTATCGTGTCGCTGCTGTCGATCACCACGACGCCGGGCGGGGGAGCGCTGCGAACGGGACGCAGGAATCGACCGGCGACGTACTGTTTCAACGCTTCTGCCAAGAGGGTGGACAGCCGTCCGGCGTTGACCGCGTCGGCCGGCGAGAAAGGTCTGCTGCCCCTTCCCCGCAGCAGCACGAGCAGGCCCCAGGCCCTCCCCCCGGTGGCCAGCGCGACCCGCAGCTCGCCGCCGACTTCGGTCGCGTTCATGATCTCTTGGTGCCGGAAGCCGTGCCGTCCGCCCAGGGGGCCGGATTCGAGGAGCGCGACGGGACGGCCGCTTCTGATCATGCCGACCAAGGTGTGCTGATCGTGTCCGAGGATCTCCGCGGTTTCCAGCGCGCGGTAGAAGGACGCTCCGTAGCCGTGTTCTTTGGTCAGGAAACACGCGGCACCCGTGAGGGGATCGACTCCTCTGAGCATGTATCCGTCGTGCGGTACGAGTGGCATGATCTGCTCCGAGATCACCCTGCCCAGTTCGGGGATCGTCGTGGCCTCCGCCGCTGCCGATGAAAGAGCGCGGGAGACCAGTTCCACGTCCGGATTCATGCGAGGAGTGTGGATCGGCGCATCTCGGCGGGCAAAGGTTCTCGGCGTGTCGGCCGACCGGCGGCACTTCGTGGCTCATATGCGGCATCCGCCGAAAAACGGGAACGCGATCACGGATCATCGGACGACTCCGCCCGAGCCGTGGGGCGACTCCGCCCGAGCCGTGGGGCGGATCTTCCTCGCCCGGTCCGTGGAGGGTGCGCTATAAACAGGCCCGTGAAATTGACCGTTGAGCGAACAGACGCACGCACCTGGCCTGATGAGCAGCTGCGCGAACTCTTCAGCGAGGGTTTCCCGGAGTTCATCACAGCCGATCGGCCGGCCAAGCAGTACATCGGCAGGGTCAGGAAGTGGTTCGCCGACCTCGATCTCACACTGGTGGACGAGCGCGGTCTGCCGGTCGCGTCCGGCTGGGGCGTACCGATCCGGTGGGACGGACGGACCGAAACGCTCCCCACCGGCTACACCCAGGCCATCATCCGCGCCGTCGAGGGCCGGGAACAAGGCGTCGACCCCGACACCCTGGTGATCTGCGGAGCGATCGTCACACCGTCGCTCAAGGGACGCGGCCTGGCCGGGGAGATGCTCGGCGCACTGCGCGGGCTCGCCGAGGGCGCCGGATGGCCACGGGTCATCGCGCCGGTGCGCCCGACGTCGAAGGCGCGCTACCCGCTGGCGTCGGTCGAGACGTTCATGGGGTGGACCCGCGAGGACGGCACGGCCCTCGATCCACGGATCCGCACCCACCAGCGTCTGGGCGCCCGCATCCTCGCGGCGGCTCCCCGGTCGCAGACCATGACCGGCACGATCGCCGAGTGGGAACAGTGGACCGGCATGGTGTTCCCGGAGACGGGTGACTACGTCATCCCGGGCGGGCTGAGCCTGCTGCGGGTCGACCGGTCCGCCGACCAGGGCACCTATGTGGAGCCCAATGTCTGGATGCAGCACGTCTGAACCGAGTGCGCGGGGCACGGCGACGTCTTCCGGGGCGCTTTGCGCCAAGCGATTAGGTCGCCCGGTCCTGGAGCGCCCCGGACCGGGCGACCGGTTCATCGCGTCAGCACTCCGGGATGTCCCCGCTGTGGAAGGCTTCGTTGCCGTCCACGTACGCCCCGTACGTCCACCCCGTCACGAACAACTCCTGGCCGGTGCCGGCGGTGTAGCGCTCGGACACGGTGTGGTACCAGACGTTCCCGTGGTTGCTGAGGTTGTCGCCGCGGTCCCAGCAGTCGGCGACGATCGCGTCTCCGAAGCCCAGGTCCGGGATCCCCACCTTGCCGAAGCGGGTGTGCGTGGTGTTGTAGACGCCCGCACCGGCACCCGAGGTGACGTGGATCAACGCGTTCGCGGCGGACGCGTTGCCGGTCGCCAGAGCCAGCGCGCCGGCGCTCAGCGCCGCGACGATGGCGCCACGACGCCGCACGACACTCTTCATCATCTTTTCCCCCTGATCACTGCCGGCAATGCGCTGCCGGGCGGTGCCCCGACGTCCGGAGCACACCCAGGACCGTGCCCTGGCCGGAGCGCTCGGTGAATCCCCCAGAACCCGGGGGGTGACAAGACGGCACCGACGGACCAGGACCCGTATGACGGTTCGTGTGCGCTGGTCAGGAGCTGGTCAGGACCGTGCCCCGGGATCCGGTGCTGCGTGGACACGCTGACGCTGCTGTCGCTGACGACTCCGTTCCTCGTACGGTCCCGCGTCTTGGCAGTGTTTCGCGGGAGGAGGAGGATGCCGCTTTCGGCGACGGTCGGGGAGAGGCATGACAGGTCGAGGGGCGGTTGCCGAGGGCGATCCCGGCATACCGTTCCGGGAGCGTCTGTCGACGGCTGCCGCTTATGGCGTCGCCTGTCTCCTGCACGTCCTGACGGCGAGTTCACTGATCTGCGGTCTGCTGCTCGTTCTTCATCTCAAGGCGGTCGTGCAGCCGCTGATCGGGCTGGTGCTGATCCTGTTCGCCGCCCTGTTGCGTCCCCGTTTCGACAGCCTCGACCCGGACCTGCCCACGCTGCTGCGGGAAGAAGCGCCCGCCCTGTACGCGCTGTTGGACGATGTGGCGGACGCGGTGGGCGCACGACGTCTCGATGCCGTACAGGTCAGTACGGATTTCTCCGTACGCGTCACCACCTTCGGCGTACGACGCAGACGGCGACTGGTGCTCGGCTATCCCCTCTGGCTGACTTTTGCACCGCAGCAGAGGGTCGCTGCCCTCGCACATGAACTGGCGCACTCCGCATCCCGCGACGTCCGACGCGGAGCGCTCGTCGGTATCGCGCTCGCTTCCCTGGCCGACGGGGCGGAACAGATGGAACACCGGACCACCACGACGGAGGCGGCCTTCGACACGTCTCCACTGTCCCGGTACGCCGATGAAATGGCCGTAGCGGCCGTGCGGTTCAACGCCCATGGCCGAACGGTGAATTGGGCACTGTGGATCCCCGGCCTGCTGATGAGGGGCGTCGCTCGACTTATGGGCCGTGCACGCTGAGTGACGTCCGAGTGTGCGTGGACGGCCATGTACCGCGGTGTCCCTCGGGCACGACGAAGCGGGTGCGTCAGCGACCTGCTCGCCGGCGGACCGCGGCACCGGATCGACGGCGGCACCGGACCGACCGCGACACCGGATCGACGGCGGGTGACCGGGCGACTCGCAGCACCCGAGATCCGCCAGATCCGCCACTGGTCACCGAAGGGTTTGAACTCCGAGAATATGTCTACGCGATCGATATGGCTCGTTCGACGCGTGAGACAGAACGCAAATACGCGGTCCCCGAGGCCGACACCTCCTGGCTGCCCGATCTGGCCGGTGCGGGCCCCGTCGCCTCCGTGGCGGACCAGGGAGCGCGGGAACTGGACGCCGTCTACTACGACAGTGACGACCTGCGGCTGACCCGCACCCGTGCGTCCCTGCGGCGCAGGACGGGCGGCACCGATGCCGGCTGGCACCTGAAGCTCCCGCTCCCGGGGGACAGCCGTGAGGAGATCCAGGCCTCCTTGACGTCGTCGGAGGACGTCCCCGAGGAACTGCGGTGTCTCACGCTCTCCCGCACCCGCGGCGCAGCACTGCGGCCCGTGGTACGGATCCGCTCCAGCCGCTCCCTGCATCATCTCCTCGACGCGGAGGGCGACGTCCTGGCGGAGCTGAGCATGGACGAGGTGTCCGCCGAGGCGCTCGTCGACGACGAAGGACGCATGACCTGGACGGAGATGGAGGTCGAACTCGTCCAGGGCGGGGACCCGGCCCTCCTGGACAGCGTCGAGAAGGTGCTGCGGAAACACGGCCTCGACCGGTCACAGAGCCCGTCCAAGGTCTCCCACGCCCTGACGGAAGCCACGTCCCTGCTGCACCGCGCGCCTGATGCGCGCGCCGACGTCGTCCCGGGGACGGCCGGCCGGCATGTGCTCGCCTACACGGACCGGCTCGTCGACGCCCTCATGGACCTCGACCCCGCGGTCCGTCGCGACACGCCCGACTCCGTCCACCGGATGCGTACCACGACACGCCGTCTGCGCGGCTGCCTGCGTTCCTACCGCTCCGTCTTCGACAGGGAGGTCACCGACCCCCTCCGGCGCGATCTGAAGTGGCTGGCCAACGAGCTCGGCGTGGAACGCGACCACGAAGTGCTTCGCGACCGGCTCACCTCGAAGGTGCGGGAGCTCTCCGGCGAGCTGGTCCTGGGCCCGGTCGAGGCACGGCTCAAGGCCTGGGACGTGGCGCGGCGGACCGAGGCCCGCCGCCGCACCCTCGATGCGCTCGCGTCGCCCCGCTACCTGAACCTGCTGAACGGCCTGAAGTCCCTCACGGAGGCGCCGCCGTTGCGCCCCTCCAAGGCGGCCGCCAAGCCCGAGAAAGTCTTCGGCAAGGTGCTCCGGAAGGAGTACCGCCGCCTCGCCGGGCGCATGGAGCCGGCACTCGCCACGGCGCCGGGCCCGGAACGGGACACCGCGATCCACGACGCCCGCAAGGCCGCCAAGAGGCTCCGCTACGCGGCGGAGGCGGCCCGCCCGGTCCTGGGCAAGCCCGCACGGCGCCTCGGCAAGCGCGTCAAAGCCGTGCAGCGGGTGAGCGGAGCCCAGCACGACAGTGTGGTGACGCGTGACGCCCTGCGGCGACTCGCGGTCTCCGCCCACGCGGCGGGGGAGCCCGGCTTCACATGGGGCATCTTGTACGGCCAGGAGGAAGCCGCGGCCACCGTCCGGGAACGACAGCTTCCGGAGGTCTGGAGCAAGGCCCGCGCGGCGGCTCGGAAGAAGGCCCTCCGGTCCTGAGGAGTCCGGACGGCGGCGGCATCCCGGTGCGGCCCTTTCCGGCGGGCGGGGCATTCCCGGCCAGGAGTCCCCGGGTCGCCACAGCGCGGACTTCCCCGGCCGGCCACAAGACCAGTGCTCGGCCGTGGCCAGTCGCCCACGGACCACAAGTAGCTGCCCGGTGTCGCTGCGCACGCCTCGAGGAGCTCGGCAAGGTCGAGCAGAGCCGCCTCCTGCCGGTCGTCGGTGCATCCCCGTGCCAGGGCGACGGCTTCCTGACGGGCGACCTGAGCTGCCTGTTCGCCGAACAGCGTGTCGCCGTACGGATCCACCCGGCCGAGCTTGCCGGGGCCATGCAGGTCGAGGGTGCTCAGCGCCCTCGCCGACGCTTCACCGTGTTCGTAGGAGCCCCGCAGCAAGGTGTTCCGGGACGACCGCTTTCGCGTCGGTCGCCCGGAGCGCAGTTCCAGCTCGATCCCCATGGCCCCTCCTCCGGCCCCGCACGGCGAGGCCTCGCGGAGATCATTCGATCAGACGCGACCCGGCCGGCACCCGTCATGAGTGCCGGCTCGTCGCGTTGCGCGGCAGGCGCTCGAGCGGCGCGGGGTCAGTCGGTCGTACCGCTGCCGAGTGACCGCAGCGCGGCGGCCACCGTGGCGCTCAGTGAACCGGCTTCGGCGCCCGCGCGGGAACGCAGGTTGACGCCGTAGGCGAGCAGCGCCAGCAGGTCGGCCGCCGTGGCCGGGTCGGTGCCGGGAGCCAGCTGGCCCTCGGCACCGGCGACGACGAGCACCGCACGCAGGGCTTCCCGCAGTTCCTCGTGATGCTGGTCGAGGAAGGCGCGGACGTCGGGGTCGCCGTTCTCCGCGCCGGCCTGCGCGTTGGAGATCATGCAGCCCCAGCGCGCGTACTCGCCCGAGCACCGGACCCCGATCAGCGAGTCGAAGAACTCCGCGACGGCGGGCAGCCCCCGGTCGTCCTCGGCGAGTCCACGGAACGCCGGTCGGGACCACTGCTCCCGGTAGCGGTGCAGCGCGGCGAGGTAGAGCTCCTGCTTGCCGCCGAACGTGGCGTACAGGCTGGAACGGTTGAGACCGGTCGCGGTGACGATGTCCTGGATCCCGGTCGTGGCCATGCCCTGCCGCCAGAACAGCCGTACCACCGTGTCCAGCACCGTGTCCGGATCGAAGTGCTTGATGTCCGGCATGTGTCACCCCATCAACTTGAAACAATAATTCCAAGATACCTGGTGCGGGGTGGAGGCCGCCGCTATCTTGAAACGGTCGTTCCAGGTAGCCCGTTTCGCAGACGAGGAGAAACCCCGATGACCGACCTCACCACCGAACTGCGCGCGCTCGACGAAACCCGGGACCGGCACATCCCCGCCGAGATGCGCCGGGTCATGGACCGGGCGGCCCGGGAGCTCGCCGACTCCGGGCAGGCGGGCCGCGCCCGCACCGTCGGCGAGCCCGCCCCGCGGTTCACCCTGCCCTCCGCGACCGGCGCCGTGGTGACCCTGGACGACCTGCTCGCCGAGGGCCCCGTCGTCCTCACCTTCTACCGCGGCGCCTGGTGCCCGTACTGCAACCTCGCCCTGCGTGCCCTCCAGCGGCACCACACCGACATCACCGCGCGTGGCGCCCGCCTGGTCGCCGTCTCCCCGCAGATTCCCGACGAGTCGCTCACCCTCACCGAGAAGCACGGTCTGGCCTTCGAAGTCCTCAGCGACCTCGGCTCCGACACGGCCGAGCGGTACGGCCTCGCGTTCGACCTCTCCGACGACCTTGCCGCCGTCTACGACAAGCTCGGCTTCGACCTCCAGCGCGTCAACGACGGCCACCCTCGCACACTGCCGCTGCCCGCCACTTACGTCATCGACCGGAACGGCGTGATCCGCTGGGCCTTCGTCGACACCGACTACACCGCCCGCGCCGAACCCGCCGACGTCATCGCGGCCCTGGAGTCCCTCGGCGGAACCCGCTAGGACTGCCGTCCGGATCATCCGGCAGCGGGAAGAGCGCGGTCACGTCGAGCGGCCGCGCTGGGGTGCTCGCCCTGGGCGGGCTCCTTGTCGTGGAGCGAGACCGGCGGAACCGTTTTCATCCGGTGATCCGTCTTGGGCGGCGGGGGCGGGAAGAGGGGAGGCCATGTGGAGCCAGGGGCGGCAGTTGCCCGGTGGATGCGGTGCCGGACCGGGGCGTGGGCTGAGGGCGAGGGCGAGGGCGAGGGCGAGGGCGGGAGGCGGGACCTGTGGTCCGGGCAGGTCTGGGGGCGGGGGCGGGTGCCCGCTGTGCTCGCGGTGCCGGCGGCCGGACTGATGGTCTTCCACCGGGCGGTGCCCAACTCCGTGGGGCACCTGGGCAGTCTGCTGGAGGCTTTCCTTCCGTGGCTGGGCCTGGTGGTCGTGGTGCTGTTCGTCGTGGCCGTGCTGCGCCGCTCGGCGGTCGCGCTGGTGGTGCTGCTGCTGCCGGTGGCGGCTTGGACCTCTCTCTTCGGGGGGCTGCTCGAGGCGGAGCACGGCTCGCACGACCTGGTGGTGGTGCAGCACAACGTCAGCGACGAGAACACCGATCCGGTGGGTACGGCCCGTGTTCTGGCCGGTGCCGGACCTGACCTGATCGCGCTGGAGGAGCTTGTGCCTCCGGCGTCGGCGGTGTACGCGCAGGCTCTCGGCCCGGACTATCCGTACCACGTGGTCCGGGGCACCGTCGGGCTGTGGTCGAAGCATCCGCTGAGCGGTGCCCGGCAGGTGGACATAAGACCTCGGCAGATCACGGAGAGCTGGAGTCGTGCGCTGCGCGCGGTCGTTCACACACCCCGGGGTGATGTCGCGGTGTACGTCGCGCACCTGCCCTCGGTCCGTTTCCGGGCGAGCGGTTTCGCCTCCTCGTGGCGGGACGAGAGCGCCGGACTGTTGGGCGAGGCCGTCGCCGTGGAGAAACTGAAGAAGGTCCTGCTGCTCGGCGATCTCAACGGTACCGTCGACGACCGCGGGCTGACCCCGCTGACCTCCCGGATGAACACGGCCGAGCGGGGCTTCGCCTTCAGCTTCCCCGCGGCCTTCCCCGTGGCCCGGATCGACCAGGTCATGGCCCGCTCGGCGACCGTCGGTCACATCCGTACCCTGCCGGCCACCGGCAGTGACCACCTGCCGGTGGCCGCCCGGATCACCGGTGTCTTCTGAAGACGTCCCGGCCCTCGGGACGGGGTGAGGATGCGCCGGTGCGGCGTCCGTCCGTTTCGGCCTCGGTCCCCGAGCCGGAGCGCATCGCCGTGCGGTCGCGGCAGGAGACGCGGACGACCGAAGCCGCCCGGGGCGATCCGTAACGGATCGCCCCGGGCGGCTTCGGTCGTGGAGCGGATCAGCCGACGGCAGCGGTCGAGGTGTCCTGAGCGGCGTCCTCGGGGGCCGTCTCGGGCTTGGCGGCGGAGTCGAAGCCGCGCAGCGGGACGTGGCGGATGAAGACGGCGACCAGCAGTCCGACGGCGGCCACGGCCGCGCCCCAGGCGAAGACCTGGACGACGCCGTCGGTGACGGCCTGCTGGAACACCTGCTGCGCCTTCTCCGGCAGGCTCTTGAGGGCCTGCGGCGTCATCTGGGCCACCTCGAACCGGCCGCCGTCCGCCCCGGCCGCCGTACCCATGCGGGAGGTGACGGTGTCGGTGAGGGTGGTGGCGTAGACCGAGCCCAGCAGGGAGACACCGACCGAGCCGCCCATGTTGCGCAGGAAGGTCGCGGCGCCGGTGGCGGCGCCCATGTTGCGCAGCGGCGCGTTGTTCTGGGCGATGAGCATGGTGCTCTGCATCAGGCAGCCCATGCCCGCGCCGAGCACCACCATGTACAGCGATGTGGTGGTGCGGGTGGTGTCGACGTCCATGGTGGCGAACAGCGCCAGGCCGGCGGCCATCAGGATCGTGCCGGCGATGGGCAGGGCGCGGTAGCGGCCGGTGCGGCTGATCAGGGCGCCGCCCGCCATCGAGACGACCATCGACGAGAGCATCATCGGCATCAGCAGCAGGCCGCTGTTGGTCGCGGAGGAGCCCTGGACGAACTGCTGGAACTGCGGCAGGAAGGTCACCCCGCCGAACATGGCGAAGCCGACGATGAAGCTGAGGGCACCGGAGAGCGAGAAGTTGCGGTTGGCGAAGACGGACAGCGGCATGATCGGTTCGGCGGCGCGGCGCTCGACGATCACGAAGGCGACGAAGGCGAGCACGGTCGCCACGGCCAGGCCGATGATGGTGACCGAGTTCCAGTCGTACTCGTTGCCGCCCCAGCTGGTGATCAGGACGAGGGTGGTGATCCAGGTGGTGAGCAGGGCCGCGCCGGTCCAGTCGATACGGGCCTTGCCGGTGCCGCGGGACAGCTTGGCCAGCGTGAACCAGCACACCAGCAGGGCGGCGACGCCCAGCGGCAGGTTGACGTAGAAGGCCCAGCGCCAGGTGAGGTGGTCGGTGATGAAGCCGCCGGCCAGCGGGCCGCCGATCATGGCGACCGGCATGACGGCCATCAGCACGCCCTGGTACTTGCCCCGCTCCCGCGGCGGCACGATCTCGGCCATGACCGCCATCACGCCGACCATCAGGCCGCCGGCGCCGAGGCCCTGGAGGGCACGGAAGCCGATCAGCTCGCCCATGTTCTGCGACATGCCGCAGAGCACCGAGCCGATGAGGAAGATGACGATGGAGGAGAGGAAGGTCATCCGGCGGCCGAGGAGGTCGCCGAGCTTGCCCCATATGGGCGTGGCGGCGGTCGACGCCAGGATGTAGCCCGTGGTCACCCAGGCGAGGTGGTTGAGCCCGCCCAGGTCACCCACGATGGTGGGCAGCGCCGGGGCGACGATCATGTTGTCGAGCATGGCCAGCAGCATCGCGATGACCAGGCCGCCCATGGTCATCATGATCTCGCGGTGGGTGAACCCCGGTGGTGCCTCCGCTTCCGGGGCGGGCTTCGCTGCTGTCGACTCCATGGCACTGCCTCTCTTCGAACGGTCACTGCAACAGCTGGGAGCAGCCCACACCGACGCGCTCCCGCCGTCCGCAAGGCATGCGGGCGTCGGGAGCGCGGAGAATGAGGGGATCCTGCCCCAGGCGCGGCTCGTACACAGCGAGCCGAAGCGGAGTTCGATGCACGCTCCACTTACCTGTCGTCAAGTAAATTACTTGCCGGACGGTAAGCTTGCAAGCCACATTCGGGAGCGGGAGAGAGCGGACGCCGAGGGCAGCGGGCGGAGGGCGTCGGCGCGGCGGTGGTGCCAGGGCCGAGATCCGTCGAACCGGGTGCCGCCGTCGGCGGGGAGCGTCGTCCGGGTGATGAATCCGTTGCGCCGTGGACACGGGCCGCGACGGCCGCCGTGCCTCGTCCTCGACGGGAACCCGGTACGACGCGTCACTTCGGTGCCTGGAAGCCGCCGATCCGCTGTTCGAGCAGGTCGGCCAGCCGCAGTGTGGTGCGGTCCTCGAACGTCGGACCGATGAGCTGCACTCCCACCGGCAGGCCCTCGGAGGACCGGCCCGCGGGTATCGCGGTGGAGGGCAGGCCGGGCATGGTGGCCAGGCCGGCCCAGACGAGCTGGTCGAGGTACGGGTACTCGACGCCGTCGATGTCGATCCGGCGTTCCAGCAGATCGGGGTTGTGGTCGTGCGGGAACGCGGGAGTCGGTGTGATCGGGCACACCACGGCGTCGAACTCGGCGAAGAGCTGCCGCCAGCGGTGACGGTGGAGCTCGCGACGGTCGTTCGCCCGGGTCCAGTCGCGGTGGCTGAACACCATCCCGCGCAGCCGCGCCGCGCCGAGACTCCGGTCGTCCGCGCTCAGTCCGGCTGCGCGGGTCCGCAGCTGTTCGTACGCGTCGGCGGGAAAACGCGCGACGGAGCCCGAGAACAGCAACTGCGTGTAGATCGTCGCGGCTTCGGCCAGGTCGGGCAGCAGCGGACTGTGCCGTTCGACGTGGGCGCCGCCGTCGACGAGGGCGTCGGCCACCCGGTTCACGCCGGCCCGCACGGCGGACCCGGTCGGAATGAACGGATGCTCGTCGAGGACCAGGACCCGGAAGTCGCTCAGCCGCTGGTGGCGTGCGGGCGGCAGGGCCAAGTCGTGCGCCACGCCGAGCGTCAGCGGGTCCGGCCCGGCCATGACGTCGAGCAGGAGCGCGAGGTCGCGGGCGGTGCGCGCCATCGGGCCGACGACGGCGAGATCGAAGTCGACCGGCAATGCCTGCATGGTCGGCGGGACCATGCCGCGGTTCGCCGCCAGCCCGAGTGTCGGCTTGTGCGCGTAGACACCGCAGAAATGCGCGGGGGCACGCAGCGAACCGCCGATGTCGGAGCCGATGGACAACGCGCCGAATCCAGCCGCCAGGGCCGCCGCTGATCCTCCGGAGGACCCGCCCGGCGTACGGCCGTGATCCCAAGGGTTGTTGGTGGTGCCGTAGATCTCGTTGAAGCTCTGCAGATCGTGCAGCCCCAACGGCACATTGGTCTTACCGAGCACGACCGCGCCGGCGGCTTTGAGCCGCGACACCTGTACCGCATCCTCGGCCGGTACGAAGTCCCGGTACTGCGGCATGCCCCAGGTCGTCGGCATCCCGGCCATGTTGTAGGACTCCTTGACCGTCACCGGAATGCCCAGAAGCGGCCGATCCTCGCCCCGGCCGAATTCCTGGTCGGCATGACGCGCAGCCGCCCGGGCGCGATCGAAGTCAGGGACGCAGATCGCGTTGACCACCCCCTCGTCCCGCTCGATCCCGGCGATCGCCGCCTCGGTCAATTCCACCGAGGACACCTCACCGGCGCGCAATGCGGTCGCTAATTCTCCGGCCGACCGAAAATTCCAATCCATGAATCTGACGCTAACGGACCGCCGTCGGAGCCATAAAATTCTGCTTTCCGCAACGGAAAAGTCTGCGAACTCTCGCCCGGCGGCGTGCTCGAGGGTGAAGGCGAGGAGGGGGAGCGGGGTGTCGTCTGTGCGTCAGGAGATGACGCCGGATCAGCCGGATCAGCCGCACGCTCAAGGAGCCGTCCGGCCGGACCCCGGGCTGAGTCCAGCGTGGCTCTCGCTCGCCCAGGCTTCGCCGGCGAGGCCGTCCACGAGGTCGGTGCGCCAAGCCCGCCGCCACCACGGCAGAAGCTGGACGACGCCGAACGCCGCCTCGACGACGAAGAAGAGCCACAGCAGCCGCGTGGCACCGTGGGTCAGCGCGTACGCCTGCCAGGTGGCGAACAGCGTGCGCGCGACACCGTCGAGCAGTCCGTGCACCGGCAGCGGCCTGACGATCCGCAGGAGTGCCCAGACGACCACGACCGAGCCCATCAGATTCGCGTACAGGGTCTGCATCGGGTCGAGGGCGGGCAGAACGCCCAGCCCGAACGTGTCACCCAGTGACGACAGCACGTCGTGCAGCAGCGCGTAGGTCCACGGCGTGGCGAATCCCGCCGTGACGACGAGGTCGTACCACGCGCTCACGCGGACGAGTCGAAGATAGGCGCGGCGGGAGGGGGCGAAAGGACGGATCACACGAGGCTCCTGCTGGTCTCACGGCAGCGACGCCTCACGGTAGACAGTGGAGTACTGTCCAAGGTCAAGTCGCAGTCCGGTGGAGGGTCATGCGTATCGGGGAGCTGGCCGCGCAAGCGGGTACGACCAAGGACACCATTCGCTTCTACGAGAAGATCGGCCTCGTCACCGGCCGGCGGCTGGCCAACGGCTATCGCGACTTCTCGCCGGAGACGGTCGGCTGGCTGCAGTACGTCCGCACCGCGCAAGCGCTCGGCTTCTCGCTGGCCGAGATCGCACGGCACGGCGAGGAACTGCGTGACGCGCCGGACGACGCCGAGGCGCTGTCCGCACTGTTGAAGGAGAAGATCGCGGTCATCGACGCGCGCATGGCCGAGCTCGCCGCCCTGCGGGCCGACCTCGAAGAGCGCGTCGGCACCGGCTGCCCGCTGCGGCCGGCCGGCCGGGCCGGCTGAGTACCGGGCCCGGCCCGGGACGGGGTCTTCACCGGCACGCGGGCGAGTCGGACACCCAGGACGCAGGGTGCGCCTCGGCCGACGTGAGCAGGCGGAGGGGAACGCCGCCGTCCGCCTGGCGACCTGGACCCGCCGCCTATCGGCTCAGGGCTCAGGACGCGACGGCGTAGATCGCCAGCCCCAGGCAGAGGAGAAGCCAGACCAGGGCGACCGCGCAGGTGAGCCGGAACCGGAATCTGCCCCAGTACTCCGCCCGTCGGCCGTCGGGGGTGTCGGTGCGCCAGACCGACGGGATGTCGACGCGGCCTTCGGTGATGGCCGTCGCGGCCCGCCGCGCATCCCCGGGGTGATAGTGGTAGTAGGTCGGCGCCGCCCCGTACGTGCCCCGGCTCTCCCCGCCGAACCGGCGGACGCGGACCTCCGCACGACCGGCGGCGCCCGGCAGCCACTCCTCACGCACCGGCCACAGCTCGGCGACCTCACGACTGTTCAGCCAGGGTTCCTCCTCGCGCGCGGGCTCGAGTGCTCCCGGATCCGGCGTTCGCGGCATGCTTCCCCCTCGATGCAGCAAGTCCCCAGTACACACCCGCCGCCCCGCACGCCGACAGGGTGCCTGAGGCGCCGCCCCGCGCGATCGACGCGACCTTGCCGGGCCGTCGGACGGCGCCCGACGCCGACACCGCGCACGACAGGCCACCCACCGGCACACGAGTGACCGGAGGGAAGCAGTGTCCATGGCGGGAGCCGTCCTGCCCGGGTCAGGGTGAGGTTCCGACGCTGCTGACCCAGACGTGGAGGGGCGTGGTCTCCGGTGCGGCCCCGGGCTGTTCCGAGTGGTTCCGTACGTCGTCCAGTTCCGGCCAGGTGACGACGCCCGGCTCGCTGTCGGTCAGGAACTCCTCGATGACCGGAGCGAGATCGTCGGAGGCCGCGTAGACGGCGCTGAACGGCAACGCTTCCACCGGCAGGGAACTCGTCGAGCACCGGAGCTGTCCGGTCTGTTCGTCGTGCCACACGTAGAACGTCGCCGTCTCGGGAGAGCCCAGTTCTCGAATGCGTTCCCGGATGGCGGCAGCGGTTTGCTCGAAGGCCGACACCACCTCGGGGACGGACAGCGAACGCCTGTCCTCGGCCCCCGCGCTCAGCGACCAGGTGTTGACCTCCGCCTCCGCGCGCGGGTCGTCCGGCTCCAGCACCAAGGGCTCGTCCGCCACCTCGGCGATCCATGTCAGCAGCATCACCGCAGTATCCCTGTACGTCGGCCGACAGCGGACCAGAAGCGGCCCGACCGCCGTCCTGAGCGGAGGCCACGCGAATTCACGTGCAAACCGCGGCCGGGTCCGCGACCATTGGCCGATGACCATGGAACCGGCCCTTCTCGGTTTGAGTGTCGTGTGCCCACCGCCCGAGGAGGGCGGCGTGGAGGTCCGCCCGATCGTCGATGGCCGGGATCTTCTGGCCGACGTGTTCCCCGGTGGCGGGGGAGGCCCCTCGTACAAGGGAGCAGCGCCCCGGTACCTGTTGGGCCCGGACGGGCCGCTGCATGCCATTGCGACGCCCCACGATGTCCGCTCCACGTCGTCCTGATGCACCCCCGCGACTGGGCCGATGCGGATCAGCCCTGGCTCCAGTTCGGGATGATCCTCCCGATCTCCGCGGACGATCCGTCGGACCAGGCCGAATACCTCGAAGCGCGGCTGACCGCGGGCGATCCCCGTGCCGCCGCCGAGGTCTGGGGAGGTTCGCACGATGCCGAGCAACTGGGCTACCCGTGGCCGCCGGTCGACCCGCTGCCCATGTGAACGGTCGGAAGAGGTGACGTCGGGCCTCTGCTGCCCTCGGGTACCCACTCGCAACCGCCGTCTCCATGGGGAAACGTGACCGTACGGGTGGGGAACGATTCCAGCCGCACGTCGGTGTCGTCCACGCGTTCGTGCGACGCGGAGCGGTCGATCCCGAATCCCTCACGCACCGGGTCGGCGGCCTGGGGCATCTGCTGTCCGTGACGTGGTCACGGCCGGATGGTCGACCGCAACCATGGACGGCTGTGCGGCGTGTGATCCGGTGGGGCGGCTTTCGTCTGTTTCCGACCGGAAGGTGGGGGAGTTCGATGACGCAGGAGCAGACCGGTGGCACGACGTCGGGGACGAGGCCGGGCACGAGGTGGCCCGGAGCGGTGCGAGGCCCCGTGCTGCGCTGGGCGTTCCGCTTGGCGATGGCCGCCTTGGTCCTGCTGCTCGCGATGCGTACCTACGAGGAGACGGGCGTCGCGCACGCGCGGTCGAACGGGACGCTGCACACGGTCGGGGCCACCATCACGAAGCTGACGTCCCGTACGACGAGCGGGAGGGACGGCGGAGGCCAGGACGGCGGCAGCGGCGACTGGACCGTCACCACGAAGTACACGATCGAACTGCGCGTCGGCGACGGGACGAAGACGGTGAACGGCGTCCCGGACGATTCCGCGAACGGTTTCCAGGAGGGGCAGCGGGTCCGGGCGGGCCTGTGGCACGGGCGGGTCGTGGAGATCGACGGACGTGACGTGTGGCTCGGTTGGCACCCCGAAGGACGGGACTTGGCACTGTTCGTGCTCTACCCGCTGATCGCGGGTTATCTGATGGCTCTCGCCCTGGCCGCCGCCGCGTACCTGGTCGGCCTCGACGGCCGGGGACGGCTGGAGCGGCGAGAGCGGGCCGCCCCCTGGGCGTTCGGGTTCCTCGTCGCGGTGGTGGCGTGCTTCGTGCTCCTGGGGTGTGCGGCTTTCGGGAACACCATCGCGTACTGGCCGCTCGTTCCCCTCGGAGTCGGAACCGCCACCGCGCTGGCGGCGCTGAGCCGAGTGCTCCGGCGGGCCCGGACCACGCGGGTCGAGGACTCACGCGGTGGGAGCGCGTCGGCCCAGGCCTGATGGCCGGACCCGGCCGCCCTGCACACGCCCGTGACGGGGCCTGCCGACGACAGCGGAGCAGCCACCCCGCCCGGGGTGTGACGGTTCGTGACGAGAGTGCCGGAAATCCCGGACCGCGCAACTACCCTCCGCCGCACGGGACTTGTCCCATCCGCCGGGACAGCAGGGCAGCCGGACCGCCGACCGGAACCGTGGTGCCGCGATACGACGACCGGCGGAGCGGCCCCGTCTTCATCCTGGTGTCGACTCGGGTCGATGCGTCTCGTGACCGTAGCCGTCCGCTCGCTTCGATCAGGAGACACTCGCGTGGTCGTCCACCGGTCGGCCTCAGACCGCTCGAGCGGTCAAGCGCACCTCGTCGGGCACGGCCCACCACTGATCCGGCCGGTCCACCGCAAGAGCCTTCGGACCTGTCTCGATGAACCGGCCGAGGCGCAGAAGATAGGCTGCGATACCCGACGCTCCCTGCATCCACGCGGTGCCGGGCGACAGCAGGGGCTCGTCGTTCCGGTACTCCACGAAGCGCCAGCAGGCACCCGATCCGTCCTGGATCGCCCGCTCCACGAGCGCGTCACCCATCGTGCGGGCCCCGCGCAGGAGCGTTTCCGCCCAGTCCGTGCCCGCGTAGTCCTGTGCGGCGTCCAGGAGTACGTCCCCGACCCCCGCCGTGCCGCAGCACCGGCCGTCGTTGTCCCAGAACCCGGGGCGCAGTCGCTCGGGAATGCCCGACGTGAGGAGGGAGGTCAGGCAACGCCGACGCAGCTCGTCGACCTGGAATCCTGCCACCTGCGTGATACCGGCGTGCGACAGCGCCGAGAACAGGTGCGAGGTTCCCGCCGGGCCGTGACACCAGGTGTAGGTGAGGGGTTCCACCTCCCGCTTCGACGGCGGGATGGTGTGCGGTACGACGAACCCGCCGTCGTCGAGCACACCCACCGACAGGACGTGCCGGGCGCCTTCGACCGCCGCCTCGACGAAGTCGTCACGGTCGAGCGCCGCGCCCGCCACGGCCAGCGCGGCAGCCACCCCGGCGGTGCCGTGGGAGTAGTTGGGCGCCCGCCACTGCGTACTCGCCGCGATGCCCCAGTCCAGGCCCGCTTCCGTGCGGTCCGCCGTGCGCAGCAGCGCCTCGCACCCCGTCGTCGCCATCGCGTCCGCGAACTCTCCCCCGGCCCAGACCGCCGTCATGACGATTCCCGCGCTACCCATGATGATGTCGTTCAACGGGGCGTCGGAGTCCGGTTCGAACTCGAGGGTCGTCCTCCAGCCGTCGGAGGTCGTCAGCTCGTGCAGCCGCCGCAGGGCGACGGACTCCGTGCCCGGCGCGAGCAGACGCAGTGCCGTGCCGTCACCGGCGAGCCCGTCGTACAACGACGGCTCGACACGCCCTTCGGCCTCTGCCGACAACCTGGTCACGATCCCGTCGGCCAGGGCCCGCTCCCGTTCCGTCAGTTCACGGTGCTGCGCGAGCTCCGTCAGTACCGGCGCCAGGCCCGCTATCCCCGAGTACAGCGAGTCACGGTCCTTCGCCGGTGTCACGTCCTGACCGTCCCCGGACACCGTCTCCGGGAGCCACGGGCCCTCGTCCTCGCGCACCTGGTCCAGCACCCACGACCACGCCGCCTCGCCCAGCTGCTTGTACGCCTCGCTCGTCGCCATCCGGCGACGATACATCCACCTGAAAAGGCCAGGAGATCGCGAGCGCGGGGACCGCCGACGCTCCTCCGACAGGCGGTGACGGCCGGCCCCTGCGGCGAGGGCCGTGCCCGAGCGGATGTCCGACCGTGCCGGTTTCCGTGGGTGCCGTTTCGAGCGGATCCGGGAGCAGGCCGGGGACGTGAATCGACGCGCGGGGCGAGGCCACGCCGCTCCCGTCGCAGGACCGAGGGCGAAATCCACGGGTGCCGACGATGCGATGACGGCTACGTTGACAGCGTGCATCCCATCCGGTTCTCCGCCGTCCGAAGTCACGGCATCCACGTCTTCCACCACCTTCCGGGCGGCGACGTGACCGTGTCCAGGCACTGGCCAGGGCTGTTCGAGGAATGGCCCGAGGGGAAGACGCCGTTCTCCGAGTGGGCGGTGAACAACAACAACATGGAGGAAGTCGCCGTCTACGTGGGCCTGGTCTGGCGCCTGACAGCCGGGCTGGCCCGCTATGCGATTCCGGCGTACTACCGCGACGACGTCGCGCGGAAGCTGGGCCGTGAGCCGGTTCTGGTCGACTGGGAGTACGAGGTCGACGCCGGACGACTGACCGCCGAGTCGCGGGACAGAGGCTTCGTTCCAGGGCGCTCGGCGGTCGCGGTCCGCCCTCGGCCCACCGCCCGGGAGGTGGAGAACGCGGGCCGCGCGGGCCTGTTCCCACTGGCGACCCCGCGGGACCTGGTGTCCGTGCTGCACGCCGTGATCTTCGACGCCTCCTCGGAGATCACCGTGTTCGCCGTTCCCCCGGGCGCCGGACGCCTCGAGCGCCTGACCGCGGCGTTGCGGGGTCCGGTGCGGCCGACCCTGGGCGATGTCCTCGGGGACGACGGGATCTTCCTCGACCTCACGATCGGTTCCGATCTGGGCAACTACGACTCGGTCGTCGTCGCGTCCCGCAGTGATCTGCTCAGCCCGCTGACCGACCTTGCCGCGGACTGCGCGCGGCGTGTCGAGTCCTACGAGCAGCGGCTGGACGAACTCCGCGGCGTCTCTGACTTCCTGCGGGCGATGCCCGAACTCGCAGGCGTGGACCTGGACGCCTCCTGAGCGCGACCGCCTCATGCATGGGCGGCATCGGCTCGGAGCCGGGGACCTCGGGCGCACCCGCGCGCCCGGGAAACCCGAAGGGTTCAAGTCTCCTGGAGGGCTTTCTTCGCCGTGTCGATGAAGCGGCTGAGAGCCGCCCAGTAGGGGTGGTAGGCGGCGTCGAAACGGTCCTCGGCGCCGGCCACGCCGGAGAGGACGGCGTTGAGGGCCTGGTACGGATCAGTGGTCGCCTGTTTCATGGCGTAAGCCGCGGTGGCCGCCTGTTCCGGCCCCTCGAGCTCGACGACCCGCACGGCTCGCCGCAGGTCGCCGTACGTGTCCCGAATCCGGTCGCGGAATTCCTGGATCGTCGCCGAGCGGTTCTCCGGGCCGCTGGAGCGGTGTGCCTCGGACGTCTTCCAGTACAGGTCAGCCATGCGCTGCCCGTGGTGGATGAGGTCCAGGTACGCCGCTCGACGAGCGTCACGGAGCCGTTCCGCTCGCTGGGTCGCTGTCGCGGCATCCGCCTGGATACGAGCGGCCCTTGTGTTTCCCCGGCTGGTGACCCAGCCGGCGAGGACGGCGGTTCCGCCGGTCAACGCGGCGATCCAGAACGTGTTGTCAGCCATGCTCCGCAGTGTCGGGGGAGAACCACGCGATCGCCAGGGTGGGCGTGTCGCTGAAGGGTGTTGCCCGAGGCCGAGTACGGGCGGGTCGGAGCGGGTGGCGGGCTCTTCCGCTCATGCCGTGACGGCGAGGTCGTGGGTGTGGGCGACGGCCCGGTCCTTTCGGATCGCGGCCGGACCCGAAGCACACGGGCGGCCGCGGGGGTGTGGCGGACGCCGTCGGCCTACGCGGCGAGCGCGGCGGGTTCTCCGAGCCGGGCGGCGGCCGTGCGCCAGGCGGCCGTCACCGCCGTGCGGGCCTGCTCGGTCTGGGCGGCACCCTCTGCCGTCAGCTCGATCGGCTCGCCCACGTGCACATGCAGGTGCGGACGGCGAAGCGGCGCCGTGAACAGGCCCGCGAGCTGCTTGGCCGTGCTTCCCGAGGCGATCCGACGGGCCCCGGCCTGGCCCACGGGCACCACGGGAGCCCCGGTTCGCCGGGCGAGCCGGGACAAGCCGCTGCGGAAGGCCCCGGGAGCCGCTTCCGCGGCGTCCGCCCGGTGCGGGAGACCGCCCTCGGCGTAGATCAGGACCAGGTGCCCGCGTTCCAGCGCCTCGGCGGCTCCGTCCAAGGCGTCCGCCGCGTGCAGGTCGCCACGGTGGACGGGTATGTGCCCTTCGCGGGCGAGGGCATGTCCGAGGAGCGGGACGCGCCACAGTCCGGCGGCCGCCATGACGACCGGACGGGCACCGAGGCGGTGCAGCGCGGCGAGCACGACGGCGGGGTCGGCGAGCGAGGTGTGGTTCGCGGCGATGATGCTGCCGGGGGCGAGTTCGGTGCCCGCGTCGGTGGTGATCGTGAGGCGGCCGACGGCGGGCACGAGGACGTCGGCGAGGCGGCTGAGCATGTTCGGGTCTCCAGATCTCGGCAGTGTCGGCCTTCATCGTCGGCCGTGAGAGGCGCCGGGGCCTGAGTAGCCGAACTCATCTTCCGCGGCCGGTACCCGAGGGCGGCCGCCGTGGGGCAGCCTGCCGCGCGCTCCGGGACGGCTCCCGCTGCGGGCCGTCTTCCCGGCCGTCAGCGCACCGGCCGCTCCCGGCGCGCGCGGGTCCGTCAGCCGACCCCGATCCCGAGGAGCAGCGTGCCGATCGACGCCAGCGTGAGACCCAGCGGGATCAGGCTCACCCCGATCCCCACGCCGAGACTCCTTCTCCTCGCCAAGTACCACGGCACGCCCAGGGAGAGCAGCGCCAGCAGGAGCAGCACCAGCGTCGCGCCGATGGCGACCTCCGTGCGTCCGCAGGGGTTGGCGGCGGAGCAGGAGTCCAACGCCATGGGGGACATCAGCAGCAGGAGGGCGGCGACGAGTTGGACCGGCAGTGCCACCAGCGCACCGGCCAGCGGGGCGATCCACCACTTCCGCGGTGCCCGCGTCCGGTCGGCGGGGAGGGGGCCGGCCAGGGACGGCGGCGGTGAGGAGGAGGGCTGGGGGGAGACCTGCGGTCCGGCGGTTGTGCTCATGGGCACAGTATGGCGTCCTGGTGAACGTCCGGTGAAGGTGAGGGTCCTTCATGTCCGGCTCGTCGGCCGGTGGGTGCCGGTCCGGGGTCAGTTCGGTGGTGTCGGTTCCGTGCCGCTCCAGCGGAGCGTGACGTCGAGGTGGGTGCTCGTACCGGCGCTCGTCAGGACCGCGCCGAGTTTGGCGTCCAGGACGACGCCGAAGGTGACCTCCACCTCGTCGGGCCGCTGGGCGATGTCCCGGAACTGGCCGATCACCTCGGAGGCGGCGGAGGTGATCGGCACCAGTGCCTCGCGCAGACTCCTTCCCGCGCTCTCCAGACGGGTCCCCAGGCCCACGGCGCCGGTGCCCGTGCGGGCGGGTGGGGCCACGAGGACGACGGTGCCGTCGTCGAGGGTGAACTGGACGGCGTCGGGCATGAGGACTCCTGGAGGGATCAGGGACGGTCAGGGTGGCTGCAGAGCGGTCCGGGCGGTGGCGAGGACGGGGGGCGCGCGTATCCGAATTGCTCCTGGACCCTGTCGAGCGCCGCCAGGAGGGGGAGCAGGCGCCTGCCGTTCGTGAAGTTCAGGACCGCACGGTAGAAGGCGGCGGAAACGTCGGGATCCATCGCGTCGGCGGCGCTGAAGCAGAGCGTGTGACCGGGGGAGCGGAACAGCGCGGCTATCCGGCCCTGAGTGGCGTTGTCGTACTCGGTCACCTCGTTGTCGGCGGAGAGCGCGAAGCCGGGCTCGTTCACCCAGGCCTGCTGGGCCCGCGCGCTCGCCAGGTACTCGATGAACTCGTCGGCGCTCTCGTTCCCGGTGAACTTCCCGACGAAGTCCGCCGAGACCTGTAGGACTTCACGGGAGGACGGTACGTACGTGTACCCCTCGTCCTTCACCTGGGCCGGCTCGAAAGCCATCGCGGACAGGGCGCCGTGGCTCAGGGAGCACTGCCTCCTGGTCATCTTCTCGGCGGCGGCGCGGAAGTTGAACGTGGCGGCGTCCTTGCGAGCGCCCGCCACGATGTCCCCCCACGTGGTCCACGCCTCCTTGACGGGTTCCTTGTCCCACCGTGTGTCGCCCGAGGCCCAGGCGGTGTACGGGCCGACGCCCTCGTCGGCGAGCAGGATGTCCGCTATCCAGTCGGCGCCGGGCCAGCCCGACGTCGGACCGGACTCCAGCCCCAGGCACCATGTGTCGGAACGGGACCGCAGAGCCGTCCAGTTGCCGGGAGGCCGCGGGGTGACCCTGGCGTCGTACCAGACGAGGCTCTTGACGTCGGCCTTGACGGGGACGGCGTAGACGTCCCCGCCGTTCATGCCGAGCCCGCGGAAGGGCTGCGCGTAGGCGTCCGTGTCGACGTCCAGTTTCCGGAGCGCGCCTTCCTCGCGGTACTCGGCGATCGCTCCCACACTGGGCAGCACCGCCAGGTCGGGCTCCGCGTCCGCGGCCACCGCGGCGTCGAGCTGCTGGGTCAGGGCGCGGGTCACCTGTGGTTCGACGTCGACGTCGTGGTCGCGCTCGAAGTCCTTGACGACCGCGTAGAACGCCTTGAACTCGGTGCCGGACCAGGGAACCATGATCGTCACCTTGTCCCTCTCCGGCTTCTCGCACGCGACCGGTGCCGTGAGCAGACCGAGGACCAGGGCGCAGCGCACGAGGGGTGTCGTGAGCCGTCTCATGAGCGGGGGAACCTGTACTCGGCGAGACGGGGACGGTAGGCCAGGTACGCGAGCGCGCCCGCGGCGGCGAGCACGGGCAGCGCGATCGCCGGGGCGAGCGGGTCGGTCGTGCACATGATGACGCCGATCGACGAGGTGGCCAGCAGGGCCACGACGAGCGCCGGGCCGGGGAGGCGCCGGAAGTGGTGGACCACGATGTAGTCGGTCGCGCAGACCAGCAGCAGCATGACCGCCACCGGCCCGAGGAACAGGGGCCGGAGGAGAGCGGGGTCGCGCCAGCCCGACCTGAGCTGGTCGTGGCGGGCTCGGACCTCCAGCTCCTGGAGATCTCTGAGTGATTGCCTGAGGCCGCCGGTGAAGGGGACCGGCGACTCGCCGTCGTACTCCGGCGCGTCGTCCAGTGCGTCGCGTGCCCTCGCCAGGCCCGGTGCCCCGTCGAGAACCGCCGTGTTGGCCGTCTGTACGTACGTGGTCAACTGCTCCTGGACGAACTGGAGGTGGCTCAGCCCCTGTTCTCCGGCCGCGTTGCCCTCGGCCGCCGAGGTGAGGTGGGAGGCCACGCGGGCGGTGGCGCCGGCGAAGTCGTTGCTGGTGCCCGTCAGGTCGATCGCTTCGCTCAGGGAGACGGCGCGGAGCGCGTCGTTCGCCTTCCCCGCCTCGTCGTACGCCGCGTCGATGTGCTGGATGGCCGTCGTCGTACGGCGGGCGGCGGCGATCTCCTCCCCGCCCCGGTTCGCCACCACCAGATACAGCAGCGCCGTCACCGCCACCGTGCCCAGCACGGACGCCCTGAGCCGGCGCAGCACCACGACCGGGTGGGGCACGCGGGACCGCGCGAGGGGACGCGGCGCGTGGAGCCGCCCGCCGGTCACGGCGTGTCCGCCTGCCCGCCGGCCGTGCCCGCGGCGTCCAGCCGGTCCCCGCACTCCTGGCAGAACCTGGCGGTGGGCAGCGTCGACGCCGTACCGCACCGTGGGCACGCACGCGGCGGCCCGGATCCCGGGGAGGGGGGTTCGTACGGGCCGTCCGGCTCTCGGGTGATCCTGGTCGAGGCGACGCCGATCCTCTGCACCAGTCCCCGGGAGACGTTCCGCCGCACCCGCGGCAGACCGTCGGGGCCGTCGGCGGCGATCTCGCGCAGCAGCCGCAGGCGCGTGGCGTCCGGGAGGGACGCCGCGAGACCGATGGCGAGGCGCAGTTCGCGGTCCGCGCGCTCGAGGTCACCGCGCTCGTGGGCGTCGGCGCAGGCGCGCATGGCCATGCCCAGCTCGCGTTCGTTCTCGACGCGGGTGAGGTCGGCGGAGGGGACGATGGCGGATCCCGGTGTCGAGCGGCGGCACACGGCCATGGCCGCGCTGTCCGAGCAGGGCCTCCGGGTTCCGTCGGGGAACTCGGCGTGCAGGGTGACACGGACGGCCCGCAGGATCTCGTCGACGGTCAGGCTGTCGGGGGTGAAGCGGAGGGAGATCTGGTACTGGCGGCGCTCCGGGGACCATGAGCCCAGCGGGACGAGCGTCTCACCGTCATGCTGTTGACGTGCCGTCAGTTCGGCCTCGACGGGGCGGGTCTGCCGTACGAACGCGAGCTGGAAACGCCTGTTGAGGCGCAGCCCCAGATACACCCGGGGAACGACGATCCGCTGCGCCTCGCGCATCAGGCGGGTGAAGTCCTCCGTGAGGTCGGAGACGGTGACGACGGCCTCGGCGGTGCCGTGCAGGGCCTCGGCGACGCGGATGAGTTCGGTGTAGTGCCAGTCTTCGCCCAGGCCCCTGGCGTCACAGACGAACCGGTCGGTGCACGTCGTGAGGATCTCGTCGAGTTGTCCGGGTGTCTCGTGCTCGTTCTTGCCGTCCGTGTAGAGGACGGCGTGGCGCACCGTGCCGGGGGAGTCCACCGTGGCGAAGAGGTGGCGGGCGCGGGCCAGCCACTGGCCGATCGCCGTACCGCCCTCGGCGAGTTGACCGGCCACCCGGAGTTTGGCGTCCTCCCGGACCCGGGCGTCGACCCGGGCCAGGCCGTCCGTCGCAGGGAAGATCACGTCGGCCCGGTGATTGCCCGCGACGATCCCGAGGAGGGTGCCGTCCCGCAGGGTGTCGATGGCGGCGCACATCGCGCGCTTCGCCTCGTCCAGTCTGTAGCCGGACATCGACAACGAGCGGTCCATGATGAGGATCTCGGCACCAGGAGTCCGCCCGGCCGAGGCCGCGGCGGAGTGTGCGGTGACGGTGATCAGGGCGTCCGCCCGTCGCTCGTCGTAGGACAGATCCGAGGGCGCGTCCACTTCCAGGGTGAAGCCGAGCCCCAACGGTGACTTGTCCTCCACCGGCACCCCCGTCCGTGTCGCTGCGTGTTCTCCTGCGGAGCATGCTCGCTTCCTCGACGGAACGGGTCAGGAGCCTAGCCCGCCGGGTGCCGCTCCGGAACGGGAACGACTCGTTCTGCCACGCTTTCCCGGCCATCCCCATCTCGGTGCCGGACGCAGCCGGTTCGCCAGGTCCACCAGCGCGACGTACTCGCGCTCGGTCGGCGCGTGCGGGCCGAGGGCGCGGACCGCGCCGGACAGTTCGAGCCGGTCGTGGGTGTACAGGAACCGCGCGTACTGGATCTCGGCCCGCAGCGCGGCGGCCGCCGCCTCGTCCACGTCGAGGCCGGGCAGGCACTCTCCGGCCCGGGCCACATCGTCCTCGGTCGGCGCCGGGTGGCCCGGCTCGGAGAGGACCATGACGCGCAGGCGTACGGCTGCCACGCGTGCCTCGCGCTCGTAGCGGAACTCCTTGGCCAACTGCTCGGCGACGTCCACCGCCCTCGCGCGCTCGCCGTCCAGCAGCAGCACGCGGGCCAGACCGAAACCGGCCGCCCCGAGCGCGGGGGTGGTGTCGAAGACCGTGCCGTAGTGGGACCGCGCGACCGCGCGGTCCCCGCGGAGTTCGGCGCACAGACCGAGGGCGAGATGGGGCACCAGCTCGCCGGGAAGCGCCCTGCGCACCCGGGTGAACTCGACGGCGGCCCGCTCCGGGGATCCCTCGGCCAGCGCGATCAGACCGCGGTACCAGCCGGGCAGCCAGTGCCAGTCGGGCAGGCCCGCCGCCGCGAGCCGCCGTGCCGCCGACGCGGCGTCCTTCCTGCGCAGGGCGAGCCGGCTCTCCGCCAGCGCGCCGTCGGCCGAGCCGGTGACGCGAGGGTCGTCGGGATCGGACAAGGGCGCCGGGAGGACGGCCGCGACCTCGCCGGGGGCGGGGGAGAGGAACGGCCCGGGCATTTTCAGCAGGGCGTTCTCCTCCGCTCGCGCCCCGACCCAGTGGGCGAGCGGCCGGGCCGTGCCCAGACCGCCGTGCAGCGGTTCGGGCACCGAGCCGAACAGGGCGGAGGGGCGGGCCACCTGGCGACGCGTCGGCGGAGCCGCCACGACCTGCCGGATGACTCCGCTGAGCTGCTCCGCGAACTGCCGGGCCGACACGAACCGGTACCACGGCCGTTCGGGGTCCGTGGCACGCTCCAGCAGCAGACGGAGCGAGTCGGCACCCGGTGCGGAGCTGTCCGTCCAGCGGGAGCGGCAGACCTCGCGCAGGGTCATGCCCAGCCCGTAGAGGTCGAAGCCGGGAGTGGGGTGCCGATGTTCCGGATCGGTCTCCGGTGGCGCGTACGCCCTCGTGTACGCCACGACCGGCCCGGTGTCCCTCGTGTGGTTGCGCACCGCGCCGAAATCGATGAGCCGCACGCGGTCGAGCGCGCCCGTCGGGCTCTCCTCCCGGAAACGGATGATGTTCAGGGGCTTGACGTCGCAGTGCAGCAGACCCCGGGCGTGCAGGTAGTCGAGTGCCTGGAGGACGCGCACGCCGTGCGCCAGGAGGGTTTCGAGACGGTCGCCGTCGCGTGCCGAGAGCGGTTCGCCCGGCACGTACTCGAGAACGAGGTGCGGCCCTTCCTGCTCGTAGCCGAGGATGCGGACGATGCTGTCGTGCCGGAGACCGACGAGGACGTCCCGTTCGTGACGGGCGGTCCTGGCGACCGTCCTGTGCAGGGCCTTGAGGACGACGTCGGTCGCGAGATTGCGGTCGTGGGCGAGGTAGGCGGCACCGTACGCCCCCGAGCCGATGACGCGTGTGACGTCGTAGCGGCCGGCGATGGTGAGGCCGTCGGGCTGGGCGAAGTCGAAGCGGGTGCCGCAGTACGGGCAGAAGCCGGAGACCCGGCCCGGCTCGCCGTCGTGGCCGCGGCCGACCGGCTGCCCGCAGGAGGGGCCGGGGCAGAAGCGGTGCGCCTCGGCGACCGGGCCCGGCGCGACCGGCGGTACGTCCGCGGCCCGCGGGACCTGGTGGGGATCGACCAGGCCGAGGCCGTACCAGGGGTCCGGGCGCACCTGCACCACGCCGGGGCTCGTGCCCACCCGTGCCGGCGGGCCCGGGGCGGGGTCCGGTTCGGGGGCGCGGGGCGCCGGTTCCGGTGCGTCCCGTGCCGACGGCTGCCGGTCGCACACGTCGCAGAAGCCCTGTTCGTCGATCGTGCCGCGTCCGCAGTCGGGGCGGTCGCACGTCCGAGGGCCGATCCCCATGTGTCACCTCTCCTCGAGCCGTCGGTCGACCTCGTCGATGTAGTGCCTGACCCGGGTGCGGGCGGCGGCGAGGTCGATCGGCTCGGTGCGCAGCGCGCGGGCGGCGGGAGCGTGCCGCTCGGCGAGTTGCCGGTCCTCGGCGCCGAAGTACCGCGCGGCGCGGACCCGGTGCAGTTCCAGGGAGGCGGTGAGGTCCTCGTGGGCCGCGATCAGCCGGCGCAGGTCGTGATCGAAGCGGAGCAGGGCGGTGCGGGCGTCGTGGGCCCGGTCGTGGATCGCGGTGAGCTCGTGGCCGGGTTCCGCCGCCCGCGCGACGGCCAGCCGGACCCGTAACCGGGGCGCGGTGCGGGGCGGGAGCCGGGGCGCGGCGAAGAACCGTACGCCCCACTCCCGTTGCAGCGCGGACGCGGCGTCCTCCTGCGCCGCGAGCCGTTCCACGGCCGCGTGGGCCTCGGCGGCGGTCACGTCCCGGACGGCGTCCCCGCGCAGCGGTTCGGGGTCGAGGGACACGTCGTGGGCGAGGTCGGCCGGCGGCACCCCCTCGAAGCCGAGGACGAGACGGAGGCCGCGCGACCGGGCGCGGGCGGCCAACTGCCCCAGCAGTTCGCGCACCAGGGCCTCCGGGTCCTGGGCCCGGTCGACGCCGCCCACCACCAGACAAGCGGGCGGCCTGCGGCGCAGCAACTGCCGCCGCACCTCCTGGGGGTCCCCGCCGGGGAGTCCGAACCGGCCGGTGAGGTAGCCGCTGACGTCGGCGACCGACCTGGCACGTGCGTCGTAGGCCGCGTCGAAGGTGCCGAGCCCGAGGACGGTGTCACCGGGGGCACCGGTGAGCTCGGCGTCGGTGGCGGTGGCCCGGGCCGCCGGATCGGCCGTCCGCACCAGCCGGACGAGCCAGGAGTCACCGACGGCGCTCGTGCCGCCGGTGCCGACGACGACGGTGCCGCACCAGTCGCTGCCGAGCAGCCGGGTGAGTTCCCGCGTCAGCGCGAGCCGCAGCGGGTCGCCCAGCACGTCTTCGGTCAACTCGCCGCGTGAGGAGCCCAGTTCGTCGTTGCGGTCCCCGCCGGTGAACTCCTCGATCCGGGGCAGGTACGTCAGTATCGTCTCGGTCGGCAGCATCCAGGCCGCCTTCGCGTCGCCGTTGACGTAATCGGCCACCACGATGCCGATGACGCGGCCGTCGAACTCGCCGCCCACCGCCATCGCCCCGGCGCCCGAGTATCCGCGCTCGATCCACGGGTCGCCCTCGCGTATCCGCTTCAACAGGCCCCATTCGCCCTGCCGGTGGCCGGATCCCGCCAACCGCGCGTCCGCCCCCATGCCGAACGGTTCGTCACGGGGAAAGCCGTACACCTGGACCGTGCCCCCTGAGATGGGTGCCTTCCACAACGTGGTCCGGGTGCCGCAGCCGGCCGGCTCGTCGAGCTCGAGCAGTGCCACGTCGCCGCGCTGCGTGCCGTGCTCGTGCACCCACGTGCTGAGGGCCACGTGCGCGGTGCGGGTCCATTCCGGGCGGCACGCCACACTGCTGATCCGCACGTGGGAGGCGGTGCCCCCGGGCGCCGCCCCGGCGTAGCGGACGACATGCGCGCAGGTGAGCACGTGCCGGTCGTCGAGCAGTACTCCGGCGCCACAGGGGGTGCCTTCCTCGTCGTCCACCCTCACGCGCCACGGACGGTCACTGTGATGATGCAGCGCCATACGCCCAAGGTAGGGCAACGAGCGCCACATCGGACCGGGTCGGCGGGACCGACCGTGTCCCGGCCGTCACTTCGTCATCCTCACGGCAGCCGTCGGGTCCTGCCCCCGGCCGTGCCGCGGGCGCGGCGCGCCGCTGTTCGTCCAGGTGACAGGACAGCCGCCGTCGACCGGCGCGCTCCGACGGCATTCCGCTCACGGAGTGCTGTCGCCGTGATGCGCCGGGTGCGCACCGGTGATTCACTGGCGGCATGCCTCTGGAGCGCTACGGCGTGCTGTCGGGGACCTTGTACCGGCACTACCGCGACCAGCCGGACGACCAGGGCCGCTGGTTCCACCTCCATCTGGAGGTGGACGCCTCCGACGTGCGCCACCACTGCGCCGTCGACGTCGACAGCCATCAGTCGAACGTGGGCGTGCAGTGGAAGACGTTCACCCTGGACCCCGGCAGCCTCGGGCCGGTCCCGCTGCTCGCCCCGGGGTACCACGACCTGGTGTCCGTGCCGGACTCCGGAGCCCTGGACCACCTGCGCCACCCGGCGCTCGTCGACCGGTCCGGGGTTCTGTTCCAGCGCCGCCCGCCGTCCTGGCTGCGGGAACTCCTCGACCTTTTCGGGTCCCACCCCTGGCAGGCGGGCTCCAACGTCGACGCGGCCACCGTCCTGGAGTCGATCCTGGTACCGGGCCGTCCCGTCCTCGTTTTCGGCGAGCCCTTCGAGCACGATGCCGAAGGACAGCGCGGGATGCACAACATCCACCAGAACCAGGGCGATCCGGCCGACTCCCGCTGGGCTCCGGAGAACGGCCCCTGGCAGGACGGCGGGACGCTCACCCGGCACCCCGACGGCCGCTTCGAGGTGTTCCTGAACAAGTTCTCCAGCCAGGCGGGGGCCACGGACGGCGCGGGCCACCCCGTTCCGTGAGGGCGCGGTGCGGGAGGCCCGCGGCGAACGGGCCCGGCACCGCGGTGAACGCGTCATGCCCCGCGCCGCCGACGCGGAGAACATACGACCGGAGCACTCGCCCCGGGGGCAACTCCGCCGAGCGCGGGCGATGCTGTCGTAGACCCGCCGAGGAAACACGAGCCGCGGGAAGAGCCGGCCCTCGACGTCGAACTCGAACGAAAAAGACCGGAGCGTTTTCATGTCCCGGTGCGGGACGCGGACGGTGATGAAGGTGTCGGGAGCGTGCCAACCCGATCCGAAGGGGCTGATCCGGTTGATCCTCGCGTGGATACGGTTCCCGTAGACCAGAGCGGCACAGCCGTGTTCCCGGGCCTTCAACACCGCGACGATGCCGTCCCAGCGACTCCGCGCCCGCCTGGTTGGCGAGCGAACGGTCAGCGTGAGCGACTCCTCATCGCGTCTCGTCCGGCTGTCGGGTCACCGCAGTAGGAAGCCGCGTTGTCAGGGGCTCATGCGACGCTAGGGCCATGATCGGTGAAGTGCCCGACGTCGTGGTCGGCCAGCGGTACGAGAGCCGTCGTCTTGTGCATGAGGCTGGTGCCCACCGGCCCCTCCGGGCTCGAATCTGTGGGACGAAGAAGACTGGCGCTGAATCCATCATCGTGTCTGGTGACCACAAGGATGACGAGGACTCCGGCAAAGTCATCATCTACACCGGTCACGGGGGCCAGGACGCATCCAAGAACCAGGTCGGCAACCAGACGCTTGAGGACCCGGGCAACGCGGCACTGGTGACCAGTCACACGGAGGGCCTGCCCGTCCGCGTGATCCGAGGGGCACACAAGGGCTCCGTCTACGCGCCGGCCACGGGCTACCGGTACGACGGGCTGTACCGCGTCACCAGCTACGGCAGCAGGCTGGGCCTTGACGGCTTTCTCATCTGGCAGTTCAGGCTGGAGACATACCAGGACACCCCTGCACCGGAAGTGAATCCCGCGTTCACCGCCGCTCTTGACGAGATGAGGCGCGTGCGCAGACTCAAGCCGGACGATCGCGGGTCGGAAGCGTACGCGGAGTGGCAAGATCAGATGGCTACGGCCTTGGAGTCGATGACCGAAGTCCTGCCGGTCGAAGCTGATCGACTCTGGGCGCTCGCAAGAGCAAAGTCAGCCCGCCGGGAAGCGGTGGAGATTCGGTCCCGACGGTCGCCCTAGGGACTGTCTCTCAGATCCGTCCGTGAGATCGTCGTGCTCGTGGTCGAGTCCTGGGTGATCAATGACGGCGGCACCGTTCCTGTGTCGTCCGAGGTGGTGCTCGAGACACTTCGGGCAAGGGTCGACAGACGTCAGCTGGAGACATGGCTGAGCAGTTCGTTGGGACGATCGCTGGCCTTCGTGACGAACACCGACCGGGCGATGGTGATGTTGCTCAGGCAGGATGGTGATCCCGGCGAGCATGCCGTGGAGCCAGGAGCCGTGGGATCGAGTGAGGGGTTCGTTCTTTCCAACGGGCAGCACGACGAGTACCCGGACGAAGACACCGTGCCGATCGGTGAGGCGTTCAGGATCGTGGAGCACATTGTCAACGCGGGATCCTGGCCTGCGGACGCGCGCTGGGCAGTCGACCGCTGAGACAGCGGCTTATCGCCTGGCCCAGATGAGGATGGCGGCGAGGCGGAGTGCGGCCTGGTGGGCGATGGCGAGCTTGTCCGTCCGCATGGCCAGGCCGCGCCATTGCTTGAGCCGGTCAATGCATCGTTCGACCGTGTTGCGTTGTTTGTGTGCCGCGACGTCGAAGGCGGGTGGTCGACCGCCGGCGCGGCCTCGCCGCAGACGGTGGCCGACCTGGTCGGAGGGCTGAGGGATGACGGCCCGGATCCCGCGCCGCCGGAGGTGCTTTCGGATTGCGCGGGACGAATACGCGCGGTCCGCCAGGACGGCATCCGGTCGGGTCCTCGGCCTGCCGGGACCGCTTCGCGGAACACGGATGCCGACCATGACGGCCTCGAACGCCGGTGCGTCGCCCGCCTGACCTGCGGTGACATGGAGGGCCAGCAGCCGTGCACGGCTGTCACCGACAGGGTGGACTTTCGTGCTCAGTCCGCCGCGGGAGCGCCCAAGACCGTGATCGTCGGGTTCGGCACGGTCCAGTGCCCCCTTTTTCTGGCTCCGGCAGCATGCTGGTGAGCCCGGCAGACCGTTGAGTCCACTGACACGGTCCAGCCGATGTCATCGTCGGCCGCTGCCAGGACTGCGGCAAGGATCCGCTCCCAGGTTCCGTCCACGGCCCACCTGATCAGTCGTTTGTGAGCTGTTTGGAATGGTCCGAGCTGGTCCGGCAGGTCTCGCCAGGGCGAACAGGTTCAGTACTTCCACGCGATGGCTTCAAGGGTTCGGCGGTGGTCGGCCCACGGCCGACCACGGACCGGATCGGCCGGCATCAGCGGCTCGATCCGGTCCCACATCGCATCAGTGATCACTGATCGGACGGACACATCCGATCAACTGGTCAGCGGATCAAGGAGACACGCCCTAGGCGCCGAGCCGTCTCGGGACGGTGATTCCCAAGCTCAGAGCGCATGTCCGATTCCCGTCGCCCCGCTCCATCACAAAGCCCCAGGCACGCAACCCGGGGCTGCTGTGCTGTCCGAACCTCCGGGTGAGACCGGGGTCAGTCGAGCCAGACGAGGATGGCGTCTCCGTCTCGGGCGGCAGCACCGAAGAACTGGACCAGTCCGGAGTGGTACTCCCGTCCCCACTCCAGGGAGTCCGGGGTGTCCCATCCCAGGGGGTACACGTCGGCCCTATTGAGTTCCTCAGGGTCGAGGCCAACGAGCAGTTCGTCGTATGTCGTGCCTGCAAGAGCCTCGGCGCCTCGGCGAACGCGCTCTGCGGGTAGATAGCGCGGCGGTCCGTATCCCCAGTCCTCGGTCTCGGCGAAGCCCTCCTCGCCGTGGATGACATCGACGGGGAAATCGGTGCGCCGCAGGAGGAAGCCCAGCAAGGCCCACGTCTTGTAGGTGCTGAAATGACGAGCCTCGGCCGGCGGTGGTTCCGACTCCTCCTGAGCGTCTTCCGTCTCCTCGATGAAGTCGAGCGCCCAGTCAGGGTCCTGGATGGCACGCTCCAGCTCAGGCGCCGTAACACGGAAGTACTCACCGATCATGCTCATGGCTGGATGCTAGGCGTCGCCACTGACACCGTTACACCGGCGGACTACAGCCAAGGTTCACGTTACAGAGTGGGGGCACGGACTGAGTGTCTGTCTGCGCTACGACGCCCCCGTACCGAGACGGACGTCCACGGATGTTCGCGAACAGTTCTCGCAGGTCACGGATAGTTCCGCCCCAGGTCACAAGGTTGCTGGAGTGACGATCAGGGACAGCGGGCGGCAGTGGCCGTCTGCGCTCAGGTGGAGCTTGCTGGTGAACCCGCCCGCGAGCGGCCCAGGTCCTCATCTCCAGCACCACCTCCACCCGGCGGGAACGGCCGCAACCGTTCCCGCTCGGCACCACTCGGAGCACCCCGTCCCATGGCATGAAGAACGATCTAGTGCTCCGACCGGGAAGGTTCACCGGGTCGTTGGTGTGGTCAAGAGCTGGGCCTGGCGAAGAAAACTGGTTGCGGGGCTGGGGCATGCCTGACACGGTGCGGGTTTCCGCAACACCCGTGAGGTTCCCGTGACGATTTACTTCTATGGCGCTGACGAAGTCCCTTACGGGTGCTGCTCGAACTTCTCCGATCACGGCTTCGACCTCGATGGGCTCTGGTGGCCGACCTCGGAGCACTACTTCCAGGCGCAGAAGTTCAAGGGCACCCGCCACGTGGACCTCATCCGGCATGCGCGCACGCCGCTGCGGGCAGCTGAGCTGGGCCGTGACCCGTCCAAACCTCTACGAAGGGACTGGGAGCGGGTCAAGGACGACGTGATGCGCCGTGCGGTGGCAGCCAAGTTCCGCGCGCATGCCGATATCCGTGACATTCTGCTGTCCACCGGTGACGAAGAGATCGTCGAAGACACCACCACCGATCACTACTGGGGTCGGGGCAGGACCGGGAACGGCAAGAACATGCTCGGGCGGATTCTGGTGCGCACCCGTAACCAGCTGCGCGCCGAACTCGCCGAAACCTCCGACGGCGACGGCCGCCGCCCGAGGCGGTGATCCGGATTCGATGCGCACCTCGTGAAAGTCGATCCCAAGGGCCTTCGACCAGTGGCGGGTCGCCTCGGACTCAGGAGGGAGTTCGGCTCCCGGGTACACGGCGTGTCACTTCACACCCCAGACGTATCCGTCGAGGTCGACACCGGTTTCGCGGTCGATGAGCCGGTCGTCCGAGGAGACCCGCCAAGTCTCCGCAGATACCGACGTCTCACACCGGGCCTCAACGCAGTACCGGAAGAGATACCGCAGGTGGGACGGCGCGATGCCGGTACGGGGATCAGCCGTCACCTGGAGGACGACCTCGTAGTCGCGCATGTAGCTGGTGTATCCGTGGTGCACGACAGCGTGATCGAAGGTCTCGTCCAGCATCTGCTCAAGTACGGCGGTATCCATACCGCCCTTCTGCCTCACTGGGCAAGACCTTCGATGACGAGATGCGCGGGTGCTGGGCGCCGCTGTCCTCGGACCGCGTTTGAGATCTGGCCGGCCCAGGTTGTGTCGACGCGTTCGCTGTGCTCGCTGTTGGCGGATGCCTCGACAGGTCACCAGTCAGCTGAAGCCAAGTTCGGTGAAGGCGCAACCCCCGCGTTCGGCGTAGGGCAGTGCTTGCCGGGATGTGAGCCTCGGAGCCTGCCGGAAGTACTGATGGAAGCCCGAGGCCCGGAACTTCAAGTCAAACGTGTGGCCTTCGATGTGCCAGAGCGGACAGTGTGCAAAGTTCGGGCGGGGATCATTCGGCACCAGTCGGTGCACCCTGTCGACCTCCAAGTCCAGGGCTAGCCCCTTGAAGTCGAGGTCGCCCTCAAGGTCGAAGACATCTTCGAAGACGAGCGTCGCCGGAGAGACCCAGAACGAAAAGTGCGTTGCGGGCGGGACCGGGTGGACCCAACGGACGATGTAGTCGAGGTCGAGGAGAAGACGCGGCAGGATGTCGTCGGTCGGTTGGACGGACAGGCCGTGGATGGTGACGTCATGCCACCCCATGTCTTCGAAGTCCGCGTCGCTCCATGTGCTCTTGGAGAGACCTGAATCCTCGTGGCTACCGTTGCCCATGCCCGAATCCAAGCAGACACCTCGACGGAAGCAGTCACAGGCCGGGCTTGGACGAGAGGGGACGGGGTCCTGGGCGTGAGGCCGGTCGGCCTCGAGCGAGCCGACGGACCATGATGCCGATCATCGCCCAGCGGATCATGGTCTCGGACCGAGCCGGACCGGTTTCGTAGTCGCGGGCCGGGCGCTGGTGGGAGGTGATTCCCGAGAGTGTGCGCTCGACGGCCCACCGCTTCGACTGGACCTGGGAACCGCGCCGACCCGGGGCCTTGCGCACGATCTCTGGCTCGCGGCCGAGGACGGTACTGGTCCACTCCACGAGGCGTCCGGCGAAGCCTTGATCAGCCCGGATCTTCTGCACGCCCGGGTGGTCCAGGCGGATCCACAGCAATGAACGCTTCGCGCCGTCGCGATCCTGGATGTTCGCTGCGGCCAGGCCCACCCGCCACTCCGTCCGGCGGATGGCGGCGACCAGTCGCCCCAGGACGACGACCGGATCCACGCGCTCGGCGCCGACTCCGTCGAGCACCGGGGCTTCCGCGTGGAGCGGGGATCCGCCGTCCGTCTCCTCCAGCGACTGCGCCACCGCTGCGGCGTTCGGCGCGCGGAAGCAGCCGGTCAGAACACCCATCGCTCTTCTCCCGGCCCCGTGTCCGAGGAGGCAGTAGATCAGACGGAGCGGCAGTGTCAGCGGCCGGTCCTAGGATCGCCTCGCACGCAGTGATCAGGAGTGCTGCCGGCCAATCAACCGACCGAGCGGAGAGCGCCGTTGTCCTCGATACATGACTACGCGACCTGGGAGCCGCTGCTGCGGCTGGTGCGGGATTCCCGCGCGGAGCAGCTTGCCGCGCCGGGTGGTTGCTTCACGGGCCAGATCGGTCTCGGCAGTTGGACCCTGCCCGCGCCACAGCCGCGCCCAGCGCCAGGGCGATCCCTGCAAGTGGCAGACATGCAGGACCAGTTCACCGCCGTGGAACGGGTCCAGGCCGCCCTCAGGGCCGATGGCTCGAGCGGCGTTTCGTACATGGTCGAGACGGCGCCGGACGGGAAGACCGTGCTCCATGTCATCGACGCGGGGCCCGCCGTGGAACACGGTGGCAGGAGCCCTTTCGTGGGAGCCCTGCTCCTGGTCGAGGGCGCCGTTCCCGAGCCCTGGCGGCGCCTGCCCGAGGAGGTCCCGGGCGCGGCCCCGGCGCCGTCGGCAGACCCGGCGCTGCTGGAGCGGACCCTTCGCGAGCGGCTCCCCGACGCCATCGGTGCCACCGAGGAGGAGATGGCCGCGGCGGAGGTGCGTCTCGGTGTCACGCTGCCCGACGAGCTCAAGGCCCTCTACCGCGTCACCCGTGCGCGGTGGCAGGACCGGAGCGGCGACTACGCGGCGCAGGAACGCGTCAGCAAAGCGGTCGGCTGTGAGCTCTTCCCCCTGGACGGGCTCTACATCGCGGACGCCCGGTCCCGTCCCTGCCCTTGGCAGTTCGCTGCCGAGGACGCGGTCGTCACCGCACCGGATGCCGCCGTGCAGGGCCTCGTCGGTTCGCCCGGCTGGATCGCCTTCGGCGACAACGGTGGCGGCGACCGGCTGGCCCTCGACCTGACACCGGGCCCGGGCGGACACGCAGGGCAGGTCATCATGATCGACCACGAGCGGAGCATCGGGGCCGCACTGCGCGCCGACTCCCTCACCGACATGGTGGTCAACCACCGCGACGACTGGCGCTCGGACGACGACTGGAACCGTCCGCCGGTGGTGGCCCAGGTGAGCACCCACAGCCCGGGCGGCATGGCGGCCGCCGCCCGGCCCGAGCTGGAGGTGCTCCGGATCGGTGGTCGGAAGGGCGAGCCGGTCGGCCTCGCCCCGGTCGCCGGCCTCCCCCGTCTGCGGACGCTCACCGCCTCCCCGGGCACGCTGGCCGATCCCCTTGAGATCGCCGGGTTGACGGGTCTGGAGTACCTGAGCCTCGGCCTCGAGGAGTGGCGCGTCCTGCTCGACGCGGGCGCCGTCCCCCGGAGCCTGTCGGCCGCCGCCATCGATGTGCAGGGCGACCAGCACCCGCTGCCGGTCCTCGACCTCGCCAACGAGCTCCTCGCCCTGTGGGACCGCCCCCTGATCACCCGGACCGTCCTCGATGGATGGTGAGCCGGGCGTCGGGTGTGACACGAAGACCTCGGCAGGGGCGGTATCACGCGCCGGCGGGTCGGCGCGTGCGGGCCGTGGTGCAATGCGGCTGTGGTGGTGGGCGCGCGAGAAGGAGTCCGGCTCCGGTGCGACGTCCGCGATCGGCACGGGGCGGAGCTGACCCCGAGGACGTGGCCGGCGGGGCGGATGGCCACGCCCCTGACGCCCGCGTGCTGGTCCGGGACGTCAGGGGCGCATGTTTCACGGGACGATGACGGCGAGTTCGCCGGGTGCGTCCTTGCGGGCCCACACCTTCGGTGCGCCCCACAGGATCATTCGGCCCAGGCACGCTCCAGCAGGGCGCCGAAGGCGGCGGGCTCTCGCCCGATCAGCTCGGCCAGCGTCGGGTCGACGGCGGTGAACTCGCCGTTCCGCGCCGCTGCGAAGATGCTCAGCATCAGGTCGGCGATCGGGGCCGGGGCGCCGTGCGCCAGTACCTGCTCGCGGAAGGCGTCGTCGGGGACGACGGTGCGGGTGAAGGGCCGTCCGGTGGCACGGGACGCGATCTCGGCGACGGCGCTGAAGTCGAGCGCCGCCGCGCCGGTGAGCGGCGGGGTGGGTCCCTCGAAGCGGCCCTCCTCGGTGAGGATCGCCGCGGTGGCCTCGGCGAGGTCGTCGTGGCCGGTCCAGGTCACGGGGCCGTCGGCGGGGAGGGCGATGTCGCCGGTGCGGCGGGCGGACTCCAGGAACTGCAGGGCGCTGGCCGCGTAGAAGCCGTTGCGCAGCGCGGTCCAGGGCAGGCCGGTGGCGCGCAGCAGGTCCTCGGTCCGGGCGTGGTCACGGCATGCCTGGAAGCGGGAGTCGTGGGCGGCGCCCATCTGGCTGGTGTAGAGGATGCGGCCGACGCCGGCCTTCACGGCGGCGTCGACGGCGGTGCGATGGCCGGTGACGCACTCCTCGCCCGTGCGGTCGAGGGAGACGAGGAGCACCTGCTCGGCCCCCTCGAAGGCGTGCACGAGCGAGGCGGGGTCGTCGAAGCTGCCCTGCCGGACGCGGACGCCGCGGTCGGCGAGGTCCTTCGCCTTGCGGGGGTCGCGGACGCTGACGCCGACACGGTCGGCGGGGACGCGCTCCAGGAGGCGTTCGACGGTGCGGCGGCCGAGCTTTCCGGTGGCTCCGGTCACGATGATCATGAGGTTCTCCCGACGCTGTTTCCAGTGGAATCATTTCGACGGTAACACTGGAATATCGATGGAATCAAACCTTCGATATCATCGGTTCATGGTTACGCGCGACACCACCGACAGCCCTCGTCACCGCATCGTCGAGGCGGCCGTCGAGCTACTGGAGAGCGGCGGCCCGGACGCGGTGAGCACCCGCGCGGTCGCCGCCGCGGCCGGGATGCAGCCGCCGGCGATCTACCGGCTCTTCGGCGACAAGGAGGGGCTCCTCGAGGCCGTCGCCGAGCACGGCTACGCGCAGTTCCTGGAGAGCAAGCGCGCGCAGCTCGACCCCGAACCGCAGGACGCGGTGGAGGAGCTGCGCCGCGGCTGGGACACGGTGGTGGAGTTCGGGATCTCCCGCCCCGAGCTGTTCGCGGTGATGAACAGGGCCACCGGCCGGGGGGCGGACATGGCGCACCGTGCGGGCCTGGAGATCCTCCACGGCCGGGTGCGCCGGCTGGCGGCCGGGGGATGGCTGCGGGTCGACGAGGAGCTGGCCGCCCAGATCATCCAGGCCACCGGCCGGGGCGCGGTCATCACCTGGCACTCCACCCCGGCGGAACGCCGCAATCCGGCGCTGCTGACCGCCCTCCGCGAGGCCATGGTCGCCGCCGTCACCCGCACCGAACCGACGGTCCCCGCCGCGGAGGCCGGACCCGCCGCGGCGGCCCGCGCGCTGCGCGCCGCTCTCCCCGACGATGCCGACGTCCTGAGCGACGCCGAGCAGCACCTGCTGCGCGAGTGGCTCACCCGCCTGACGGCGGACGGTGGAGCTCCGCGCGCCTGATCACGCGTCAGGAGCCCCCGGTGCGGGGTGGACCTCCCGGTGGGAGAGTGTTCGGCGAAGCGGCGTCCACCGGGAAGGGCCGTGGGCGGCCGCACGGCTCCGGGGCGGGTCCGCCCGGTCTCCGCGACGACGACCGCGGGCCTGCCGGGGAACGTACGCGCATGGACACCCGGGTGCACGAGGCACCTCCTGTATTCGCCGATCTGCTGAGCGGCCGCTAAGCCGTCAGAGCGTCGGGCTGCGGCCTGGAGCGAGCCGTCCCGTGCTTCAACATTCTTGCGAGGGAAGGGCTGTTGAGTTCGCGCCAAAGCATTGACTGGCCGTCAGGCCCTCCCTAATTTACCTAGCGCTCGCTAAGTACCGCTGGGCGCACGCTGAATGGCAGCTCGCCGGCACCTCGCCCTGAGGAGAACGCCATGCGCAAGAGCACTTGGATCCTGACCGCGGCGGCCGTGGTCCTGGTGGCCGGGTCGGCGACGACGCGGTTCGGCGTCTATCCCGCCCTGCACCAGATACCGTCCGACGCCGACGGCACCTTCCACTACAAGGGCACCGCCTCCCTGCTCAACGCCTCCGCTCTGGCGGCCGGTGATCGCGCGCACGCGTTCCTCCACGACCTGCCGGTGACACTCGACCGGCGCATCGCGGTGAAGGACACCGACGGCCGGACCGCCGTGGTCCTCGACGACGCCGTGCTGCGAGGCCCGGACGGCAAGCCGCTGAACTCCGCCAAGCACGTCTGGGCCGTGGACCGGCGGACGCTCGCCGGCCGTCCGGCTCCCGCCGGCTCCGGCGCGGAGAAGCACACGGGGCTGGTCTTCTCCTGGCCGCTGGACCCCGAGAAGCGCGACTACCGTTTCTGGGACAGCGACATTCGGAAGACCGTGCCCGCCCGGTACACGGGCCAGGACTCGGTGGACGGGCGCAGCGCCTACCGGTACGACATCGAGGCGACCGGGCCCCTCGCCGACCCCGCCACGGTCAAAGCCCTGCCCGAGGCCCTTCCCCGGAGCTCGGTGGCGGCGCTCACCGCGGCGCTTCCCGGGGCTCAGAGACCCGGCAAGGCCGTGCTGGCGGCCCTGCCCGAGACCGTCCCCCTCACGTACGTCTCCACCACCGTGCGCACGGGCTGGGTGGACGCGAACACCGGCCTGAGTCTGAACGGCACCCTGCACCAGACGGTCCTCGCCCGGACGCGAAGCGCCGGTGGCACGGTCACGCTGTTCCCGGTGAGCGATGTCTCCGTCAAGGGCGTCGACGCGTCCGTGCGCAAGCAGGCCCACGACGCCGCCACCGCGCAGCGTGTGTGGTGGTGGCTGAGCACCGGTGCTCCGCTGGGACTGCTCGTGGCGGCCGTCCTGGCGGGGGCGTTCGCCGTCCGGTCCGTCCGTGAGAGGGCCACCGGTCCCGGCACGACCGAGGACGAGCCCGAGAGCACCCCGGCGCCGACCACCTGACACGGCCGAGCGCGGGCCCGAAGGCCCCCGGCACGATCACGGGCAGGTCCTTGCTGCACCCAGCGCAACCCGGAACCGGGGAAGGCGGAGGTGCCGGCGGGGCAGGACGAACGCGGCGGGGCCCGTCTCCAGGACGGGCCCCGCCGACCTGCGCCTGCCGGAGTTCGTTCACACCGGCGGCGCTCACATCCGCGTGCCGCCGTCCTTGATCGCTTCGCGGACGCGGACGCAGGCGCGCACCGGCAGATGTTCCGGATGCCCTCGGTGGTCGGAGCAGGGTTGGCGAGACTGCGAGGCACTCGTCCGACAGCCCCTTGTCCTGGGCGACGGCGACGGCGACGGCGGCGGTGGCGGCGGAAAGAACGCTGAAAGGGCCTGGAAAGTACGGCGGTGAAGAGTGGGAGCAGAGGCCGGGCCGGACAGGGAAGTCCGGCAGGCGAGTTCCGAACGAGGAGAGTGCCGATGTCCAAGATGTTCAGGGGCATGGTGGGCCGCATGGCCGACAAGCTGCTTCCCCAGACGTCCGCGGCCGCGGGGTGCGGGGGCTGCGAGACCTTCAGGAAGTCGAGCGGAGGGCAGATCTACTTCGTCAAGTGCTGCTGGACCCCCAGCTGCGTGCTGCGGTGCCCGTGAGGTGTCGCCGCCGCGCTGTGCGCGGCGGCGGCTCCACCCGCCACGTCGGACCTGACCCGAGGAAGCCATGCAAGTGGTCGAGGCGTTCGGCCAGCTGTGTCTGATCACGGTGTTCGCCTGGTCGAGCGGACAGAAGGCGCACGGGTTCCGCGTATTCCGCGCCCACGTGTCGGCTACGGTCCCACGGCTGGGCCGACTCTCGTCAGGAACGCTGGCGACGGCTGTTCTCCTGATGGAACTGGGTGTCGCCGCATCTCTGGCGGTGCGCCCCCTGGAACGTGCCGGGCTGGCTGCGGCCCTGCTCCTTCTGGCCGCTTTCACCGTCTACCTGCTCAACCTCGCGCGCACACGGCCGGACGCGTCCTGCGGCTGTGCGGGAGCGAGCGGCACATCGGTGTCGGGGGTGCACCTGTTGCGCAACACCCTCCTGCTGGCCCTGACCGCGGGCACCTGGTGGGCAACGGTCTCCACGAGTGGACCGCGCCTGTCCCACTACGCGCTCACCGCCGCGCCCGCGGCGGTCGTCGGCGTCACCCTGCTCCACCTCGCGGAGCTGGTCTCGCTCCTTCGTACGACGCATGTGAAATGAGAATGGAGTGCACATGGGCATCGCACTGTCTGCCCTCGGCCTGCTGCTGGCGTCCGCCGCCTGCGGCCTCTCCCTGGCCGTAGCGCTGCGGGTCAAGAAGCTCCTCGACCCGCTGACCGAGGAGGGACTGCTGAGCGGCCGGCGCGTGGAGGGGCCCGCAACGGGATCTCTGGTTCCTCGGCCGGGTGCCCTGGTCGGTGTGGACGGGACCCACGTGGAATTGCCCGCCGACGGTTCGCAGCCCTGGGTCCTGACGTTCCAGGCGGTCGGATGCACCGGCTGCGAGCAGCAGCTTCCGGTGTACAAGAAGTTCCTGCGGAACATGGCGCTGGACCGGAGCAGGGTGTTCTCCGTCGTCGTCGGCGACGAAGACGGGGTATCCCACTACGACGACGAACTCGGCCGGTACGCCCATGTCGTTCACGGGGCGGACAACGCGCTGCGGCTCGTGGAGGAGCTCGGTGTCTCGATGTTCCCGACCTACCTCGTCGTGGACGGGAACGGACGGGTGCTGGCCTCGCCCCAGAGCTCGGCCCGGCTGGCCGAGATCGGTGCCGGGCTTCTCACACCGGCTTCCGCGGGTGTCTAGCCCTCATGCCCGTACACACATCACGAAGTCCACGCGGCGGACCGGATCGTGCGACGGCCTTCGCGCCGCCGGGGCGGGGTGTGTCCCGCCTCAGGGGCGCCCTGTCCCTCGCCTACGGGTCCTCCGCCCCGAAACTGATCGCCTACGTCGTACTGGACCTGGTCGGCGGTGCCGTGCCGGTCGCCGTCGGCTGGCTCACCAAGATGGCTCTCGACCGGCTCAGCGGCCGTGCCCCGGCACACACCTTGATCACACTGGCTGTCGGACTGGCCGCCGTCGGCGTCGTCCAGGGCGTCGTCCCGCACGTCCTCACCTATCTGCAGGGTGAGGTCGATCGCGCCACCGGGACACTCGCCCAAGGGCGGCTCTTCTCCGCCGTGACCCGGTTCGTGGGGCTGGGCCCCTTCGAGGACCCGGTCCTCCTCGACAAGCTGCGCATGGCCAAGCAGGCGGGGAGGAGCGCGCCGGGCATGGTGGTCAAGGGGTCGCTGGGAGTCGTCCGGGCGGGCATCACCATCTCGGGATTCCTCGCCTCGCTCGTCGCGCTCGCCCCGCTGATGGCCGCCTTCGTCCTCGTCTTCGCCCTTCCCGTCCTCGCCGCGGAGATCGCCCTGTCACGAGGACGCACGCAGATGCTCTGGAGCATCAGCCCCCGGGAACGCCGTGAGATGTTCTTCGACCATCTGCTCTCCCACGTCGACGCGGCCAAGGAAGTGCGCCTGTTCGGGACCGGCGGCTTCCTGCTCGGGCGCATGCAGGACGAACGACGGGCGGCGGACGCCGAACGACGCCGCGTCGACCGTCGCGAACTGCTCACCCAGTCGCTCCTGGCCCTGCTCGCCGCGCTCGTCTCCGGAGCCGGCCTGGTCTGGGCCGTCCAGGCGGCGCGGTCCGGCACGCTGACCCTGGGCGACATCGCCATCTTCATCGTGGCCGTCGCGGGAGTTCAGACGTCGGTCGCCCAGACAGCGGCGAATCTGGCTCAGACACACCAGGCGCTGATCCTGTTCGGGTACTACCAGGAGGTGAGCGCGGCGGCGCCGGACCTGGAGCGCGCCGAGGAGCCACGCCCGCTGCCCGCACTGCGCAAGGGGATCGAACTCCGCGATGTCTGGTTCCGCTACGGAGAGGACCAGCCCTGGATCCTCAAGGGCGTCGACCTGGAGATTCCCCACGGCCAGAGCCTCGCCCTGGTCGGGCTGAACGGAGCCGGCAAGTCGACTCTGGTCAAACTGCTCTGCCGGTTCTACGACCCCACGAGCGGCGCGATCCTCTGGGACGGCGTCGACATCCGGGACGCCGACCCGGACGAACTGCGTCTCAGGACCACCGCGGTATTCCAGGACTTCATGCACTACGACCTCACCGCGCGGGAGAACATCGCCCTCGGGGACCTGACGGCACTGGACGATCCCGCCCGGATCACCGGAGCGGCGCGGAGAGCGGGAGTGCACCGGACGGTCTCGGGCCTCCCGCAGGGGTACGACACCCTGGTCACCCGCACCTTCTTCGGGGGCATCGAGGAGGACACCGAGACGGCGGGCGTCCTGCTCTCCGGCGGTCAGCTGCAACGGCTGGCCCTGGCTCGAGCCCTGGTACGCGAACGGCGCGACTTCCTGATCCTGGACGAACCCAGCTCCGGCCTCGACGCCGAGGCCGAGTACGAAGTGCACACCCGTATCCGCGAGTTCCAGCAGGGCAGGACCAGCCTGCTCATCTCGCACCGGCTCGGGTCCGTACGGGAGGCGGACCGCATCGTCGTCCTGTCCGAGGGGCGGATCGTGGAAGAGGGGAGCCACACCACACTGATGGCGCACGCAGGCACGTACGCACGCCTCTTCACGCTCCAGGCAGCCGGCTACACCGAGGAATCGGCCCAGCCCATCGCGGAAGGCGCCGCGCTGTGATCCGGACCGGCCTCCTGGCAGCGGTGAGCTGCGCCGGCCTGGCCGCCGCGGTGCTCCTGGTCCTGCGCAGGCGGCTCGTGTCGGTCACGGTCGTGGGGCACAGCATGCTTCCCGCCTACCGGCCCGGTGATCGCGTCCTGGTCCGGCGCGCGACGGTACCGGAACGCGGGGGTGTGGTCGTCGTGGAACAGCCGAGCACGGAACGCAGGGCCTGGGACCTGCCCCCGGCCGGACTGGGCAGCACCCGACAGCCCGTCACCGAGCGCCGGTGGCTCGTCAAACGGGTCGCCGCGACGGCGGGAGACACCTGGCTGACGGAGGCGGGCGGGACCGAGCGGGTGCCCCCGGGCCATCTGCTGCTGCTCGGGGACAACGCGGCCGTCAGTTTCGACTCGCGCCAGATGGGCCCCTTCCCGGTGGACAGGGTTCTCGGCGCGGTGTGGCGACGACTGTGACGTGCGCGAGCGGCACGCCGGCCGCCCATGGACTTCCGCATCCGCGGGAGAGGTACCGAACAAGAGGAGAAGGACCGTGAAGGAAGACATCCGCGTCACGCGGGACGAGGAACCGGTCGCGTTCGGCGAGGCCGAGGTGACGGGGCAGACCGAGTACATCGAGATCCGTCTGCTCGACAAGATCGAGACCATCCAGAACAAGCAGATCGATTCGTAGTCCGGTCGGTGCCGGTGAGCGACGCGCTCACCGGCACCCTCCCCAGGAAACGAGGTGCTCATGAGACAACCACGGGTGAAGCCCGAGCACGCGGCCCATCGGTTCGACGACGGAACCATCCGGATCGGCGGCGAACTGTACGGGATCGCGGCGGAGATCACCGACCCTGACGGCTGGGTCTGGGAAGCGCTGAGCCTCATGGACGGAGCCACCCCGGTCGAGCATGTCGAAGCCGAACTGGCCGCGCGTCAGCCGCGGTTGGGAGCCGACGGCGCACACGAGGTCGTGAAGGCACTGCTGAACTCCGGATACCTGGAGGACGCGGCCGCGGACGGCCGCCCCGAGGGTCTCACCGACGACGAGCTGGAACGCTACAGCCGTAACCACACCTACTTCCGCCGTGTCGACCTGCGGCCGGGCAGCGATCCCTGGGAGTCGCAACTGCGGCTCAAGAAGGCGCGCGTGAGCGTTCTGGGCGTCGGCGGCACCGGCAGCCATGCGGCCTGGGCACTGGCCGCCACGGGCGTCGGTAACCTGCACCTGGTCGACCCCGACCGTGTCGAGGTGTCCAATCTGACCCGGCAGGTCCTGTACGGCGAAGCCGACCTCGGTCGGCCCAAGGCCCAGGTCGCCGTCGAGCGTCTCCGCGCGGTCAACTCGGCGGGCTCGTTCACCTGCGACATCCGCAAGGTCGACACCGAGGACGCGCTCGCCGGACTCGTCTCGCGCTGCGACGTCTTCGTCCTGTGCGCGGACGAACCGCGCAACGATCTCATCGCCAAGATGACCAGCCGGGTGTGTGCCGGCCTGGGCGTTCCCTGGGTGGTCGCCGGATACAACGGTCCGCTGGTGACCGTCGGTGTGTACGGACCCGACGGCCCCTGCTTCGAATGCGTCGGAGCGGGAGAGGAAGCCAAACTCAAACCCGGTTGGCACCCGGACCTGGGAAGTACGGGGGCGCTCGCCCCGGCCGCGGGAATCTCCGGACAACTCATCGCCCACGAGGTGATCTCGCTGCTCACAGGAACGGGCAGGCGCCCGCCGGGCTATGTGCGGGGCGTCAATCTGATCGCCCCCGACCATGTGGTCGACGTACGGCATCCGGCCCGGCCGGAGTGCCCGCTGTGCAGTCGATGACGGAGCGGCGAAGGTGACGGCGTCCACGAACGACCACGAGACCGGTGTCGTCCTGCACGCACTGGAGTTCCGCCGCGACCGGGGCGAGTGGATCGTCGGCGCGCAGGGCGGCGAGCAGATCGTCGCCCTGCCCGAGTTGGGCATGGCCGCCGTTCGACTGCTGGCGGCGGGCAACACGATCGAGGAGACGAGACGCGGTCTGCGTGCGGACACCGGCCGTGACGTCGATGTCCGCGCCTTCGTGGAGCGGCTCGCGCAGGCCGGACTGGTGGTCTCCATCGGCGACCGGCGGTTCGCGACGAGAACACCGGCCGTGTCCTTTCCCCGGTTGCGCCCGCACCACGTGCGCTGGGTCATGAGCCCGGTTCTACAGGGCTTCGTCCTGCTGGTCCCGGTCGTGGCCCTGCTCGTCGCGCTGTCCCGGCCACGAGCGTTTCCGGCCTGGGGAGAGCTGCTGTGGAGCGAGTACGGCACGTTCACGGTGCTGGTGCAGAGCACGGTCGCCGTGTGCCTGATCGCTCTGCACGAGATGGCCCACCTCATGACAGCGCGTGCCGCGGGTGTGCCCGGGCGGATCCGTCTCGGGACGCGTCTGCAGTTCCTGGTGGCGCAGACGGAGGTGTCCGGGATCTGGCTCAGAAGCCGCAGGGAACGCCTCACGGTCTACCTGTCGGGGATCGCCGTGGACGGGATGGTGTGGGGCGGCTGCCTCCTGGCCCGCTGCCTCGGCGCCGACTGGGCGCTGCTGCCCGTGATCATGATGACGCTGCTCACCGCGCTGGCGGGCCAGTGCCTGCTGTTCATGCGCACCGACCTGTACTTCGTCGCCCAGGACCTGACGGGCTGCCGGAACCTGTACGGCGACACGGGACGCCGGCTGCGCCATGTCGTGGCGCGTCTGTGCGGACATCCCGCCGAGGACCCCCTTCGCTCCCTGCCCGCCGCCGAACGGCACTGGCTGAACGTGTACGCGCTGGGCGTGGTCGTGGGCACGGCGACCTGCGTGTTCCTCGGCCTCCGTGCCCTCACCGAGGTGACCTGGCCGCTGTTTCACCGTTCCCTCGGCCTCCTGTCGGGCTCCGCCGACCGGTGGGCCCGCCTCGACGCGTTGACCACCGTGCTCGTTCTGGCCGCGTTGCAGACCCTGTGGGCACGCCTGTGGTGGAGGCGGCACGCGGGCCGCGTACGCCGGGTGGGACGAGCCGTGCGCGAACGGCTCCGCAGGGGCTGACAGGACGTTCGTTGCCCACGAGGTGACATTGGTCTACTTTTCTGCTGGTGCCCAGAACCCAGCCTCGATTTCGCCTGCTCGGCCCTCTCGACGTCCGGATCGAGGAGAACGCCGTCACCCTCACGGGCCGGCAACGGGCTCTGTGCGCGATGCTGTTGCTGCACCCCGGCCGAGTCGTGTCGGTCGAGCGGCTGGCCCGGGGCCTGTGGGGTGAAGACCTGCCCAGCGCGTCGGCCTCCCGGGTGCGGGCACTGGTCGCGGAGGTACGCCGCGCCCTCGGGCCGGCGGGCACCGGTCTGCTGACCACCCGGCAGCCCGGCTACATGCTGCGGGCGGCCCCGGTCGAGGTCGACGTGTTCGTCTTCGAGGACCTGGTCAGGGAGGGCGCACGAGCCGGGGCGAGCAGCGCATGGGCACAGGCGTACCGCCACCACGACGAAGCCCTCTCCCTGTGGCAGGGCGACCCCCTCCCGGACCTGCCGACCATGGAAACGGAACGCCGGCGGCTCACCGAACTGCGCATCGCCGCCCTGGAAGGCCGGGCCGAGGCCGATCTGCAACTGGGCAGGTCCGCGGCCGCTGTCGCGGAGCTGGTCCGCCTCACCTCGCAGTACCCGCTCCGGGAGCGTCCGCACGCCCTGCTGATGCGCGCCCTGCAACGTGACGGCCGGACTTCCGAGGCGCTGTCCGTCTACACCACGCTGCGCCGCAGGATGGTGGACGAGCTCGGTGTCGATCCCTCCGACGAACTGGAGGCCCTGCACCGGCGCCTGCTGACCGGGAAGACCGCGGCCGACGCGACGGCCGTGCCCGCAGCCGCGCAGGAGCGACGCGTTCCCCGCCAACTGCCGCGTGCTCCGCGCCGGTTCGTCGGACGCAACGCGGAACTGCGCCGGCTCGACGCGTCCCGGCCGGCTCCGGAGGGACTCGCCCTGGTCGTGGGGCCGGCCGGGGCCGGCAAGACGGCGCTCGCCCTGTACTGGGCGCACCGGATCGCGAGCGGCTTCCCCGACGGCCAGCTCTTCCTCGACATGCGGGGATTCGACGCCGCCGCGGAGCCCATGACCGCGGAGGAAGCCCTCCCGCTGCTGTTGCAGGGACTGGGCAGCGCACCGCGTGACATCCCGCTGGGCCTCGAAGCGCAAACCGCGCTGTACCGAACACTTCTGGCGGAGCGGCAGGTGCTCATCGTCCTCGACGACGTCGCGGACGCATCCGTGGTACGGCGTCTTCTGCCCGCCACCAGCGGATCCCTGACCGTGGTGACGAGCCGGCACAAACTGAGCGGGCTGGTGACCCTGGACGGTGCTCACCGGGTGCTCTGCGATCTGCTGGACAGCGGTGAGGCGCTGGAACTGCTCGGCGTGGCGGTGGGGCCGCAGGCCGTCGCCGACGCCCCGGAGGCCGCCGCCCGCCTGGTCGAACTCTGTGACCGTCTGCCGTTGGCGCTGTGCGTCGCCGGTTCCTGGATCGGTGACCGGCCCGGGAACATCGAGACCTACGTCGAGGAGCTCGCGGAGCGGGGGCGTCTGGCGCGACTGCACGTGGAAGGCGAGGAGAGCGTTGCCGTGAGGGGCGCGCTCGACCTGTCGTACGCCACGCTGCCCGACGAGGCGAAGCGGGTGTTCCGTTCTCTCGGTCTCGTACCGGGCACCGGGCGCTCGGTTCGCGCCGTGGCCGCCGCCGCGGGGCTGGACGGTACTCGGACCGCCGACCTCCTCGGCCTGGCCCAGCGGGTCCATCTCGTGCGCAACAGTGAGGACGGCCGGCCGGCCTGGCACGACCTCGTGCACGAGTACGCCAGGGAAAGGGCGTTCGCCGAGGACGGCCAAGCGGAACGGGACGAGACCGTCGACCGCCTCCTCGACCACTATCTGCAGAGCGTCGTCAACGCGGCCGCCGCATGCGGCATGTACGTCCCCCACAGCCGTCCGGCCGCCGTCGACGGCTCGACCCCACGCGTCTTTCGGACACAAGAGGAAGCTGTCGACTGGTTCGACGCCGAATGGGACGACATCGCGGCAGCGATCGGGCACGCGGCGGAGCAAGGCCCCGCCCGCTACACATGGCAGCTCGTGGACGCCCTGCAGGACCTG
>NZ_KZ626890.1 GCF_002911015.1 Streptomyces populi
GGTAGGCGGCGACACCGAGCCCGGACACCGCCACGAACAGCAGCGTCAGCCCGTACGAGCCGCTCACCCCGCTCAGCGCGATGCCCAGTCCGCCGAGGAGGGTGCTCAGCGGCAGCAGCCAGGGCATCGGCCGGCGGTCGGTGAGCACGCCGAACACCGGTTGCGCCACGGAGGACAGCACCGAGGCGGCGAGCACGAGGCCGGAGGCGGCGGCGTAGCCGTAAGCCCGCTCGGCGACGAAGTACGGGACGAGGGACGCCACCGCGCCCTGGTAGACGTCGACGCAGGCATGCCCGACCGACAGCAGCATGATCGATCTGTTCTTCGACACCCCACCATGGTCGTCACCGGGCGATGCGTCGTGCTTCCGATAACCTGCCAACCGATGACGCAGATCCGCCATGAGCCGATCGCACCCACCCGTGCCCAACGGCTGGCGTCCGGTGCGGAGATAGACGCCCACCGGCACGACGACCACCAGATCGTCTACGCCGGCCGTGGAGTGCTGGCCGTCACCACCGACGCGGGCTCCTGGGTCGCGCCCGGTACGCGTGCCATCTGGGTACCGGCGGGCACGGTCCACGCCCACCAGGCCCACGGCGAACTCGAACTGCATCTGGTCGGGCTTCCCCGGGACGAGAACCCGCTCGGCCTGGAGGCGCCGACGGTGCTGGCCGTCGGCCCCCTGCTGCGCGAGCTGATCCTCGCCTACACCCGCGCCCCGGACGACGACGGTCCCGAACGCCTCCGGCTCCGGGCCGTGCTGCTCGACCAGTTGCGAGCCTCGCCGCAGCAGCCCCTGCACCTGCCCATGCCGACCGCCCACCGGCTCCGGGCGCTGTGCGACATCCTGCGCGCCGATCCGGCCGACGACCGTACGCTGGCCGCGCTGGGCAGGGAGGTCGGAGCGAGCGACCGCACCCTGTCCCGGATGTTCCGGAACGACCTCGGCATGACCTTCCCGCAGTGGCGCACCCAACTGCGCCTGCACCACGCCCTGGTCCTGCTGGCCGAGGACACGCCGGTGACCACCGTGGCGCACCTGTGCGGCTGGGCGTCGGCCAGCGCGTTCATCGACGTCTTCCGCCGCGTCCTCGGCCACACCCCGGGCTCCCACCGGCCGCGGCGGTGAGCACCTCCTGATGGTCCCGACGGCCGGCCGTGGGGGGGGGCCCCCCCCCCGGGGGCCCCACCCCCACGACCGTCAGCCTCGCCCGTCCCGCGCACCGATCAGTGCGCGCGGCACCGGGGAGCGTTCACGAGGAGGCCCGCCCGGAGCGGTTGACGGCGGCCATGACCGCGTGGACGGAGGCGGTGAGCACCGAGGTGTCCCGGCCCGCGCCCCAGCAGGTGGTGTCGCCGACACGGCACTCGGCGTAGGCGACGGCGGGACTGCCCGGCCCCGTGGCGGTGGAGTGCTCGGTGTAGCCGAGGATGTCGACGGTGACGCCGATGCCGCGCAGGGCGTCGGTGAAGGCGGCCAGCGGACCGTTCCCGGTGCCGCTGCGGACGTGCTCCCGGCCGTCGGCGCGCAGCGTGCAGCTGAACAGGTGCTCGCCCGGGGCGGGTTCGGTGGTGCTCCAGGACTCCAGGGTGACCGGGCCGTCCAGGGCCGGGGTGATGTAGGTGGTGCGGAAGAGCTCGAACAGTTCCTTGTGGGTGAGCTCCTGGCCGGTGGTGTCGGTGACGTGCTGCACCGCCCGGGAGAAGTCCGGTCGCATGGCCCGGGGCAGGTCCAGGCCGTGGTGGGCCCGGAGGAGGTGCGCGATGCCGCCCTTGCCGGACTGGGAGTTGATACGGATGACCTCTTCGTACGTGCGGCCGATGTCGCCCGGGTCGATGGGCAGGTACGGCACCGCCCACGGAGCCTCCCCGGCGGGGACGCCCGCCTCGGCGGCCCGCTCGGCGTGGTGGGCCAGCCCCTTGGCGATGGCGTCCTGGTGGGTGCCGGAGAAGGCCGTGTGCACGAGGTCGCCCCCGTAGGGGTGACGGGGGTGGACCGGCAGCCGGGTGCAGTGCTCCACCACCTCGCGCACCGCGTCGATGTCGGAGAAGTCGACCATCGGGTTCACGCCCTGCGCGTACAGGTTCAGCGCCAGGGTCACCAGGTCGACGTTGCCCGTGCGCTCGCCGTTGCCGAACAGGCACCCCTCGACGCGCTGCGCGCCCGCCAGGACGGCGAGTTCGGCGCAGGCGACGCCGGTCCCGCGGTCGTTGTGCGGATGGACCGAGAGGATGACCGACGCGCGGCGCGCCAGGTGACGGTCCATGTACTCGATCTGGTCCGCGTACACGTTGGGAGTGGCGATCTCCACCGTCGCCGGCAGGTTGTGGACCACCGGCCGGTCCGGGCTCGCCTCCCACAGTTCGGTCAGGCTGTCGCACACCTCCAGGACGAAGTCCGGCTCGGTGAGGTTGAAGACCTCGGGGGAGAACTCGAACCGGATGTCGGCGCCCGGCCGCTGTTCGGCGCGGCGCATCAGATGGGTGGCGGCGTCGAGGATCAGCGCGTGGACCTCCGTACGGGAGCGGTCCAGCACCACGTCCCGCCAGGTGGGCGCGGTCGCGGTGTAGAGGTGCACGAGGGTGCGGGGAAGGCCTTCGACGGAGGCGACGGTCCGGTCGATCAGGTCCTGGCGGGCCGCGGTGAACACGGAGACGGTCACGTCGTCGGGGACGGCGCCGCTGTCGGCCAGGTGCCGCACGAAGTCGAAGTCGGTCCGGCTCGCGGAGGGGTAGCCCACCTCGATCTCCTTGAAGCCCATGGCGACCATGAGGTCGAACATGCGCCGCTTGCGTTCGGTGTCCATCGGCTCGGCCAGTGCCTGGTTGCCGTCCCGCAGGTCGACCGGAACCCACAGCGGGGCCCGTTCGAGCCGGCGCGACGGCCAGGCCCTGTCCGTCAGGGGCAGCGCGACCCGCTGGTGCACGGGCAGGTAGCGCCGGTGCGGCATCGCGCTCGGACGCTGGGGGTTCCACCTCGGCGCGTCCGCGGGGACGTCACCGGAAGGAGTGCGCAGGGTGGGGAACATCGCGCTTCGGGAAGAGGGAGCCATCGTGCGGGACTTCTTTCAGTCAGCCATCCGGAGACCGGCACAGCCCCGTACCCCGCTGCGGGGTGCCGGTCGTGTCAGACCCCGCAGCGGCGGCCGAGGAGAAGGAGCTCGCGCAGCAGCATGCGGGATACGATAGCGACAGCTCAGCTCCTCAGACAAGCTGAGGAATGAAAGGGTGAACCTCACATGTCACTAGGCGCTTTGCGGCCGTCCCCCTTGGTCGAGCAGGCCACCGACCACCTGCGCGAGCAGATCACCAGTGGCGAGTGGGCCGTGGGGACGAGGCTTCCCGGAGAGACCACCCTGGCCAAGGCCCTCGGTGTGGGGCGCTCCACCGTCCGCGAAGCCCTGCGGGCCCTGGCCGGCGCCGGGCTGGTGCAGGCACGCCAGGGGTCAGGTGTCTTCGTCATCGCGGACAAGCCCCATGAGGACTGGTCCGCCCGGCTCCGGCGGGCGGCCGTCACGGATGTCTACGAAGTCCGCGTGCTCGTCGAGGTCGAAGCCGCGCGGCTGGCGGCCCGGCGCCGCACCGAGGCCGACGTCACCGCTCTGCGGGAAGCCCTGGCCCGGCGCCGTGACGCCGGGAACGCCGGCGACGCCGAGTTCGTCAGGGCCGACATCGCCCTGCACGAAACCGTGGTCGCCGCGGCGAACAACCCGGTCCTCACCGGACTGTTCGCCGAGTTCGTACCGGTCCTGGAGCAACGGCTGCTCGATCTGGTGGAGTTGCTCGACCTGCGCTCCGGCGATCCCCACCACGGGGACGAGAGCCATGCCGCCCTGGTGGACGCCGTGGTGGCGGGAGACGCCGAGGCCGCCGCACGCGTACTGCGCGACGAGCTCGAGCAGACCCTCGCCCTTCTCCGCTCCCGGCCGGGCCGCTAGGGCGTGTCCCGGTGACCGGCGACCCGGGCGCGTCGTGCGGCGGTCCCTGCCGAGCTGCTCGCCGGGGTGCCCGGGCCGGCGGCCGCGCTGCGGCAGGTCCGAACTCCGGCGCGGTCCGAACTCCGGCGCGGTCCGAACTCCGGCACGGTCCGAACTCCGGCGCGGTCCGACCGAATCGGCCCCCGGTCTTCGGCCGCCTGCCATAGTGGGGGGATGCGCTTGATCAAATACGGCCACGCCTGTGTGCGCCTGGAGGACGGCGACCGGGTGCTGGTGATCGACCCGGGGACGTTCTCCGAGGCCGAGGCCCTCGACGGGGCCGACGAGGTGCTGGTGACGCACGAGCACCCTGACCACCTCGACGCGGGCAAGCTCGTCGCGGCGGCCCGGCGCAACTCCGCGTTCCGGGTGCACCTGCCGTCGGCGGCGGCCGAGTCGGCCCCCGAACTGGGAGGCGCGGCGGTCGCCGTCGAGGCGGGAGAGCGGTTCACCGCGGCGGGGTTCACCGTCGACGCCGTGGGCGGGACGCACGCCGAGATCTACGACGGCCTGCCCGGCTGCGCCAACCTCGGCTTCCTCGTCGACGGGAAGGTCTACCACCCGGGCGACTCGCTGTTCGTCCCGCCGTCGCCGGTGGAGACACTGCTCGTGCCGGCCGCCGCGCCCTGGCTCAAGCTCGCCGAGGCGCTGGACTTCGTGCGGGAGGTGCGGCCGAAGCGCGCGTTCCCGATTCACGATGCCACGCTCAACGAGCTGGGCCAGGAGTACTTCGACGGCTGGTTGGACTTCAAGGGCGGCACCGAGTACGCACGTGTCCCGGTCGGGGAGGCCGTGACGGTCCACTAGGACGGGTGTCGGGAACGCCGGCCGCGAGGGCGGGAGCGGCTGCTAGCGTTCGCCCACGTGAAGGACAGCGTGTACGTGGGCAACGCGGGCGAGGACGCGGCACTGGACCGAGGATGGCTCCTCGGGCACTTCAAGGACGCCGACGACCCGCGCCACAGCGAGGCCGTGGAGATCAAATGGGGTGTCCACCCCCGTGCCGACGAGCGATCGCAGTGGGTGAGGGGCGAAGAACGCACGGCTCTCCTGGTCCTCGTCAGTGGTCGCTTCCGCGTCGAACTGCCCGGCCGCAGCGTCCTTCTGGAGAAGCAGGGTGACTACGTCGTGTGGGGGCGCGGAGTCGACCACTCGTGGCTCGCGGAGGAGGAGTCGGTGGTGCTGACCGTTCGATGGCCGTCCGTGCCCGGCTACGCGGTGGCCGAGGAGGACCGGGCGCAACCGCGGACCTGACACGTGGGCGATGGCCGCGGCCACTCGCCGACGCCGGCACCGAGGACGGCCGCCCCGTGGCGTACCGCTGGTCCGTCGTGTCGCGTGGCGACGGCGCGGGTCCGAACCGCGGCGGGTCACCGCGCCACCCGGCCGCCACCGCGATCGGCATGGGCCGCCGGCCCTGTTCGGGGGCCGGGCGCGGCTCGGTGGTGAACCCGCCGCGCGAGCGCCCCGGCACCGTTGCGCCGACGGAGTCCCCCCGCGCCATGAACGAAGATGGGGGAGTGTCAGGAGAAGAGAACCAGATCGTTCTGAGCAAGCAGGACCTTCGCGAGGTCACCGCGTTCGCCGCGGCGTGCGCGGAAGTGGTGCTCGAGGTGTTCGAGGCGGATCAGCCCGGCGACTCGCGGCCCCGGGAGGCGGTCGGCGCCGCGTGGGAGTTCGCTCGGGGTGGTGAGCGGGGGAAGTCCCTGCGCGACACGGCGTGGGCGGCCCTCAGGGCGGCCAGGGGCGCGGACACCGAGGCCGCGTGCGAGGCGGCTCGGGCGGCGATGTCCGCGGCGGGCGCCGCCTATCTGCATCCGCTGGCCAAGGCGACCCAGGTCAAGCACATCCTGGGCGCGGGCGCCCACGCGGCCAGAGCCGCCGAACTGGTCGCAGGCCACGATCCGGGCACGGGTGCCGAACAGGTCGAACGGGCGCTCCGTCGCGCGACACCGGTCGTCGTGGAGGTGCTCGAACGCTTCCCGGCCGCACCGGAAGGCGGCAGACGGGTGGGGGAATTGATCCGCATGCTGGACGAGGGCCTTCGTTCGCTTCCCCCCGCCGGGCGGCTCTCGGCGTCCGGATGAACAGCCCGCGCCACCGGGTCGTCGCCGGGCGACGACGCGGATCGCCGGACAGGCCCTAGGATCGCGGGCATGGCCCTGATCATGAGTGACGTGGACCGGTTCGAGGCCGCCAGGCCCCGGCTGGAGGCTATCGCCTACCGGCTGCTCGGCTCGTCGGGCGACGCGGAGGACGCCGTGCAGGAGACGTTCCTGCGCTGGCAGGCGGCCGACGCCGACCGGATCGAGGTGCCCGAGGCCTGGCTGACCAAGGTCCTCACCAACCTCTGCCTCAACCAGCTGACCTCGGCCCGCGCACGGCGCGAGACGTACGTGGGGCGGTGGCTCCCCGAGCCGCTGCTCGCCGGGGACACGATGCTCGGCCCCGCCGACACCGCCGAGCAGCGCGAGTCCGTCTCGTACGCCGTCCTCGTCCTGCTGGAGCGCCTGTCGCCCAAGGAGCGGGCGGTGTACGTCCTGCGGGAGGCCTTCGACTACCCGCACCGGGAGATCGCCGAGATCCTGGACATCACCGAGGCGGCCGGCCAGCAGATCTACCACCGGGCCAAGAAACACGTCGCCGAGGGCAAGGCGCGCACCGAGGTCGACGAGGCCGCCGCCCGGCGGATCGTCGAGGAGTTCCTGGCGGCGGCGACCAGCGGCCGCACCGAACCCCTCGTCCGCCTGCTCACCCAGGACGCCGTCTCGGTCGGCGACGGCGGCGGCAAGATCCCGGCCCGCGCGAAGGCGTTCGAGGGCGCGCACGCGGTCGCCACCTTCCTGCGCGGCCTGTTCAAGCCGAGCGACGCCAAGCGGAAGTACGTCGGCGGCGCGCCCGACGTGTACGCCACCACCGCCAACGGCGGGCCCGCGATCGTCGCGGTCGTGGACGGCCGGGTCGTCGGGATCACCTGTCTGGAGGTCACCGCGGAGGGCATCGTGGCGGTCCGCAGCCAGGTCAACCCCGACAAACTCGTCCGCGCGACCCGGCGGTGGGCCGCGATGGACCACGGGGAGGGCCCGCTCCACACCCTCTGACGCGATGTGGCGCAGGTCACATTCTGATCCTGTCAGGAAACGCCGGGCTGCCCGGTTCAAGGGGCGACACCACGCCGGACAACGGCGGACCCGTCCAGACAGGAGCACGGACATGCTGCACCGCATCGTCGTCCTCGGAGCCGGCTACACCGGAGCCACCGCCGCCGGCCGCCTCGCCAAGCGGCTGCACCGCGAGGACGTCGCCATCACCCTCGTCAACCCCGAGCCCGACTTCGTCGAGCGCGTCCGGATGCACCAGCTCGCCACGGGCCAGGACCTCGAGCCCCGGCCGTTCGGCGAGATGTTCGCCGGTACGGGCGTGGAGCTGAAGGTCGCGAGCGTCACCGCCGTGGACGTGGACCGCAGGACGGTCTCCCTCACCGGTGCCGACGGCCCGGCCGAGCTCTCGTACGACACCCTGGTCTACGCCCTCGGCAGCGGCTGGAACGACGGGGGCGTCCCCGGTGCCGCCGCGCACGCCGACCAGGTGGCGAGCCGTTCGGGCGCCCGCCGCCTCCGCGACCGCCTCGGCGCCCTCGGCGCCGGCGAGCCCGTGGTCGTCGTGGGCGGCGGCCTGACCGGCCTGGAGGCCGCCACCGAGATCGCCGAGGCCCGTCCGGACCTCGACGTCTCCCTGGCCGCCCACGGCGCCCTCGGCGACTGGCTCTCCGCGAAGGGCCGCGCCCACCTGCGGAAGGTGACCGACCGGCTCGGCATCGAGGTCCGTGAGCACACGACGGTCACCGCCGTGGCGGCGGACGGTGTGACGACCGCCGACGGCCGGACCGTCCCCGCCGCGGTCACCGTCTGGACCACCGGCTTCGCCGTCCACCCGATCGCCGGGGCCACCACCCTGGAGGTCACCGAGCACGGCCGGATCGTGGTCGACACCACGATGCGCTCGGTCTCCCACCCGGACGTGTACGCCGTGGGCGACGCCGCGATGGCCGTCGGTCCCCAGGGCAAGCCCCTGCGCATGTCCTGCGCCTCGGGCGTCCCCATGGCCTGGCAGGCCGCCGACGCCATCGCCGCCCGGCTCGCCGGCACCAAGGTCCCCCACGTCTCCATCCGCTACTTCCAGCAGTGCGTCTCCCTCGGCCGGAAGGACGGCCTGATCCAGTTCGTCACCGCCGACGACCGGGCCGTCGACCGCGCCCTGACGGGCCGCACGGCCGCCCTCTACAAGGAGCTGATCTGCAAGGGCGCGGCCTGGGGCGTCGCCAACCCGACGATGGGCCTGCCGTCCCGGCGTCGGCGGGTCGTGCGGCAGGGGACCCAGGACCCCGCCCGGGCGGAGGTGACCGCCTGACCCCGCCCGGGGATCCGGCGTCACGCGAGTACGCCGGAAGGCGGCGAGCAGATGTGCGCTCGCCGCCTTCCGAGGTTGTCTCAGGCCTGCACGAGCACCGTGCACCAGACCTCGGTATCGTCCAGGAACTGCTCGAGGACCACCAGGCCGCGATCGAGCGCTACCGGCAGGCGCTGGCGCTGTACCGGCGGACGGACCACACGTTCGGAGAGGCCGGCACCCTCGGGAACATGGGCATCGTCCTGGCGAGACTGGGCGACCACCCGGCCGCGGCCGAACGTTTCGAGCGGGCCCGCGCGCTCTTCCGGCGGCTCGGACACACCGGCGGAGAAGCCCACGCGCCGTCCAACCTGGGGAACGCGCGCTGCCGTCAGGGCCCTCCCCCCGTGCGGAGGAGACGCGCAAGATGCTCCTCTCCATGACGGCCGCGCAGCCCGGCCCGCGGAGCCGGGGACGAGGGCGGGACGCCGGGGCGGAGCGGTGAGGGTGTGGGGTCCGCTCAGTTCTTCCGTGCCGTCACCAGGGCGAAGGAGAGCAGCTTCCCGCCGTCCTCCGTGAGCATGTCGATGACGGGCCGGTTCGCGCTCCGGCCGTCCGGATGGTGCTCGGCCCCGGCCCGGGCCCACAACAGCCAGTCCTTCCAGGCGTCCCGCTGCAGCCGCGCGGACGTGACCTCCACCAGTTCGGTGATCTCCCACTGGAAACGCCACCAGTCCGCGGTGTGCCAGGCGATCGCCTCCCAGCCGACCACCTCCTTGATGTGGGGCGGGATCGCCCCGAGCTCACGGATCTCCCGGGTCAACGCGGGCGTCGCGATGCCCAGTTGTCCGCCGGGCCGGAGGAACCGCACCAGGTGGGGCAGATAGCTGTCCGCCGTACCGAAGTACTCGAAGGCGTCCACGCTCACGACGGCGTCGAAGCTCTCCTCCTCGAACGGCAGGGCGTGCGCCTCCGCCCGTACGGCCCGCACCCGGTCGCCGACACCCGCCTCGGCGAACACGGCCGCCGCCTCCTCGGGAGCGATCCACCAGTCGGCCGCGACGACCTGGACGCCGTACTCGCGGGCCAGGAACACCGATGTGGCCCCCTTGCCGGAGCCGAGGTCGAGGACCCGCGTTCCCGGGCGCAGGTCGAGGTTCCGGCCCAGGTCCTCCAGCAGCCACAACGGGTTGGGCCCCATGTCGAGACCGAGCAGCCAGGCGGGGTCGTAGCGGGAGGAGCGTGGATAGCGGTCCGGGCGTACGAGATCACTCAGGACGGTCACGAGCACGAACCCAAGCCGATCGTCCGTCCGGGCGCAACCAGATTTTCTGAGGAGCCGTCATGCCTGCTTCCCCGGAGGGCGGTTGGGCGCTGCGCGCTCCAGACAGCCCGCCGCGCCCGGCCATGAGGCGGCGGGCGCGGCGGGCTGTGGCGGAGAGAGCAGGATTCGAACCTGCGTGGGGCGAAACCCCTGATCGGAGGTGTCTCCGATCCCCATTGGGCCGCTATGGGAATCTCTCCAGTCGCCCTCGGTGGGTGACGTATGAAGCATGGCAGCTTCGGCTTGCACGGCGCTGAGACGGGGGTCTCAGCCGTATCCGGCAGGAGCCCGCGGCGCCGGGCCGGCCCCGGCCGCCCGGCGCCGCGAGCGGTCAGCGGCCGTCCCGTGGCCGACGGATCACGTCCACCGTCCGGATCCGACCCCGGTGGCTCCGGTGAGGAGTTGCTCGCGCAGCAGCGTGCGCCGGATCTTCCAGGTCGCGGTGCGCGGGAACTCCTCCCAGCGGATCCGGAGCGGGGCGGCCATCGTGGGCAGGTCCGCCGTGGCCCGACGCCACTGCCCGGGTTCGAGGGAGGTCCCCTCCCGCAGACTGAGCACCGGCTGGGGGTGGGCGCCCCGGACGGCGAGCACGACCACCTCGGTGATCTGCGGCAGCCGGTCGAGCAGCACGTCCTCGATCTCCAGCGCGCTGGCACCGGGGATCCGGTCGACCTCGCGGTCGATCAGCCGGACCGCTCCCCACCGGCCGACGACCGCCATGTCGCCGAGGTTCCACCAGGGGCCCTCGCACTTCGCGGTGTGCCGTTCCTGTTCTCCGACGTAGCCGAGGCAGCGGCCGGGTGCCGAGAACTGGATCAGACCCACCTGCCCGGCCGGTACCGGGTCACCGCTCTCCGGCGCGACCGCGCGCACCTTCCCGAACCCCGGTACCGGCCATCCCAGGTTCTGGGTCGGCGGTGGACGACGGCCCCGTCGCCTCACCGATCCCCGCAGATAGGGGCGGATGGCGACGGCACCGGCCTCGGTCTGGCTCCACGACTGGACCCAGACGGGCAGCCGGCGGTCGGTGGCCGCGAGGAAGGTCCGTACGGTGCGCGTGTGGATGGCGTCGAAGGAGTTGATGAACAGCCGGACGTCGCGGAACGGCCGGCGCGGGTCACGGGCCAGGTCCTCCCAGGCCAGGAACGCGTTCGGCAGGGTCTCGACGAGCGTGGGGGCGTGCTCGGCCAACAGGGCGTGCGCGGCGGGTGATTCCGGGTCGGACAGCATCAGCAGTTTCGGCCCGACGGTGGTCAGGGGCAGCAGTCCGGTGATGACCCGCTGGTGCGAGTACGGGTGGCAGAAGGCCACCGTGTCGTTCCCGCGCAGCCGGACGACCGGCCACCGCTCGGTCTCGACCAGACCCAGGGAGTAGAGGGACCGGGCCGAGTGCAGCACCAGCTTGGGTGTCCCCGTCGTGCCCGACGTATGGGTGATGACCATCGGTTCGTGCGGCTCGCGCATGCCGACCGGGGGCGCCGGTCCGCCGGCCAGGTCGGTGAAGGCCCGTACACCGGACCGGTCCGGGCCGGGGGCGTCCACACAGGCCGTGCCTTCCGTCAGCCGGGCCAGGCCTTCCCCGTCGAGGGCCAGCCGTTCCAGGACCCGCCGGTCCGCCACCAGGAAGGGGCGCTCCAGCCGTCGGAGGAGGACGATGAGCGTCTCGGCGGGATGGTTGTCGGTGATCAGCGCGGGAACCGCGCCGATCCGGGCGGCGGCCGAGGCGAGCAGGGCCACGTCGAGATGGTTGCGCTTGATGACGGCGACCCGGTCCCACGGGCGTACCCCCAGCGCGTACAGCCGTGCGGCCAGGTCGTCCACCAGGGACGCCCACTGCGCGTAGCTGCGTTCCAGCGGGCCCCGCGGGTCGACGTCCGGCGCGCGGTCGACGATCACCGGGCCGTACCTGCCGTGCCGCGCGGCGAGGTGCCAGACCTCGCCGATGCGCCCGGTGCGCGGCAGCCGGGAGAAGGGGCTGAGCCGGCGCCGGAACCGGGTCGGGGCGCAGTCGTCCAGGAACGCCGGCCGTGGTCTTCCGCTCCGGCCGGCCGGGGAGGGCGTCGGGTTCATGGGCACCGCCTGGGTGGGAGGTGGGTGGTGGAGACCGGGACCGGGGGAGAGGGGCGCCGGGCGAGGGGTGCGGGGGATTCCACGGACGGTGCCTCAGGAGTCCGCGGCACCCAGCGCGATGCTCTCCTCGACCTCGGCCGTCCGGGCGAGCGTCTCCCGCCGCTCCCTGTCGAGCTCGTCGGCCTGCATCTCGTCGGACTCCATGAGCTTGACCAGGTCGCTGTTGGCCATGTCCAGGACGCCCATGGCGTCGTAGGCGTTCCGGACGGCGGGGCTCCACAGGCCGATGTCCCTGACACAGGGCACGATCCGCGCGAAGAGGAGTGACCGGAAGGCGCGCATGCGCGGCCCCCGGTTCATGTACTCCATGCACTCCTTCATGTCGAAGCCGAGGTTCTCCCACACCTCCTGCATGCGGAACCGGTCCCGCATCAGATGGCAGCCCTCGATGACGAACTCCTCGCGCTCGGCTATCTCCGCGCTCGACAGCTCGGCGTAGTAGTCGCGCAGCGCCAGCCTGCCGAACGCCACGTGACGTGCTTCGTCCTGCATCACGTACGCCAGGATCTGCTTGGGCAGCGGTTTGTCGGTCCGGTCCCGCAGGATTCCGAAGGCCGCCAGGGCGAGTCCCTCGATGAGCACCTGCATGCCCAGGTAGGGCAGGTCCCAGCGCGCGTCGTTGAGGGCGTCCTCCAGGAGGGACTTGAGGTGCGGGTTGATCGGATAGGACAGGCCGATCTTCTCGTCGAGGAAGCGGGTGAATATCTCGGCGTGCCGGGCCTCGTCCATCACCTGGGTGGCGGCGTAGAACTTGGAGTCGATGTCGGGGACCGACTGGACGATGCGGGCGGAGCAGATCATCGCGCCCTGCTCCCCGTGCAGGAACTGGCTGAACTCCCAGGCCGCCATGTGCTGCCGCATCTCCTGGCGCTCCCGCTCGTTCAGTTTCGCGTACTGCCGCGACCCGTACAGCGCCAGCGTCTTCTCCGGGGTGCCCAGGGCGTCGTAGGGGTCGACGGGGAGGGACCAGTCGATGCGCCGGGCGCTGTCCCACTGCTTGTCCTTGCCCTTCTGGTAGAGACTGAGCAGTCGTTCGCGCCCCGAGTCGTATTCCCAGGTGAAGAAGTTGTCGCCGGCTGCGGGAAACGTCCAGCTCGTGTTCCCCGGCGTCCCGTCGGTGACGTTCATGACCAGCCCTTCGTGTTCGGATCTCCCCCGGCCCCGCTCATGTGCTCGGTGGAGCGAGGACGGGAAGGATGTCGGGCAGTACCTCTATCGTGTAGCGATCGGCGTCGGCGGCGGGGAGTTCACCGTCGTGCTCGAAGGTCAGGGGCTCGCCGTCGGTGCGTTCGAGGGTGATGCGACGACCTCTCGCGTAGACGCATTCGGGGCGCTCCAGATGGCTGCCGTCCGCCGTCAGACCGGGCAGGGCCGCGGGGTCCAGTTCGCCGCCCACGACACACACGTCCAGCAGGCCGTCGTCGAGTTCGGAACGCGGCAGCACCTTGAACTGCCCACCGCGATAACGGCCTCCGCCGACGTTGGCCAGTACCGCCGTCCCCTCGTGGACGACGACCCCGTCGACGGTCACCCGGCCCGGATACGGGCGGAAGGTCCGCAGGGTCTGGGCCACGGCCTGCCGGTAGCGCTCACGGCCGGGCACCTCGGGGAGCCGTCCCGCGGTCACCAGGGCTTCCGCGACCAGACCGGAGCACGCCCCGAGGAGCACCAGGGTGTCCAGTTCGACGATCCGGGCCATGTCGACCCCCCGGATCCGGGGGCGCTCCGTCGCGAGCGCCGTCCGCAGGACCTGTTGCCAGGGGTGGTCCGACCAGATCTCCCGGTAGAAGGAATTGCCGGTCCCGGCGGGGAGGTTGAGCATGGCGCCGCTGTTCGCGCCGGGGCCGTGGGGGCTCCGCGACCGGGCGCGGGCGATCCCGGACGCGACGGCGCGCGTGGTGCCGTCGCCGCCCAGGACCACGATCGCGTCGACACCGCTCTCGTGGGCCTTCGCGGCCGCGTCCTCCGTCTCGTCCGGGTCCCGCGCCGTGACCAGGGCCAGATCGTCCGCCCAGGAACGGCAGTGGCGCGTCACCTCGTCGACGAGGGCCGCGTCCACCGAGCCCGCCGCCGGGTTCACTATGACCAGTACCGTCCGGGCCCATCGCGGTGCGGCCATGTCACCACTCGCTTCCCTCGCCGTGGAAACCCTCGGGCAAGGAACACTCGCAGCCCGCGCTGGCACGCCGCTGAAACCGTGGTGCCAGCGACCCGGTCCGCCCGGCGGGTTCAGTGGTGGGAGGAGCGGAGCAGCAGGGCTTCGCCGAGGCCGGCCCCACCGCGGACACCGGCCGCCCCCAGGCCGCCGCCACGACGTCGCAGGGAGTGCGCCAGGTGCAGCACGATGCGCGCCCCCGACGCGCCGGCCGGGTGCCCGAGGGCGACGGCTCCGCCGTGCGGATCGATCCGGTTCGTCCCCGCGCACAGCACGCTCATCGCCCGGACCACCACGGCCGCGAACGACTCGTCGACCTCGATGAGATCGAGGTCGCGCACCTTCAGTCCGAGAGGCGCGAGGGCCTTGCGGATGGCCAGGGAGGGCTGAAGGTGCAGGGCGTCCGCCCGGCCCGAGACCGCGCCGTGTCCGACGACCTCGGCGAGCCAGTCCAGACCCCGTTCCTCGGCCAGCGAGCGGCGCATCATCACCACGGCGGCCGCCCCGTCGGCGGCCGTGACCGTGCCGTTGGGGAGGTACGGGACGCCGGCCGCGGCCGGCGTCTCGGCGCCGAAGCCGTGGCGGACGCCCCCGTCGCGGCCGACGGTGTCCCGGCCGGTGCGGCCGGGCAGCGCGACCGGGGCGGTCTCCTCGCGGAAGAGGCCCGCGAGCCGGGCGCCGACGGCGCGCTCGTGGGACAGCGCGGCGGCCTCGGCCCGGGCACGCCGGTCCGGCTTCGGCGGCCGGCGGCGCGGGAGCCGGAAGCGAGGCGTCGTCCGCTCGTCCGGATCCCGCCGGGAGGCGGTCGTCGACTCCACGCCGCCCGCGACGACGATGTCACGGGCGCCCGACCGGATGAGCCGGTCCGCCACGGCGATGGTGTTCAGACCGGACAGGGACGTCCGTCCGACGACCAGTAGGGGCACCTCAGGAGGGATGCCCGCGCCCGCCACCGCCGTCCGCGCCGAGCGGTCGTCGCCGACGTCGGCCGACGCGTGCCCGAGGAGGACCTGATCGACCTCGTCGCCCCGTACCCGCGCCCGTTCCAGGGCGGCTCGCACGGCCACCGCGCCGAGCTGTGCGGCCGACAGCGCCCGCCGACAGCCGAACGGCCGGCCCAGAGGCGTACGGGCGCCCGCCAGGACAACTGATTCGATCACTGGATTCCCTCCTCGAGGTGTACCGGACGATCAGGAACGCTCCGCGCGACAGTTCGTGCGCCGCCGGGAACGACCCGTTCCGGGAACCCTGGCGCGGTCACCGGGGGTTGCGCCAGCGACTTCCCGTCATCAACTTCCTTCCTGGCGGCACCCGGTCCGGCGGGGAATGTTGGTGACCGAAATTTGCCAGACAGCACCGTGCGGGCCCGCGAGGATTGCATCGCTTCGACACATCGTGGGAGGACGTGCGCCGACGGCGCGCTCCCCGGCACGACGCCCCGTCCGACGCGGGACGGCCCCGGTGCGGGGCGGACCCGCGTGCCGGACCGGCGGCGTCACGGCGGCGATGGTCGCTTGCTTGCTCGAACTCTTCCTGGAGGACACTGGCGATGCTCGACATGAAGCCCACCTGCGAGACGTGCGGCACGGCACTCGCACCCGGGGACCCGGCGATGATCTGCAGCTACGAGTGCACCTTCTGCGTCTCCTGCGCGGACGGTTCCGGCAGCCGGTGCCCCAACTGCAAGGGCGAGTTGAGCGCTCGCCCCCGGCGGGCCGTGGAGGCGAGCGCGTGAACGGGTCCGAAACCCCCGAGCAGGGGCCCGGCTACGCGAGGATCGCCCTGCTCGCCTCCGGCGCCATGTTCCTGGCGATCCTCGACTCCACGATCGCCAACCTGGCGGTCTCCGACATGCACGAGACCTTCCGGGGGGCGTCGATCTCCGACTTCTCCTGGGTCATCACGCTGTACGCCATCTTCTTCGCGGCGCTGCTGGCACCGGCCGGACGCCTCGCGGACGCGGTCGGGCGGAGGGCGCTCTACACCATGGGCGTCGGCGTCTTCACCGTGGCGTCCCTACTGTGCGCCGTGGCGCCGTACCTGCCCTTCCTCCTGGCGGCCCGCGCGATCCAGGGAGCGGGCGCGGCGGCGATGATTCCCGCGTCACTGGCCGTGATCCTGTTCGACACCCCGCCGGCGCGGCGGATGGCGGCCATCGGTCTGTGGAGTGCCGCCGGTTCCGCCGCCGCCGCGATCGGACCCAGCCTGGGCGGCGTGCTCATCGACGCGTCCGGCTGGCGCTCGGTCTTCCTCATCAACGTGCCCTTCGGGATCGCGCTGATGGCCGGGGTCCGTGCCGTGCGGCGGTCCGAGCGGGTCCCCGGGCGCTTCCCCGACGCGGTGGGGTCCCTCGCGCTGGCGATCGGCATGGGCGGCCTCGTCCTCGGCGTGACGCAGGGCTCGGACTGGGGATGGGGCACCTCCCGGACCCTCGGATGCCTGGCGGCCGGCGCCGTGGTGCTCGCCTACGGTGTGCTGCGGGCCCGTACGCAGCCCGTTCCGGCGATCGACACCACGTTGTGGCGGAGCAGGACCTTCTCCCTGGCGAACGTCGTGTCGTTCTTCTACGGGGCGGCCCTCTACGCCTGGCTGCTGTGCGGGGTGCTGTACCTCGTGAACGTCTGGCACTACTCGGAGCTGAAGGCCGGCTTCGTGCTGAGCCCCGGCGCCGTCTTCTCGGCGATCGCGGCCGTCGGCATCGGGCGGGTGCTGGGCAGGCGCGCCAGTCCGCGGCTGATGGTGATCGGCGGCTCGCTGCTCATCGTGGGGGTCGGAGTCTGGCTGGTCGCCGTACTGCCCGTCGAGCCGCACCTGGTCGACCTCTGGATCCCGACGGCCGCCATCTCGGGCTTCGGCATGGGCGCGGTCAGCACGGGTGTCTCGACGGCGGCGGCCCTGTCGGTGCCCCCCGCGCAGTTCGCCGGGGCGACGGGGCTCAACATGGCGGCGCGGCAGATGGGCGGTGCCCTCGGCATCGCGGTGCTGGCCTCGGTCCTCGCCGGCGCGGACATCTCGGGCACCACCGCGTACGCCCACGTCCTGCTGTTCTGCACCGTGATGGCAGCGGTCTCCGGCCTCGCCGGTCTCGGCCTGACGCTGAGGCCCGCACCCCAGCCGTCCGCCTCCGCCTCCGCCGCCACCACCTCCGCCACCACCGGGACCGCCGCCACGACGGGAGGTGAGGCCTGACCGCCGACCCCGCGGGCGCCGGTCCCCGGCCGGCGCCGTGACCCGAACCGGCAAGGAACGGTGCGCCGCAGAACGTCCCTTCAACAGAGCCCCACTTCGGAGGAGCTGGAAGCATGACGACGGCACCGAAACTCGCACTGGAGGTCTTCAACCCGGAGCACCGGGTGAATCCGTACCCCCTCTACGCGGCCCTGCGGGAGGCCGACCGGATCCATTCCCTGGCACCCCGGATATATCTGGCGTCACATCACGCGGACTGCAACAAGGTTCTCCTCGACCCGCTCTGGGGTCACGGGTACAACGACAGGATCAGCCCCTTCAGGCCGGGCGTGGGACGGGACGACGTACCCGGATCGATGCTCGGGATGGACCCGCCCGACCACACCCGGCTCCACCGGCTGGTCAGCAAGGCCTTCAAACCGCAGAAGATAGAAGAGCTGCGCGCGCGGACGGAACAGATCGTGGACGAGCTGCTCGACGCCGCCCTCGAAGCCAACGAGGTCGATCTGGTCACCGCGCTCAACAGCCCGCTGCCGATGCAGCTGGTGTGCGGGATGATCGGGGTGCCCATGGCCGACGTGCCCGTCTTCCAGAAGTGGTCGACCGCGATCGTGCGCGGGGTCGACCCGGACTTCCTGCTCAGTCCGCAGGAGATCACGGCACGCTACGAAGCCGAGGAGGCGTTCGAGCAGTACTTCAAGGGTCTGGCGGAGGAGAGACGGGAGCACCACCGCGGTGACCTGCTCAGCGACCTGGTCGCCGCCCGGGAGGACAGCGACCTGCTCTCCGAGCACGAACTGCACGAGATAGGCGCGATGCTCATGGTCGCCGGTCACGAGACGACGATGAACGGTCTCGGCATGATGATGACGGCCCTCCACCGCGATCCCGGCCGGCTCGAACTCCTCAAGGCCGACCCGGACCTCGTACCGGCCGCGGTCGAGGAAGCGCTGCGCTACGACCCCCCGATCCAGTTCACCTCGCGGGTGGCGCTGCAGGACCGGGAGCTCGCCGGCCACACCTTCGAGCGGGGCGACGGCATCGTCCTGGTGATCGCCGCGGCGAACCGTGACCCGGCCGCCTTCCCGGACCCCGAGACCTTCGACATGACCCGCTACAAGGACCGCGCGCGGAACGCGCCCCGCCACCTCACCTTCAGCAACGGCCCGCACCACTGCCTGGGCGCACAGCTGGCCCGGATGGAGATGAACATCGCCCTGCGCGCGCTGCTCACCCGGGCCCCGGACCTGAAGCTGCTCACCGACGAGCCGCCCTACCGGGATCTGTACCTGTTCCGCGGACCCTTGAGCCTGCCCGCCCGGATGCGTCCCTGACCGACCGATCCGGATGCGTCTCTGACCAACCGATGTCGATGTCGGATTCTCGCTGGCATCGCCCCCGTTCCGGAGCCCATGGTGGATGCATGATGGACGAGGAGCACTACTACCGGGCCGCTCTGAGCAACGACAGCCGGTTCGACGGCCGGTTGTACATCGGAGTGGCCAGTACGGGCATCTACTGCCGCCCGACGTGCCCGGCCATGACTCCCAAGCGTGTCAACATGCGGTTCTACCGGACCGCGGCCGCCGCGCAGGCGGCCGGGTTCCGCGCGTGCAAGCGGTGCCGGCCCGACTCGGTCCCGGGGTCACCGGAGTGGAACAGCCGTGCCGACCTGGTCGGACGTGCCATGCGGCTGATCGCCGACGGCCTGGTGGACCGGGAGGGCGTCAGCGGCCTCGCCGCCCGGCTGAACTACAGCGAGCGCCAGCTCCAGCGGCAGCTCGTGGCCGAGGTCGGGGCGGGCCCGCTCGCGCTCGCCCGGGCCCAGCGGGCACGGACGGCGCAGCTCCTCCTGGAGACCACCGACCTGCACGTCAGCGAGGTGGCCTTCGCCTCGGGGTATTCCAGCATCCGGCAGTTCAACGACAACATGCGGGCGGTGTTCTCGATGCCCCCCACGGAGCTGAGGGCCCGCGCGGTCCAGCGCCGGCCGCGTACGGCCCCGCCCGCGCAGCCGTGGGGCAACGGGATCCGGATCCAGTTGCCGTTCCGCACCCCGCTGGACGTCGGCGGGCTGCTGGAGCAGCTCGGCGAGCAGGCCGTGCCGGGCATCGAGGAGTACGTCGACGGCGTCTACCACCGGGCGCTGTCGCTCCCGCACGGCAGCGCCGTCGTGTCCCTCTCCCGCGCCGCGGGCAAGCCCGCGGGCAAGACCGCCCAGCCGCCCGGCCGCGGCTTCGTGGAATGCGAGCTGCACCTCCAGGACCTGCGCGACATGACGGCGGCCGTCCAGCGGTGCCGCGACCTGCTCGATCTGGACGCGGACCCGGGGGCCGTCGACGAGGTGCTCGCGCGGGACGCGCTGCTCGCCCCGCTCGTCGCACGCGTGCCCGGCCGCAGGGTGCCGGGTTCCGTGGACCCGGCCGAGTGCGCCGTCCGGGCGGTCCTCGCCCAGGACGCGGGCCCCGAGCAGGCGAGGGGCGACGCGGCGCTGCTCGTCGCCCGCTACGGCAAGCCGCTGACCAGAGAGGTCGGCCAGGTCACGCACACGTTCCCGGCGGTCGAGACGCTCGCGCCGCTCGCGCCGCACGAGCTGGCGGGCACTTCGGAGCGGGGGAGCCGGGTGAAGGCGATGGCCACCGCCCTGGCCTGCGAGGACCTGGTCCTGGGAGTGGGCGTGGACCGTGAGGAGGCCGGTCGGAAGCTGCTCAAGGTCGAGGGCGTCACACCGCGGACGGCCGCCCTCATCCGCATGCGGGCGCTGGGGGACCCGGACGTCCTCGTTCCGGCGGAACCGGAGTCGCACGACGCGGCCCGCCAGTCCTTCGGCGACCTGGGACCCACCGCCGGCGACGAGCGCTCCGAAGCCTGGCGGCCCTGGCGCTCCTACGCCGTACAGCACCTCTGGGCCGCCGCGGGGACGGTCCGTTGACCCACCAGGACGACGACGCGCTGTTCGGGCGCCCGCCCCTGGTCCCGCGGTCCGGAGCGGTGCTCCTCCCGCGCTGGCTCGGCATCGAGCAGCAGAGGCAGTTGCTGCACGCCTGCCGGGAGTGGGCACGCGGGGCGGCGGGACTGCACCGGCCGAGCATGCCCGACGGGACCCCGATGCGGGTGCGGTCGGTGTGCCTCGGGTGGCACTACTCGCTGCGCCACGGATACACCCGGACCACGGTCGGCGCGGACGGCACACCGGTCAAACCGCTGCCCGGCTGGCTCGCGGACCTGGCGCGAAGAGCGGTCGTCGAGGCGGCGGAACTCGACGACGAGGTGTGCGGACGGCCCCGGGACCACAAGGCCGACGCCGCGATCGTCAACTTCTACGACGACGAGGCCCGGCTGGGCATGCACCAGGACCGTGCCGAGGAGAGCGGCGCGCCCGTGGTCTCGCTCAGTCTCGGGAACAGCTGCGTCTTCCGCTTCGGGAACAACGAGACGCGCACCCGCCCCTGGCAGGACCTGATCCTGCACAGCGGTGACCTGTTCGTCTTCGGCGGACCGGGACGGATGGCCTACCACTCCGTGGTACGCACCCTGCCCGGTACCGCACCGGCCGAACTGGGCATCCGCGGCGGCCGGGTGAGCGTCACGGTGCGCGAGACGGGCCTCACCCCGAACCTTCCGGCGCAGCGGTCACGATGACGGCCGCACGCACCAGGGATGTGTCAGCGCCATCTCAGAGTCGGCTGACACGGTAGGGGTGACGAGAGCCGCCGTGGTGCGCCGGAGCCTCATGACGGCGCACCGGGCATCGCGCGGCGGCATCCACGACTCCCATGGCAAGCGTCCCTCCCCGGTACCGGCGAAAGGACTGCCGCACGTGTCCGCTCAGCCACCGCACCTGACGTATCCGGTCCAGCGAACGACGGTCACCGATCCGCCCGAGGAATACACGCGCCTCCAGAAGGAGGCCCCGGTGTGCCCCATCACGCTGGCCACCGGATTCCCGGCGCTGTTCGTCACCGCGTACGACGACGTCAAGACCGTGCTCTCCGATCCGCGCTTCAGCCGCGACGCCCTGTTCGAACCCGGCGCCCCGCGAGCGCAGCTGGCCGAGCCCGACCAGGACAGCATCATCAGCATCGACCCGCCGCGCCACTCCCGGCTGCGCGGGCTCATCAACCGGGAGTTCGGCCGCCGCCGGGTCGAGGGCATGCGGCCCGAGATCGAACGGCACGTGGCCGAACTCCTGGACGAGATGGAGACCAAGGGACCGCCCGGTGACCTGAACGACATGCTGGGACGGCCGCTGGCCCTGCGCGTCATCTGCAACCTGCTGGGCGTGCCCTACTCCGACCACACGAAGTTCGGCCGCTGGTGCGACCACTTCATGTCGTACGCGAAGTATCCGCTGGCGGAGGTCGGCCGGGCCAACAGCGAGATGCGGACGTACCTGGCCGATCTGATCGAGACCAAACGACAGACCCCCGGCGAGGACCTGCTGAGCGCCCTCGTGCAGGCGCGCGACAGCGAGGGGGCGCTGACCGAGAACGAGCTCGTGAGCCTCGGCGTGATCCTGCTCCTCGCGGGCCACGACACCACGGTGACCGCGCTGGGCGGCGGCGTGATCACGCTGCTGCGCAACCCGGAGGCGCTCGCGGAGCTGCGCTCCGATCCCGCGCTGATCCCCCGGGCGATCGACGAGATCCTGCGGCTGAACGAGCCCGGAGACGGCTCCTTCCTGCGCATCGCGACCGAGGACGTCGAACTGCGGGGCGGACGGGTGGCGGCCGGCAGCGCGGTCGTCGCCTCCATCAGCACGGCCGACCGGGACCCCTCGGTGTTCCCCGATCCCGAACGGTTCGACATCCACCGCGAGAGCAACCCGCACATCGCGTTCGGCTTCGGCACGCACTTCTGCGTCGGGTCCTCGCTGGCCCGCGTCGAGCTGGAGTCCGCGCTGGGCGCCCTCCTCCCGCGTTTCCCGGACCTCGGGCTCGCGGTGCCCTTCGAGGACCTGCGCTGGCGCTCGTACGCCCATCTCGGCGGAATCGAGGAACTGCCGGTCCGTTGGTAGCGCCGAAAGCCCCCCGCCCAGGCAGTCCCCGATCTACAGCGAGGTCAGATGTTTCTGGATTGGCAGCCCCATCAGTCCAAGGAGTACGACGACATGCTCTCGGCCGTCCGGGAGCGCCTCGACCGTCCGCGGCCCCCCGAGGGCGGGCTGCGGGAACTCTGGCGGCACTGCGGTGAGCTGGGGCTCCTGGGGCTCTGCGTCCCGGCCGAGGACGGCGGAGGCGGGAGGTCCGCACTGGACACCGCGCATCTGATCGAGGCCTTCGGCCGGGGCTGCGCCGACACCGGGCTGGTCTTCGCCACGAGCGCCCATCAGTTCGCCTGCGCCGTCCCGATCTCGGCCTACGCCGGGGACGAGGTCCGGCGGCGCCTGTTGCCGGCCCTGTGCGACGGCTCGTTCATCGCCGCCAACGCCATGACGGAGTCCGAGGCGGGCTCGGACATCTCGGCGATGTCGGCCCGGGCGGTGCGGGACGGCGACGGATACGTCCTCACCGGGACGAAGTCCTGGGCCAGCAACGCTCCGGAGGCCGACGTCTTCGTCACCTACGCGGTGACCGACCCGACAGCGGGATTCCTCGGCGTCTCCGCCTTCGTCGTCGAACGCGGCACGGCAGGCCTGTCCGTCGACGGGCCGTTCGAGAAGATGGGCCTCGGCACCTGCGCGGCCGGATCGGTCCGGTTCGAGGAGTGCCGGGTGCCGGCCCGCAACCTCCTCGGGGAGGAGGGGGAAGGCAGCGCGATCTTCCAGCACTCGATGGCGTGGGAGCGCGCCTGCCTCTTCGCCGGGTACGTCGGCCTCATGGACCGGCTGCTCGAACGGTGCGTGGCCCATGCCCGGGAACGCCGCCAGTTCGGCCGCCGCATCGCCGACTTCCAGGCGGTCTCCCACCGGATCGCCGACATGAAGCTCCGGCTCGAAGCCGCCCGGATGCTGCTCTACCGGGCCTGCTTCCGGCTGGACCGGGACGAGGCGCTGCCCATGGACAGCGCGCTGTCGAAGCTCGCGGTGTCGGAGGCCGCCGTCCAGGCGGCCGTCGACGCGCTGCAGATCTTCGGATCGCGGGGCTACCTGGTGAGCGAGGGGCTCGAGGTCGTCCTCCGGGACGCGATCCCCGCGAAGCTCTTCTCCGGGACCTCCGAGATCCAGCACGAACTCATCGCGAAGGGGCTCGGGTTGTGAACCTGGCGTCACTGGTCCGGGACAGCGCGCGGCGCGCGGGCGGGGACCTGGCCGTCGCGGGGCCCGACCGCTCGGTCACCTACGACGAACTCGACCGCGCGGCGGACACGCTGGCCCACCTGCTCCGGGACAAGGGGGTGCGCGGGACGGACCGGGTGGTGATCTGGCTGGACAAGTCCGTCGTCGCGGTCGCCGCCATGCAGGGGGCGCTGCGGCTGTCCGCCGTCTACGTACCGGTGGACGGCTCGGGGCCGTCGCGCCGGACCGCGCGGATAGCACGGGGATGCTCCGCGACGGTGATCGTCACCGACTCCCGGCGCGCGGCCGAGCTGCGGGAGTCGGGCGAGGAACTGCCCGGACTCCTCGTGCTCGACGGCCTGCCCGGGACGGACGGACGTCCTCCGCTGCCCGTCGAGCAACCCGGCCCCGACGACCTCGCCTACATCCTGTACACGTCCGGCTCGACAGGAGAGCCCAAGGGCGTGTGCATCAGCCAGCGCAACGCCCTGGCGTTCGTCGAGTGGGCGGCCGCCGAGATCGGGGCGACGAGCCGGGACCGCTTCGCCAACCACGCCCCGTTCGGCTTCGACCTGTCCGTACTGGACCTCTACGTGGCCTTCCGGGCCGGGGCGTCCGTTCATCTCGTCCCGTCGGAGATGGCGTACGCGCCGCAGCAGCTCTGCGCGTTCCTGCGGACGGAGCGGATCACCGTCTGGTACTCCGTGCCCTCGGTCCTCATCCTGATGATCCGGGACGGAGACCTGTGCGAGGGCGCGCGGCCCCCGTGGCTGCGCGTCCTGCTCTTCGCCGGTGAACCCTTCGCGGTGGACTACCTCGCGCTCCTGCACCGGTACCTCGAGGGCGTCCGGCTCCTGAACCTGTACGGCCCGACCGAGACGAACGTCTGCACCTTCCACGAGGTGACCGCGGAGGACGTCGCCGGCGGCGAGCCGGTGCCGATCGGCCGGGCCTGCTCCGGCGACGAGGTGTGGGCGCTCACCCCCGGCGGGCGGCGGGCGGCCGTCGGCGAGGAGGGCGAACTCGTCGTGGACGGACCCACCGTCATGGCCGGCTACTGGGGCCGGGGCGCGCAGGAGGGCCCCTACCGGACCGGTGACGTCGTCCGGGTACGGGCGGACGGCGTCTTCGAGTACCGCGGGCGGCTCGACCACATGGTCAAGGTGCGGGGACACCGGGTGGAACTCGGCGAGATCGAGGCGTGCCTGTCCCGGCACCCGGCCGTGGGCGAGGTGGCCGTCCTCGTGGACGGAAGCGGCATGGCGGCGCGGATCGTCGCCGTCGTCGTCCCGGCCGGCCCGCCCCCGGGACTGCTGGCGCTGAAGCGGCACTGCGCCGAGCGGCTGCCCAGGTACATGATTCCCGACTCGGTGCTGACGGTGGCCGAACTGCCGCGCACCCGCAACGGAAAGACCGACCGGCAGGCGCTGCGGGACACCCTGCTCCAGCCGTCGGGCAGCCGGACCTGATCTCCGAACCCAAGGAAAGGAAGAACCGCTCGTATGGAACTCGCCGCGGTGATCGAAGAGATCGACGGGTACATCCGCAAGGAATTCCTCGAGGGGGACGCCTCGGTCGAACTGACCCCCTCCTCCCCGCTCCTCGAATGGGGAATCCTGAATTCGATGAACACGACACGCCTCGCCGCCTTCGTGAGTGAACGGTACGACGTGACCGTGTCGCCGAAAGCCATGCGCACGGACAACTTCCGCACCATCGAGAACGTGGCGCACATGGTGCTCGAACTGCGGGACCGGCCGGAAGCCTGACCGGACGGCCAGGGACCCATTCGACTGAGGGAGTTGACACCAGTGCGCTGGAACGACATGTACATCGCCGGCCTGGGAACCCGGCTGCCTTCGCCGGAGCCCGCGGAGACGGCCGTCTCCGAAGGCCGGTACTCCGCACAGGAGTTCAAGGACAACGAACTGCTGTCGGTCCTGGTGAGCGAGGAGGAACCGGCCGTCGACATGGCGGCGGCCGCCGGAAGGCAGGCGATGGCGCGCAGCGGACGTTCCGCCGAGGACGTCCGACTGCTGCTGCACGCCCACACCTATCACCAGGGCGAGGACCTGTGGACACCCGCGACCTACGTCCAGCAGCGGACCATCGGCGGCGGCGCGCCGTCGATCCAGCTGAACCACGCCTGCGACGGCGGGATGGCATCCCTGCACCTGGCGATCCCCTACCTGCTGGCGGGACCGGCGGGAGGGGCGGCACTGCTGACCACGGGTGACCGTTTCGCTCCCCCCGGCTTCAACCGCTGGAGCAGCGACATCGGCCTGGCCTTCGGGGACGGCGGTACGGCCATGGTGGCGGCCCGCGGCGGCGGCGTCGCGCGGATCCTCGCCACCCACTCGTCGTCGGACCCGTACTTCGAAGGGCTCTACCGGGACACCGAACGCGGCTTCACGGACGCCCCCCACCTCGAGGGAACCCCGCTGGACCTGCGCGGACGCAAGATCCGCTTCGCGCAGCGCGAAGGCGTGGACGCCGTGATCGACCGGCTCTCGGCGGCTCTCGTGGAGAACGTGGAGCAGGTACTGGCCGACGCCGACGTCGGGATGGACCAGCTGGCCAAGCTGGTCCTCCCGAACCTCGGAAAGCCGTTGCTGAGCTGGCAGTTGCTCGCCCCCCTGAAGATCGACCTGGACCGCAGCCCGTGGGAGTGGGGGCGGCGGACCGGCCACCTCGGGGCGGGCGACCAGTTCGCGGGGCTGACGTACCTCTTCGAATCGGGTCAGCTGCGGCGCGGAGACCTCGTCCTGCTGGCCGGCGTCGGTATCGGATATTGCTGGACGACCGCGGTGCTCCAGGTGCTGAGCGTTCCCGACTGGTCGGGGGCGGACGCCGAGACCCTGCGCGTACTGGGGCGAGGGGACGGATGAGGGGGAGCGGACCCACAGCGGTCACGGGGGAAGAGAACGATCCGAGCTGCTTGACCGAGGCCGAGGCGCGGGAGCTGGTGGCGGGCTCTCCCTGGCGGCGCCTCGTGGTGATAGGGGACGGCGCGGCCAACGGAGTGGGCGAGCCCGTCGAGGGGTTCGGCCGCAAGCCCTGGGCGGACCGCGTCGCGACCGTCCTGCGCACCGTCTGCCCGGGGCTGGCCTACATCAATCTGGGCCGGCGCGATGTGCTGGCCGCGGATGTGCGGGCCCGCCAGCTCGCCAAGGCGCTCGCTCTCAGGCCGACCCTCGCCGTGATCGCCTGCGGGGGCACCGACGTGCTGGGCGAGCCCTTCGACGCGTACGCCGTGGAGATCGAGCTGAGCCGGATGATCGGGCCACTGCGCGACACCGGCTGCACGGTGCTGACCATGGGAGTGCCGGACATCTCCTGCTCGGAGCCCGCGGTGGCACAGCGCAAGGCCGAAGTACGGTACCGGGTGCGCCTGTTGGCCGAGCGTACCGAGGCGATCTCGTTGCGGCACGGCGCGCTCTACGTGGATCTCGCCCGCCGGCCGGTGAGTCCCGGGCCGAGCCCGTGGAGTTCGAACGCGCCGTATCTGAACGGCCGTGGCCACGCCATCGCGGCCGCGGCGGTCATCCGTGTCCTCGGCCTTCTGGGGAAGTGCTCCTGACGCGCGGCCGCGGCGCCGTGCCCCGCCCCCGGTCGGGTCCACGGCGCCGTTCAGGCCGGGGAGCCGGCGGTCTGCGGCGTGGCGGGCCGGTGCCGTGCCATCGCCAGGGCGGACGCGGCACGCAGCAGCCGGCTCAGCTCGTCCGCGTCGTCCGTGCTCAGTGAGCCGTAGGCGGGCGCGGCCATCCGGTCGGTCAGCTCCTCCGCCGCGGCACGACGGGAGCGGAGCTCGCCGTCGACCAGGGGGTAGGGACGCTGCCAGCCCAGGAATTCGGCACGCTTGATCCCGTTGTCCCTGGTCAGGGTGGCCTCGAGCGGAGTCATCCCGGTGGCCAGCACCGCCGAGAGGTGCAGACCGCCACGGTGTTCCCGCAGGACGTGGGCCAGTTGCGCCACCCGGGCGGGAGCGTCCGCGGGACGGTCGACGTCCCGCCAGCCGGCGAACAGGGGGAGGCCCGGGACGTCCACCCGGTCGGCGACGGCCTCCAGGAGCTCGGCGAGCCGGGCCGCGGACGAGAAGCCCGCCAGACACCGCCGCCCCCAGGCGCGGCACGATTCCGCGTAGCGGTCCGTGATCTCTGGGGCCTGGGCGGCCGCCCGGCAGTGCCGGCGGACGAACTCCACCGGGAAGAAGCCGAAGACCGCGGCCGTGACCTCCGGGCCGACCGGGCCCAGGACACCGCCCCGCCCCCGGAAGTAGTAGCCGAAGCGGGTCATGCCGATGTCCGCGGCGGCCCGCCGGGCCTCGGGACTCTTCATGAAGGACCCGCCCAGGCGGCGCACGTCGTCCTTCGTCCTCGCCACGTACATGCGCGAACCGGACATCCCAGGTCCTCTCGTGGGCGGTCGTGGTCGGTGGCGCGGGGGAGGCAGGCCCGTTCAGCGGGCCTGTAGGTGCCCCGCGAGGCTCCGCACGATCTCGGTGCACAGGATGGCCTGGCCCCGCGCGTTCAGGTGCAGGCCGTCGGTGCTGTAGATCTCCTCGGTGCCCGCGGGATGACGGGGGAGGTCCACGTGGACGGCTCCCAGCCGTGCCGCCACCTGCTTGGTCCGCTCCGACCAGGCGGCGATGCGCTCGCTCATCGGCTTGCGGTAGCGCTCCTCGACGTAGGGGGAGTTCGTGATGTCGAACAGGCCCGAGGTCAGGACCGTGCAGCCGGTCTCGCGCAGCGGCACGATGACGCGCTCCAGTTCGGACTCGACCGCGTCGATGTCGAAGTGCCGTTGCAGCATGTCGTTGCCCCCGCTGAACACGACGGCCAGATCCGGCCGGAACTCCAGCGCGGGCGCCAGCTGGGTCTCCCGCACCTGGGCGGCGAACAGGTTCCGCAGGCCCAGGTTGACGAACGCGAGGTCCGGCTGGACGGTCCGCAGCTCCTCCACGAAGCGCTCGCCCCACGGGAGGCAGCGGTATCCCTCGAATGCCTCGGTGACCCCCTCGGCGCCGCTGTCGCCCACCACGGCGAGACGCTTCCACGGAGCGTCCGCCAGCACCCGGGCGGTCTCGCCCGCTGACAGCAGGTAGGGGTCGTCGGCTTCGGTCGGGCGGTTCGCCGTGTCGGTCATGTCGGAACTCCTCCGTGGATTCCTCGAGAGGGAACAGAGATCAGAGATCAACGATGCCAGCCCGCCCGTGGGCGGTCTGGCGAGATTCCGGCGCCATCCTCCGCCGTCGTCCCGGCGGACGGGGACCCCTCCCGCCCCGGCAGGCGCCGCCATCCGCGGGCCGCGGCGTGCCGCACCAGCTCGGGGTCGTCGCCCACCACGACGGGGTCTCCGACGGCCAGCAGCATGGGGAGGTCCGACGCGTGGTCGCCGTAGGCGCTGCAATCGGCGGGCGCGATCCCGTGCTCCCGCAGGAAGGCCCGGGTCGCGTCCGCCTTGTCCCGGCCCAGCATGAGGGTGACCAGTTCCCCGGTGTGGACGCCGTCGACCGTCTCGAGCCGGGTGGCCAGCACCGCCGTGGCGCCCAGCCGGTCGGCGAGCGGATCGAGGCAGGGCGCGAACGAGCCGGACACCAGCACGGTGAGGTCGCCGCGGCGGCCGTGTTCACGGAACGCCCGCAGGCCGGCGGGCAGGAACAGGTCTCCCGCACCCAGCTCGTGCCGGAACCAGTCACGGCCCGTGGCGGACAGGTCCGCGGCGCGCTGCCCCGCGTAGACGCGGTAGTAGGCGCGCATGACCTCCTCCCGCGAGGCTCCGGCGGCGACGAGACCGCGCAGCTCGTCGGTCACCGCGGAGTAGGCGGCGGGCGGGCTTCCGATCGCGGCGAGGTGGTACCGGAGGAACCGGAACATGCTCTTCACGGCGATCAGGGTCTCGTCGACGTCGAAGAAGGCCGCTCCCGGGCGTGTGCGCCCCGTCGTCGGACGGGTTCTCCCCCCGGCGGTGCCCGGCGCGGACGGGTGATCAGGTTCGCGCGTCGTCATCCGCTCAGCACCGCCCTCACCGCCGCGTCGAGTTCGGCGGCGTCCAGCGACGCGGTGTGCCGCAGGCACTCCACGGCGTCCGCGGGCGCCCCGGTGGCCGCGAGTTTGTCCAGGGCGATCCTCCGGTGGTTCCGCCGGGTCTCGGCCCCGGCGGAACCGAGGGCGTGCGCGCGCTCCGCGCGCAGTGTGCGGCCGGTGCGCAGGGTGACCTCGATCCGGGAGCCGATCGCCTTCGTGGCGTGCTCGAAGGTGGGACTCGGCGCGCCCCTCGGGAAGACGCCGGGCGCGGTCCGCCCGCCGGAGAAGTCCCTGAACCATTCCTCCGCGCGTTCCTCGGCCTGTCGCAGTGCCTCGCCCAGCGGTGCGGTGGCACTCAGCAGACCCCGGCTCAGCTCGGGGTCGTACTCCAGCCGGACCTTCGCCGCCAGCGCCCAGCGCACCGGATCGGCGGTGGCCGGCTCGGTGAGGTCGGCGGTGGTCACCCCTCCGGTGAGCAGCGCGGTGGCCACGTTGTAGGCGACGGACAGGTTGAGGGCCAGGATCGCGGAGCGCTCACGGTCGAGATAGGGACGCGCCTCCCGGTCCATCACCATGGTCAGCCGTGCGGCGCGCACCACGACCTCGTCGATGTCGTCGACCTCCGCGGGCGTGAGCAGGCCGTGCAGTTCGCAGGCGCAGTCGATGGCCGCGTCGACGTACGCGCCCGCCGGATGCACCTTGAACGACAGCGTCTCGGTGTGCCAGCGGGTGCCGAGTCCCGCCGTGACCACCTCGGGCGTGGGCACCTCGGAGACCTTGGCCAGCAGACCGCCGGGGTGTTCCAGGATGTCCTCGGCCCCCGTCAGACCGGCGGCGGCGGCCCGGCAGGCGTCCAGGCCCACGCGTACGGGAACGGACGCGGAGAGCACCTTGGCGTCACTGCCCAGGAAGGCCCGTCGCAAGGACCACGGGGGAGCGGCCAGGGCCAGCCCCCAGGCGTCGGTCCACTCGGCGGCCGGCGCACCCGCTCCGTGCAGTTTCGCCGCCACGGCGCCCACCAGCTGGGCGTGCGCCGCGGTCTGCCCCCGGAACGGCCCCAGGGTGCTCGCGGCGGTCACCCTGGCGGCACACTCGTTGGCGGCGACCATCGCGGTGAGCAGCCGCTCGCCGGTCAGCCGCTGTTCGCGGCGGAAGGCGAGGGGCACACCGACGGTCGAATGCGACACGTGTCCCACGTACATGCTGTCCTCGAGGTAGAGGCAGGAGGAGAGCGCCGCCATGACGTAGGCGGCCTGTTCGGGGCGGTCCCCGGTCGGCGGCCCGAACGCCTCGACCAGCTTGTGCCCCAGCGGGTGCGTCATGCCGGCCCGGACGACGGCGAGGTGCGAGATCAGCTGGCTGGTCGCGTAGGCGCTGATCCGGTCGGGCAGGTCGTCGTGGCGCAGACCGGAGGCCCAGCGCGCGAGGGTCGTGGTCAGCGAGCCGTGGGGCGGTACGTCGTCGGGGCGCGGACCGTGGGCGACGTCGCCCGGGTCCGGCTCCGTGTGCCGGGTGCGTGGTCCTGATGCGGCGTCGGCCCTTGGCATGCGTGGCAACCTCACACGTGTGTCGGGGCGGGCGTCGTCGTCCGCCCGGTGCGTCCTCATGCCCGGGTGAGGACGAGTACGGCGTTCTGCCCGCCGAATCCGAAGGAATTGCTGATCGCGACCTCGGGGCGGGTGTCCCGGCCGACCTTGGAGACGACGTCGATCTCGATCCGCGCGTCCTGGCTGTCGAGATTGGCGGTGGGCGGGACGAACCCGTGCTCCAGGGTCATCGAGGTGACCGCCGCCTCGATCGCGCCGGCCGCGCCCAGCGCGTGTCCGAGGACGCCCTTGACCGAGGTGACGGCCGGCCGGTCGCCGAGCGCGCGGCTGATCAGCTTCGCCTCGGCGAGGTCGTTCAACGGCGTGGAGGTTCCGTGCGCGTTGACGTGGTCGACGTCGCCCGGGCCGATTCCGGCGTCGGCCAGGGCGGCCCGCAGCGCCAGTTCCGCGCCGGCGCCCTCCGGGTCGGGGGCGGTGGCGTTGTGCGCGTCGGCCGACGCGCCGTACCCGCTGACCAGGGCGTGGACGCGTGCGCCACGCGCCCGCGCGTCCGCTTCCCGTTCCAGGACCAGGACGGCGGCGCCCTCCGCGGGCACGAACCCGTCGCGGTCCCTGTCGAACGGCCGGGAGGCGGCGTGCGGTTCACCGCGGCGCGTGGACAGTGCCCCCATCTGGCTGAAGCCGGAGATGATGGAGGGCACGAGGCAGGCCTCCGTGCCCCCGGTGATCACCACGTCGCAGGCGCCCGAACGCAGCAGGTCGCGCGCGACTCCCACCGCGGTCGCGCCCGAGGCGCACGCCGTCGCCGTGACGAGGTTCGGGCCCCGGGCGCCGCACTCCATGGCCACGTAGCCGGCCGCCATGTTGACGGCCAGCATCGGGATGAGCAGCGACGAGACCTTCTGGGCTCCTTGGTCGAGGAGGACCCGGTGCTGCTTCTCCCAGGTGGCCGCGCCCCCTATGCCGCTGCCGAGGACCACTCCGACCCGGGCGCCGTCCCAGGTGGCGGGGTCCAGGCCGGAGTCGTCCAGTGCCTCCTTGGCGGCGGCGAGGGCGAACTGGCTGCTGCGGTCGAGCCGCCATGCCTTGCGCCGCTCGACGAGGCCCGCTCGGGCGAAGTCGGTGACCGCGCAGCCGAAGTCGGCGGGTGTCCCCGCCAGCGCCGGGACGGGCCCGGCGGCCGTCGCCCCGCCCGCGCGGACGGTCCGCCACGCGGCCTCGGCGCCGATCCCGGCCGCGGTCACCATGCCGATGCCGGTCACCGCCGCATGCGACGGCCTGCGGTCCGACGGCCTGCGGTCCGACGTCATCCCAGGCCCGCCGTCTTGGCCTCGATGGTCTTGGCGGCCTGGGCGATGGTGTCGCCCGACTGGATGTCCTCGTCCGCGAGGGTGACGCCGAACTCCTGCTGGGCGGTCAGCCCCAGTTCGACGAGGGCCAGAGAGTCCATCTCCAGCTCGCTGAAGGTCAGTTCGGGTTCGATCTCGCCGGCCTCCAGGCCGAAGCCCTCGGCCAGCAGTGCCACGAGGCGCTCGTAGACGTCGCTCACGGGGTATCTCCTCAGGTTCGTCGTGACGGTCGATGACAGCGGTGCGATGGGTCGGTGCCGGTCCGTACGGGCCGTGCCGGTTGCCGCTCCTGGAACGAAGCGGCCGTTCACCTCAGCCGGCCACCAGATCGGGCCAGCGCAGGGCACAGGAGCCCCAGGTGAGCCCGCCGCCGAAGGCGGTCAGCACCACCCGGTGACCGGGGCGGAGCGTGCCGTCGTCCATCGCGTCGACGAGCGCGAGCGGGATGGAGGCCGCCGCGGTGTTGCCGACGCGGTCCACGTTCACCGCGCAGCGCTCCCGCGGCAGCCGCATCCGGTCCGCGACCGCGTTCATGATGCGCAGGTTCGCCTGGTGCGCCACCAGCAGATCGACGGCTCCCACGTCCCAGCCCCTGGCCCCGGCCACCCGGAGGGCGGAGGCGGCCATCCGCTCGACCGCGTTGCGGAAGACGGTCCTGCCCTCCATCCGGAAGTACGGGTCGGCGGCCTCGGCGGCCCTGCCCGGACCGGTGCGCACCGGGTCACGGGAGCCGCCCGACGGGACGGTGATCAGGTCGCTGCCCTCGCCGTCGCTCGCCAGGTCGAAGCGGCCCAGGGCGCCGGGTTCGTCAGGGGCGCCCGCGGCCAGGACGACGCCGCCCGCCCCGTCCCCGAACACGGCCCGGGTCGAGCGGTCCACGGGGTCCAGGATGGTGGAGAAGGTGTCGGCTCCCAGCACGAGGACGCTCTCGGCGGTCCCCGCGGCGATGAGGCCCGCCCCGGCGGCGAGCGAGTAGAGGAACCCCGTGCACACGGCGCCCACGTCGAACGCGGCCGCCGTGCCCAGACCGAGCCGGGAGGCCACCGAGGGCGCGGTGGCCGGGCACGGCCGGTCCGGCGTGGAGGTGGCCACGATGACGAAGTCGACCGAGGCCGTCGAAGCGGACTTCAGCGCCCTGCCGCCGGCCTCCACCGCGAGATCCGACGTGGCCATGTCCGGGTCGGCGATGTGCCGCTGGGAGATCCCGGTCCGGCTGCGGATCCACTCGTCGGAGGTGTCCAGTTCCCGGGCGAGCTCGTCGTTGGTGACGATCCGGGGCGGCACCCAGGCGCCGATGCCCCGGATCACCGCGGTCCGGCTCACCGGTGCACCCGTGCGAGGACGGAGTCCCGCTCGTCGAGGTCCCGTACCTCCTGGCTCACGTCGTCCAGGTAGTCGGCGACGTCGAGGTAGGACCTCACCAGCCGCACCTCCACGTACGGAAGGCCGTGGCTCAGGCAGTACTCCTTGATCAGGGGCTGGGCCCGGTGCAGGTTCCGCCGCGGCATCGACGGGAACAGGTGGTGCTCGATCTGGTAGTTGAGCCCCCCGTAGAAGAAGTGCGTGATCCGGCTGGGGAGCAGGTTGCGCGAGGTGACCACCTGGCGGGTGATCCAGTCCAGTTCCTCCTTCGCCCCGTCCCGCACGGGCAGGCCCTTGTGGTTCGGCGCGAACAGCAGACCCATGTAGAAGCCGAACAGGGCCTGGTGGACCACGATGAACGCGAGGGCCTTGCCCGGCGGCAGCACCCAGAACACGGCGGCGAAGTAGCACACCAGATGGAGGCTGAGCAGGCCCAGGTCGGCCGCCTTGTAGCGCTTGAGCGCGCCCTTGCGGGCCGCGACGTACCCCGACAGGTGCAGCCGCAGCCCCTCCATCATGATCAGCACGTAGAACATCCACGCCTGGTGGCGCACGATGAACCGGCCCGCGGGACCGGTCCGCTTGCCCCGGTGCGTGCTCGAGAAGATGACCTGGCGGCGCGTGATGTCCGGGTCGAGCGAGAGGTGGTTGGGGAAGTTGTGGTGCCGTGTGTGATGCCCCACCCACCAGCCGAAACTGACGCCGGTCAGCAGGTTCCCGTGGAGGTAGCCGACGACGTCGCTCGCCTTGCGGGTCCGGAAGATCTGCCGGTGGCCCGCGTCGTGCCCCAGCAGATCGGTCTGGGCGAAGCAGAACGCGAGGAGCACCGCGGTCGCCAGCTGCCACCAGCTGTCGCCGATCCACGCGAACAGGGCCCAGGCCGCGGTCAGCAGCAGCAGGTTGAAGGCGATCTTGTAGACGTAGTAGACGGGCTGCTGGTCCATCAGACCGGCGGCTTTCACCAGCCGGGTGACCTCTTCGTAGTCGGCCGCCTCGGCCTCGGCGGGGCCCGGAGAGCCGGCACCGCGCGGGTCGGCGCCGCCGTTCAAGCGCGTCATATCGCCTCCTCCAGCCCCATGTAGGCGAGCCGGGAACGCTGCATGCGCTGCGCCCACTCCTGGCCGGTCGCCATCCGTTCCTCGATCGTGGTGTCGGCGAGCCTGCGACCGGGCCACACCTCGTAGTCGCCCAGCAGCTCGCCGTGCTGCTCGATGCCCTGCTGGAAGAGCTTCTCCCGGTTGAGCACCATGTCCTCGACCGGCAGCCGTTCCCACAACCGGTATCCCTCCCGCAGCAGTTCGAGGACCCGCGGCCTGTCCCCGGGGTTCCTGAGCAGGTGCTCGCGGACGATGGCGCTGCCCACCGTCAGGTGCCTGATCTCGTCGATGCCCGCGCCGCGCTCGATGTCCGCCGCGGCCGGGTCGAAGGCGCGCCACTTGCGCTCGCTCAGCTCCGCCGCCGGTGCCAGCACGCCCTCGACCAGCACGGTCAGGACCAGTACGCCGCCGATGAAGTCCCCGCGCTCACGCAGGGAACGGAGCCCGAACTCCTCCAGCGGGACCAGGACCGCATCCCGGTCGGCCGCCGCGAGCCGCTCGATGGTCCCCCACAACTCGCTCTTCTCCACTCCCAGTTGCAGCAGGTGACTGCGGAACACCATGGCGTGCCGCGCCTCGTCGAGGAGTTGGGTGGAGTAGAACTCGAGGGTTTCGTTGTCCGGGGCGAGCGCCACCATGTAGGCGATGGCCCGGGTCGCCTTCTCCTCCGCGATGGAGCGGAACGCCAACTCCTGTGTGAGCGCACTGTTCAGCGGGCCGGGCTCCCTCATCACGGGATGGGGACGGACGTCGGCGGCGTGACCGAGCACGTTGCCCCGCAGAGTGCCCTGCGGTACCGCGGCCAGCCAGTACTGCAGATCGCACGACGCCGGGGTCAGGTCGAGCTCGATGGCTCCGTCCACCAGCGACGGAGCGCGATCCCAGTCGGCCTCCGCAGGGAAGTTCGCAAAAGCCATGGTCAGTCCCTTTCTACAGGCATGAGGGCGGGCAGCTGATGCAACTCGCCGGCGAAGTTGAGCAGGGGAGCGCCACTGCCCGGTACCGCCCGGTCGACCCTGGCCAGCAGCAGGTCGTGATCGCCCACCGGAACGGTGCGCTGCACACTGCACACCAGCCAGCCGAACGCGCCGCGCAGCACGGGAACGCCGTCCTCCGTCCGGCCGGCCCAGGCGCCGGGATCCAGCTGGTCGACACCCGTGGCACGCCGCCTGCGGGCGAAGTGCCGGGCCAGCTGCTCCTGGCGGGAGCCCAGCACGTTGGCGACGAAGGCCGAGGTGCCGAGGAGCGACCGCAGGGCACGGCTGGTGCGCCGCAGCGCGACCGAGACCATGGGCGGCTCGACGGACGCGAGGGCCAGCGTGCTGACCGTGACGCCCTGCACGTCCGCCTCGCCGCCGCAGGTCAGCACCACGACTCCCGTGGCCAGCCGGTGCGCCGTACCACCGGACGGCTCGGCCGCCGGGCCGGGCGGCCAGACCCTGAGCAGCCGGTCGGCGGCCGTGCTGGTCACAGAGATCCCGTCCGCAGCGACCGCGCGGACCGCGCCGGCCGTACGTCGTCGGCGGAGGCCTCGAACTCGCTCCGGAAGCGCCGGTACGCCGGATGCGTCTCCGGTTCGAAACTCAGGGCGAAGGGCTTGAGGAAGTTCCCGAACAGCGCGCGGTCGCCGAACAGGTGGATGGGCAGGGCCAGCAGGGCCCACTCGAATCCCCACACCGAGATCCACACCAGGGCGACCAGCCCCTGCGTCACCAGGCTGTGCATCACGTTGTACAGGACGAAGTAGACCTTCGGGATCTCGGTGCCGCCGGCCTTGCCCGCGGCCTTGTCCCTGTTGTGGGCGCGGTGGTACCGGTAGGCACCGGGGAGATAGCCGATCAGGTCGATGTAGACGAAGAGCGCGACGGCGGGTATCCAGCGCACGTCGCCGAGGTGCGCGAAGAACAGCACCACCGACACCAGCAGCCCCAGCCCGTACTCCGCGCGGACCAGCCACGCGGTGGTGCCGGTCATGAACAGGTTCTTGGTGTCCATCAGAGCGACCCCGCCAGCGCCTCTGCGACCGCCTCGTCGCCGATCACGGCGGCGCCGGTGAACAGTCCGCTGACGATACGGGCGATGGTCTCCTTGAATACCTTGACCGCGACCGGGTCCAGGATCCCGGCCAGGCTCGGGATGCCGAAGTCGAACTCGGCGTCGAAATCCACGCGGCAGCCCGCGCCCTCGCGGGAGACGCGCCAGGATCCGGTGAACGACTCGAAGTCGCCGTCCAGTTGGGAGAAGAGGATGGTCAGGGCGGCCCGGTCGAAGCGGTCCTCCTCGGTCCAGCTCAGGATTCCGTTGCGGAAGTACACCTCCCAGTCGCTCGTCTCCTCCTCGGCGCTGACCTCGTGCACGGTCACCGACCGGACCACCGGGACGAGTTCGGGGTAGCCGGCGAAGTGACGCACCCGGTCGAAGACCGCGCCCGGATCGTGTTCCCGCACGGCAAGAGCCACATGAACGCTACGCATGAACCGGTCCACCTTCGGAAGTCGGAACGTACCGGGCCGCCTGCGCACGGCAGGCCCTGTCGAATGCCTCGCACAGGAAGGACACCTCCGCCGCGTCGAGGACGGCGGGCGGGGTCAGGCGCAGCACCAGGTGCGAGTTGAGCGAGTGGTTGGCGATGACACCCTGCGAGACCAGTTCGATCAGCAGGTCGCCGGGGATGCCCGGCTCGCGGAACTCGAAGCCCAGCAGCAGTCCGCGCCCGCGCACGTCGCGGACCGCGTCGCCGAAGTGCTCCCGGACCGTGTCGCCCAGGGTCCGCAGCAGTTGGGCACCGAGGTCGCGGGAGCGTTCGACCAGGCCTTCCTCCTTGATGGCCGTGATCGCGCCGCGTGCGGCGGCCATGGCGATGGGGACCCCGGAGAACGTGGACGTGTGGAGATAGGGGTCACGGTCGAAGACGGAGAAGGCGCGCGGTGTGGCCACCACCGCGGACACCGGGATCACACCCCCGCTGAGCCCCTTGCCCACGAGCAGCGCGTCGGGCGTGACGCCCTCCCGGTCCGCCCCGAACCAGGTGCCCAGCCGGCCGAGGCCGGTCTGCACCTCGTCCAGGACGAAGAACGCGCCGTGGCGCGTGCAGGCCCTCTGCACCGCGCGCAGATAGCCGTCGGGCGGCAGGACGACGCCCGCCTCTCCCTGGACGGGCTCGACGACGACGCAGCCCCGGCCCGGAATGGTGGCGAGCAGCTCGTCCAGCGCCTCCGCGTCACCGAACGGAACATGGTGCACATCGGGCAGCAGGGGCCGGAACGGGGCCTGGAACACGTCCTTCCCGGTGAGGCTGAGCGCCCCCATGGTCTTGCCGTGGTAGCCGTCGTACGTGGCCACCAGATGGTCCCTGCCGTGCGTCCGGGCCATCTTGATCGCGGTCTCCACGGCCTCCGCGCCGGAACCGGCGAAGTGGACGCGCTCCAGACCGGCCGGGACCACCTCGACCAGGGCGTCCGCCGCCAGGGCCGCCTGCGGTTCGAGGAGGACCCGCGTGGCCACGGGATTGCGGTGCAACTGCTCCTCGACCAGACGTACGACGGTCGGGTGCCGTGAGCCGAGCAGCAGTACCCCGTAGCCACCGCAGTTGAGGATGCGCCTGCCCTCGGCGGTGATCACCCAGGCGCCCCGCGACTCCAGTTCGACGTGCCCGCCGAACATCTCGCCCAGGACCGCCCGGCCCTTGTTGAGCCGGGTCCGGTACAGGGCCCCGAGGGCGCTTCGGTCGTACGCCCGTCCGTCGTCCCCCGCGGGCGGCGCGGCGGGTACCGATGCCGTGTTCATGGTCCTCCTCAGGACAGCCGCAGCGGTCGGCCCTCGACGTGCTCGAGGAAGGGGCCGACGAAGCCGGCGCGGGACGGGGGGTGGAAGGAGAGACCGTGCGACGAGGCGGCCAGGTAGGCGACGTCCGAGGACTCGATGAACGCCATGCCCCCGAGCGCCTCGACGGCCTGGCGCACCGTCTCGCCGAGCGCGTCCTGGCAGCCGAAGCGAGCCAGCAGGGCCTTGCCGAGGGCGACGTTGCCCGTCTCGCCGTCCATGATCATGCGAGCCGTGCCCTCCAGCAGGAGCATGGCCGACTCCAGGCGCGCGACCAGCCGGGCGCGATCGGAGTCGCTGCCGCGCCCACGGGCCACCACCCGCTCCACGAGCGCGCTGGCGATCCCCACGTACGAGGCGGAGATGAGCAGCGCGAACCAGATGAAGCCGACCGTCTGCAACTCGTCGAGCTCGCCGGCGTCACCCAACTCGGTCCGCATGACCTGTTGTTCGTCGACGAACACGTCGGTGAGCCGGACCTCGTCGCTCTCCGCGCCGGCCAGCGCCCAACTCGACCAGAACGGGTGCACGGTGATGCCCTCGGCCGCCCGGGGCACGAGCAGCACCGCCATGTCGCCGCCGCCGTCCTCGCGGGGGAGGGCCACGCTCGCGGTGAGCAGGTCCATCGACCGGGACAGGCTGCACGGCTTCTTCGCGCCGTTGATCGTGTAGCCGCCGTCGGCGGCCCGGGCGGTCATCGTGGGAGAGAGGATCCCGCTGCCCGGCCGTCCCTCCGCGAAGCCGGAGGCCACCAGGAGGTTCTGCGAGCTGATGCCTTCCAGGAGCGCCCACTCCACGCCGCTGCTCTGCAGGCTGTCGGCGAGGGTGAAGAGCGTCGCCACCGAGAAGTGGTGCATGGTGGTCGCCACGGCCAGGGACGGGGCCGACGCCGCGAGGGCACGGGTCGCCTCGAGTGCCTGGAGCGGGCTGGCGCCCGCGCCGGCATAGGTCTTGGGGATCACCAGGCCGGGACCGGCGTGGGAACGGAAGAGATCGATCGCCGGGCTGCCCGGCCGCTCCAGCTCGGTCAGCGGGATGTCGTCGAGCCTGCCCAGGAGCCCGGGCAGGAAGGCCTCACAGGTCGAACGTGCTGCGTCGAGTGAATGCACGAGAGCTCGCGCCTCCTCACGGTTGGTGATCGTTGGGGTGGACCGACGCGGGAGCGCTGCGCGAACCGTTCCTCTGCAGGGCCTTCCACCGCCCGAAGACCGCGTCCCGGGGCCTGGATCCGGAGCTGATGCTGACGCCCTGGAGGTGGCTCGTGCGCAGGATCGGGTAGTTGGCCTCGCCGAAGACGCCGCCGGTCAGACCGGTTCCGCCGTGGGTGGGCAGATAGGGGAGAAAGCCGATGTGCGAGTCGTTGATCTTCAGCAGTCCGCCGGTGCGGATCCGGGCGAGGAAGGTGTCGACCACCGTCGACGACGCCGCCCACAGCGAATTGCGCAGGCCGTACTCGTTGCTGTTCATGTACTCGACGAAGCGCTCCAGGAGGACCTCGTCCGGGGCGGGCTCCGCCACGACGAGGGGCAGCAGGGGAAAGAACGTCTCGTGCCGTACGGCGTCGACCTCGCGTGCGCCCTCGAGGCCGCGCACCACCACGACGGTCGGTTCGAGGAAGATGCCGGCGGCGTCGCGGGTCTCGTCGGCCTGCATGGCGTGGCCGCCGCAGGCGAGTTCGGCGCCCTTGTCCAGGGCGTCGCGCAGGCAGCTGAAGAACTTCTCGTTGCGCAGCACGGGGGTGAGCAGCACGTCCTCCTCGCCCGGCCGGCCGGGGCGGATGTGGCCGATCTGACGGATCAGCCGTGCGACGAGACCGTCGGCGACATCGGGATGCACGACCACCTGGTTGGGGATCATGCAGAGCTGGCCCGAGCCGTAGAAGCTCTCCGTCAACGCCTCGGCCGCCAGGTCGAGGTCGGCGTCCTTCCAGACCACGACCACGTCGTTGCCCGCGAGTTCGAGGATCGGCTTCTTCCCGGCGGCGATGCAGCGTTCCTGGAACCGGACGCCGTTCTCGCTGCTGCCGAAGTACATGATGTCGTCGACATGGGGGCTGTCCACCCACGCGGACAGCATCGGCGCGGGGTCGCCGCACACCACGTTGAGCGTGCCGGGCGGTGCCCCGACCTCCTCCAGTACGGGCCTCACCACCTCGTGCAGGACGTACATCACGCCGAGAGGAGCGCTTCGCGGGGCGCGCACGACCAGGGAGTTGCCGGCCATGACGGAGGTGACGCCCAGCAGGGCGCTGGAGAGGGGAGCGTTGTGGGGAGGGTTCAGGCACACCACACCGTCCGGGAGGCGGCGGATCTGGATGCGCCGTTCGCCCTGCCGGAACTCCTGGTGCATCTGCGCGTGGTAGAAGCCCACCGACTCCGGACCGAAGCACTCCAGCATTCCCGAGACCTGCCAGCGGGCCAGGGCGAGCGGATGCCCCTCGGACACCAGGATCCGGGTGATCTCCTCGGCGCGCTCGGACAGCCTCCGCCGCAGCAGCTCGCCGACCTTGTCCAGTCGCGTCTCCAGAGGGAAGGCCGCCCAGGCCGGCGCCGCCGCCGCGGCGGCTTCCAGCGCCGCCTCGACCGTCGGCCGGTCGGCCTTCGCCACACGGCCGACGATGCTCGGCGGCAGGGAGTCGGGTGTGATGCGCCCCTGCTCCAGCTTCCGCTTGAGCGACAGACTCGCGAACGCGTCGTCCAGTAATACCGAGGAATCCACGACATAGACCCAGGAGTCGCTTTCGTGGTCCTGCCCGCCCACGTAGGAGGAATAGGACCTGAAGGATGTCCGGCTTTCTCGTGCCGGACTGGGCGGCGTCGGATCCGGGAGGGACAACTGCGTGATCCCCACTCTCACTCCCTGCTGTCGCTGTTCTCTTTCCCGTCGGATGCTCCGAAGTTCTCCAGACCCTCGCAGCGGCCACTGAAAAAGCGCTGACAGCCCGCTGAAACGGCCCTGTCAGAAGCGTTGCCGAGGAAATCACTACGCTGCTCACCCAGTTGGCGCGGCGAGGTGACGTGAAGGGACGGTTCCTCCATGAGGCGGTCAAAGGCGCAGGCCGATGCGGATCCGGATTCCCCGGGCGACTCCCGAAGGGCGCCGATCAGGTCCGCCATCGAGAAGTACGCGGAAAACCCGAGTGCCTTTCTGGCCCTGAACAGCGGAAACGAGGTCTTCCTCGTGCCCGGGGAGGACGGGGTCATCGTCTACCGCAGAGCCGGGCGGTACCTCGTCCAATTCGGGGGAGTGTTCGCCCCGAAGGAACAACAGGCGGCGCTGCTGCGGGAGTTCAAAAAGTTCGCGAAGAAAGAGAAGCGTCTCATCTCCGCGATACAGCTTCAGGCGGCGGACACCGAGCTGTACGACTCCGAGGGATTCGTGGTCAACCAGGTCGGGGCGTCATACTCCGTCAAGCTGTCGGACTTCTCTCTTCGTGGTTCGAAGTTCGTCAAGCTGCGCAACAAGATATCGCGAGCCAAGCGCAGCGGACTGGAGATACGCGAGGCGGAGTTCAGCCGGTACGCCGAGGCCGTCGGCCACATCGACAGGACCTGGCTGAACTCGAAGGGCCGGCACGTCAAGGAGATCGCGTTCCTGGTGGGGCAGCTCGGGGGGCCGGCACAGGAACATCGCAGGCTCTTCGTCGGCCTCCTGGACGACGTGCCCGTCGCCTACATCTCCTACTCGCCCTCCTACGGCTCCAGCCCGGGCTGGCTCCATGATCTGAGCCGGCGGGGTCCGGACACCCCGCCCGGCGTGATGGAAGCCTTGAACTCCACGGCCATGGATATCTTCCGGGCGGAGGGCGCGGAATGGCTGCATTTCGGCTTCACTCCGTTCACGGGTCTGCTCCCCGAGCACGAGCTGCCCGGTCACAGTCCACTCACGGCGAAATTCATGAGACTGCTCGCCGAGCGAGGTGAGTCCGTCTATCCTTCCCGAAGCCAGCTCGCCTACAAGGAGAAGTGGGCGCCCGACCTGATACTTCCGGAGTATCTCGCCTTCGAAGGAAGGGTGCGCCCCGGAGCCATCTGGCAGATCCTCAGGGTGACGAACTCCATTTGACGGCGGGACCGGTTCGGTTCATCGGCCCGCCCGCGAATGGTTCAGGATCCGCTGGAACCTCGTCTGCAGCCTTTCGCTCGGTTCGAGGCCCAGGTCGTGTGCCAGGCGATGGCGTGTGCGCTGATAGGCGTCGAGCGCCTCCGCCTGCCGGCCCGAATGGTACAGCGCGGTCATGAATTGCTCGCAGAATCGTTCCCGCAGGGGGTATTGCATGTAGAGCTGTTCGATCTCCGGGACCGTTCCCTGGTATTCCCCCAGCGCGAGCCGCGCGTCGATGAGCCTTTCGTGGGCGATCAGACGAGTCTCCTCGAGTCCCGCGTAGGCCGTCCGGCAGATCATGCCGGGCCCCGCGTCCAGGAGGGCCGGGCCCCGCCACAGCGCGAGTGCCTGGTCGAGCCGGTCGGCCACCTGCTGCGGCACATGACTGATCCGTTCCGTCGAGGCCACGGACTGCTCGAACCGGAGCGCGTCGACGTCACGGGCGCCGATGCGCAGTATGTATCCGGAGGAGCTGGTCTCGATGATCTCCCGCACCTGCGGCTTGCCGGAGCCTTCCGCGAGGATCCGGCGCAGTCGGGCGATATGACTCTGAAGGGAATTGGCGGCGTTCTTCGGTGGACGCTCTCCCCATAATTCGTCTATGAGATCGTTCGAGGAGACCGATACCCCGGGCGACAGGGCGAGCGTCGCGATGATGGCGCGAAGTTTTTCCCCGGCCAGTACGACAGAAATGCCGTCCTCTATTATCTCCATCGCGCCCAAGAGGTTCACCTGCATCTGCATTCCCTCGATGTCCGATTTTGGATACGCCTGTTCGAGACGCTCGAGGTGCATGGAACGATCTTATGGGCCGTACTTGATCTCCGTCCTCCGACGTGGGGAGGAGGTGGCGTGGCGATGCCTTTTCCACCGGGTCGCCAGCGCTTTCGAGTCTTCATTCTCTGCCCCCGTTTCGCATAGCTGCCGCTGAGCTTAGGGGCGGCGTGACGGGGCGGTCAATAATCCTTTCGACGTCGCAGGATCGACGTCGCAATAGATTGCACCGGAGGTCTGGAAATGGCCAACCGCGACACCGGATGGACCTGGTACTCCACCCGGCTCCCGGACGGGCAGGACGATGGAGCGGTGATGCCCGCGATCGCCCGCCGACTGCGCCATATCCGGCAGAATCACCCGGAAGGTCCGTTCACCTTGTCGGAGCTGGCCGAGCGCACGGGTGTCTCGAAACGCACCCTGACGGCCGCGGAGTCGGCGGAGGGCGCGAATCTGACCATCGAGACGCTGGTGACGGTCACGCGCGGCCTGGGGATCACGCGGTGGGCCTATCTCATCGATGAGCAGGTGTTTCGGCAGGTGAATGCCGAGCTGCGAACGTGGGGGGACGCGGTGAGGCGGGAGCGTGACGCGGAGGCTCTCGGGAGTCTGGCCGTCCTCCTGAGCGGAATCCTCACCTCGACCGCGACCGCCCGACCTGGTTTGCGCCGCGCGTAGATGTAACCCGCGCGTCCCTGTTCCGGCACGGCCGGCCACATGGGCGTAATGCCTGGGTTGCGTCGGCAGGTTGGCCGGATCGCGCCGCGGGCACCCCTGGTGCAAGGCGGCATCCGGCCGGTTGTCCGAGTGGCCGGACGCGCACGGTGCCGCGCGCCGGCGCCGCCGTCCCGGTCGGGCGGTCGCTCGCGACGGCTCGCCCCGGCTCGCCCGCCGGACGCCGGGGCCGTGAAGGGGGCGACGGGACGCGGAGCGGGCCCCGGTGACCGGCTTCGACGCGGGCGCGGTGTGGTCGCGGGCCGGGCCGGGGGTACAGGTGTCCACCGGGCGCGCTCCCTTCCCGGACGGGTGATCGGGCAGGGCACCTCGCCCCTTTATTGCGAATATGTTGCAGCAACAATGATGGCGCAGCAATATGGTCCGTGGCGGGGCCGGCCCGTCGGTCTCCGGAGTCCGGGCGCCCCTCCGTCCGGCGCGCCCTCCCCGGAGAGTGATCGTCTTCTCGCCCGGCGCCGCCGGTCCCGGCCGGCCCCGCTCCGGCGTGCGACGGCCTCACGCGCCGAGGGTCGCGCACACGGTCCGCGCTATGTGGGACGGGGTCGCCCCCGGATCGTGGGAGGGCAGCAGCATGTGGCTGAGGGTGAGGCGTACGGTCAGATCGGCTGCCGCGGCGCGGCGGTCCTCGGTGACCTGCGGGACCGTTTCGCCGAACCACGCGCAGAGCAGCCGCCGGGTGCTGGAGAAGACGGGTTCGGGTCTGCTGGTCAGGAAGGGCAGCAGGGCATCCGTGCCCCCGCGCGTGGCGGTCAGTACGGCGCCGACGAACGGGTTGACGGCCGCCTGCTCCAGGGAGTGGGCCACGGCCGCCTCCAGCGCGGGGGCGAGACGGCCGCGGTGGGTGTCCAGCACCGCGGCGAGGCCGATGAGGAACTTGTCCGTCTCGTGCTCCACCAGGGCGCGGCCGATGCCCGCCCGGTCGCCGAATTCCTTGTAGATCGAGGGGCGTGACACGCCGGCGCGCAGGGCGAGGTCGGCCACCCGGACGCGGTCCCAGCCGTCCTCGGCGGCCAGTGACCTGGCCTCGGCGATGACCCGCTCGCGCATCTCCTTGCGCCAGGCCACGCGGGGAGGATCCGGCCGGGCGTGCGGCGCCGCGGAGGCGTTGCCGTCAGTCATGGCCGCAGTGTGCCATGACGGGCACGTGGTTCACGCCGCGTCGTGAGGGCCGTCCACCCGGGGCCGCGGCGCCGCTCGCGCCGGTGACCGCGCCACCCCGCTCCTGCGCGGGGGCGGCGCCGACCGTCTTCGCTCCGCGCGCTTCCGCCGGTCCCGCCCGGGAGTCGGCGGAAGCGCGCTCGGTGACGAGAGTGCCACCGTCCGCGCGCTCCGACAAAGGGGGCCCGGTGTAAACGTTCTGAGCGAGCGTCAAGTGATGAGACGTCAGGCGGTCGCGTCCCGTGCGACTGATGTGCTGCTCCGGTGTGCCGGTGTGCCTGCGGGTTGACGACGATCGCGGGCACCTCGGGCGAGAGCTGCTCCCGCGTGCCCGCGTGCCCGCGTGCGTCCGGCGCCGCTCGGCGTCGCGCGGGGGCGTCCGGCGGAGCTGCCGGCCCGGGCGTGCGAGGTGCGATCGCCTTGTGGAGGCTGGCCGAGGAACGGTCCGAGCAGTACCGGCGGGCGGCGGAGCTGCTTGTCGGGTGATCCGGGACCGGGTGAGCTTCGATCCGGTGTGGGCCGCGGCCCGGCGGCGTGGTGGCGGAGTCCGCCTGACATCCTGGCCGCATGGACACCGATGCCGTGACTCCCGTCCACCTCGACAAGGTGATGGACGGGCTGGCGGTGAATCCCGCCCTGCCGGCCCCCCTGGTCCGGCGGCTGTTCGGACGGCGGCGGGGCATGGGCAAGGTGGCGGGGCGTCCCGACCTCACCGAGGACATGATCGCCGAGATCGTCGCGACCGACGACCACTGGCTCCTGCACGGCCTGGCGCTCAACGACCGGTTGCCGGACCGGTTCCGCGTCAGCCTGGCCTCCCATCGGGACGAGGCGGTGCGGTCCGCGCTCGTCATGCGCGCCGCGACCGCGCCTAGGGAGATGCTGGAGCGGCTCGTCGACGATCCCGAGCCACAGGTCCGCGAGCGCCTGGCCCAGGGCCGTCACACGCCGCCCGACCTCCGGGCCCGTCTCGCCGCCGACCCCGACCCCGCGATCCGCGCCACGCTGGCGAAGCACTGGACACAGGCGCCGGAAGCGGTCCGCCGGACCCTGCTGACCGACTCCGAGGCCGAGGTCCGCGCCGCGGCCTGTTCGACCTACTTCGCGCACGGGCCGCATCCGACACCGCCCCCGGACCTGCTGCCGGCCCTGTTGGCGGACCCCGTGACCCGGGCGGGCGCGGTGATCCACGCCGTTCTCGACGCGGACACCCTCCAGCAGCTCGTCGGTGACCCGGACGGCGAGGTGCGCGCCGAGCTCGCCCGGCATCCCGACCTGCCGCCGTCGGTCCGCGACGTCCTCGCCGTCGATCCGGCCCTGAACGTCCGGGTGAAGGTCTTCGCCCGCCCCGACACGCCGGAGCACGTACGGGCGGAGATCCACGCCTCGGTCCACGAACTCTCACGCTCGACGGCCGACCCGAGCCTCGACGCCGACGACGAGACAGTCCTGCAGTGGTATCGGAACACTGCCGCACCGACGGAGTTGCGGATCCTGCGCCTGCCGTGGGTCACGGCCGATCCGCTGCCCCACGTCGACTCGCCCTACGTCGGCTTCCGGGTCTCGGCGGCCGCCGCCAGGACCCTTCCCGCCGACGCCGTGGCCCGTCTGCTCGACGACGAGGAGGAGATCGTCCGCCTCACCATGGCGCACACCGCTCCGCACCTGGTCGATCCCGCGACCGCCGAGGACATCGAACGCCGCTACCGCCGACGGGACAAGTTCACGTTCTGGTGGGACCGGGAGGAGGTCCTGACCTTCTCCCCGGAAACCCTGCGCCGCTTCGCCACGGACCCCGAGCCCCGGCTCCGCTCCTTCGCGCCCCGCGATCCGGATCTGCCGCCGGAACTCGCCGAGAAGCTGGCCTCCGACCCCGAAGCCCGCGTCCGCCTCGCGGTCGCGCCCCACCGCAACCTCCCGCTCCCGTCCCTGCTCCGCCTTCTCGCCGACTCCTCGGAGCACGTCGCGGAAGCCGCCGGTGCCTTGCCGTTCCTTCCCGTCGAGCACATGGAGCGACTGCTGACCCGGGCGGGCCTGTAGCCGTCACGCCGCGACCACCCGCTCCGGCCCCGTATCCGCCGTACGGGCGGATGCGGCCGAGGCACCCAGGGGCGTCGGCGCACCATCGGGAGCTACCGGCCGTCGTCACCGTCCAGCAGCCGGCGCAGCTTCAGCGAGACGCAGGGGTCGGGCAGGACGAATCCGCCCGGTGCCTGCGAGGAGTACGACAGCTTCCGCAGCGCGGTCGACGGGAACGGCCAGCGCGTCTCGACGGACCAGCGCGCACCGCTCAGGTCGGCGCCGGCGAGGTCGGCGTCCCGCAGGTCGGCGCCCGAGAGGTCGGCACCCCTCAGCCGGGCCTCGCGGAGTGAAGCGCCGTACAGGACCGCGCCGCGCAGGTCGGCACCGGAGAGATCGGCGTCGGACAGCACCGCGGACAGGAGGTTGGCGCCCGTCAGGTGCGCGCCCACCAGGTTCGCCTCGGTGAGGTGGGTCGTGTAGAGCTGGGCGTCCGTCAGGTCCGCGCCCGTCAGGTCCGCCGAACCGAGGTAGGTGCCCGCGAGGTCCGCGCCGACGAGGTGCGCCTCGCGCAGATCGGCGAACGGCATGAGGGCGAAGGAGAGTTGAGTGCCCGTCAGTCGGACTCCGGCCAGCCTTCCCCGGATGAGGACGGCGCTGTCGAGGTTCAGGCCGGAGAGGTCCGTGTGAGCCAGCAGGGCCGCCGGGAGGTAGACCAGTTCCTCGACGAGGTGGCGCAGTTCCTTGACGGCGGGCGTACGCGGGTCCCGGCACGCCTCCAGGTGGCCGCGCTGCCAGTCGGCCAGTTCGCGGACGCGGTCGAGGCCGGACATGGACACCGGCATGATCCGGGTCCGGGGCGCCGGGCCGCCCTGTGCGGGGGACGGTGCCACGACGTCCAGGAGGACGGTCGGGGCGTACGAGGAAGGGGCACCGGACGTGTCTCCACCGGTACCGCCGGGCCGCCCGGGTGCGACGGACCCGGGCGGCCCGTACGTCCCGCTCCAGGCGTCCATCGCGGCCTCGACCATGGTGCGCGCCGCCCCGGCGTCGGCGGGCCGGTCCGCCCGGTCCGGGGCGAGGAGCGCGAGGACCAGTCCGTCGACCTCGGCGGGCAGGGGCTCGCGCGAGTGGAGGGAGGGCGGGGGCGGCAGCTTCCTCTCGTAGAGGCCACCGCACTCGGGGCGGGCTCCGGTCAGCAGCTCGTACAGCACGCAGCCCAGGGCGTACAGATCGGCCCTGCCGTCGACCGTCCCGGGCGTGCCGAGCTGTTCGGGGGCCATGTAGGCGGGCGTTCCGATCGCCTGCCCCGCAAGGGTGAGCGGGCCGGCCGGGTCCGGCTCCCGGACGAACCGGGCGATGCCGAAGTCCAGGAGCTTGACGGCCCCCGTGGGGGTGACCATCACGTTGCCGGGCTTGATGTCGCGGTGCAGCAGCCCGGCCGCGTGCGTGACCTCCAGGGCCCGGCAGATCTGTCCGGCCCAGTCCAGGATCAAGGGCACCGACGCGCCGGCGGCGGCCCGGTCCAGGGTGTGACCGGCGACCAGTTCCATGACCACGAACACCGTGCCGTCCGCGTCCTGCCCGTAGTCGAGCACGGCGACCACGCGCGGGTCCCATATCCGCCCGAGCGCTCTCGCCTCCGAGGCGAGCCGGTCCTGCGCGGCCGGCACGCCGTATTCGGGCGGCAGTACCTTCAGCGCCACCGTCCGGCCGATCCGTTCGTCCTCCGCGCGCCAGACGACCCCCATGCCGCCGCGCCCCAGTTCGTCCTTGAGCCGGTATCGCCCGGCGAGCAGCGCCTGTGTCATGGCTCCCCCTCGAAACAAATAGCGTCACATCGACGAGAATTCTCGTCGATGTGACGCTATCGCGGTCGTGGTCGCCTGTACAGCCCGTTCGGCGGCGAGCGGCGAGCGGCGGGCTGCGGGCGGCGAGCGGTGGGTAGCGGGTGGCGCGTGGCGGTCAGCGCACCACCTCGTCGGCCAGGAGGTCCATCAGGAGGCCGTCGTGCCAACTGCCGTCCGGGCCGCGCTCGTAGCGCCGCATGATGCCGACCGGGCGGAAGCCGGCCTTGGTGTAGCAGCGGATCGCGGCGGCGTTGTCGGCCGCCGGGTCGATGATCAGACGGTGATGGCCGTGGGCGTCGACGAGGTGCCGGGCCAGTGTCCGTACGGCGTCGGTGCCCAGGCCCCTGCCGTGCACCGCGGGATCGAGGAAGAGGTCGATGCCGGCGTGCCGGTAGTCCGGCTCCTCCTCGGCGTACCACTGGATCATGCCGATGATCCGCCGGTCGTGCTCCACCGTCAGGCATCGGGTCCCCTTGTCCCGCAGGTCGGCCTCGACGTCCGCCTCGAGATCGTCCCCGCCCCGCCATCGCGCGCGTACTTCCGGCGTGGCCCGGATGGCGGCCAGGGCGGGGACGTCGTCGCGGACGGTGGGCCGGAGGGTGACGGAGTCGCCATGCAGCACGGTCATGGTCCATGACTCTAGGGCTGTCTCTCCGGCGCGGTCGCCGACGGAACCTGTCACGCGACCGCGGAAGAAGCGGCGGCCCGCGCGGGCGGATTCCTCGAAGAACACGCGCCCGACATCACCGGCTGGTTCCGGAGCTCCCCCCACTGATCATCCGCGGGACCGAAACCCGGCGGCCGCCCGCCCCGCCTGCCGCGTTCCGCGCTCGTCCGTGCGAGCCGCCACGGTCCGCCCGCACCTCTCGCCGCCGGGGCGGTCCGGTGGGCCGGGCCGGCGGGCACGCGTCACAAGGCAGGACCGGCGGCGCGCCGATCACTCCCGGAACCGTCCCCGCGGTCCGTCAGCGCTCGGGTCAGTTCGGCGTCGTATCGACCGGCGTCGAAAAGGAACACGGGGGGTCTTGCCCCGCCCTCGGGCACCTGCCAGCCGGACCACTCCACGATCCCGCCGAGACGCCGCACGAACACGGACAGGTACCCACAGCATCCGCCTGTGCACTCGGGCTCCCCCAGCACCGCACGGTGCCCCTCGTCGGTCGCCCGAAGAGGACCGGGACCGTCAGCGGGCAGTGCCTCCTCGGCGAAGGGGCCGCGGCCTCCCTCTCCGACCGCTCCCGCCACCACGTCCTCACCGTCGATCCGGAACCGCAACTGGGCAGCCCATCGGGGGCCCGGTGGCAACGTACCGACTTCAAGGCGATTGAACATCCGGGCACTCCTCTGCGAAACCCTGTGAGACCGGCCGCCACACGCCGTGCTCCTGACGCGCGCTCAGTCGATCCGCTTCCTCCGCGGTCTCGATCAGCTGAGCGGTGCTCAAGGGGACGGCCGCCGCGAGGACCCGCCCGAGGTGGTGGCAGTGCAGCATCGGGCGGATTTCCTCCGAGTACGGTTCATCGGCGACCGCGAAGAGATCGGGCAGGGTCCAGCCCAACGGGCCCGCCACGGCGGACAATTGCTGCCGACGATGCGGGCTCGGGTCCCAGCGCCACACCATCCCGTACAACGTGCTGAGGGACAGCCCCATGAACGGCAGATCGCCGATGGCGAAGCCGCGGTTGCGGACCAGCGCGCAGAGCACGGCGGCGAACCTGGTCTCGGGGGGACGGCGGCCCGGCCAGGCCTGCTGCACGAAGGGTTCTGGAGCGGCGACGCGGGGCAGTGAGCGGACGAAAGTCTCCAGCGCGGCGAGCTGTGAGTGGCCGCAGTGACTGACGCGGTACGCGAACTGCCTCAAGACCCTGGTGTCGCGCTTCGGGGGGAGGAGTTCCGCCGGCACCGGGTGGCCCGCGACAGCGAGAAGATCGGCGGCCGGTATGCCGAGCCCGTCGGCGAGTTCGACGACTCGCCGCGGGGCGGTGTCGGTTCCGCTCGCGGCGAGACCGCTCAGGATGATGGCCCGTTCCATGAGAGGAAGGTAGCGAGCGGGCTGCCATCATGCTCCGGTGGCCCACGACATAGTGTTCTTCCTCGCCCCCGACGACAAGACCGCCGCTGCGACGCGCCTGCGGGGACCCGGTGCGGCCTTCGAGTCCGTGACCTGCCGCTTCATCGAGCCGGACACTGCCATCGCCGATTGGGACATGTACTTCGAGGAGCCTTCGGCCGAGGTCCCGTCGATCGAGCGGTTCCACGGGTGGGTGTGGCCCGAGTGGGTCACCGCCCCTTTGAACGATGGCGTCGAGGTGTTCGCTCTGCCGGAGCGGCTGACCCGAGCGCTGGCCGGCGCGAGCCCCGCCGAACTCGAGGAGCTCGCAGGACGCTGGACCACGCGGCTCCGGTCCGAGGACGGGGACGACATGACCGACGACGATCTGCTGGCGGTCCTGCGGGGAGTCGCCCGGCTCGCGGAGTCTGCGGTGAACACCGGCGGCGGCCTCTACAGCTGGAGCTTCTGACCGCCCCCATGAGGGCGGCTCGCGCCTGGTGCCGCTGCATGTCAGGAGGTCGGTGGCGCCGAGGTGCGGCGTGAAGTGCCACGACCGGTCTGCTGCGTCCATGACCGGTCTGCTGCGTCCATGAGGCCCTCCGGAGGTACAGCGGCTGCTGACTGTGACCGTGAGTCCTGGCATGATGGGCTCCATGACACAGACCCGAAAGGCCGATGGCGCGTAGACCGCCCGGCGCCATCCGCGCGCAGCGATGGCCGACTCGTAGCGACATCCGTTCCGCCCGCCGGATTCCAGGCGTTCCCCGCCGGGCTCAGACGGCCATCGACCGGATCGAAGCCCGGTATCTGTGGCACGGCGCTGTCGCTGAGGCCTTGCACCGATACGAGAGTTTCCTCCGAAAGCCCGGCCGATACCTGTATCTGTCCTGGAGCGACTGCCCGTGCTGCGACCCGACGGACGCTCGGGACACCCTCGAAGAAGCACTCCGGCGGCTGCCGCCCGCGGCGCGGGGAAGGCTGGGCGCCGTCGTCGCCCGACTCGATGCGGAGTTCCTCCGACGCACCCTGCCCGATCCGCGGGCCGCATCGGTGAGTTCATGGCATGCGGCAGCGTGGTGGAGGCAGCGGATCCGGGAGACATGACCACCGATCTGCCGCCGAGCAGCGTCATCCTGACCTGACCTGACCTGACCTGACCTGAGCGGGGCCCGGCTGTTGCCGGGTCCCGCTTCTATGAGGGGTGGGCGGGCCGGGGGACGGGGCAGGTCCGCCCCTGGTGGCCACCCGCCGGAGCGATGGGTGCCGCGGTCACGATCACTGTGCGGCGGGACTGCCATGGTCGTCGAGAAGGGGGCTGTGGCGTTCGGTGAGCGGGCCGACGCCGAGGTCTTCGCGCATGAGCTTGCGCATCCTGGCGGCGGCTCTGCCGCGTTCCTCCCAGCGGGCGCGATCCTCCGGACCGCTGACAGCGGCGCCGTCGGCGTAGCCGTCGCAGATGCGTCGCAGGCAGTGGAACACGCTGTCGGAGGCCTTGACGACGGGTTGGGGCGCGATGAGCCACATCCGTTCCGATGCGATGGCCACGCCTGACTCCCGGAAGGCCGTGCGTAGCGCGAGCGCCCGTTCCTCGTCGGACGGGTGCCCTCGCTCGGCCAGGGTCCGCAAGGTCTCACCGAGGGCCTTCACGGTGGTGGTGTACTGGGTGTAGATGTCGAGCCGCAGCCGAAGGGCTTCTTTGACGTCCTCGTGCTTCCACCGATTGCGATCGGCGATGAGGGTGGAGCCGATGCCGATCGCGGCCCCGGCGAGGGTGGAGAGCAGTGGCAACCAATCCATGCGGGCCAGCTTGGGTCATCCCGTGACGGTGGCACCAGACGGACTTCGGGAACGAACCTGCGCCGTCGCGGCCGGTGTCCCCGGCGCACTGGCGCCGGGGACACCCGTTCCCGTTCCCGTTGTACGGCGGGAGGGCGTCGGCGGCGGCAAGGGGCGGGCCGCCGCCAGGTGTTGGCGGGATCTCGATCGCGCTGTCCGAATATCGATGATCGCTTCGGTAAACCCGATATGGATCTAGATCGCTGTATCGAGGTAACTCGGCTGGAACGACAGGCAGGTCGGACGCATCGGCCGTTACGGTTCCCGTGGATCTGGGCGGATTCTCCGCGTTTCACCCACCCGTTTCCCATCCAGTGGTCGGCGCTCGTGCGCCGATCGACGCCGTCGCGAAGGAGACCTCGCTCGATGACCGTTGAGACCGGCCCGGAAGCGGGGCTGGAGCCGCGCCGGCAGTCCAGTCTGGGCACGGCGGCCGCCCGTAACCTCACCCACACGACCAAGTCCGCCCCGCAGATGCAGGAGATCACCTCGCGGTGGCTGCTGCGGATGCTCCCCTGGGTGGAGACCAAGGGCGGCACCTACCGGGTGAACCGCCGGCTGAGCCACAACGTCGGCGACGGACGCGTCGAGTTCGTCCAGGACGGCGCCGACGTCCGTGTGATTCCCCGTCAGCTCGGTGAACTGGCCCTGCTGCGCGGCTTCGAGGACGTCGAGGTGCTGACGGCGATCGCCGACCGGTGCGTCCAACGCGACTTCCGGGCGGGCGAGGTACTGGTCCGTGCCGGCACCCCCGCCGAGCAGGTCCACCTGATCGCCCACGGCCGGATCAGCCGGACGTCCGCCGGCAAGTACGGGGACGAGATGACGGACGCCGTGCTCGCCGACGGCGGTCACTTCGGTGAGGGCGCCCTCGTGGACACCGACGCGAGATGGGACTGCACCGCCACCGCCCGGACGGCGGGCACCCTGCTGACCTTGTCCCGCTCCGACTTCGCCGCCGTGGCGTCCTCGGCTCCCGGTCTTCGGGCCCACCTACAGCGTTTCGGCGAGCTCGCCCTCCGGCGGCAGAACCACCACGGCGAGGCCGAGATCGCCATGTCGGCCGGTCACACAGGTGAGGCCGAGCTGCCGAGCACCTTCGTCGACTACGAACTCCACCCGCGGGAGTACGAACTCTCCGTCGCGCAGACGGTCCTGCGCGTCCACTCGAGGGTCGCCGATCTCTACAACGGTCCGATGAACCAGACGGAGGAACAACTCCGGCTCACCGTCGAAGCGTTGCGGGAACGCCAGGAGTACGAACTCGTCAACAACCGCGAGTTCGGCCTGCTCCACAACGCCGCCTTCAAGCAGCGGATCCAGAGTCACTCCGGCCCGCCCACGCCGGACGACCTCGACAATCTGCTCTGCCGGCGCCGCAGCACCAAGTTCTTCCTCGCCCACCCCAGGACGATCGCGGCGATCGGCCGCGAGTTCAGCGCCTACGGGCTCTACCCGGAGACCGTCGACCTCGACGGCCGGCAGGTACTGGGCTGGCGCGGGGTCCCGATCCTGCCCTGCGACAAGATCCCCATCAGCAAGGAGAGCACCAGCTCGATCCTCGCCCTGCGGACCGGGGAGGACAACCAGGGCGTCATCGGCCTGCGTCAGACCGGTCTGGTGGAGGAGTACGAGCCGGGACTGTCGGTGCGCTTCATGGGCATCGACGAGCAGGCGATCCTCTCGTACCTGGTCACCACGTACTACTCCGCGGCGGTCCTCCTGCCCGATGCGCTGGGCGTGCTGGAAGACGTGCAGATCGCCCGTGGCCGCGGCTAGAGGGCTCGCGTCCAGCCGCTTCGGCCCCCGTACCGGCGAGGCCTTCGCCCATTCCACCAAGGAGCCAAGGATGCCCGAGCCCGGGCCTTCCCCTTCGCAGTCGCGCCTGGCTGACGCCATGGCCCTCGTCGGGGCCCGCACCCGTATCGCCCACTCCGAACCCCACAGCGACACCACCGGCGACCTCACCCCGTGGCTCGGAGAGGAGAGCCGTGCCGTGGCGGGGCCGGCGGCCTCCGCCCTGGAACGGATCCTGCGGGGACCCAGCGGAGTGGGCACGACCGGCCTGTATCCGACGCGGCGGGAGGAGCCGCCGACACCTCGGGAGCCCGGGACGCCGGTGGAGGGCACGCCGGTCCCCGGCCTGTACCACCACCCGGTGGCAGAGCCGGACCCGGTACGGGTGGAGGAGATCAGCCACCGGATCAAGAGATGGGCGGTCGACGAGGTCCAGGCCTGCCCCCCGGAATGGGAGGACCAGTTCGACGGTTTCTCCGTCGGACGCTACATGGTGGCCTGCCATCCCGACTCTCCCACGGTCGACCGCCTGATGATCGCCACACGGCTGATGGTCGCGGAGAACGCGCTCGACGACTGCTACTGCGAGGACCACGGCGGTTCACCCGTCGGACTCGGCAGCCGCCTTCTGCTGGCACACACGGCTCTCGACCCCCTGCTCACGACGCGGGAGTACGAGCAGCCGTGGGCGGAGTCGCTGCAGTCGGACGCGCCCCGGCGTGCCTACCGCTCCGCCATGGAGTACTTCGTCCAGCAGGCCACGCCCTCGCAGGCCGACCGGTACCGGCACGACATGGCACGTCTGCACCTGGGCTACCTCGCGGAGGCCGCGTGGGCCGAGACGGACCATGTGCCCGAGGTCTGGGAGTATCTGGCGATGCGCCAGTTCAACAACTTCCGTCCCTGCCCGACGATCACCGACACCGTCGGCGGATACGAACTGCCCGCGGACCTGCACGCCCAGCCGGAGATGCAGCGGGTCATCGCGCTCGCCTCGAACGCCACCACCATCGTGAACGACCTCTACTCGTACACCAAGGAACTCGACAGCCCCGGCAGACATCTGAACCTGCCCGTGGTGATCGCCGAACGTGAGGGAGTCCCGGACCGGGACGCCTATCTGAAAGCGGTCGAGATCCACAACGACCTCATGCGCGCGTTCGAGTCCGAAGCCGCCGCCCTGGCGGCCGCCTGCCCCGTCCCGAGCGTGCTGCGCTTCCTGCGGGGCGTGGCCGCCTGGGTCGACGGCAACCACTACTGGCACCAGACCAACACCTACCGATACAGCCTGCCCGATTTTTGGTAAGGAACGGATCCCACCATGACCAGCACCGAACTCACCACCGGCGCCACCGCGTTCATCCCCGGCCCCGCCTCGCCCTACCAGGGGGACATCGCGCGCTACTGGGACGGTGAGGCCAGGCCCGTCAACCTGCGTCTCGGCGACGTGGACGGGCTCTACCACCACCACTACGGCATCGGCGACATCGACCACGCCGCCCTCGGGGACACCGGAGACGGCGGGTACGAGAACAGGCTGATCTCCGAACTCCACCGCCTGGAGTCGGCGCAGACCGAAGTCCTCCTGGACCACCTCGGCCCCATCGGGCGGGGCGACACCCTCCTGGACGCCGGCTGCGGCCGCGGCGGGTCGATGGTCATGGCCCACCAGCGGTTCGGGTGCGACGTCGAGGGTGTCACGCTGTCGGCCAAGCAGGCGGAGTTCGCCAACCGCAGGGCCCTGGAACTCGGCATCGACGACCACGTCCGCGCTCGCGTGTGCAACATGCTCGACACCCCCCTCGAAAGGGGACAGGTCGCCGCCTCGTGGAACAACGAGTCGAGCATGTACGTCGACCTGGAAGACCTCTTCGCCGAGCACTCCCGCGTCCTGACGGTCGGCGGCCGCTACGTGACCATCACCGGCTGCTGGAACCCGCGATACGGCCAACCGTCGAAGTGGGTCTCCCAGATCAACGCGCACTTCGAGTGCAACATCCACTCGCGCCGGGAGTACTTCCGCGCCATGGCCAACAACCGGCTCGTACCGCAGGCCGTCATCGACCTGACGCCCGAGACCCTGCCCTACTGGGAGCTGCGTGCCACCTCCTCGCTGGTCACCGGAATCGAGACGGCGTTCATCAACTCCTACAAGGACGGGTCCTTCCAGTACCTCCTGATCGCGGCCGACCGCGTCTGACCGACCACACGACAGGCCCGGGCCCGTCACACGACGGGCCCGGACCTCGCGGTCGGCCGGGCGGCCGACCGCGAATTCGCGCACACGCAGGGGGGACCGGAGCCGTCATGGGCCCGTGGGGTCGGCGGCGGAACCGTGGATCAGCCGCGCGGCAGGACCAGCGACTGCACGTCCGGCAGGCCCCGCCAGTCGTTCGACGCGACCGTGGCATGAGCCTTGGCCAGCAGCGCGACCCGCGCCGACGCGTCGGACGACGACGGACTGACGTCGTCGAGAGCCGGAGACACGTTCTGCGAGTCCGTCATGAACAGCAGGTAGTGGTTGGTGTCGTACCAACTCGTGTCGATGCCGTTGCCGACGTATGCGGCCGCGTCGCCGTCGAAGGCCACGAACCAGGGCCGCAGCGTCGTGTCGGAGTAGCGGGTGCGCGGGTCGCCCGACGCGGCGTTGTGCACCGAGGGGAAGACGTTCGCCTGCGCGGTGGTGCCCGCGGTGTGCAGGTTGCGCAGGTACGTCGCGTACTCCTTGTCCGTCCACAGGGAGTCGGTCGGGTTGTTCTCCTCGACCGTGCCGGGGATGATCTCCAGCAGCACCCTGCCCGCCAACTGCGCCCGGGTCGGCCAGTTGCCGGCCTTCGCCGCTTCGTCCAGGGTGGCGTACTGGCCGCCGCCGGGCTTGTTCAGCAGGTCGTTCGGCTTGTACACGAGACTGCCCAGGTGCGCGCTGATGGACCGGTCCAGCTTGGCCGGGCTCATCCCGAGGTTGGCCTGGAAACCGGCCTTCATCTCCAGCTTGATGATCAGCGGTCCATGGCCGGGGTGCGCGCCGAGCCATACCCGGACGTCGTCCAGGCAGCTCTCCAGGTCCTTGTTGGTGCCGCCGGTGTACAGATCGGCGGCCGTGGAGGCGTTGACGCAGTTGTTGCCGTTGCTGGTCAGGCTGCTGTGGCTGACTTTCCACTCCTGGGTGAAGAAGTCGTCCCAGACGTCCAGCTCGATCATCGAGGTGCCGGTGTCGAGGCCCTGCGCGAGATAGGCGAACGCGCCGGGGTCGTAGGTGTTGTGGATTCCGGACGTGGTGGTGCCGGACAGTCGCAGCGCGTCCGTGTCGGCGGCGGAGGCGGTGGCGCCCCCGGATCCGGCGGCGCCGAACGCCAGGAACAGACTCAGTGTGCCGACCAGCGCGGTACGCAGTGCCGCGAGCGGGCGGAGGGGAAATCTACGGCGGTTCGTCGAACCGGTCACGGTGCCTCCATCGTGGGGGTGACTCTCCGTCAGGACGGTGACGGCTGTGCATTAAGCGACGGAGACATGACACGTAACGCGATCGAGAATCCTGCTGTCAGCTACGATTCCGGCCGATCTTCTCCCGGCTCCCTGACTGCGCCGGTCGACGCCCACGGACGGTGTCGCCGACCGAGTGGCAGCCGTGGAAGCACCGTGCGCCGGACGCGTGATGAGGGACCGTCAGCGCCCGGCCGGGGGAGCCGGCCGGGGGTCCGCCGCGAGATCGGTCTGCTGGCCCAGGTCGGCGCGGCACTGCTCCGCCTCCCCGACCAGGACCACCGGAGCACCTTGCAGAACAGCTGACGACCCGGACAGCACCCGTACGGGCACGGGTCGGCGCCCGGTCCGACCGGGCGCCGACCCGTGTGCGCGGCAGGCGTGAACGCCGATGACGAGCCGCTGCGGGTCACCTGAGGTCACGCGACGCCCGGCACGCGTCACCGCTGCGGCAGGCTCCGCCCGTCGGCGTCGATCCGCCCGGCACGGATCGCCTCCTCCCGTGCCGTGGCGTTGCGGGCGGCCCGGTACCGCGACCGGATCCCGGCCATCGGCCCGCGCGGCGCCCGCAGCATCAGACAGACCGTCGGCGCCAGGACGCCGGGCGGACAGCTGTGGCCGTATGCCCGCCCGGGATGCCCCGACTCGCCGTCCCCACCCGGTCCTTCACCACGCTCCTGGAGCCCGGCCCGGGAAACGCCGACGCCGCGTCCTCCTCGGACGACGACGCCCTCCGCCACCGCCGAGGGCGAGAGAGCCGTTCA
>NZ_KZ626891.1 GCF_002911015.1 Streptomyces populi
CCGGTGCTCCACGGTTTCTGAGAATTCCTCACAGTTTATCGCACAGATATTCTCCGAATGTCCTTGCACGGTCGGCGAGTCGGGGACGCGCGGACCGCTCCGGCGCCTCGCCGCCCGGCCGTCGGCGCACGGCCGGGCGTGCGCCGACGGCCGGGCGGGTGCGGAGGGCGTCGCTCGACCGGGGCCGTCACCCGGTCGTGCCCGGGGAAGCGCCGCCCGGCACCCACCCGTGAATCAACCCCCGGCCGGTGTGACGACCCGAACCTCCGGCCGGACGGCGTCGCCGGGCCGCCTTCTCACGGGAAGGCGGCCCGAAAATCCGATGGTCGTCGGAATGCCGGGGAAAATGGACCGGCGGATCGTCCGGTGGGCGTGCGTGCGTTAATTCCTGGCGCCCGGAAAGGCCGATGGCACTCGCATGAGTGAAACCGGTCCAGGTGATTTGGCCTCGGTGGGCGTGGCTCGGCTACGGTGACGGATGAACGGGTAACGGGCCTCATTCGGCAAGGAATTCGACCCGGCAGGGAAATCGTAAATTCCGAGAACTGATGCTCTCGTCCGCCCGGCTGTGCGCTGCTCGAGCGTTCGCGGCGTCCGGAATGCCTGTCATACGTATGCGTGGAGAGAATGGAGCGTCATGCCCCCCGTAGTACCGCCCTTCCTGGTCGGCCTCATCGCCGCGCCGCTGGCCAAGCGTCTCTTCAAGCCGCTGATGCGCGGCCTCGTCAAGACGTCCGTGGGTATCGCCCTCGAGGTGAAGAGGGCGACCCATGAGGCCGGAGAGAACATTCACGACCTCGCGGCCGAGGTGACCGCCGAGATGGTGGCGGCGCAGATCGCCGCTGGTGACGGTCGGGAGACTGCCGGGAGCGGGGTCCCGAACGGCGGTAAGGGCGAGGCCGCCGCCAGGTCCGAGGGCGAGGCGAGGTCTCCGAAGATCCGTGCGACCGCCGGTGTCGGCAAGGCGGACTGACGGTTCGTCCGGCGCCCGGGGCCGCCGCCCGGGCGCGTATTCCGGCCGGGTCCGAAGAAACGCGCCCCGGTCGTAGTCGGCCGTAGAATTGCCGATCGCGTCGCTTTCTCAGGAATTTCCATTCCGTCGCATTGATCCGTCGTGCTCGTGACGGCATTTGCGACCTCCTAAACGGGTGATCGTACACATGTCATCTCTGCTGGACGTTGCAGCCGGACACCCATCCACGGATGTGGACGTACGTCCGCGTTCGGTCGTCTCGGGCCGCCAGCGCTGGGACGTCAAGCCGGTTCTCGGACGGCCGCAGACGGCCGAAATCCTCGGCGCGGTCCTGCGGCGCATTCCCGGGATCACCGAGGCGCAGGCCAGCCCGGTCACCGGCGGGCTCCTCGTCCGGCACGACGCGCGGGTGAAAGGCGCGGACGTCGGCCGACTCGTCCGCAGGGCCGTCGCCCTGGTCATGGCGGGCTCGGCCGGGGCCCGGCGTCCGGCTCCGGCGCGGCCCGCCGCCGGACCGGCCCCGCGCACGGATCGGGGCGTCGTGCGCCCCGTGCTCGCCGTCGGGGGCGGGGTACTGGCAGGCCTCGCCCTGATCCGCGGGGCATCGCTGGGCAAGCAACTGGTGGCGCTGGGCGGAGTGGCGGTGGCGACCGGGGTCGTCGTCCGGAAGGCATGGCGCAGAACGGTCGACGCGACCAGGGAACTGCCCGGAACCGGAACAGGAACCGGACGACATCCCCTGCTGGAGATCGTCGGACCGCACCGCCGGCGTCTCTGCCGCGCGTCAGCGCTGTCGGTCGCCTGCCAGGTCTCGGAGATGGCGCTCGGCACCTTCCTCGGCTGGACCGCGCTGGTTCTCATCAAGGGCCAGGCCGCTCCGCTCGTCCGCTTCGGTCTGACGACGGCGTCCGCCCAACTCTGGGGCCTGACAGGGCTGGTGGCCGTCGCCTGTGCCGCCGTGGCGGGCCTCTCGTACTCCTCGAACCTCCAGTGGCGCCGGCTCGGCCAGGACATCGAGCACGACTGGCGCAACCGGACGTACGCCCATGTGCAGCACCTCGAACTACGGCACCTGGAAGGCGAGCGGACCACCCGGATCGCCGGCGCGCTCACCGACGACGTCCGTCAACTGGGCGCCTTCTTCGCCGGCTCGGCCAACGACCTGCTGCAACTGGGCACCAGCCTGGTCCTCCTGGTGCCGCTGTTCCTGCTGCTGGCACCACAGATCGCCTGGATCGCGTTCCTGCCCATCCCGGTCATCGCCTGGCTGTCGTTCCATTACCAGGACAAGGTCGCGGCCGACTACGCCGTCTCCGGCGAGGACCGGGCCAGACTGCACAGCCAGTTGGTGAACACGCTGGAGGCCGGCGCCACCGTCAAGAGCTTCTGCACCGAGGACTACGAGGCCGAGCGCATCGACCGGCTGAGCGGGGAGGCCCAGGACAGCAGTCGGCGGACCGACCGGAGCACGATCCGCCACGTCGAGACCGTCCGGGTCTGCACGACCAGTTCGATGGCCGGCACCCTGCTGATCGGCGGCCGGGCGGTGCTCAACGGCAGCCTGCCGTTCGAGGTGTTCAGTCCGCTGATCGGTCTGCCCCAGATGGTGCTGATGCGGATGAACCGGCTCGGCGGCATCGTCGACCAGTACCAGCGCACGGTCACCTCCTACGGCCGGGTCCGGCGGCTGCGCGCCCTGCCCGCCGAGACCGACGGCACCGGCGGACCGCTCGACGTCGAAGAGGTGCGCGGGGAGATCGTCCTCGACGGGGTCACCTTCGCCTACCCCGGTCGGCCGCCGGCGCTGGAGGACCTCTCGCTGACCGTCCCCGCCGGGCAGGTCACCGCCCTCGTCGGCGCCACCGGCTCCGGCAAGACGACGATCGCCAAGCTGCTGATGCGCTTCCAGGACGCCGACTTCGGCAGCGTGCGGCTCGACGGGCGGGACGTGCGCGACCTGTCGCGGCACGACCTGCGCCACGCGATCGGCTTCGTCGCCCAGGACCCGTTCCTCTTCGACGGCACCGTCGCCGACAACATCCGGTACGGCAGCTTCGGCGCCTCCGACGAAGCCGTGGTCCAGGCGGCCACGAAGGCCGAGGCGCACACCTTCGTGGCGACGCTGCCGGACGGCTACGAGACGGTGATCGGCGAACGCGGCGCCGCGCTCTCCGGCGGCCAGCGGCAGCGGATCGCGCTGGCGCGCGCGATCCTCAAGGACGCTCCGGTCGTGATCCTCGACGAGGCGACCTCCGCCGTGGACAACGAGACCGAGGCCGCCATCCAGCGCACGCTCCGCGTCTTCGCGGCCGACCGGACGATGCTGATCATCGCCCACCGGCTCTCCACGGTCCGCCACGCCGACCGGATCTACGTCATGGACAAGGGAGGGGTCGTGGCCGAGCGGGGAACCCACGACGAACTCCTCGCCCAGCAGGGACTCTACGCATCCCTCTGGCGGCTCCAGGCCGGTGAACTCGCCGCCTGACCGCGGCCGCCGCGCCTTCGCCCCGGTCGCCTGAGGCCGCGGACGTCGCCGTCGCGACGACCGTCCCGTCGCGGGTGGCCGAGCGCCGGACCGTGGCCGGAACGCGAAGCCCTGACCGGCGAGCGGAAGGTCCTTCGGCCCGCGGCGGCTACGGTCGTCGACCCGGTCCGGGAAGGGGCCGCGCTCCGGGCACGCGGCCCCGGCCGCGCGGCCCCTCGCCACGGCCTCACGCATGTACCGCTCGACCGGGAACCCGTGCGTGCGGCCGACCCCGCCGAGCACCTGCACCGCATCGGTGGTGACACGTATCGGTGGTGACACGCATCGCGTCGTCGGTCGCGACGGGCTTCGCGACCGACGCCTCACGGCTGAACGGAAGTCCCGCGTCCTTCGGCCGGGCAGCATGGAGGGCCGTGGCGCGTGCGTAGGCGATCGCGTGGTCGAGAGCGCCCTGTGGGCGCCCAGCAGTCCGCCGCCGGGCTCGCGGGCAGCCACTCCCGCTTCCGCCCCTCGGCGCCCGTCGTCGCCAGGACGACCTGGAGGTACACCTCGTAGGACAGACCGCTGCCGCCGTGTGCCCCGGGGTACAGCAGGACGCGGACCGTCACTCCGCCCTGCGCCGAGGAGCGGCGCGCGAACTCGGCGGTCGTCACGAAGGTGATCGCCGGTAGTAGGTAAATTGGAAAAGAAATTCACTTGGTGGACGCACCTACCGTAATCCGCGACGGTTCGGCCCACCGCAATCCGTAACGGGCCGAGACGTGGATAGCACTCGCACGAGTGAAACCTGCCGAGACGATTTGGTCTCGATGGACATGATTGGACTACGGTGTCCGAGGAGCGGATGGTCTACCCCATCGAAGAGGAATTCAATCCGGCAACGAGGCCGGCACGATGATCGAGAATTCCGGAAATGGATGCTTCCGCCTTCCCTCTTCCCTGCTGTGCGTGCTCCGGGGTCCGCAATGCCCTGGGTCCCCCTGTCATGCGTCTGTGTAGAGAGATCTGGAGCATCATGCCTCCCGTCGTTCCGCCGTTTCTGATCGGTCTCGTCGTCGCGCCACTGGCCAAGCTTCTCCTCGAGCCGCTGGTGCGTGGTGTCGTCAAGACCTCCGTCGATGTCGCCATGGAGGTGAAGAGGGCGGCCCATGAGGCCGGAGAGAACATCCAGGACCTCGCGGCCGAGGTGGCTGCCGACATGGTGGCGGCGCAGATCGCCTCCGGCTACGGCCACCGGCCCACCGAGGGCGCGGCCTCGAACGGTGAGACCGCCGACCGGGTCGAGAGCGAGGCCGGGACTCCGAAGAGCCGCGCGACCGCCGGTGCCGGGAAGGCGTAGCGACGCCCTGATCCACGGCCCGGCCCGCTGTCCGGGCGCGTCTTTCGGCCGGTCTCGGAAGGCGAGCCCTCGCGGAGATACGGCCGTGGGCCTTTCGGCCGTTTCTCCGCCCTTTTTCGGACTTTCCGCTCCGTCGCAATAATCCACCGTGCGCCGAATTCGGCCGCACCCGTTGACGGATTATCCGCGACCTCCGCAAAACAGGTGATCGTACGCATGTCATCGTTACTGGGTGCCGCAGCCGGATTCCGCTCCGCGGAATCGGACGCGAACCCGCGCTCGGTCGTTCCGGGCCGCCGGCGCCGGTACGTCGGGCCGGTGCCCGGACGGCCCCCGACGCCCGAGGTCCCCGCCACCGGGCTGCGGCGTGTTCCCGGGGGCACCGGGACCCGGGCCGTCCTGGCCACCGGCGGAGTGCTCGTCCGGCCTGACGCGTCGGCGGGGGCACGGGGCGAGACGGTCCTCGACGAGGCCTCCTCCGACGACGAGACCGAGACCGAGGCAGCCGGTCGGCGCACGCTCCGCGTCCTCGCGGTCGGCCGGACGCCGCCGATCACCGCCCACCGGCTCCCCGAGGTCCGCCACGCCGACCGGATCCACGTCATAGACAAGGGCGTCGCCGGACAGGAAACGCACGACGAACTCCTCGCCCGGCGCGGACTTCCCACGTCCCTCCGGCAGCCCCGGGCCGGCGAACCCGCCGCCTGACCACAGCCTCCGCGCCCCGACAGCCGACCGCGTGACGCCACCGCGGTCGGCGCCCCAGGCGCGCCGCGCACCCGCCTCCCCCACTCCTCCCCCCACTCCTGGAGGTATCCCCCCATGCCCCGTCGAGACGGCGACTCCCTCCCCCTGACAGCGGCCCAGCGCGAGATCTGGCTCGCCGAGCAGAGTTCCCGGACGCCGATCCCGGGCTACCGCGTCGGCGAGTGCCTGGAGATCCACGGGCCGGTGGACCGGGAGCTGTTCGAGACCGCGCTGCGCCGGGTGGTCGACGAGGTCGACGCCCTGCACGTGACCTTCGTCGACGACGGCGAGGGCCCGCGCCAGGTCCTGAGGGAGAGCTGGGACTGGGCCCCGGCCCACCTCGACCTCAGCGGGGATCCCGACCCCAGGGCGGCGGCCCTGGAATGGATGGAGCGGGACCTGCTGCGCCCGCTGGACCTCGCCCGCGACCCGCTGTTCGGCCACGCGCTGATCAAGGCGTCGCCGACGGAGTACCTCTGGTACCTCAACTACCACCACGTGGTCCTGGACGCGATCAGCAGCTCCATGCTCCGGCAGCGGGTCGGCGAGGTGTACTCGGCACTGGCCGGGGGCGACGCCGTGCCGCCCTGCCCGTTCGGCCCGCTGCGGGACCTGGTCGACAGCGACGCCGCCTACCGCGCCTCCGCCGACTTCGCCGCCGACCGCGCCCACTGGACCGGACGCTTCGCCGACCTGCCCGCCCCGACCCGGCTCACCGACTCCTCCGCGACCGACCCGCACCGCGCCCTCCGGATGGCCGGGGAGCGGGAACTGCGCCGCCCGGACGCCCTGCGGGCGGCGGCGGGACGCAGCGGCGTCCGGTGGTCCCGGCTGCTGGTCGCGGCGACGGCCCTCTACGCCCACCGGCTGACCGGCGACCAGGACGTGGTGCTCGCCCTGCCCGTCACCGCCCGCCGGGGCGCCGACCGCGACCTGACGGCGGTGCCGGGCACGACGTCCAACGTGGTGCCGCTGCGGCTGACGGTGCGGCCGGACATGCCGTGGCGCGAACTCGTCGCACAGGCGGCGCGGGAGGTCGAGACGGCCGTCGCGCACGAGCGCTACCGCAGCGAGGACCTGCTGCGGGACCTCGGCGCCCCCGGAGGCATCGGGACGGCGTTCCCGCTGATCGTCAACATCATGGCCTTCAACTCCAGGCCGAGCTTCGCCGGGCACCCGGCCGACGTGCACCACTTCGTGTCCGGGTCCACCACCGACCTCGCCGTCTGGGTCTTCGACTACCGGGACGGCAACCCGCCCCTGCTCCGGCTGCACGGCTCGCCGCAGGCGTACGGCGACGACGACCTCGCCGCCCACCAGGAGCGGCTGCTCGCGCTCCTCGACACCCTCGCGGACTGCGACCAGGACGAGCCGGTGGGCCGGATCGAACTGCTCACCCCCGAGGAGCGCCGCGAACTGGCGGTGCTCGGCACCGGGCCGGTGGCGCCGGGCCCGGCCGCGAGCCTGCCGGAGCTGTTCCGGGAGCACGTCCGGGCGACTCCGGACCTGGTCGCGCTGGTGTGCGGCGACCTCTCGCTGACGTACGCGGAGCTGGACGCGCGGGCGAACCGGCTGGCGCACGCGCTGATCGCGCGGGGCGCGGGGCCGGAGCGGCTGGTGGCGGTGGCCCTGCCGCGCTCGGCGGAGCTGGTGGTGGCGATCCTCGCGGTGCTGAAGACCGGCGCCGCGTACCTCCCGGTCGACCCCGAGTACCCGGTCGCGCGGATCGCGTACCTGCTCGACGACGCCCGGCCGGCCCTGGTGGTCACCGACTCCCGCAGCGGGGACCGGCTGCCGGAGGCCGGGCCCGTCGACCGACTGGTGCTCGACGATCCGGAGACGGCCGCCCTGCTGGCGGGTCGCCCGGCGGCCGACCCGATGGTGGCCGTCGACCCGGGTCTCCCGGCGTACGTCATCCACACTTCCGGTTCCACCGGCAGGCCCAAGGGCGTGCTGCCGACCCACGGCGGCCTGCTCGACCTGCTCACCGACCTCCGGCAGACGCACTTCGCGCCGGTGCTGCGGGAGCGGCGGCGGCTGCGCGTGGCGCTGACCACCTCGGTGTCCTTCGACGCCTCCTGGAACCAGCTGCTCGCCCTGTTCGGGGGCCACGAGCTGCACGTCCTGGAGCACGCGACCTGGACCGACCCCGACGCCTTCGTCGACTACGCGGCGCGCTGCGGACTGGACTACGTCGAAGCCACCCCGTCCTATCTCCACGTGCTCGTTGCCCACGGGCTGTTGAGCGGTCCGCGGTGGCGCCCGGCACTGGTCGCGGCGGGCGGCGAGGCCGTCCCGGAGCGGCTGTGGGAGCAACTGCGTTCGGTGGAGGGGGTGTCCTGCCTCAACCTCTACGGACCGTCCGAGTGCACCGTCAACTCGGTGGTCGCGCCGATGGGTTCGAGCCCGCGTCCGGTGATCGGCCGACCGGTCACCAACGCCCGGCTGTACGTGCTCGACGGCGCCCTGCGGCCGCTGCCGGCCGGTGCGGCGGGTGAGCTGTACATCGCCGGCGCGGGGCTGGCCCGGGGTTATCTGAACCGGCCGGGGCTGACCGCGGGACGGTTCGTCGCGGACCCGTTCGGGCCGGCCGGGTCGAGGATGTACCGCACCGGGGACCTGGTGCGCTGGGGTACGGACGGGAACCTGGAGTTCCTCGGCCGCACCGACGACCAGGTCAAGCTCCGCGGCTTCCGCATCGAGCTCGGCGAGATCGAGGCCGTCCTCGCCGAGCACCCGGGTATCGCCCGGGCCGCCGTGGTGGTGCGCACCGAGGAGGAACCCCGGCTGGTCGCCTACGCGGTGCCCGGGCCCGGCGCCACCGTGACCGACACCGCCCTGCGCGACCACCTGCGGGACCGGCTGCCCCGGCAGATGGTGCCGGCCGCGTACGTGCTGCTGGACGCGCTGCCGCTGACCCCGAACGGAAAGCTCGACCGGCGGGCCCTCCCGGCGCCCGGGCGGCAGCCCGCCGTGCCGGGCCGCGCACCGCGCACCGCGACCGAGCACCTGCTCGTCGGGCTGTTCGCCGAGGTGCTCGGGGTGTCCGAGCCCGGTCTCGACGACAGCTTCTTCGACCTCGGCGGGCACTCCCTGCTGGCCACCCGGCTGGTCGCCCGGGTCCGTTCGGTCCTCGGCGTGGAGCTGCGGCTCGGCGACCTGTTCGACGCGCCGACGCCGGCGGAACTGGCGGCGGCCGTGGACGTCGCGGGCCGGGCGCGTCCGGCGCTGGGGCGGCGCGAGCGGCCGGAGACCGTCCCGCTGTCCTTCGCGCAGCGGCGGCTGTGGTTCCTGCACCGCATGGAGGGCCCGAGCGCCACCTACAACATCCCGCTGGCCCTGCGGCTGTCCGGGAGCCTGGACCGGCGGGCCCTGGAAACCGCCCTGGCGGACGTGGTCGAGCGGCACGAGAGCCTGCGCACCGTCTTCCCGACGGTCGACGGCGTGCCGTGCCAGCGGGTGCTGGACCCGGAGGAGGCCCGGCCGCGGCTGCGGGTGACCGAACTCGGCGAACGCGAGCTGCCGGAGCGGCTGGCGCAGGCGGCCCGGTACGGCTTCGACCTCGCCGAGGAGCCGCCGCTGCACGCCGAACTCTTCCAGACGGCGGCCGAGGAGCACGTGCTGCTGCTGGTGGTGCACCACATCGCCGGCGACGGCTGGTCGACGGGGCCGCTCTCGCGGGACCTCACGGCCGCCTACGCGGCCCGCGCCGAGGGCGGGAAGCCGGAGTGGTCGCCGCTGCCGGTCCAGTACGCCGACTACGCCCTCTGGCAGCGGGAGCTGCTCGGCGACGGCTCGGACCCGGACAGCCTGCTGGCCAGCCAACTCGCTTACTGGCGCGATCGGTTGGCGGGCCTTCCGGAGCAGGTGGAGCTGCCGTTCGACCGGCCCAGGCCGGCCGCGATGTCCTACCGGGGCGCCCACCTGCCGGTGCGGATCGACGCCGGGCTGCACCAGGGCCTGCGGACGCTCGCCCGCGACGGCGGGGCCAGCCTCTTCATGGTGCTCCAGGCCGGGCTGGCAGCCCTGCTGGGCAAGCTCGGCGCGGGGACCGACGTCCCGATCGGCACACCGATCGCCGGACGCACCGACGAGGCCGCGGACGACCTGGTCGGCTTCTTCGTCAACACCCTGGTGCTGCGCGCCGACCTCTCCGGCGACCCGTCGTTCACCGAACTGCTGGGCCGGGTGCGCACCGACGCGCTGGCCGCGTACGCGCACCAGGACGTGCCGTTCGAGCACCTGGTGGAGGCGCTCAACCCGACCCGGACGCTGGCGCACCACCCGCTGTTCCAGACCATGCTCACCCTGCAGAACGCGCCGCTCGGCACGTTCGACCTGCCGGGGCTGCGGGTGGCGACCGATCTGGTCCACACCGGGACGGCCAAGTGCGACCTGACCTTCGTCCTGGCCGAACAGCCCGGCGCGGACGGCCTGTCGGGCGTGGTGGAGTACAGCACCGACCTGTTCGACGAGGCCACCGTGACCGGGATCGTCGAGCGGTGGCTGCGGCTGCTGCGCGCCGTCGCCGCCGACCCCGGCCGGCGCATCGGCCGGGTGGACGTGCTGTCCGCCGACGAACTCCGCGCGCTGCTCCCGGCGCCCACCGGCCGCACCGAGGAGCCGTCGGAGAGCGGTCTGACCGCGCTGTTCGAGCGGCAGGTGCGGGCGAACCCGGCCGCCGTCGCCCTCACGGACGGCGAAGTCACGCTGACGTACGGCGAGTTGAACACCCGCGCCAACCGGCTCGCGCACGCCCTGATCGACCGGGGGGTGGGCCCGGAGCAGCGCGTGGCGCTGGCCCTGCCGCGCTCGGCCGAGCAGGTCGTGGCGGTGCTCGCCGTGCTGAAGGCGGGCGGCGCCTACGTACCGGTGGACCCGGAGTACCCGGCCGCCCGGATCTCCTACCTGCTCCGGGACGCCCGCCCCGCGCTCCTCGTGACCACGAGCCGGACCGGCGACCTGCCGGGCGCGGAGGCGGTGGACCGGCTGCTGCTGGACGCCGCCGACCTGGACGGGCTGCCGGACACGGACCCCGGGGTCCCCCTCGGCCCCGGCCACGCCGCCTACGTCATCTACACCTCCGGCTCCACCGGCGACCCCAAGGGCGTGGTGGTCACGCACCGGAACGTGGTGCGGCTGTTCGGCACCACCGAGAAGCTGTTCGGCTTCCGCGCCGAGGACGTCTGGACGCTCTTCCACTCCTACGCCTTCGACTTCTCGGTGTGGGAGCTGTGGGGCCCGCTGCTGCACGGCGGCCGTCTGGTGGTCGTGGACCACGAGACCAGCCGCTCGCCCGGCCGCTTCCTGGAGCTCCTCGCCCGCGAGCGGGTGACCGTGCTCAACCAGACGCCGTCCGCGTTCTACCAGCTGATGCAGGCGGACGCGGAGGCCCCGGGGACGAGCCGTTCGCTCGCGCTGCGCACGGTGGTGTTCGGCGGCGAGGCGCTGGAGCACGCCCGGCTGGCGAGCTGGTACGAGCGGCACCCGGACGACGCGCCGCTGCTGGTCAACATGTACGGCATCACCGAGACCACGGTGCACGTCACGTACGCGGCGCTCGACCGGTCCGGCGGGGCCGCCGGCGGGATCGGCACGGCCGTCGGGGACCTGCGGACGTACGTGCTGGACGCCCATCTGCGGCCGGTGGCCCCGGGCGTGCCCGGCGAGCTGTACGTCGCGGGCGCCGGACTGGCGCGCGGCTACCTGGACCGGCCCGGCCTGACCGCCGGACGCTTCGTGGCCGACCCGTTCGGACCGCCGGGATCGCGGATGTACCGCAGCGGCGACGTGGTGCGCCGCGTGGTATGGGGGTCCCCCCGGCCGGAGGCTGGGGGAGGGAGCCTGCGCTACGTCGGCCGGGCCGACCAGCAGGTGAAGGTGCGCGGTTTCCGGATCGAGCTCGGCGAGGTCGAGGCGGCGCTGGCCGCGCACCCCGGCGTCGCCCAGGTCGCCGTCCTGGCCCGGCAGGACCGGGCCGACGACACCCGGCTGGTCGCGTACCTGGTGCCGGCCGCGGGTACCGCACCGGGTCCGGCCGAGCTGCGCGCGCACCTGCGCGAGCGGCTGCCGGAGTACATGGTGCCGTCGGCGTTCGTCGCGCTGGACGCGCTGCCGCTGACCGCCAACGGCAAGCTGGACCACCGGGCCCTGCCCGCCCCCGACCTCGCATCGGCGACCGGTGCCCGCGCACCGCGCACCCCGCAGGAGCAGATCCTCTGCGAGCTGTTCGCCGAGGTCCTGGGCGTGGCGTCGGCCGGCGTCGAGGACGGCTTCTTCGACCTGGGCGGGCACTCGCTGCTGGCCACCCGCCTGGCCGCCCGGATCCGCGCGACGCTCGGCGTGGAGATGCCGCTGCGCACCCTGTTCGAGGCGCCGACCCCGGCCGGCCTGGCCGCGGCCCTGCCGACGGCCGGACCGGCGCAGGCCGCCCTGGCACGGCGCGAGCGCCCCGAGACGGTCCCGCTGTCGTTCGCGCAGCGGCGGCTGTGGTTCCTGCACCAGTTGGAGGGCGAGAGCGCGAACTACCACATCTCCCTGGCCTGGCGACTGTCCGGGGAGCTGGACCGGCAGGCCCTGGAGGCCGCCGTGGCGGACGTGGTGGCCCGGCACGAGAGCCTGCGCACCGTCTTCCCGGCGGTGGACGGCGTGCCGTACCAGCGGGTCCTGGACGTCGTGGCGGCCCGCCCGCGGCTGCTCGTGAGCCGGACCACCGAGGCCGGGCTGGCGGACGCCATGGCACGGGCGAAGGCCCGTCCGTTCGACCTGGCGGTCGACGTGCCCCTGCGTGTCGAGCTGTTCGAGGCGGCGGCGGACGAGCACGTGTTCCAAGTGGTGCTCCACCACATCGCCGGCGACGGCTGGTCGCTGGGACCGCTCGCACAGGACCTGACCGCCGCCTACACGGCGCGCCGTCGCGGCGAGGAGCCGCGGTGGTCCCCGCTGCCGGTGCAGTACGCCGACTACACCCTGTGGCAGCACGAACTGCTCGGCGACGGGGCCGACGAGGACAGCCTGTTCGCCCGCCAGGCGGCCTACTGGACGAAGGCGCTGGCCGGTCTGCCCGAGCAGCTCCGGCTGCCCGGCGACCGGCCCCGCCCGGCGGTCGCCTCGCACCGGGGCGGTTCCGTGCGCGCCGGACTGGACGCCGAGCTGCACCGCGGTCTGCGCGAGCTCGCCCGCGCCCACGGCACCAGTCTGTTCATGGTGCTCCAGGCAGGGCTGGCGGCGCTGCTGAGCAAGCTCGGCGCGGGCGACGACATCCCCGTCGGCAGCCCGGTCGCGGGCCGGACCGACCAGGCGCAGGACGAGCTGGTCGGCTACTTCGTCAACACCCTGGTGTTCCGCACCGACACCTCGGGCGATCCGACGTTCGCCGAACTGCTGGGCCGGGTCCGGGACACCGCGCTGGCCGGGTACGCCCACCAGGACCTGCCGTTCGAATACCTGGTCGAGGCGCTCAACCCGGTCCGGTCGCTGGCGCACCATCCGCTGTTCCAGGTCATGCTGGTGCTGCAGAACGCGCCCCGGGCCGACTTCGCGCCGCCCGGGCTGCGCGTCGCCGACGTGCCGTCGGCGTCGACCACCGCCAAGCTCGACCTGATCTTCACGATGTCCGAGCGGCACGCGGAGGACGGCTCCCCCGAGGGGATCGACGGGGTCGTCGAGTACACCGGCGACCTGTACGACCCGGCCACCGTCGAGACGATGTTCGAGCGGTGGGTCCGGCTGCTCCGTGCCGCGGTCGCCGACCCGCGGCGCAGGCTCAGCCGGTTCGGCCTGCTCACCGCCGAGGAGCGCGGTGAGCTGACGGCGCTGGGCACCGGCCCGGCGGCCCGGGCCTTCACCGAGAGTCTGCCGGAGCTGTTCCGGGACCGGGTGCGTGCGACTCCGGACGCCCTCGCGCTGGTGGGACCGGAGGCGTCGCTGACGTACGCGGAGCTGGACGCGCGGGCGAACCGGCTGGCGCACGCGCTGATCGCGCGGGGCGCGGGGCCGGAGCGGCTGGTGGCGGTGGCCCTGCCGCGCTCGGCGGAGCTGGTGGTGGCGATCCTCGCGGTGCTGAAGACCGGCGCCGCGTACCTCCCGGTCGACCCCGAGTACCCGGTCGCGCGGATCGCGTACCTGCTCGACGACGCCCGGCCGGTCCTGGGGGTGACCGACGCCCGTACCCGGGGCAGGCTGCCGGAGAGCGGTCCCGCCGGATGGCTGGTGGCCGACGCCCCGGAGACGGCCGCGCTGGTGGCCGCGTGCCCGGCGGCCGACCCGATGGTGGCCGTCGATCGGGACCACCCGGTCTACGTCATCTACACCTCCGGTTCCACCGGCAGGCCCAAGGGCGTGGTGACGACGCACGGCGGCCTGCGCAACCTGTTCGCCGGCCAGCGTCCCCTGCTGTTCCTCCGGGGGACGAAGGAGCGGCTGCGGGTGGGGCTGACCACCTCGGTGTCGTTCGACGCCTCCTGCGACCAGATGTCCTGCCTGTACGCGGGACACGAGCTGCACGTCCTGGACGAGGAGACCTGGTCCGACCCGGACGCCTTCGTCGAGTACGCCGCGCGCGCCGGGCTGGACTACGTCAACGCCACCCCGTCCTACTTGCAGGTCCTCGTCGAGCGGGGGCTTCTGGACGACCCGCGGTGGCGTCCGGCGATGGTCTCGATGGGCGGGGAGGCCGTTCCGGACCGGCTGTGGGAGCGGCTGCGGGCCGTCGACGGAGTGTCCTTCCTGAACTACTACGGGCCGTCCGAGTGCACGGTGGACGCGGTCGTCGCGCCGCTGGCATCGAGCCCGCGCCCGGTGATCGGCCGGCCGCTCGGGGGAGTCCGGCTGCATGTGCTCGACGCCGCGTTGCAGCCGGTGCCCGCGGGTGTGCCGGGTGAGCTGTACATCGCCGGCGCGGGGCTGGCCCGGGGTTATCTGAACCGGCCGGGGCTGACCGCGGGACGGTTCGTGGCGGACCCGTTCGGGCCGGCCGGCACGAGGATGTACCGCACCGGTGACCTGGTGCGCTGGGGTACGGACGGGAACCTGGAGTTCCTCGGCCGCACCGACGACCAGGTCAAGCTCCGCGGCTTCCGCATCGAGCTCGGCGAGATCGAGGCGGCGCTGGCGGAGCACCCGGGGGTCGCGCGGGCCGCCGTGACCGTCCGGCAGGACCGGACGGGGGACACCCGCCTGGTCGCCTACCTGGTGCCCGCCACCGGAGCGGAACTCCGGCCGGAGGACCTGCGGGCGTGCCTGCGCGAACGGCTGCCCGACTACATGGTGCCCGCCGTGTTCGTCTCCCTCGACGCCCTGCCGCTGAACGCCAACGGCAAGCTCGACCGGCGCGCCCTGCCCGAGCCCGAGCCCGAGACCACCGTCACCCGGACCGGCCGGGCACCGCACACTCCGCAGGAGCAGATCCTGTGCGAGCTGTTCGCCGAGGTCCTCGGCCTGCCGCGGGTCGGCGTCGACGACAGCTTCTTCGACCTGGGCGGGCACTCCCTGCTGGCCACCCGCCTGGTGGCCCGGGTCCGCACGACCCTGGGCGTGGAGCTGGCACTGCGCACCCTGTTCCGCACCCCGACCGTGGCCGGGCTGGCCGCCGGTCTGGGCGGCGCGGACCGGGCCCGGCTCGCCCTGCGGCGGGCGGAGCGGCCCACGGGGGCACCCCCGGCCGAAGGACGGGGGACGGTGCCGTTGTCGTCCGCCCAGCGCAGGCTGTGGTTCCTGCGCCAGCTGGAGGGCGCCGCCTCGGTCTACAACATGCCGCTCGCGTGGCGGCTCTCGGGACCACTGGACCTGACGGCCCTGGAGGCGGCGCTGGGCGACGTCGTCGACCGGCACGAAACCCTGCGCACGGTCTTCCCGGCCGTGGACGGCGTGCCCCACCAGCGGGTGCTGGCCACCGCAGAGGCGCGCCCGAGGCTGTCGGTCACCCCGGCCGACGAGCCGCACCTGCCGGACCTGCTGGCGGGCGCCACGGTGCGCGGATTCGACCTCGCGGCCGAACCACCGCTGCGGGCGGAGCTGTTCGCGCTCGCGCCGGACGAGCACGTGCTGCTCCTGGTGATGCACCACATCGCCGGTGACGGCTGGTCGCTGGGCCCGCTGGCCGCCGACCTGGCCACCGCGTACGCGGCACGCGGCCGGGGCGAGGAGCCGCGGTGGGCGCCGCTGCCCGTCCAGTACGCCGACTACACCCTGTGGCAGCACGAGCTGCTCGGCGACCCGGCCGACCGGGACAGTCTGTTCGTCCGTCAGCAGGCCTATTGGACGGAGCAGTTGGCGAACCTGCCGGAACAGATCCGGCTCCCCGTCGACCGCCCCCGTCCCGCGACCCCCTCCTATGCCGGCGGCCACCTCGCGATCGAACTGGACGCCGAACTGCACGCCGGTCTGGTCAGGTTGGGCCGGGAGCACGGCGCCAGCGTGTACATGGTGCTACAGGCCGCCCTGGCGTCGCTGCTGGACAAGCTCGGCGCGGGCGACGACATCCCGGTCGGCAGCCTGATCGCCGGCCGGACCGACCAGGCCCTGGACGACCTCGTCGGATTCTTCGTCAACACCCTGGTGCTGCGCACGGACACCAGCGGCGACCCGACCTTCGCCGAGCTCCTCGGCCGGGTCCGCGAGGGCGCGCTGGCCGCGTACGCGCACCAGGACCTGCCGTTCGAGCACGTCGTCGAGGCCCTCAACCCGTCCCGGTCGCTCGCCCGTCAGCCGCTGTTCCAGGTGCTGCTCGCGTTGCAGAACGTGCCCCGCACCGAGTTCGAGCTGAGCGGTCTGACCACCGAGATCGTCCTGGTGCGGACGCCGACGGCGATGTTCGACCTCGGCTTCCACCTGCTGGAGCGCGGCGGCACCGGCGGGCCGGCCGAGGGCATCGTCGGGCGGGTCGAGTACAGCACCGACCTCTTCGACCCGGCCACGGTGGAGGCCCTGGTCGCCCGGTGGCTGCGGCTGCTGGCGTCGGTGGTCGCCGAGCCGGGCCGGCCGTTGAGCCGGATCGACGTCCTGACCGCCGAGGAGCGGCACGAGCTGCTGGTCGTACGCAACGACACCGCGCGACCGGTGCCCGCCGCCACCCTGCCCGCTCTGTTCGAGGCGCGGGTCCGGGCGACCCCCGAGGCCCCGGCGGTGGTGTTCGAGGACACCGTGCTGACCTACCGGGAGCTGAACCGCAGGGCCAACCGCCTGGCGCACGCGCTGATCGCGCGCGGGGTGGGGCCGGAGCAGGTCGTCGCCCTGCGGCTGCCGCGCTCCGCCGAACTGCCGGTCGCCGTCCTCGCGGTCCTCAAGACGGGCGCGGCCTATCTGCCGGTCGACCCGGACTACCCGGCCGCCCGCATCGCGTACATGCTCCAGGACGCGCGTCCTGCCGTGGTGCTCGACGACCTCGCGGCCGTCACACCGCACGGGGACCTGCCGGAGCACGATCCGGCCGTCGCCGTGGACCCGCGGCACCCGGCCTACGTCATCTACACCTCGGGCTCCACCGGCCGGCCCAAGGCCGTGGTGATGCCCGCCGCCGGGCTGCTGAACCTGCTGGCCTGGCACCACGGGTCCGTCGGCGGCGAAGTGGGCACGCGTACCGCACAGTTCACCGCGATCAGCTTCGACGTCTCGGTGCAGGAGACGCTCTCCGCGCTGCTGTACGGCAAGACCCTCGTGGTGCCGACCGAGGAGCAGCGCCGCAGTGCCGAACTGTTCGCCCGCTGGCTGGACCGGCACGGGGTCGAGGAGCTGTTCGCACCCAACCTGGTGGTCGAGGCGCTGGCCGAGGCCGCCGAGGAGGCCGGTCTCGAACTGCCGGAGCTGCGGCTGATCGCGCAGGCCGGCGAGGCGATGCGCCTCGGCGGCACCGTGCGCCGCTTCCAGAGCCGGCGGCCGGGCCGGGAGCTGCACAACCACTACGGCCCCGCCGAGACCCATGTGATCACCGCCTACCCGCTGCCGGCCGACCCCGCCGACTGCCCGCTGCCGGTACCGATCGGCCGGCCGATCGCCAACTGCCTTGCGTACGTGCTGGATTCGGCGCTGCGGCCGGTCGCCCCCGGCGTACTGGGTGAGCTGTACCTCGCCGGAGCGGGCCTCGCCCGCGGCTACCTGAACCGGCCCGGCCTCACCGCCACCCGGTTCGTCGCCGACCCCTACGGACCGGCCGGCGCGCTGATGTACCGCACCGGTGACCTGGTCCGCTGGCGGGCCGACAAGGACCTGGAGTTCGCGGGCCGGGTGGACCACCAGGTGAAGATCCGAGGGTTCCGGGTCGAGCCGGGCGAGATCGAGGCCGAGCTGACCGCACACCCGGGTGTCGCCCAGGTCGCGGTGCTCGCCCGGGAGGACCGGATCGTCGCGTACGTGGTGCCCACGGCCGGGACCGGGACGACCGCGGCGGCGCTGGCGGCGTACCTGCGCGACCGGGTGCCGGACCACCTGGTGCCGTCGGCGTTCGTGCTGCTCGACGCCCTGCCGCTGACGCCGAACGGGAAGCTGGACCGGGCCGCGTTGCCCGCGCCGGAACCGGTGACCACGGCCATGACGGGCCGGGCGCCGCGCACCCCGCAGGAGCAGATCCTGTGCGAGCTGTTCGCCGAGGTGCTGGGCGTGCCGCGGGTCGGGGTCGACGACGGCTTCTTCGACCTGGGCGGGCACTCCCTGCTCGCCACCCGGCTGGTCTCGCGGGTCCGGGCGACCCTCGGTGTCGAGCTGGAACTGCGCAGCCTGTTCCGGGCGCCGACGCCCGCCGGGATCGCGGCCGGGCTGCACGACGCCGGCACCGCTCGGCAGGCCCTGGTGCCCCGGCCCCGTCCCGAACCGATGCCGCTGTCCTTCGCCCAGCGCAGACTCTGGTTCCTCCAGCAGTTCGGAGCGCCGAGCGCCACCTACCACATGCCGCTCGCCCTGCGGCTGTCCGGCGACCTCGACCGGGCCGCGCTGAGTGCCGCGCTCGCGGACGTGGTGGCCCGGCACGAGACCCTGCGCACGGTCTTCCCGCACACCGCCGGAGTCCCGTACCAGCGGGTGCTGGACGCCGCCGAGGCCGCCGTCCCGCTGACCGTACGCGCGGCCGGTGAGGCGGAGGCGCCCGCCCTGCTGCGCGAGGCGGCGGTCCGGGCGTTCGACCTGACCTCCGAAGTGCCGCTGCGGGCGGAGCTGTTCGCGCTCGCGCCGGACGAGCACGTGCTGCTGCTGGTGATGCACCACATCGCCGGTGACGGCTGGTCCATGGGCCCGCTGGCCCGTGACCTGGCCGCCGCCTACACCGCCCGGCGGGGCGGCGGGGCGCCGGTCTGGCCGCCGCTGCCGGTGACGTACGGCGACTACACCCTGTGGCAGCACGAGATCCTCGGCGACGAGCGCGACACGGACAGCGTGTTCGCCCGTCAGGTCACCTACTGGACCGAGGCGCTGGCCGGGCTGCCCGAGCAGCTGCGGCTGCCCGCCGACCGGCCGCGCCCCGCCACCATGTCGTACGGCGGCGACCTGCTGGAACTCCGGATCGACGCCGAACTGCACGCGGCGCTGGTGGAGTTGGCGCGACGCTCCGGTGCCACCCTGTTCATGGTGCTACAGGCCGCGCTGGCCGCGCTGTACACACGGCTGGGCGCGGGCACGGACATCCCGATCGGGTCTCCGGTCGCGGGGCGCACCGACGAGGCGCTGGACGACCTGGTCGGCTTCTTCATCAACACGCTGGTGCTGCGGACCGACACCAGCGGCGACCCGACGTTCGCCGAACTGCTGGGCCGGGTGCGGGAGACGGCGCTGTCGGCCTACGCGCACCAGGACGTGCCGTTCGAGCACCTGGTGGAGGCGCTGAACCCGTCCCGTTCGCTGTCGCACCACCCGCTGTTCCAGACCGGGCTGGTCGTGCAGAACGCGCCGGGCGGTGACTTCGAGCTGCCGGGTCTGCGGGTCTCCGGGGTGACCGTGCTCACCGGGACCGCGCGGCTCGACCTGACCTTCGGGTTCGCGGAGGAGCACGGGCCCGACGGCACGCCGGCCGGGATCGGCGGTGCGGTCGAGTACAGCACCGACCTGTTCGACCGCTCGACGGTCGAGACCCTGGTCGCCCGGTGGACCAGGCTGCTGACCGCGGTCGCCGCCGCGCCCGACCGGCCGATCGGCGGGATCGACCTGCTGTCCGACGGGGAGCGCCGCGAACTGCTGCCCGCCGTCGAGGGCGGGGCGGCCGGGACGAGCCTGCCGGAGCTGTTCGCGGCGCAGGTGGCGGCGACGCCGGACGCGGTCGCGCTCGTCTGCGGCGACACCGAATTGACGTACCGTCAACTCGACCTTCGAGCCAACCGGTTCGCGCACGCGCTGATCGCCCGGGGGGTCGGTCCGGAGCAGACCGTGGCCGTGGCTCTGCCGCGGTCGGTGGAGTCGGTGGTGGCCGTCCTGGGCGTGCTGAAGGCCGGGGCCGCGTACCTGCCGGTGGATCCGGCGTACCCGGCGGCACGGATCGCGTACATGCTGGACGACGCCCGGCCCACGGTGGTGATCGACGACCCGGCGACGGTGACCGAAGGGAACTGGCCGGACACCGACCCGCGGGCCGCGCTCGACGTCCGGCACCCGGCCTACGTCATCTACACCTCGGGCTCGACCGGCCGCCCCAAGGGCGTCGTGGTGAGCCACAGCGGTGTGTCGGAACTGGTGGCGGCGCAGATCGAGCGGCTCGGCGTGGCGCCGGGCGGCCGGGTGCTCCAGTTCGCCTCGCCCAGCTTCGACGCGTCCTTCTGGGACCTGTGCAGTGCCCTGCTCACCGGCGCCGCCCTCGTCCTGGCCCCGGCCGAGGCTCCGCTGGAGGCCCTGACCGACCGTCGGCTCGGCATCACCCATGTGACGCTTCCGCCCTCGGCCCTGGCCGCGGTGGAGAGCGCCGACCTCACGGCGACCACCCTGGTGGTGGCGGGCGAGGCCTGCTCGCCGGAGCTGGTGGCCCGGTGGGCGCCCGGCCGCCGGATGATCAACGCGTACGGCCCGACGGAGACGACGGTGTGCGCCACCATGAGCGCCCCGCTGGCCCCGGAGGCCGGTGTGCCGCCGATCGGCCGGCCGGTCGCGGGCTTCCGGGTGTACGTCCTCGACGAGCGGCTGCGTGTCGTGCCGCCCGGGGTGACGGGAGAGCTGTACGTCGCCGGCCCCGGTCTGGCGCGCGGGTACCTGAACCGGCCGGGCCTGACGGCGGGGCGGTTCGTCGCCTGCCCGTTCGGTCCGGCGGGTGAGCGCATGTACCGCACGGGCGACCTGGTGCGCCGGCGCACCGACAGGGAGCTGGAGTACGTCGGCCGCGCCGACGACCAGGTGAAGGTGCGCGGCTTCCGCGTCGAACTCGGCGAGGTCGAGGCGGCGCTGGCCGAGCACCCCGCGGTCACCCGGGCCGCCGTCATCGCCCGGGGCGACCGGCTCGTCGGCTACGTGACCGCGCGTCCCGGCACGGTCGTACGTCCGGCCGAGCTGACGGCGTACCTGCGCGACCGACTGCCCGACTATCTGGTGCCGTCGGCGTTCGTGCTGCTGGACGTGCTGCCGCTGACGCCGAACGGGAAGCTGGACCGGGCCGCGTTGCCCGCGCCGGAGCCGGTGACCACGGCCACGACGGGCCGGGCGCCGCGCACCCCGCGGGAGCAGATCCTGTGCGAGCTGTTCGCCGAGGTGCTGGGCGTGCCGCGGGTCGGCGTCGACGACGACTTCTTCGACCTGGGCGGGCACTCCCTGCTCGCCACCCGGCTGGCCGCACGGGTGCGCTCGGTGCTCGGGGTGGAGCTGGGGCTGCGGGCGCTGTTCCTGGCGCCCACCGTGGCGGACCTGGCCGAGGCGCTGACCGGGGCCGGTCACGCCCGCCCGGCGCTGACCGCGCACGAGCGGCCGGAGGCGGTGCCGCTGTCCTTCGCCCAGCGCCGGCTCTGGTTCCTGCACCGCATGGACACCGCCGCCGCGACCTACCACATCCCGTTGGCGCTCCAGCTGACCGGGACGCTCGACCGGGCGGCGCTGGACGAGGCGCTGGCCGACGTGACGGCCCGGCACGAGAGCCTGCGGACGGTCTTCCCGGAGGTCGACGGCGTACCCCGCCAGCTCGTCCTGGACCCGGCCGAGGCCCGGCCCCGGGCAGGGCTGACCGAGGTGTCGGAGGCCGAACTCTTCGAGCGGCTCGCCGAGTTCGCCCGACGGCCCTTCGACCTGGAGGCCGAGGCGCCCCTGCGGGCGGAGCTGTTCGCGCTCGCGCCGGACGAGCACGTGCTGTTGCTGGTGATGCACCACATCGCCGGTGACGGCTGGTCCACCGGCCCGCTGGCCCGCGACCTGGCCGAGGCGTACGCCGCCCGGTGCGAGGGCCGCGCGCCGCACCGGCCGGCCCTGCCGGTGCAGTACGCGGACTACACGCTGTGGCAGCGCGACCTGCTCGGCGACGCCGCCGACCCGGAGAGCCGGTTCGGGGAACAACTCGACTACTGGAAGCGTCAGTTGTCGGACCTGCCGGAGCTGCTCCGGCTGCCCGCCGACCGGCCGAGGCCGGCCGTCGCCGGCTGGCGCGGGGACCACGTCGGCCTGGAGCTGAGCCCCGAACTGCACGCCTCCCTGGCGGAGCTGGCCCGGAAGTCGGGCGCGAGCCTGTTCATGGTGCTGCAGGCCGCGCTGGCCGCGCTGTACACACGGCTGGGCGCGGGCACGGACATCCCGATCGGGTCTCCGATCGCGGGGCGCACCGACGAGGCGCTGGACGACCTGGTCGGGTTCTTCGTGAACACGCTGGTGCTGCGGACCGACACCAGCGGCGACCCGAGCTTCACCGAGCTGCTGGGCCGGGTGCGGGAGACGGCGCTGTCGGCCTACGCGCACCAGGACGTGCCGTTCGAGCAGCTGGTGGAGGTGCTCAACCCGTCCCGTTCGCTGTCGCACCACCCGCTGTTCCAGACCATCCTGGCCGTGCAGAACGCCCCGATGGGCCGGTTCTCCCTGCCCGGCCTGGACGTCGCCACCTACGCGGTGGCCACCGGTACCGCCAAGTTCGACCTCGGCGTGAGCCTCGTCGAACAGTTCGCTCCGGACGGTCCCCCTGGGCCTGACGGCCCGGGAGGTGCCCCCAGCCCGGCGGGGATCGTCGGCGCGGTGGAGTACGCCACCGACCTGTTCGACCGCTCGACGGTCGAGGCGCTCATCGGGCGCTGGACGCGTCTGCTGGAGGAGGTCGCCGCCGATCCGGACCGGTCGATCGGCGGGATCGAACTCCTCGACGCCGACGAGCGGCACCGTCTGCTGGAGCGGGGCAACGCGACCGCCCTCGAGGTGGCGGCCGTTCCCGTGCCGCGGGCCTTCGCGGCGCAGGTGGCGTCGACCCCGGACGCCCTCGCGCTGGTGTGCGGCGATGTCGAGCTGACATATCGTCAACTCGACGTTCGGGCCAATCGGTTCGCGCACGCGCTGATCGCCCGGGGGGTCGGTCCGGAGCAGACCGTGGCCGTGGCCCTGCCGCGGTCGGTGGAGTCGGTGGTGGCCGTCCTGGGCGTGCTGAAGGCCGGGGCCGCGTACCTGCCGGTGGATCCGGCGTACCCGGCGGCACGGATCGCGTACATGCTGGACGACGCCCGGCCCACGGTGGTGATCGACGACCCGGCGACGGTGACCGAGGTGTCCGGGTGGCCGGAGACCGCCCCCGTGGTCGCGCTCGACGTCCGGCACCCGGCCTACGTGATCTACACCTCGGGCTCGACCGGGCGCCCCAAGGGCGTCGTGGTCGGCCACGGCGGCGTCGCGAGCCTGGTCGCCGCACAGATCGAGCGCTTCGCGATCGAACCCGGCAGCCGGGTGCTCCAGTTCGCCTCGCCCAGCTTCGACGCCTCGGTGTCGGAGATCTGCACCGCCCTGCTGCGCGGCGCGGCCCTGGTGCTGCCCCCGACGGCGGACCCGGTCGCCGCGCTGACCGACCGGGACCTCGCGGTCACCCACGTGACCGTGCCCCCGTCCGTCCTCGCCGCCGTGCCGGAGGGCTCGGTGCGGGCGTCGACGCTGGTGGTGGCGGGTGAGGCCTGCCCGCCGGAGCTGGTGGACCGCTGGGCACCGGGCCGCCGGATGATCAACGCGTACGGCCCGACGGAGACGACGGTGTGCGCGACCATGAGCGACCCGCTCTCGCCGGGATCGGGTGTGCCGCCGATCGGACGCCCGATCGCCAACGCCCGGGTGTACGTGCTGGACGAGCGGCTGCGACCGGTGCCGGCGGGCGTGGCGGGGGAGCTGTACGTCGCGGGCGCGGGTCTGGCGCGCGGGTACCTGAACCGGCCGGGCCTGACGGCGGGGCGGTTCGTCGCCTGCCCGTTCGGTCCGGCGGGTGAGCGCATGTACCGCACCGGGGACCTGGTGCGGTGGCTGGGCCGAGGAGAGCTGGAGTACGTCGGCCGCGCCGACGACCAGGTGAAGGTGCGCGGCTTCCGGGTCGAGCCCGGCGAGGTCGAGGCGGCGCTGGCCGAGCACCCCGCCGTCGCCCGGGCCGCCGTCCTCGCCCAGGACGACCGGCTCGTCGGATACGTCGTCCCGCGGCAGGACGAGGACCGGGACAGCGGCCTGGAGGCCGACCACGTGGGCGAGTGGCAGGACATCTACGACGCCCTGCCCATCACCCCCGAGGAAGCCGGCTTCGGCCAGAACTTCGTCGGCTGGAACAGCAGTTACGACACGAGCCCGATCCCGGTGGAGCAGATGCGGGAGTGGCGGGACGCCACCGTGGCCCGCATCCTGGCCCTGCGCCCCCGCCGGGTGCTGGAGGTCGGCGTCGGCACCGGACTGCTGCTCTCGGGGATCGCACCGCACTGCGAGAGCTACTGGGCGACGGACTTCTCCGCCACGGCCGTCGACGCGCTGACCGCGCAGGTCGCCCGGCGGGACGACCTGTCAGGGCGTGTCGTACTCCAGACCCGCCCGGCGCACGACACCGACGGCCTGCCGGCCGGACGGTTCGACACCATCGTGATCAACTCGGTGGTGCAGTACTTCCCGTCCGCCGACTACCTCGCGGACGTGATCGGGAAGCTGATGCGACTGCTCGCCCCCGGCGGGGCGCTCTTCGTCGGCGACGTCCGCAACCTGCGGCTGCTGCGCCCGCTGGCCACCGCGGTCCAGCTGCACCGCACCGGTGCCGACGGCGACCTCGCCACGGTGCGCCGCGCGGTGGAGCAGGCGGTCAGGGTGGAGAAGGAACTCCTGGTCGACCCGGACTTCTTCACCGTCCTGCGGGAGCACGGCACGGACATCGGAGCGGTGGCCGTGGAGGTCAAGAGCGGCCGCCACCACAACGAACTGACCCGCTACCGCTACGACGTGACGCTGCACAAGGCCCCGGTCGTCCCGGCGGCCCCGGAGGTTCCGGGCCGGACGGTCGAGCTGGAGTGGGGGCGGCAGGTTACCGGGTTGGACGGGCTGCGCGAACTCCTCGACCGGCCGTCCGCCGACGTGCTGAGGATCGCCGGGGTGCCGAACCGCCGGGTGCTGCGCGAGGCCGCCCTCTCCCGGGCGGTGCAGAACGGCGACGGCTCGCTCGCCGAACTGCTGGAGCGGCTGCACGGCCCGGAGGAGAGCGGACTCCCCGACCCGGAGGACTTCCGCGCCCTCGGGCGGGAGTTCGACCGCCGGGTGGGCGTCACCTGGTCGGCCGACGCGGCCGACGCCGTGGACGTCGTCTTCGCCGACCCGCGGGCGCGGCACGGCTCCCCGGCCGAGCCGTACCGGCCGGCCGAGGCCGCCGGCAGGACGCTGTCCTCGCTGACCAACCGCCCGACCGGCAGCCGGGGCACCGGCGCCCTCATCGGCGAACTCCGTGAATGGCTGCGCGGGCGGCTGCCCGACTACCTGATCCCGTCGGCGTTCGTGGCACTGGAGACACTGCCGCTGACGGCCAGCGGCAAGCTCGACCGCCGCGCGCTGCCCGCGCCCGACCTCGGCCCGGCCGGATCCGGGCGGGCGCCGCGCACCCCGCAGGAACAGCTCCTCGCAGAGCTGTTCGCCGAGGTGCTCGGCCTGGCCCAGGTCGGCGTCGAGGACAGCTTCTTCGACCTGGGCGGACACTCGCTGCTGGCGACCCGTCTGGCCTCCCGCGTCCGGTCGGCCCTCGGCGCGGAGCTCGAGGTCCGGACGCTGTTCGAGACGCCGACCGTGGCCGGTCTCGCGGCCCGCCTCGACGGCTCCGGCACGGCGCGGCCCGCGCTGACCGCACAGCCGCGGTCCATGGGGACACCCCCGGCCGAAGGCCGGGGGAACGTGGAACTGTCCTTCGCCCAGCGCCGCCTGTGGTTCCTGCACCGGATGGACGGGCCGAGCGCCACCTACAACATGCCGCTCGCGCTGAGCCTGACCGGCGAACTCGACCGCCCGGCCCTGCACGCCGCGCTCGCGGACGTGATCGCCCGGCACGAGAGCCTGCGCACGGTCTTCCGCGAGACGGACGGCGTGCCGTACCAGGTCGTGCTGAGCGCCTCGCGGGCGTACCCGGAGCTGCCGGTGGTCGAGCTCGACGAGAGCCTGCTGGCCGAGCGGCTGGCGCGGACGGCACAGCGCGGCTTCGACCTGGCCGCCGAGCCGCCGGTCCGGGCGGAGCTGTACGCGCTCGCGCCCGACCGGCACGTGCTGCTGGTCGTGGTGCACCACATCGCCGCCGACGGCTGGTCGATGGGGCCGCTCTCCGGAGACCTCGCGGTCGCCTACACGGCGCGCCGCCACGGCGAGGAGCCGCGGTGGTCCCCGCTGCCGGTGCAGTACGCCGACTACACGCTGTGGCAGCGCGACCTGCTCGGCGACACCGCCGACCCGGACAGCCTGTTCGCGCGGCAACTGGCCTATTGGAAGGACGAGCTGGCGGGAATCCCGCAGCAGGTGCAGCTGCCCGCCGACCGGCCCCGGCCGCCGGTGGCCTCCCAGCGGGGCGGACGGGTCGTGGTCCGGCTGGAACCCGAACTGCACCGGGCACTGCGGGACCTGGCCGCCGAGCGCGGCGCCAGCATGTTCATGGTGCTCCAGGCCGGCCTCGCCGCGCTGCTCACCCGGCTCGGCGCCGGCACGGACATCCCCGTGGGCAGTCCGATCGCCGGCCGGACCGACCAGGCGCTGGACGACCTCGTCGGGTTCTTCGTCAACACCCTGGTGCTGCGCACCGACACGAGCGGTGACCCCGGCTTCGCCGAACTGCTCGGCCGGGTGCGGCAGAAGGCGCTCGCCGCGTACGCCCACCAGGACGTGCCGTTCGAGTACCTGGTCGAGGTGGTCAACCCGGCCCGTTCGCTGTCGCACCACCCGCTGTTCCAGATCATGCTGGCCCTACAGAACGCGCCGGTGGGCGAGTTCGCCCTGCCGGGCCTCGAGACCGGTCACCTGGAGGCGTCGACCGGGACCTCGCGGGTCGACCTGACGTTCAGCCTGGCCGAGCAGTTCCGCCCGGACGGTGGCCCCGACGGCCTGGTCGGCGCGGTGGAGTACGCCACCGACCTGTTCGAACCGGCCACCGTGGAGCTGCTGTTCGAGCGCTGGGCGCGGCTGCTGCGCGCGGCGGTCGCCGACCCCGGCCGACCGATCAGCCGGATCGACGTCATGTCCGGCGAGGAACGCCGCAGGCTGCTGTCCGACTCCACCGGCGCCGCGTTCGAGCTGCCCGGGGCCGCGCTGCCGGAGCTGTTCGCCCGGCAGGTGCGCGCCACCCCGGACGCGGTGGCCGTCGTGGCCGGCGCCACCGAACTGACCTACCGGGAACTCGACCGGCGGTCCAACCGCCTCGCGCGGGCACTGGTCCGCCGGGGCGTACGGCCGGAGACACCGGTCGCGGTGCTGCTGGACCGCTCGGCGGACCTCGTCGTGGCGCTCCTGGCGATCGTCAAGGCGGGCGGCGCCTACGCGCCCCTCGACTCGCGCTTCCCGCAGTCCCGGATCGATCTGATCCTGCGGGAGGCCGGGGTCGCGCTGGTGCTCACCGAGGACGCGCTGACCGCACTGATCGAGGGCGAGCCCGACGCGTCCGACCCCGGCCTCCCGTGCGATCCGGCCCAGTTGGCGTACGTGATGTACACCTCCGGCTCGACCGGCCGGCCGAAGGGCGTGGCCGTCACCCACCGCGACGTGGTGGGCCTCGCGCTCACCCCCGAGTACCGCGGCGGCGGCCACGAGCGGGTGCTGATGCACTCCCCGACCGCCTTCGACCTCTCGACCTACGAACTGTGGGTGCCGTTGCTCAACGGCGGCCGGGTCGTGGTCGCACCGCCCGAGCGGCTCGACCTCGACCTGCTCCAGCACACGATCAGCACCCACGGGGTGACCGGACTGTGGCTGACGGCCGGTCTGTTCCGCCTGGTCGCCGAGGAGCGGCCGGGCCTGCTCGCGGGGGTCCGCGAGGTGTGGACCGGCGGTGACGTGGTCTCCCCGGCCGCCGTCGCCCGGGTGCTGGAGGTCTGCCCCGGCATCGAGGTGGTCAACGGCTACGGGCCCACCGAGGCCACGACCCTGGCCACCCGCCACCCGGTGCACGGCCTCCCCGAGAACGCCGCGACCGTACCGATCGGCGGGCCGATGGCGAACATGCGCGCCTACGTGCTCGACGACCGCCTGCGGCCGGTGCCCACCGGCCTGGTCGGCGAGCTGTACCTCGCGGGGACGGGCGTGGCCCGCGGCTACCTCGGCCGGCCCGGCCTGACGGCGGAGCGCTTCACCGCCGACCCGTACGGGCCGCCCGGGAGCCGGATGTACCGCACCGGCGACCTGGCGTGGTGGCCGGCCGGGGGCACCCTGGAGTTCGCCGGACGCACCGACCACCAGGTCAAGCTCCGCGGCCTCAGGATCGAACCCGGCGAGATCGAGGCGATCCTCGCGAGCTGCCCGGGCGTCGCCCAGGCGGCCGTCGTCGCCCGCGAGGACCGGCCCGGCGACAAGCGGCTCGTCGCCTACCTGGTGCCCGCCCCCGGAGGCGCGCCCGAGGCGGCCGAGCTCTCCGGGCGGCTGCGCCGCGACCTGCCCGACTACATGGTGCCGTCGGCGTTCGTCACCCTGGACGCACTGCCGCTGACCGCCAACGGCAAGCTGGACCGGGCCGCCCTGCCCGCCCCCGAGTACGGGGCGACGGGCACCGGCCGCGGCCCCCGGACGCCGCGGGAGCAGCTGCTGTGCGACCTCTTCGCCGAGGTCCTCGGCCGGGAACAGGTGCGCATCGACGACAACTTCTTCGATCTGGGCGGGCACTCGCTGCTGGCCGCCCGCCTGGCCTCCCGCGTCCGCGAGACCCTCGGACTGGAGCTCGGCCTGCGCATGCTCTTCGAGGCGCCGACCGTGGCCGGTCTCACCGAGCGCCTGGTCATGGACGACCCCGCCGACGCGCTGGACGTGGTGCTGCCGCTGCGTTCGACCGGGACCGGCACGCCGCTGTTCTGCATCCACCCCGGCGGCGGCATCAGCTGGTCGTACAGCGGGCTGCTGAACCACATCGGTCCCGAGCACCCGGTCTACGCGATCCAGGCGCGCGGCCTCGGCCGCCCCGAACCCCTGCCGACGTCCTACGAGGAGATGGCGGCCGACTACGCCGACCAGATCCGCAAGATCCAGCCCGAGGGCCCGTACCTGCTGCTCGGCTGGTCCGCCGGCGGGCTGATCGCCCAGGCGCTCGCCTGCGAGCTGCGGGCGCGCGGCGAGCGGACCGCGCTGCTGGCCATCCTCGACGCCTACCCGGTGAAGGACGTGAAGTTCGAGGAGATGCCCGTGCCCACCGAGCGGGACGTGCTCGTCGGCGTGCTCGACGTCGACCCGGACGAGCTGGGCGACCGGGAGCTGACCTACGCCGAGGTCGCCGAGGTCCTGAACCGGCGGGGCAGCGCGCTCCAGGGCCTGACGGAGCAGCAGATCGAGGTCATCGTCCACATCATGATCAACAACGCGAGGCTGGCGGTCGACTTCGTCCCCGCCCGCTTCGACGGCGACCTGCTGCTGTTCAACTCCACGATCGACCGTGACGGGGACGACGCCGGGCCCGCGACCTGGCGCCCGTACATCGCGGGCCGGATCGAATCGCACGAGATCACCACCCGGCACAACCGGATGACCGAAGCCGGCTCACTGGCCCAGATCGGACCGATCCTGGCCGCCCGCCTCGCCGAGGCCACCGGTGAAACCACCCTTTCCCCCCAGGAGGACTGACCCATGACCAACCCGTTCGAGGACCAGGACGGCACCTTCCTCGTGCTCGTCAACGACGAGAACCAGCACTCGCTGTGGCCGCAGTTCGCGGACGTCCCCGACGGCTGGACCGTCGCCCACGGCCCCGGCACCCACGCCGCCTGCCTGGAGTACGTCGAGCGGAACTGGACCGACATGCGGCCCAGGAGCCTCGCCGACGCCATGAACGCCCAGCGGTAGCGCGGCTCGCAGTGACACTGACCGAAACCACCGGCGGGGCCCGCGACAGCGCGGGCCCCGCCCGGTCCGGCGACCTCGCCGCGGCCCTGCTCACGCCCGAGGCCCGCCGGGACCCGTACCCCTTCTACGCCCGCATGCGCCGCGAGGACCCGGTCCACCGCAGTGCCCAGGGCATCTGGTACCTCACCCGGTACGCCGACGTCGAGGCGGCCCTGGGCGACCTGCGGCTGTCCAACGACCGGGACCGGATGACCCGCGCCTACACCGCGCTCGGCGGCGACCTCAAGGCCTTCAGCCGGCTCACCGACCGGCTCGGCCGGGTGATGACCAACACCGACCCGCCGGACCACGCCCGGCTGCGCAGACTGACCAACCGCGCCTTCACCGCCCGGCGCGTCGAAGCCCTGCGCGACGGCATCCAGCGGATCGTCGACCGGCTCGTCGACGAGGCGGTCGCGGCCGGTCCGGCCATGGACCTGATCGAGTCGGTCGCCTCCCCGCTGCCGATGTCCGTCGTCTGCGAGCTCTTCGGCATCCCGCCCGAGGACCTCCCGCAGGTCAAGGCATGGTTCCAGCGCTTCGGCAGGCTCGGAGAGGACATCGACAAGTCCGAGGCGGCGATCGAACAGTACGAGGAGTACCTCGCCCGGCTCGTCCGCGACCGCCGGGCCGACCCCGGCGACGACCTCATCAGCGCCCTGGTCGCCACCCAGGCGCAGGACGACCGCCTCACCGACTCCGAACTGCTGGCCACCTGCTTCGTGCTGATCACCGCCGGCGACGAGACCACCACCCACCTGGTCGGGAACGCCGTCCTCGCCCTGCTGCGCCACCCCGGCCAGCTGGCCCGGCTGCGCGAGGACCCGGCGCTGGTCCGCACCGCCGTCGACGAACTCGCCCGCTACGACACACCGACCCAGGCGATCGTCCGGGTCGTCGCCGAGGACGTCGAGATCGGCGGACGGACGCTGCGCGAGGGCGAACTGGCCTACCTGTTCCTCGCCGCGACCAACCGGGACCCCGAGCGCTTCGAGGACCCCGACCGGCTCGACCTGACCCGCCCGGGCAACCGGCACCTCAGCTTCGGCAACGGCCCGCACTTCTGCCTCGGCGGCCCGCTGGCCAAGCTCCAGGCGGAGGTGGCCGTCGGCACGCTGGTCCGCCGGTTCCCGCACCTGCGGCTCGCCGACGAGGCCGCCCTCGAATGGCGGCCCAACCCGCTGCAACGGCGGCTCACCGCGCTTCCGCTCACCTACTGACCCACGAACGACGACGAAGGAGAACCAACCATGACCCGAGAGCTCGAGGTCCGCCGGGAACAGGACCTGCCCGCCACGCCCGAACAGGTCTGGGACGCGGTCGCCACCGGCGCCGGCAACCTCGGCTGGCTGTACCCGATGGAGGTCGAGCCGCGCGTCGGCGGAAAGGCCACGCGCGGCGACAGCACCGTCGTGGCGTGGGAGCCGCCGCACCACTTCGCGGTCCGGGCGACCCAGGACGGCGGGTTCTCCAACACGCTCACCTACCGCATCGAGCCGGCCGACGGCGGCACGAGCCACCTGCGGATGGGGATCCACTGGGTGCACACGGGCGTCGTCGACGACTCCTGGAACTGGGACACCAAGGCGGACGCGGCCGAGAAGCACGTCGACTTCTACCAGCACTCCCTCCCCGAGTACCTGACGCACTTCGCCGGCCGCCCCGCCGTCTACGTCAGGGCCGCCCGCGCCGAGCGCACCGACGACCCCGCCGACTTCGCCGCCCTGCGCCGGCGCCTCGGCCTCGCCGACGGCACGGCCGTCGGCGACCGGCTGTCGCTCGACCTCCCGGGCACGGACGGCGGCCCGACGGAGGTGGTCGTGGACTGGCTGAGCCCCGACTTCCTCGGCCTGCGGGGCCCGGACGCGCTGTACCGGTTCTTCAACGGCAGTTCCTGGAACTGGCCGATCTGGCTGGGCCACCACCTGTTCGCCGAGGACACGGACGAGGAACTGGCCACCAAGGCCTGGAACGCCTGGCTCAACGGCGCCTGACCCCCGTCGCACGACCCCGACCCCGTCGCACGACACGATCGATCGAAGGACCTCTGGTGGAAACACTGCTCTACGCCGCCGAACTCGTCCGGGAAGACGGCGCCTACAAACTCGTGGTGCAGGACGTGGTGCGGGACACGGTCCAGGTCACCCCGGTCCCCGAATCCGCGGTGGCCAGGCTTCCGGTCTTCCTGTCGGTGCTGAGTTCCAAGCTCGGCCCGGCGTCGGCGGGCGGTCGCCGGTAGACCGCTCCCGGCTTCACGGGGCCGGTGCCGGACGGCGGTTCACGTGCCGGACGGCACCGGCCCCGTACCCCTGCCGGACGTCAGCCCAGGACCGTCCTGGAGGCGGCGCCCTCGGCCACGGGCCGTCTGCGGGAGAAGGCACCCAGGTCGACGACGAGGCCGGTGTGTTCCCCCGTGTACCGCAGCGGCTCGCGGTCGTGGTCGTGGCCGGCCTCGACGCGGTCGACCAGGGTGGCGAGGAACCGGCCCGCCAGGGGAGCGTTCTTGAACTGGTTGCCGCTCGTGCCCATGGCGACGTAGAAGCCGGCCAGATCGGTGCGGTCGTAGACGGGCGACCAGTCGTCGGCGACGTCGTAGACACCGGCGACGCCGCTCGGCCGGTTCGGGACGCCGAGGAGCGGGAACCGGCGTGCGGCCCTGGTCACCTGGGTCTCGAACCGGGCGGGCGTCGGGTGCGGGTTGCACTCGTCGGGGTCGTCGAGCCATTCCCTGGGGTCGCAGGCGGGCAGCGTGCTGCCGACGAGCAGGTGTCCGCCGTGGGGGCGCAGATAGACCCCGAGATCGACATCGGCCACGACCGGACCGGAGGCGGCTCCGGCGCCGCCGGGGCCCGAGCCGGTCCCCCCGCCCCGACGGACCGGCGCGGCCACCTGGTGGACCTCCTGGCGCAGCGGGCGCACTCCGACGGTGAACTCGGCCCCGACCCCGGCCGTCCGGTTGAACCCGCCCGACCAGGGTCCGGCCGCGTTGACCACCACCGGTGCCGTGATCGCGGTGCCGTCGGCGAGCCGGACGCCCGCCACCCGGTCGTCGCCGCGCAGCACACCGACGACCGCGCGCCGGAAGAGGAAACGCACCCCGATGCGGGCCGCCGCGTCCGCGAGGTTCTGCGCCGCGAGCCGGGGATCGTCGACGAAACCCGCGTCGGGGGTGAACAGCGCGCCGAGCTCCCCTGCCGGGCCGGCGAAGAAGGCGGCGTCGGACAGGGACCTGGGCGGCCCGTAGCGTCCCGCGTCGATACCGGGGACCCGGCTGCGCAGCGTCGCGGCGTCCCAGCGCTCGTACGGCACACCGGCACGTTCGAACAGCGCGACGACCTCCGGCGTACCGGAGCCCGGCGCGTCGAGGAGCACCGCTCCGGTCCGCCGGAACGCCGCCAGGCCGGGGCCGCGCGCGGTGCCCAGGTGCTCCGCCCACCGTGTCCAGCAGTGCCGGGACTCCCAGGCGGTGGCGACACCGTCCCAGGTCGAGTAGTTGAAACGGATGATCGCGCTCGACGCGCTGGTGGATCCGTGGCCGGCGCCGCCGGACTTGTCGACGACCACGACGCGCCGACCCGTGCGCGCCAGTTCCAGCGCCACCGCGGCACCGATCACACCGGCCCCCACGACGACCGCGTCCGCGCCGGACGGAGGCGTGTCCGCTGTCCCGGCCGTCATGACGGCCGGTGCCCGGAGGCGTGCGGAGTCCGGGCACCGTCGCCGTCCGGGAAAACGCGACGGGCCCGAGACGGACGGTCGTCCCGTCCGGGACGCCGGTCCGGTCCGAGGGGACGGAGCGGACGGAGCGGACGGAAGCGGCGTCCGGCCGGCCCGACGACAGCGGCGGCCGCCGCCACGACCGACCGGGCCCCGGGAGACGACACGGTTCGGCGGCGCATGGCGCTCATCGTGCCACCGCGATCGACGGCGTCGGCCGGGCCCGCCCGGGTCCGACGCCGACGCGTCGGACGATTTCCCCCGTCCGGGCGAGGCCGTCCGACGCGCGGTGCGCGGTCTCGTTGCTGACGCTGCGTCACTTCGAGGCGCACACTGGCGGCATGGTCATCAATCCAGGGGGTTCCCCGGACGACTCGACGGCGCGGGAGACCGACCGGCTCGCGGCCTCGTACTGGGACTTCCTGCTCGCCCGCGAGCCGTCGCTGCGCACGCGCCGCGGACTGCCGGTCGAGTCGCTGCCGGGGGTGTCCGCCGAGGAGGCCGACGAGCGCGCCGGGTTCGCGGCGGGGGTGCTGGGCCGGCTGGACGCGCTGCGACCGGCGGAGCCGTCCGGTCCCGCCGCCGACACGGCGGGCTTCCTGCGGGCGCTGGCCGAACAGGAGGCCGAGGCGGGCCGTTTCCACTGGCTCACCCCCACCGCCACGCCGTACCAGCTCTTCCGCCTCCAGCAGTACGGCGACACGGTCTTCCGCCCGTTCCGCTTCGAGCACCGCGCCGACGCGGACCGGTACGTGACCCTCGTACGGGACCTGGCCCGCTGTGTCGCGACGATCGGCGACAAGGTCGCCGGACAGGCGGCCCGGGGCTTTCACGTCCATGCCCCGGCCCTCACCGGTGTGCGCACCACGCTCACCCGTCTGCGGGAGTCGGCGGCACGGTACGTCCGGGCGGACGCCGGGCGGCTCACCCGGCTCGGCGCGGCGAGCCGGGAGCACCTGCGCGACGCGGTGGAGCGGCTCGTGGCCACCGAACTGGAGCCGGCGTTCGACCGCCTCGTCGCCCTCGTGGGCGACCCGGACTACCTCCGTCGGGCGCCGGAGGCAGTCGGCTGGGCCCGCTACCCGGAGGGCGAGGCGGCGTACCGGGCCTTCGTCAGGACGTACACGTCCGGCGACACACCACCCGAACGCCTCCACGAGCTCGGCCGGGAGCACTGCCGCGAACTCGGCGAACGGATGCGGGAGATGCGCGGCACGCTCGGCTTCACGGGGACGGAGGAGGAGTTCCACGAACGGCTCGCGACCGAACCGCGCCTGTACGCAGCCACCCCGGAGGAGGTCGAGGCCCGCTACCGGGGACACCTCGACCGCCTCACGCCGCTGCTGCCGCGCTGGTTCGCGGTCCTGCCCCGCGCCCCCTACGGCGTGGCCCGCCTCGACCCGGCGCTGGAGGGGTCGATGACGTTCGGCTACTACGAACCGCCGACCGCCGCGCAGCCGGTGGGACGCTACCGCTACAACGCCTCGGACCTGGCGCACCGGTCACTGCTCGGCGCGGCCGCGCTGATCTACCACGAGCTGTCGCCCGGACACCACTTCCACCTCGCCCGCCAGGCCGAGAACACCGCGCTGCCCGACCTGCGACGCGAACTGACGGCCTTCAGCGGGTTCGAGGAGGGCTGGGCGGAGTACGCGGCGGGGCTCGGCTGGGAGATGGGGCTGTACGACGACCCCTGGGACGCGTACGGGCGGCTGGCCCATGAACGGTTCACCGCGCAGCGCCTCGTCGTCGACACCGGCCTCAACCTCGGGACGATGACACTGGAGGAGGCGCGCACCTTCATGCGCGCCCACGCGGCGGCCGAGTCCGAAGGGCAGATCACGACCGAGCTGTTGCGCTACGCGACCGATCTGCCGGGGCAGGCGCTGACGTACCGGGCGGGTCATGCGGAGTTCACGACGCTGCGGGCGGCGTGCGAACGCGGCGCCGGCGCCGCGTTCGACGTGCGCGCCTTCCACGAGACCGTGCTGGCCGGCGGCACACTGCCGTTTCCCGCCCTGCGCCGACGGGTGGAGCGGGAGCTGGACGGTTTCCGGGGAAGGCCGCTCTACTCGAACGAGTGAAGGACACAGGGGAATTCGCAGCCGCTTGTCCGGCCTCGGATACTCTCTGTGATGGAAGGTGTGATTCCGTCGGCGCGCAACGCGCCCGTCCCGTCGAATTCTCTCCCCTTCGCTTCACGCTTCGCCGTTCACTTCACCGTTCATTTCACCGTTGTTCTCCCATCGCCATCTCCTCGGCAGAAGAGAAGGATGTCGCGCCATGCCGCCTGTAGTGCCTCCTTTCCTGATCGGCCTGATCACCGCATCCCTGGTGAAGAGGCTGGGCAAGCCCTTGGTGCGAGGGCTCGTCAAAACGTCGGTGAGCCTGGGAATGGAGGTCAAGCGAGCCGTCCACGAAGCCGGTGAGGGAATCCAGGACCTCGCCGCCGAGGCGACCGCCGACGTGCTCGCGGTCCGGACGGCACAAGAGGCCGGGCACGGCGCCGGCGCCCCGGAGGACGGCACCGCGGACCGGGCCGGAGCGGCCGCCGGCCCGGCGCCCGCGGAGGCCCACGAGAAGCAGGCCGGGCAGGCCGGCGGTCGGGAGAAGTCCGCGGGCAAGGCCCGTAGAGGCGGTCCGGTCGCTGCCAAGGTGCGCTGAGTCCGCCGGCCGGCCGTCACCTGTTCACCGGCACCGTCGGCAAGAAGCGGACGGAGACGTGGAAGGCGCGGCCGAAGAAGGCGACACGAAGACGACACCCTGATGGAGAACAGGTCAGATGTCTGCGACCGGAACCCTTCTGTATTCCGCGGAACTCATCCAGGAAGGCGGTGCCTACAAACTCGTGGTGACCGATCGTCTGCGCCACACCGTGCAGACCGCATACGTGTCCAGGAGAGCGGTGGAACAGCTTCCCGCCTTCCTCTCCAAGCTCGACTCCCCGCACCTGCGCGGGCTCCGTCGGCGATGACGGCCACCGACGCGAAGAAATGGTTCCGTGTCCACCGGCGTACGGCGGACCCCAGGCTCCGACTGGTGTGCTTCCCGCACGCCGGCGGCACGGCACAGCTGTTCCACGGCTGGCCCGCGCTGCTGCCGGCGGACGTCGAGGTGCTCGCCGTGCGGTACCCCGGCCGCCAGGACCGGCTCGCGGAAGCCTGCATCGAGGACATGGCCACCCTGGCCGACACGATCGAGGACGCGCTGCTGCCCTGGCTCGACCGGCCGCTGGCGCTCTTCGGGCACAGCATGGGTGCCTGCGTCGCCTACGAGGTGGCCCTGCGGCTGGAGGCCCGCGGCACCGTCCCCGAGCATCTGCTGGTCTCCGCGCACGAAGCCCCTGGACGGGCCGAACGCGCCGCGCTGCACGCCGCCGACGACGAAACCCTGATCGCCCATGTCCGGCACCTCGGCGACCTGCACTCGGAGGCCTACGACATCCCGGAACTGCGTGACCTGCTGCTGCCCGCCCTCCGCTCGGACTACCGGCTGACCGAGGGCTACCACCCCCCGAACCCGGCGCCGGTCAAGGCGCCGATCACCGCGTACGTCGGCGAGGACGACCAGAGTTGCGCGCTCGACGGGGTCCTCGCCTGGTCCGGCCTCGCCGCCCCGGGCTCCTTCGAGCTGTGCCCGTTCCCCGGGGACCACTTCTACCTCGTGGACCGGGAGGCCGAAGTGATCGCGGACGTGGGGGCACGTCTCGCGCGCGTGTGGGGCTCCGGTCGGGCCTGACGGCGGATGCCCGCCCGGCCGCGACGGAAGGCGGGCCCGGCACCGCGCATGGCGTCCGCGGGGTTCCCGGGGGACGATGGTCATGCCGGGCGCCGAGACGCGCGGTGTCCCCGGCAGCGGCCGCGAAGGCCGGGACGGAGAGGGAGCCATGCGACCGGGAGCACGTGCCGCCGACGCGACACTCCGGCTGCTCAGCCGGGACTGGGCCGGGTCGGCCGTCGCCCTGCTGCCGGCGGCCGCGGGTGCGTGGTGCGTCACCCGGGGGACCGGCCGGCGGATTCTCGGCGGTGTGCTGTGGGCCGGTGCCCTCGCACTCGGTCTCGGGTCGTTCCGCCATCTGGTGCACGTGGCCCGGGTACGGGTGAGGTACCCGCCGCCCGGACGCATGGTCGACGTGGGCGGCCACCGCATGCACGTCCTGGCCGAGGGGGACGCCGGACCGAGGCCCACCGTGGTCTGGATGCCGGGCGGCCACGCCGGCGGGTACGCCATGTACCGGCTGCACGCGCTGGCGCGGGAACGGACGCGCTCGGTCCTGGTGGACCGTCCGGGGGCCGGCTGGAGCGACCCGGGCCCGTTCCCGCGCACGACGGCGGCGGAAGCCGTCGAACTGCTCACGGCGCTGGAGCGGGCCGGTGAAAAGGGTCCCTACGTCTTCGTGGGGCACTCGTTCGGGGGTCTGCTCATGGCCAACGCCGCCAGGCGCCGTCCCGACCTGGTAGCCGGTCTGGTGCTGCTCGATCCCACCCCGCCCGATGCCGTCGCCTTCGGGCCGGCGCTTCCGGGCCTGCGACGTGCCCCGAGGGACCAGACCGTCCTCGCGCTGCGCCACCTCTTCGGCCTCCACGCTCTCGCGGACAAGGAGGAGACGCTCACCCCCGAGGACCCGGCGGAGGTCCTCGCCATGATCGAGCTCAGGACCAGGGCGAACTGCGCCGCGGCGTCGATCCTGCGGGAACTGTCGCCGGACGGCATCACCAGGGACGGCTGGCAGACGGCCGTGCACGACGGCGAGCTCGGCTCGCTGCCCCTCCTCCTCGTGGCGCCACGCGATCTGACGGGCGGTGGCGAGATCTTCGAAGCGGTCGGCGATCCGGAGGAGAGCGCCCGGGTACGGCACTTCTTCCTCACCGTGAGAGAACGGTTCCTCGCGGCCTCCAGCAGGAGTCGGAGGGTCTACACCCCCGAGGGAACCGGTCACGACTTCCCGGATCGCGTACCCGACTTCGTCGTGCAGGTGGTGGACTCACTGCTGGACCGGTGCGGGCCGGGCGCCTCGAAGCCGCTCTGATCCGGTTGCGCGGCCACGGTCCGCTCCGGCGGGCTTCCGTCCGAACGAATGAACAGCGTCGGCGCCCACGGGCGTATCGGCCGAGGTCCGACTACCGTGTTTTCGGTGGGGGCGGAATTCCTGTCCAGCGCTGCCGGCCAGAAGGTATCGGCCCATGTGGCGGCGGCAGTCGTGCTGTGTACACAAGAAGAGGGTTCACACATGCTCCCTGCAGTTCCTCCCTTCCTCGTCGGCATGCTGGCGGCCCCTCTGGTCAAGAGAGTGGCGAAACCGCTGGTGCGAGGCGTCATCAAGACGTCGGTCGGCCTGACCTTCGAAGTCAGACGCGCGGTCATCGAGGCCGGGGAGGAGATCCAGGGCCTCACCGCCGAAGTGGCCGCCGAGAAACTGGCGAGTTCGGCTCGCACCCGTGGTGTGAAGCTCGACGGTGAGATGACGGCGCACGGGGCCGCGGTCGGCTGAACCCCGCCGGCCCCGCCCTCGAGGAGCACGCCCGGCCGCACTCGCCCCCGGACCGGAGCCGGAGCCCCGGTGGGAACTCGCCCACGGAGCCTCCCCACCGCCCCGCATACCGGTCCGCGGGGCGCTCCTTGACGTGCCGTCAGGGTCAGCGGGTTCTTCGTCGTGCTACGGCGAGGTGGGCGAGTGCGGGGAGCGGAGCACGAGCAGGGTGATCTCGCTGGGGGCGAAGACGCGGAACGGCGGGCCCCAGAAGCCGGTGCCGCGGCTGGTGTAGAGGAGGGTGCGGGCGCCGTGCCGGCTGAGGCCGGCGACGGCGGGCTGGTCGATGCGGACCAGGTGGTGGAAGGGCCAGATCTGGCCGCCGTGGGTGTGACCGGAGAGCTGGAGGTCGATGCCGCCGGCTGCCGCCCGGTCGACGAACTTGGGCTGGTGCGCCAGGAGCAGGACGGGCAGGTCGGGGTCGGCGCCGTTCAGGGCTCCGTCGAGGTGGGCGCCGTGGCCCGCCAGGCCGGAGGACTCGGCGGTGACGTCGTCCACGCCGGCGACCACGAGGGTGTCGCCTCCGCGTTCGAGCAGCAGGTGGCGGTTGCGCAGCGGTTCCCAGCCCAGCTCGTCCATCAGGTCGACCCAGCCCTGGGCCTCGCTGTAGTACTCGTGGTTGCCGGTGACGTACACACGGGCCCGGGTGGCCCGCACGGTACCGAGCGGGGCGGCCTGGGCGCGGCGGCGTTCGGCCGTGCCGTCCGCGATGTCGCCGGTGTGGCAGACCAGGTCGGCCTCCAGCGTGTTCACCGTCTCGCACACCCGCTCCGACCAGCGGGCGCGATCGAGCGGTCCGTAGTGGGTGTCGGTGATGAGGACGACGCGCAGGCCGTCCAGCCCGGCACCCAGCCGCGGGAGCCGCACGTCCAGTCGGCGCACGCGCGGCACCCGGCGGGCCTCGGTGTGTCCCCAGGCGAGCAGGACCGCGGTCACGGCGAGGACGGCCCAGGTGACGATGCGGGCCCGGTCCTGGCTCTCGCCGACGCCGGCCACGGTCAGGACGAGCCGCAGGAGGACGCCGAGCAGAACGGACCAGGTGAACAGGATCCAACTGGTGCCCAGCAGGGTGTCACCGACGATCGCCGCCCGGTCCTGCTGGCGTCGGCCGTGGCCGCGCACCATCGCGAGCGGCATACCGACGAGGCCGAGGGCGAACAGGGCGGTGCCCGCCAGCGTGACGGGCAGCGGCCAGTGCTGACCGGCGTGCAGGAGCACCCAGCAGGGCACGGACCACAGCAGGACGGGGGCGATCAGGGGGATGTAGCGCATCAGGCGGTGCAGCAGGCTCCGCCGCGGTGCTTGCGCCTCATTGTCGGCGGGTCGGGTGTTGCTGGTGTCGGTCACGCTTCCCCCTCTGACCAGGCTGCCGTCTCGCGCACTGTATCCGGTCGTCCTCGGGCGGCCGAACGGACGTTCACGGATGTGTCCCCGTCGACGTGGCGGCACGACGTGCACGCCCGGCGGCGGGTGGCCGGGGATCAGGGCGGGCAGACCGACTCGGAAGCCGTCGTGATGCGTACTCTGTCGGTGACAGAACGTGCGGACGGTGACAGGAGGGCCATGGAGACGGAGTTGGCGGTGTTGGCCGCGTCAGGGGCCACGACGATCGTGCAGCTGATGGCTCAGGACGCCTGGACGACGGCCAAGGAGCGGGTGCTGGCCCTTTTCGGCGGAAGAGGGGCGAACGGCGTGGAGTCGGTCGAGGCCGAACTCGACGAGACGCACGCTGTCGCTGTCGCTGACGGCGATGACGTGGGTCTCGCCCCGTTCGTCTCGCAGTGGCAAGCACGACTGCTCGTGCTGCTGCAACAGGATCCCGGGACGGCTGAACAGGTGCGTGCTCTGGTGGCCGAGTCGGCTGATCGAACAGGCTCGGTGCACAACGTCATCAGCGGTGGTGAGTTCAGGGGACCGGTCATCCAGACCCGCACCATCAACGGTGACCTGAACTTCGGCTGACGGCAGTGTGGTTGCAGGGGAGCGACCACGGCACAGCAGCCGACCCGGTACATCCACGCCGCAACCACGGGCTGCCGGCGATCCGGCAGCCCGTGGTCCTACAACTCCGTTCTGGGGCAGAAGAGTTGCTGCCCCGGTTGCCGTGAATCCGAAGGAGTGCGTTCAGCCTTCGAGGATCCGCATCTCGCCTTGTTTCCGTACGGCGGCGCCTGTTCGGACGATCGGGCATGAGCTGCCGCACATGGAGCAGACCTGACCGACGTGGTAGCCGGCCGCTGTGACGATGCGCTCGGAGTCGTCCGGGTGCAGGGAGAGTTCCACCATCCGTGGCCAGTCGTTGGCGTTGCGGGCCCGCGACATGGCTGCGTCGCGTGTCAGGTCACCACTGAACGCGATCCATCCCGCGTGCAGCGCCACTTGGAAGGACCTGATCGACCGCAACAGTTCCTCGTGCGTCGGCAGATGGGAATGTTCCCCGGCGGTGAGGCAGGCGATGAAGGACGTGCCGTGCATGGCGGCGACGGCGGCGCCGATTGCTCCTGAGACGTCATCGTGTCCCATGGCCACATCGGTGACACATGGCCCCAGAGCGCCGAAGGGGGCTCCGTCGAGCACGGTTCGTGCCAGCGTGCAGTACTCCGCTATGAGGTGGAGCGGTACGTGCCCCATGAGCTCGACGACGACGTCGACTCCACGCTGATGGGCGCGTCGCGCCAACTCCCCCTGCCGGTGTATCTCGTGGATGTGACTCGCGCTGAGGGCGTCCACGACGCTTCCGGGCCGCGCGGTCGTTGCAAGGCTGATGGCAACGCCTGCTTCCGCGCAGATGTCCAGGATCTCGTCGAAGACTTCCTCGTAGCAGTTGGGCCGTCCGGTGTGGGTGGAGATCTCGTTCACCATGGCACCGCCACGGCTGGTGACGGGGATGATCCGGCTGGTGACCTCCTCGTCCCGCACGCCCGCGTTCGTGCCGGTGGCGTGGATCGTGATGCAGTCGACACCGTCCCTGACATGTTCCTCCACCACGCGCAGCGTTGCGTCGCGGGCGGTCTCACCTGCCTTGAACGCCCGGTGGATGTCATAGGTGGGAACCGTCCGGACGGCCACAGGAAGGGACTTCAAGATCTGGCGGCGCAGTGTGGCGTCGCCGGATGTCGAGACATCCGTGACGATCCGTACCCCGAGCCGCGCCGCCTCTTCGGCTTTCGCGAACTCGGTGTCCACGGACGTCTCACCCGGTGTGATCCCGATGATCACATCCAGCAATGGAGGGAAGGCGGCGCCCATGGGCGCCCCTTCGATGTCGTGCCCTGTGCTGCGGATGACGAAGGAACGTGCCGACTGCGGATCGCCGCTAGACGCTGCGGGCTGCTGTGGGTTCATGTCGTCCTTCACATGAGGCCGGTCATCGATCGATGGATTTGAGTTTCTGTGCCAGTCCGGGGATCAGATCGTCGAAGCTCTTCTTCCACGCGAAACCTCCGATTTCGGATACCTGGAGGTGGAGTTCGGGGCGGTCCACCAGGAATCCGAAGCAGAAGTCCGCGTGCCAGTGGGCCGGCTCGTTCTTCTTGGGGTTCGCCGGAATCTGGTAGAGGCCGATGTCCAGCGGCTTCCGTTCGTTGAGTTCCGCGCCGATGGCGCTCCGCGGGATTCCGGTCTCCTCGACCAGTTCACGAACTGCCGCAGCATGCAACGAGGCGTCGGTGAGTTCGAGATGGCCTCCGGGCAACAGCCACTTGTCCAGTGGCCGGTTGAGGATGAACAGCACGTCTCCGGACGCGTTCAGAACGGCTGCCCCGCACGTCACGTGTCCGCCTCCCTGGAACTCGTGCCGCCCGCACAGCGGGACGTCCTCTTGCAGCGCGGCGGCCAAAGGCGCCAGACCCGCTGTCTCGTCAGGCCAGTGCGCGAGGTATTCACGTACCGTTGATTGGATCTGGCTGTTACGAACGGCCACGACTGTTCCTTTGTGTGTGCTTCTCGATTTTTTGCTCAACGGTGCGAGCCTCGGCGCGGCCGGAGCTACGCAATATTCGCGCGGCGGCGTTCCAGGCGTCCGATGCCTGGTCGTCCTGACCCTGGCTGTATCGGATGTCACCGAGCAGCTCGTACGCCGACGCCTCGGATATCCGATTGCCCAATTGTGATTCCAGCGCTATCTGCTGCTGCGCGTACGAGGCTGCCTCCAGCAGCTGGCCCGTGGCTATACAGATACGGGTCAGGTTCTGCAGCACCAGCGTCTCGCCGTGCGGATTGGTCAGCGAGGCGAAGAGCGCCAGGGCTTCACGGCACTCCTGGAGAGCGGCCTCTGTGCTGCCGGCCCGGAAATGGGCCCATCCCAGGTCGCTGAGGGCGCGGGCCTCCCGGGCTTTGTTTCCCTCTGCTCGCCACAGAGGCAACGCGGCCTCGGCGTGGTGAAGCGCCGCAGTCAGATCGCCCTGCCTGTCGAACATGAAGGACAGTGCGTGATGCGTGGTCGCCTGACCGACCCGGTCGTCGAGGCCGGTGCAGATGTCGAGCACTCTCTGGTGGCACTTGCGAGCCTCGGTGAACTCGCCGATTCTGGCCAGCGCGCGGCCCAGGCCCCGTAACGCCTTGGCCTCGGCCGTCGGGTCTCTGAGGTCTTGTGCCCCGTGCACCGCCAGCCGTTGCATGCGGACGCCCTCGTTCCATTGCGAGCGCCAGTAGAAGTAGGTGTTCGCTGCCCAGGCCAAGCGCCACGTATGGGCATGGCAGCCTTGTGCGGAAGAGGTCTCGGCGGCGTGCAGGATGTTGAGGTATTCGTCGTCGAACCAGGTGAGCGCCTCGTCGTACCGGTTCATGGCGGGTATGTGGACGTCCGCCGCGGGCGGGTCGAGGCTGATCATCCGCCGCGGCGGGTCGAGGAGATGGTCCGCCATCGCGCTCGTGTGCAGATAGTGGTCGAGTAACCGTCCGACGGCAGCGTCCGTGACGCCTGGGTCGTCGTGTTGAGCCTGTTCCGCGGCGTAGACCCGAACCAAGTCGTGGAATCGGTAGCGACGTGGCCGGTACTCTTCGATCAGATTGGCCCGCGTGAGTTCTCCGAGGGCGCTCAGGGCGGCGGGCATCCGGGTGCCGATCAGACTGGCGGCTGCGCCCAGGCTGATGTCCGGACCGGCGAAGGCGCCGATCAGCCGGAACAGGAGAGCGCTTTGCTCCGACAGCCCCGCGGACGACCAGGAGAAGACCGCGCGTATGTCGTTCTCGATCTCACCCAGGTTGAAATAGTCCAATTTGGTGGACTCGTCGTTCAGTTCGTCAGCGATGTCCGCCAGCTCGAACCCGGGTCTCGAGGCCGCGCGTGCGGCCATGATCGACAACGCGAGCGGCAGCCGAGCGCAGTTGTCGACGAGGACACGCGTCGAGGCCTGATCGGACGTCACCCGGTCCGAGCCCAGATGGGCTTGCAGGAGCTGCTCGGACTCCGTGAGGGAAAGCGGCGCCAGCTTGATGACCGTTGCGCCGAAGTGGGCCACGAGACTCGGCAACTCGGTCCTGCTGGTGACGACGACCATGCTGCTGGTGGCGGCCGGGAGCAACGGCCGGACCTGTTCGACCGAGCGGACGTTGTCGAGCAGGATGAGCGCACTCCGGTCAGCCAGCAGACTGCGGTAGAGAGCTTCCTGAGCGGGATACGTAGGCGGAACCTCGCGCGGCGGCACGCCTAACGAGTTCAAGAGTTCATTGATTGCGCTCTGCGGCTCGACCGCGGGGAGTTGCGGGTCGAATCCGCGCAGGTTCACATAGAAACTTCCGTCGGGGAATTCGGCCGCATTGCGATGAGCCCAATGGACCGCCAGGCTCGTCTTGCCGATGCCGGCCATCCCGTCGATAGCCACGATTGACGGGGTACCGCCAAGGCCCGCCTCTCGGCGAGCCCACACGTCCGACATCGCTGCTTGCTCACTCGCCCGACCGGTGAAGCGTGGATTGGTCGGCGGCACCTGCCGCGGGACGACCTGCGCGCGCGGAGACTCACGTATGGCGATGTCGCCCTGAAGAGTGCCGACTTGGACCAGATGCCCAAACACTGCGCCGGCCGCCTCGTTACGCACGGGCTGCTCCGGGTGGGCGGCGTCATGCGACGGAGGCCCTGCTTCCACTGGATCACCCCGCATCCCCCGGCTGGTCGGCACAGCCATCCGTTGGCCCACAGGCGCTGCGCGCAGCACCTTCCCTGACCCACTGCCAGGTATGGTACGCGGTCCCAAGTCGAATACAATGCCGTGTTCACTCGCAGGGATTACGTGCACGCCAAACGTTTTTGATCGCGAGGTGAAGATGACTCAGAAGATCGTGATCAGTGGCCTCACGGCCGCGGGCAAGACGACGCACACGAAACTGTTGGCCGAAACACTCGGCTTCCGTGCGGTGCACTTCACCGATCTGCTTCTGGGAGAACTGCGGTTGGAAGCAGGCTCGGCTGATCAGGTCTGGTTCAGTCGACTGCGCGAGATCGAGTCGATGCGCGCGGGCGGGTTCGCCGATCGCCGGGCGGACGAATCCATCGCTGCACTTCTGGAGACCGACGAGCCGATGGTGGTGGACGCCGTGCTCGCACCGTGGCTGCACCCGGGCCGACAGATCAATGTCTGGCTCGGTTCGGATCGGGCCTCACGCGCCTGGAAGTGCAGCGTCTCACGACTGCCGGGTGTCATCTCCACCGACGACAGCCTGCGCCTGCTCGACGAGAAGGACGCATTCACCCGCGCCTACCTCTGGCGGGAGCGGAAAGTCGACCTCTACACCGACCGCTCCTGCTTCGATCTTGTGCTGGACAACTCCCACCTCATCGGCGAACCGACCCTGGACGCGGCCCGCGAGGGCATCAGAGAGCTGCACCAGGTGTTGCTGGCCTACGTCGACTGGCGGCTGGGACGCCAGGGCGACGCCCTGCTGGAACTCGCCGACACCGCCGCCCCTGGGCTGGCCGCCGTCGTGCGTATGGACGTCGACCAGCTCACCCTCCCGCACACCGTCTTGGCTTCTCGCCGGATCTGACTTCGTGCCGTCGGCTGTTCATGCCGCCGAGACCTGCCTTGCCCAGGGCTTCCTTCTACCGCACCTTCTCGGAGGCGTGATGGATGAAGATGCGGAGCGATTCGCGGGCGGCCGCGGTTCTGGTGTCCAACTCACCTCTGCCATCTGCTCGGTGGATGTCGCTGGCGACCTGAAAGGTGGCTTCCGCGAGGTCGAGGAGTCCGTCGTCGTCGACGTAGAACGCAATGCCGTTGATGGCTTGCCGGGCCACGCCACGCAGCCTGTGTGCCTCGATCCGTGCTGCCCGGTGCTCGGGACCTTCCGGGTTCTCGTCCTGGCGGTACCACCAGTCCTGTTGTCCACGGATCGTCTCGGTGATGGCGCCGGTGTAGGTGAGAACCGCGGCCTTGCGCTCACTTCGGTCGGCGGACTGCCGTTGGAGGACGTAACCGAGCAGAGCACCCATGAGTGTGCCGCCAACGGCGACGAGGCTGATAAGTACTTGGTCCACCCGCCGATGGGAACATGTCGTGTGTGCTCCACGCCATAGCCGGACGGGACGGACGGCACCGGCGAGGCGGCCGCGACCGCGCTCTCGCCCCGGCAGAGCGACCTGTGGCGGGGGCGGCGCACGAGTTCGCCTCCACGCCGGTGTTCCTGGCGACCGTGGACTTCCGCTGCGTGGTCCGGTGCACCGCACGGCGTCGGCCGCGGCGGTCCGGCGACTGCCGCCGCGACACGACCTGCTGCGCACCGTGTTCGAAAACGGCCCGGAGCCGGCCGCACATCTCGGCGAGCCGGATGGCCTGCCGGAGGTTCCGAGAGAGGCCGGCTGAAGGCGCCTGACGGGTAAAACCCAGGTCAGGCGCCTTTTTGGGTGTCTAGAAGAAGCCCAGTTTCTTCGGCGAGTACGACACGAGGAGGTTCTTCGTCTGCTGGTAGTGCTCCAGCATCATCTTGTGGGTCTCGCGGCCGATGCCGGACTGCTTGTAGCCGCCGAATGCCGCATGTGCCGGATATGCGTGGTAACAGTTCGTCCAGACCCGGCCGGCCTGGATGGCACGTCCGGCCCGGTAGGCCGTGTTGATGTCCCGCGTCCACACGCCGGCGCCGAGCCCGTACAGCGTGTCGTTCGCGATCTTGATGGCGTCGTCGAAGTCGTCGAAGGACGCCACCGACACGACCGGGCCGAAGATCTCCTCCTGGAAGATCCGCATCCGGTTGTCGCCCTCGAAGATCGTGGGCTGGACGTAGTAACCGCCCTTCAGCTCCCCGTCGTGCTCGATGCGTTCACCGCCGGTGAGTACCTTGGCGCCCTCCTGCCGGCCGATGTCCAGATAGGAGAGGATCTTCTCCAGCTGGTCGTTGGACGCCTGCGCGCCGATCATCGTGTCCGTGTCGAGCGGGTTGCCGGGCTTGATGAGCTCGGTGCGGGCGACCGCCGCCTCCATGAACTCGCGGTAGTGGCCGCGCTGGACGAGGGCGCGCGAGGGGCACGTGCACACCTCGCCCTGGTTGAGCGCGAACATCGTGAAGCCCTCGAGCGCCTTGTCGCGGAAGTCGTCGTTCTGCGCCCACACGTCGTCGAAGAAGATGTTCGGGGACTTGCCGCCCAGCTCCAGCGTGACCGGCTTGATGTTCTCCGAGGCGTACTGCATGATCAGCCGCCCAGTGGTGGTCTCACCCGTGAACGCGACCTTCGCCACCCGTGCGCTGGAGGCCAGGGGCTTGCCCGCCTCCACGCCGAAGCCGTTGACGATGTTCACCACACCCGGCGGGATCAGGTCCGCGATCAGGCTCATCCAGTAGTGGATGGACGCCGGCGTCTGCTCGGCCGGCTTGATGACGACCGCGTTGCCCGCCGCCAGCGCCGGAGCGAGCTTCCACACCGCCATCAGAATGGGGAAGTTCCACGGGATGATCTGCGCGACCACGCCCAGCGGCTCGTGGAAGTGGTACGCGACGGTGTCGTCGTCGACCTCGCTCAGCGAACCCTCCTGAGCACGGATCGACCCCGCGAAATAGCGGAAGTGGTCGATCGCCAGCGGGATGTCGGCCGCCAGCGTCTCGCGGACCGGCTTGCCGTTCTCCCAGGACTCCGCGACCGCCAGCTTCTCCAGGTTCGCCTCCATCCGATCGGCGATCTTGAGCAGGATGTCGGCGCGCGCGGTCACGGAGGTGCGCCCCCACGCGGGTGCCGCCGCGTGTGCCGCGTCCAGCGCGCGTTCCACGTCCTCGGCGGTGCCGCGCGCGACCTCGGTGAACGGCTGCCCGTTCACCGGGCTCGGGTTCTCGAAGTACTGCCCGCGAGCCGGCGCGACGTACTCCCCGCCGATGAAGTGGTCGTAACGCGCCTGGTAGGAGACGATCGCGCCTTCGCTGCCGGGCGCCGCGTATCGGGTCATGCTGGTTGCCTCCCGGAGAAGCGCTGCCCGCCGTCGGGCAGCTCTCGCCGCGAGGCTAGGAACCCGGACGTTGCAACGACGTTGCGCGCCCGAAACCGCCGCCCCGTCCAGCGGGCGGGCCGCGCCTCACCGCGTCAGCGAGGCTGCGGTCGCGCACGCCCGTCGCGTGCGGGGTGCACCCGTCCGACCGGTACGCCCTGCTCGGACTCCAGCTCCGCCACGCGCGCCTGCACGGTCGCCGCCGGGCGCAGCGCAGACAGTGCCCGCCAGACGGCGAGATCGTCCTCGCCCCACGGCGCCCGGGCCCAGTCGGCCAGCAGATCGGGGTCCCGCCGGGCGATGATCGCCGTCCGCAGCCCGTCGGCGAGCCGTCGCCGCAGCCGTACCACCGCCGGTGCCGTCGAACCCGGCAGCAGCGGACCGGCGTACACCGCCGCGGCCGCCGTCACCGCGCCGGTACCGAGCCGCCGCTCCACCACCGCCGCATCGGACTCGACCGGCCGGGTGAGCCGGTAGGGACGCGAACCCAGCAGTCCCGGTCCGAGGATCCTGCGCAGCCGTGCCAGCTCGGCCCGCAGGGTCACCGGCGTCACCGACTCGTCCTCGTACAGGGCGCACTGCAACTCGTCGCCCGTCAGACCTTCCGGATGCCGGGCCAGCAGCACGAGGATCTCGCTGTGCCGACGGCTGAGCCTGATCTTCCGTCCGTTCGCGACCAGTTGGGCCTCGTCGCGCCCCAGGGCGGTCAGTTCGAGGGCGTCGGCCATGGCCCGAGGAGGTGCGAGCAGCGCCAGATGGGTTTCGGCGGCCCGCGCCACCGCCTGGACGAAGCCGAGACTGTGCGGATGCGCGAGCCCGTCCCCGCCGGTGATGTCCACCGCGCCGAGCACCCGTCCGGTGCGCGGATCGTGCACGGGGGCCGCCGCGCAGGTCCAGGACTGCACACGCCGGATGAAGTGCTCGGCCGCGAACACCTGCACCGGCCGGTCGACGGCGACCGCCGTGCCCGGGGCGTTCGTTCCGACCGCCGACTCCGACCACCGCGCGCCCGGCACGAAGTTCATCCGCCCGGCCTGCCGCCGTGTTCCCGGATGGCCCTCGACCCACAGGAGCCTGCCCTGCGCGTCGCACACGGCCAGCAGATGCTCCCCGTCCGCCGCGAACGTTCCCATGAGTTCCCGGAACAACGGCATCACCCGCGCCAGCGGATGCTCCGCCCGGTAGGAACCGAGCTCCCCGTCCATGAGTTCCACCCTCGCGGTGCTCTCCGGTACGACGCCCGCCCGCGCCGACCGCCGCCAGGATTCCGCCACCACGGTACGCACCGGCCGCGGCACCGTGCCGCCCTCGGTGAACGATTCGTACGCGCGGCGCAGCAGCCGACCCCGCTCGGCGGGATCGGTCCCCGGTTCCAGGGCCACCCAAGGATCGGTCAACTCGGCCTCCCGGAAGGCGATGCGACTGGGCCCATCGTCACTCCGGGAGCGGGCCTGGACAACCCGTGTGACGCCTCCCTTCCGTCCGGTGCCGCGCGGCGCGCCTGTTCGGGGCGCCGCGAGGTCCGCCCCCAGGTCAGGCGAAGTTGACGAGTCTGATGTAGCGCGTCCAGTCCCAGTTCGGCCCGGGATCGGTGTGATCGGTGCCCGGTACCTCGTAGTGTCCGAGGATGTGGGCGCGGTCCTTGGGAATGCCGTACCGGTCGCAGACCGCGGCGGTGAGCCTGGCCGACTCCTCGTAGAGGGCGTCGGTGAAGTAGGCGGGCCGGTCGATCCAGCCCTCGTGCTCGATTCCGATGCTTCTGGTGTTGTAGTCCCAGTTGCCCGCGTGCCAGGCGACGTCGCGCTCCCTCACGCACTGGGTGACATGGCCGTCGGCCGAGCGCACGAGATAGTGCGCGGACACTTTCTTCTGCGGATTCTGGAAGATGGACAGGGTCGTGACGTACGAGGCCTGGGTGACGTGAATGATCACGTAGTCGAGCTCGTAGCTGTAGGGGCGGTCGGAGGCCGTGTAGTTGGAGCCGGTTGCCGGGATCCACTCGGCGCCCGGATAGTCGACGGCTGCCGGCTGCGCGGTCGCCTTGGCACCAGGGAGCAACGCGTAGGGGAGGGCCGCGAGGGCTGCGCCCTTGAGCAGCCGCCGTCGGCTCGGGAACGACTGTGCTCGCTCCATGGGGTTGGCCTTTCGTCGGTGGGGGTGGGCCGAGAACCCGCGGCCCGGAGCCGGGCAGGTCGAAGCGGGTGCCGGAAGCGGAGGGCCGGGCGGGCCTGCCGCGCGGGCCTTGTGTCAGCGCCGGAGTGCCGCGGCCGTCTCGCGCAGTCGGGCGTGCAGTCCGCGATGAGTCTCACGCGCGGGCAGCCATTCCTTGCGCAGCTTGGCGACGCACGTGTAGTTGGTGTCGCAGACGTTCGCGAGCGGAGACTCGACCGTCTGCGTCGCGAACTGGTAGGCGTCCAGTTCGCTGAACCCGTAGTCGCGCACCAGCCACTGCACGAGGTCGAGCTGGGATATCCGGAAGGCGTCCTCCAGCGGGCGCGCCGAGCCGGTCGAGATGATGTGGGTGTCGGACTCGATGCGCGGCCAGGGGGTGGCGACTCCCTTCAGGAGTTCGACGATCACCACCGTGTTCATCGCGCATTCGACCGCGACTCCGCAGGTCTCTCCCTCGCCCTGGCGTGCGTGCCCGTCGCCCAGGCTGAGCAGGGCCCCTTCGACGTTCACCCCGAGGTAGCAGGTCACTCCGGCCCGCATCTCCGGCGTGTCCATGTTCCCGCCGTGCGCGTCGGGCACCAGCGCGGAGCGCACCTCCAGGTTCGCGGGCGCCACACCCACGGTGCCGTGCATCGGATCCATCGGCAGTTCGATCCGGATGTCGCTGTCCCGTGCGCTGAACAGCGCGGTCCGGCGCTCCCGGTCGAGCTGCCAGATCCACACCGTCTCCGGCAGCGGTGGCTGCAGGGACGCCGTGGTGTGCGTGGAGGTCAGGGCTCCGAAGAGGGGGACCGTCGTCGAAGCCGCCCAGTCACGGGCCGGCTCGATCGAGACGAAGTGGACCGCGACCGTGTCGCCCGGCTCCGCTCCCTCGACATGGAAGGGACCGGTCTGCGGATTGAGGAACGGGAACTCGCAGACCTCGGACACCAGGTCCTTCTCGGAGCGCACCCGTCCGGCGAAGCAGTCCTCGGTGTACAGATCGAGCACGGTGCCCGGCGCGACGCGTGCCACGGGTGGCGCGCCGCCGAACGTCCAGGCGAACTCGCCCGGCGCGGGGCGTAAGGTCAGGACCCGGGGGTCGCTCATGGCTGCACGGCTCCGCTCTGTGAAGGGGCGGGGGGTGAGGTCTCGTCGAGGTGGACACGGGCGGTCGCGGCTATGCGCTCCGGGTGGCGGCGCAGCAGGAAGATCAATATCACGGCACCGACCGACATCCAGACACCCACGACCGGCCCGGCGTACGACACCGGCGCGGTCAGTCCGGTCACGAAGTCGAAGACCGGCAGACCCGCGGCGGTCAGCAGCGCGGGCACGAAGGCGACGATGCCGAGCAGCGGGAACACCAGATGCCGGACGGGGTCGAACAACTCGCGTCGACGGCGCAGGAAGTAGCCCGCACAGGCGAGGTCGACCACGATGTACACACCGATCACCACGGTGACGATCACCGTCGCGAGGAGCAGGAACGCGGTCACCGGGTCGTACGCGAGACCGAGCCCCAGCATGACGGCCACGGCCACGGCGCACTGCACGGCCACCCCGGCCGCGGGGGAGCGGTGTCTCGGGTGCACACGGGCGAAGAACGCGGGGAGGACCCGGATCCTGGCCAGGGCGAAGGCCGTTCGCGTGGAGACGGTGGCGCACGCGTTGGCGTTGGCGATCGTCGAGTTGACCACCGCGAGGAACACGAGCACCCAGAACAGCCCGAAGGAAGCGCGCGCCACGCCTTCCCACGAGGCGGCGCCGGAGGCCCCGAACCCGGCGAACCGGTCGGGACCGAAGTACACCGACATGGCGTACGTCGTCAGGACGTAGACGAACCCGATGGCCAGCGCCGCGCCGAGGACGGCCCGGTGCATCGTGCGGCGCGGGTCCCTGGTCTCCTCCGCGAGCGGGGCCGCCGCCTCGAACCCGGCGAAGGCGAGCACGGTGTACACCGATCCCGCGAACACGCCGCTGATCCCGTCGTAGCCCTCGGCCGTGTGGGAGGTCCCGAACACCGACAGCGTGTTGTCCCCGCCGGCCCTGACGATCAGCCATACCGCGAAGACGAGGAAGACCAGCACTTCGAAGACGCCGAGGACGGTGCCGAACCGGGCCGAGGCGCGGACTCCCCGGTAGCCCGCCACCGCGATGACCACCGCGCCCGCGAGCGACCAGGGCCACCAGAGGTCGTCCGGGTACGAGGACCATTCCTGGTGCAGTGTGCCCGCCGTCGTGAATCCGAGCTGAAGGAGGAGCAGCGGCGGCACCAGCGCCTCGACGAACACGTAGCCCCAGCCCACGAGGAATCCGGCGGACGGGTGCAGTCCCCGCGCCGTGTAGGTGGCCACCGAGCCCGCGGAGGGCATCTCACGTGCCAGCTCGGCCACGCACGACGCGGTGAACAGACAGGCCACCAGGGCGATCAGCACGGCCAGGGGCAGGCTGCCGCCCGCGAACGCCGCTCCGGACGGGACGGACGCGGCGACCGCCGCCGCAGGCGCCATCGCCGTGATGCTCTGGAACAGGACCTCGCGCAGGCCGATCGCCTCACGCCGCAGGCCCGGAACCGCCTCCTCCGACATCTGAATCCCCCGATCCGACCGGAACACAACCGTCGGCAGGACGGCTGCGCCTCGCGTGAATCACGGTACGGCGCTTGCCGGTTGGGCAGGAAGAGTCAGGCGCGGGTCCGTGGACGGCCCGCGGAATGTGGACAACCCGATCACCCGCACGGGGGACGTCCCGCGGGTGGCGGCGGGTTTTCCGAGAGCTGCTCCGCTCACCGCATCTCGTGCGTCGCGCCTACGGCCGTCCGGCCACCGACGCCGGGTCGTCGAGCACCCCGCGTACCACCGAATGCGCCGCGCCGAGCAGCGGTCCCTCGGATCCCAGGCGGGAAACGGACACGGGGCAGGCGGGGCCCGCCGTGCGCCGGGTCAACTCGCCCTCCAGCGAAGGGAGCAGCCAGGGCGCGAGCCCGGCGAGGGCCCCGCCCAGCACGACCGTCTCCGGGTCCAGCAGGTTGACCGCCCCGGTCAGGGCGATGCCGAGCGCTGTTCCGGCGTCGTGCAGGGCACGCCGCGCGTCCGGGTCGCCGTCGGCGGCGCGCCGGGACAGCAGCCCGACCCGGTCCTCACCCGGTTCGAGTCCTGCGGCGCGCAGAACCGCCTCCTCGCCCGCGTACTGTTCGAGGCACCCGCGTCCGCCGCACGGGCACTCCGGTCCCTCCGGGCGCACCGGAACGTGCCCCAGCTCGCCCGCGAAACCACGGGTCCCGCGCAGCAGCCGCCCGTCCACGAGCACCGCGGCACCGATGCCGATCTCCGCGGACACGTGCAGGAAGTCACGAGGTGCCGCGTCCCCGAGCCAGAGTTCCGCGAGCCCGCCGAAGTTGGCTTCGTTGTCCACGGTCAAGGGCCACTCCGTGGGCAGCAGTTCACCGAGGTCCGTGTCGTGCCAGTCGAGGTTCGGGGCCCGGACCACGGTCCGGGCGTCACGTGCCACGAGTCCGGGGACGGCGACGGCGAGGCCGGCGGGCCACAGTCCTTCCCGGTCGGCCTCGGCGACGACCTGGTGCACCAGTGCCGTCAGTTCCTGGATCACGGGCCCGGCCGGCCGGCCGCGGTTCGTGCCGTGGCGCACGGCGCGGGCCCGCACGGTGCCCCGGAGATCGACCGCGCACACCGCGAGATGGTCGACACCCACCTCCGCGCCGATCCCGGCGGGACCGTGTCCGCTGACGGTGAGCGCCGAACCGGGCCGCCCCACCCTGCCGGGCCGCTCGGGCCCCAGTTCTTCGAGGAGCCCCGTGCGGATCAGCTCGTCGACCAGGGTGGACACGGCCGCCCGCGTCAGACCGATGCGGGAGGCGACGGCGGCACGCGACAACGGCCCCTCGTCGCCGACGGTGTGCATGACCCGGGAGAGGTTGCGGCGGCGCATGCCCTGCTGGGTGTCGGGCAGTCGTCGGCCGGAGCCGGCCGGGTGGGCCTCGTGCAGCGGTGCGGTCATGCTTCCGTCGATCCTCGTCCGGCCGGTCCCGTCGGCCTGTCTAGGTGCCCGTCCCCACCGGCCGGCCCGGCCGGTGCCGCCCGCACGGGACGTCACTCGTGAGAGCCGGTCACGCCGGGGGCGGCACGGTCGGTCCTGATCAGTTCCTGTCCGGCTCCCGTTCGAACAGCGGGGCCGCGTCGGAGAGTACCCCGGTGATCCGCGCGAGCGTCTCCTCGTCCCGCTCCACGGCGTCGAGCACCGGCCCGCGGGCTGTGCCCCAGCGCCGGGCGACCGAGGCCGGGTCCTCACCCGTCAGCAGGCCCGCCGCCTGGGCGGCGGCGCCGAGTGCGACCAGTTCCCTGGCCTCGGGCACCTGGACGGGCCGGCCCGAGAGTCGGCGCACGGTCCGCTGCCAGGCCTTGCCCCGTGCCCCGCCGCCGATCAGCAGCAACGGCGCCGAACGGTCGGCGTCCGTGTCCAGTACCAGGTCGAGGGCGCCCAGCAGGGAGTACACGGCACCGTCGTACGCGGCCTGGAGCAACTGCCCGCCCGTCGTGTCGTGCCTGAGCCCGTGCAGCAGTCCCGAGGCGTGCGGCAGGTTCGGTGTCCGTTCCCCGTCCAGATAGGGGAGGAACGTCACCGAGGAGCCGGCCTCGACGGCCTCGCGGTCGAGGCCGAGCAGCGCGGCGAACCGGTCGACGGCCAGCGTGCAGTTCAGTGTGCAGGCCAGGGGGAGCCAGCCGCCGTGCGCGTCCGCGAATCCCGCCACCGTTCCGGTCGGGTCGGCCGGGCGGTGCGTCGAGACGGCGTACACGGTCCCCGAGGTGCCGAGGCTGACCACCGGGGTGCCGGGGCGCAGCCCGAGGCCGAGCGCGGCGGCCGCGTTGTCCCCGGTCCCGGCCGCCACCAGGGTGCCCCGTGAGAACGGCAGCTCACCCCTGGCGTGCACCGTCCCGGCCACCTCGCCCGGCCGGACGACGCGGGGGAGCAGGGCGGGGTCGAGACCGATGTGGGCGAGCACCTCTTCGTCGTACGCCTCGCTCCCGGAGGCCCACCACCCGGTGCCCGAGGCGTCGCCGCGGTCGGTGGTGCCCTGCCCGGTGAGCCGTTCGGTGAGGTAGTCGTGGGGCAGCCGGACCGCCGCCGTCGCCCGGACGGCGTCCGGCTCGTGCTCGGCGAGCCAGGCCCACTTCGTGGCCGTGAAGGACGCGGCCGGCACACTGCCGGTCCGCTCGGCCCAGGCCTTCGGACCGCCGAGTTCCTCGACCAGCCGACGGGCCTGCGGCGCCGAGCGCACGTCGTTCCACAACAGGGCGGGTCGTACGGGTTCGCCGTGCGCGTCGAGCGTCACGAGCCCGTGCTGCTGCCCGCCGATCGACACCGCCGCCGCCTCGTGGGCGGCGTCTCCGCACTGGCGCAGGGCTTCGCACAGCGCGTCCCACCACTGACGGGGGTCGCTCTCGCGGCCCGCCCCGGTGGAGACGGTGTGCGGCGCCTGTCCGCTCGCCACCACCTGTCCCGTCGACGCGTCGACGACCAGGGCCTTGGTGGACTGGGTGGACGAGTCCACCCCGACGACGAGCGGACCCTCGGCTGCTGACATCGGGCTCTCCCTCTTCCGCGGCTCCGCGGGATCTGTGCTGGTCACGGGGGTTTTCGGACCGCCACGGTCCGGATCCCGCAGTTCGTCCCTGGATCGATGTGACCAGGTTTCCTACTTCGTCTCTTCCCAGAGATGCGTCCGCATACTAATTTGTAAACCGCCATGACGAAATAGTCGGAGCTAGCAAGGAGCCGCGGCATGAACTACCAGCCCACCCTCGAGGACAGGTTCACCTTCGGCCTGTGGACCGTCGGCTGGCAGGGAAGGGACCCGTTCGGCGACGCCACCCGGCGCGCCCTGGACCCGGTCGAGACCGTCCAGCGACTGGCCGAGCTCGGTGCCTACGGAGTGACCTTCCACGACGACGACCTGATCCCCTTCGGGTCCTCGGACAGTGAGCGCGAGTCGCACGTCAAGCGGTTCAGGCAGACCCTGGACGCCACCGGCCTCAAGGTGCCGATGGCCACCACCAACCTGTTCACGCACCCCGTCTTCAAGGACGGCGCGTTCACCTCGAACGACCGCGACGTGCGCCGCTACGCACTGCGCAAGACCGTCCGCAACATCGACCTGGCGGTCGAGCTCGGCGCCGAGACGTACGTCGCCTGGGGCGGCCGTGAGGGAGCCGAGTCCGGTGCCGCCAAGGACGTACGTGTCGCTCTCGACCGCATGAAGGAGGCCTTCGACCTCCTCGGTGAGTACGTGACCTCGCAGGGCTACGACCTGAGGTTCGCGATCGAGCCCAAGCCGAACGAGCCCCGCGGCGACATCCTGCTCCCCACCGTCGGTCACGCCCTCGCCTTCATCGAGCGCCTGGAGCGTCCGGAGCTGTACGGCGTCAACCCGGAGGTCGGTCACGAGCAGATGGCCGGCCTGAACTTCCCGCACGGCATCGCGCAGGCCCTGTGGGCGGGCAAGCTGTTCCACATCGACCTCAACGGCCAGTCCGGGATCAAGTACGACCAGGACCTGCGGTTCGGCGCGGGCGACCTGCGGGCCGCGTTCTGGCTCGTCGACCTCCTGGAGAGCGCCGGTTACGCGGGCCCGAAGCACTTCGACTTCAAGCCGCCGCGGACCGAGGACTTCGACGGCGTGTGGGCGTCGGCGGCGGGCTGCATGCGCAACTACCTGATCCTGCGCGAGCGCGCGGCGGCGTTCCGTGCCGACCCCGAGGTCCAGGCGGCCCTGCGTGCCTCGCGCCTGCACGAGCTGGCGCAGCCCACCGCCGAGGACGGCCTCGCGGGGCTGCTCGCCGACCGGACCGCCTTCGAGGACTTCGACGTCGAGGCCGCGGCCGCGCGTGGCATGGCCTTCGAGCAGCTGGACCAGCTGGCGATGGACCACCTCCTGGGCGCGCGCGGCTGATCGGACCGCCTTCGAGGGAGCGGACCCGCCTTCCGGCGGGTCCGGCCCGCCCTCCGTGGCGGCCGCTCTTCGCGCGGAAATTCCGGAATCGTGCGATCCATGGCATGAGTCCGTATCAACTTCCGCGCGAGGGTCGCGCGATGACCGGATTCGAGGCGACTCTGGATGGTATGGCCATGCCGCCCGAACCGCCTCAGCAGCCACGGTCGCAGGGAGGAACGCATCCTTCCGAGGACGACGTCCAAAGCCCGCGTTCGAGCGGGTACGGTCCTCCGTCGTCCGGGGGTTACGGTCCGCCGCCCTCGGGCGGCTACGGGCCACCGTCCTCGGCCGGCTACGGACCTCCGTCCTCTGGCGGCTACGGGCCTCCACCGGGTGGGTTCGGCCCCCCTCGGGGAGACGACGGCTCTTCCTCCGGGGCCTACGGTTCGACGGGGCAAGGGGGCGACTGGCCTCCTGGGCGGAGCGGCGGGGGATGGCCGCCTCCGCCGTCCGGACCGCCGCCGGGGCCACCGCCCGGACAGCCGGACGGGCCCGGTGGTCCCCCTGGGAGGCGGCGTCGCAACAGCCTGCTCCTCGTCATCGCGGTGATCGTCGGTCTCGGAGTGATCGTCGCCGTGGCCGTGACGGCCACGGGCGGCGGCGGCAAGGGCAAGAAGTCCCCCACCGAGAGCACCGGGCGGTCGTCGAGTCCCCCGCCGAGTCTCCCGTCCGGACTCCCGTCGCTTCCCTCGGGCCTGCCCACTGTCGTGCCGTCGTTCCCCACGGACCTGCCCACCGGGCTCGTGCCCAGCGATCTGCGATCCCTCTTCCCGTCCCTCGCGGACGACGAGGTGCCCTACTACATGCTCCGGAAGGGCGATTGTTTCGACACGGACGACGCCGAGCCCGGACAGGCCACCAAGCGCGAGTGCGCCCGGCCGCACGACGCCGAGGTCGTGACGGTCACCGAACTCGACGGCACCTACACGACGGACGCGGCCCTCAAGGAAGCCGCGTCCGCGCTGTGCGCGTCTCCCCTGGAGCGGAAGGCGGCTGGCCAGGCCGCGGGCACGGTGCGCGAGACGCTCGTGCAGTACCCGGACACCGGGACCTACGGAACCGGGATCGACAAGGTCACGTGCAGCCTGGCCGCGGGCGTCGGCAAGGGCGGCCACAAGCTCACCGGACCGCTGAGGTGAGCGGCACGCGCGCGTGGGCGCTGTCCGTCGTCCACGCGCGCGTGCCGCTCCGAAGGGCTTTTGGGATCAGATACCGCGCGGCAGCCGCACGTAGGTGACGGTCGTCTCGACA
>NZ_KZ626892.1 GCF_002911015.1 Streptomyces populi
CGGAGTCGTTGCGCGGTGAGCGGACGGGAAGTACGGCAAGGGAGGCAAGGCATGACCACCGTCGAACCGCCCCGCGCGTTCGGCCCCGGTCTCGGTGTGAGGCTGGAGCGGGATTCGCAGGCCGCCGCGCACGCCCGGCGGATGGTCCGCACGTTCCTCGGCGGCCTGCCGCGCGCCGTGCCGCGGGAGACCGCCGAGGCGGTCATGCTCGTGGTCTCGGAGCTCGTGACGAACGTGGTGCGCCACGCGCGCGGCCGGCTGTGCAGCCTGGACCTGGAGGACATGGGCCACGGGGTGGGCATATCGGTCTCCGACGACGACCCCGATCCGCCGCGTCCCAGGCACCTCGACCTGACCGGCCGGGGCGGCTTCGGCTGGCCGCTGGTGCGCCGGCTGTCCTCCGAGCTGACCGTGCTGTCCCGTCCCGACGGCAAGACGGTCCACGCGGTCGTGAGCTTCTGACGGGTGCCGCTCCCGACGGAGCCCCGCGGGCGGGCGGCCGCCCACCCCGGGGCATCGGGTCACCGGGCCGTCCGGTCCCTGGTGTCCGCCGGGCCGTGCCAGTCGAGACACACCACGAGGGCGTCGTCCTTCGGCCCGGTCCCGCCCCGGTGGCCGGTCAGCTCCCTCAGCACGGCGCGGGGCACCTCCGACGCGGGCAGCAGCCGGGTGGAGCCGATCGCCCTGGCCAGGGCCTTCTCCCCGTAGCTCTCCCCGCCCGGCCCGGCGACGGCGTGGACACCGTCGCTCACGAAGAGGAACCGGTCGCCGGGTTCCGCCCGGAACTCCTGCACGAAGTAGTCGGTCTCCTCGAACATGCCGAGGGGCAACTGGGCCTCGAAGCCGACGTGCTCGACGGTCCGGCCGCGCAGCCGCAGCATCTGGGGTGATCCCGCGTCGATCACACGCATCCGGCCGGTGGACAGCTCGAGGTCGAGCATGAGCACGGACAGATGGCACTCACCGCGGTACTGGGCGTAGACCGCCTGGTCGGCGAGGGCCGCCTGGTCCTGGAGGGGGATGCCGGCCCGGCGCGCGTTGCGCAGGGCGTTGACGCCGAGATTGGTCAGCAGCGACGCCTCGATGCCCTCGCCCATCCCGTTCGTGACGTAGAGGGACAGCCGGTCGGCGTCGGCCGACCAGTCGAAGTTGTCGCCGAAGATCGCGTAGGCGGGTTCCAGCTGGGCGCCGAGCTCGTACTCGGGCCGGGAACAGGAGCGGCCGGGCAGCAGCTGCCACTGCATCTCCGCGGCCAGCGTCAGCCGGTCCTTGCGGCGCGCCCGGAGGTACAGGTCGGTGTCGCGTTCGGCCACGAGCACCTCGTGGCCGAGGATCTCCGCGATGTCGGCGAGCTCGGCGAGCGTCTTCGCCTCACGGGCCGCGGGGGGCAGGACGACGGACAGGACGCCGAGCCGGTCACCGCGCACCGTCACCGGGAAGTGCGCTCGTACGCCCTCGCCGCCGCGCTCCTCGACGAAGGGTTCCTGGGACCCGAAGGCCCGGCCCTCGGGACTGGTGTGCACCGGAACGGGTTCCAGGGTGTGCGGGAGCACCGAGACGGGCTGCAGCACGGTGAGCCCGTAGTCGGCCATGAGGAGTTCGACGGAAAGGGCCGCGTAGCGGTCGCACAGCACGTCACGGACCGCGTCCAGCAGCTGGTGGGGCGCCGCGGTGCGCAAGGCGCGCTCCGCGGCCACGAATCTGTTCACGATGTCGGGCAGGCCAATCTTCTATGGGGTCGATGGATTTGATGGATTTGATGGATTCGATGGGTCCGGGAGTTCGACGGGTTCGATGAATTCGACGGGTTCGGGGAGTACGGCACGCGGTCCGCGCTCCGTGCTCCGCGCCACGGGGAGGACGGCACTCGCACGCGAGTGGGGCTATCTACCATTTTGTTCATTTCGTCGTGGCGACGGGCTGACAGTGCCCGCGAAGGCTGCGAGAGTTGGACGGTGACTTCCTCCGGCCCGCGTCCGCACCGCAGTGAGGTGGCTCGCGTGACCGCCGAGGCGGCCGAGCTGCTGGAGATCCTCTGGGGCCGCGCCCCGACGGCTCCGGTCTCCGCCTCCCAGCTGCGGGTGCTGTTCATCCTGGAACACGACGAGGGCATCAACCTGAGGACCCTGGCCGACGCGCTCGGCTCCACACCTCCCTCGACCAGCAGGCTCTGTGACCGGCTACAGGCCGTGGGATTCGTCGAACGGGCGCCGGGCGTCACCAGCCGCCGGGAGCTGCGGCTGTTCCTGAGCCCCCAGGGCCGGACCTTCCTCACGGAACTGCGCTCACGGCGCGAGCACGCCGTGGAGACGGTCCTCGCCCGGATGCCGGCCGCCGGGCGGGCGGCACTCGTGGAGGGGCTCGACGCCTTCTGCGCGGCAGCGGCGGCTCAGCTCCACGAGGGCGGCGCGACGGGTGTCCGTTCGGCCTGAACGGCGCGTCCGCCCGGACCGGCCCTTTCCCCGGTGAGTGCCGGACCGTCCGGACCGGTCCCTTCCCTAGTGCCGGGCCGTCCCTTCGCCTATGCGGACCAGCGCGGCGTCGACATCGCCCACCGAGGCGATGGCGAGACTGACGCCCGTGAGGTCCAGGACGCGCTGGACGGCCGGCGCCGGGGACACGAGGCACACGCCGCCTCCCGCGCGGCCGGCGGTGTCATGGGCCTTGAGCAGGGCGTTGATGCCGGAGGAGTCCATGAAGGGGACCGCGGACAGGTCGAGCAGCAGGTGCCGCCGGCCGCCGCGTACCTGGTCGGCCAGTCGGTCGTGCAGCTCGGGGGCTGTCTCGACGTCCAGTTCCCCGGCGACGGTGACCAGGGCGATGCCCTCGCCGTACAAGGTCGCGTCGATGGACACAGGAGCCTGTTCGGCCGGCACGGTTACCTCCAAGTTGGAACTGACCCGTAGGGATCCAGCCGGCGCTGGGGCACGCCGGTGAGCAGGTCAACGGTTACCCCCCCGAATCGAGGTGCACACCTTGGGTCTCGCCGCCGGTCGGGGAAGCGCCTCCCGGCCCGAGGTCCGCTCGCGCGCGACCGCCATGGCCATGCTCCCGGCCGCCGTTCCGATCGCCGTGCCCGATCGCGGCGCGTGACCTCTTCGCTCTCCCCTCCCGAATCGACCCTCCCTTTCCCGAATTACCTCTGACACAGAGGTAATGTCGAAACATGGAGCCGGAGCCGGAGCCGGAGCCGGAGCCGGAGCCGGAGCCCGAGTTCGAGTCGGAGGATTTCCCCGAGGCGCTGGCGGACGCCCTGGCCGGGCTGCAACGTCTGATCAGGCGGCGGCTGCGCGGCGGTACGACCGGACCGAGCCTGCGCGGTGCCGAGGTCGACCTGCTGCGACTGGTCGTCGACCGGCCGGGCATCGGTGTGTCGGAAGCCGCCAAGGAGCTCTACCTGGCGGGCAATTCGGTCTCGACGCTGGTCAACCGGCTGGTCGGGAACGGTTATCTGATCCGCGAGACGGACCCGGCCGACCGCCGCGCCGCGCGGCTGCTGTCCACGCCCGCGGCCGACGCCCGGCTGCGTGACTGGCGGCAGCGGCGCGCGGTGCTCGTACGCGGCCAGGTGGCCCGTCTCGGTACGGCCGACCGTGCCGCCCTGGAGGCCGCCCTTCCGGCCCTGCGCGAACTGGCGGCGAACCTGCACGAGGAGGCCGAGGAGACATGACGCGGCACAGGAGCGGACGGCCGGAACCCGCCCGGCCGGGGAACCCGGCACCCGAACGGGCGGAGGCTGTCCGGGACGGCGACCCCGCGGAGACCGCCCGGACGCCGCCCCGGGCCCACGCGGTCGGCACGGAGGCCGCTGACGGGGGAGCCCCGGCCGCCGGAAGCGGCCACGAGGGCACCGAGGCGAACGCCCCGGACGCCGTGTCCTGCGCCGGACTCGTCCACACCTTCGGTGAGACGACCGCCGTCGACGGTCTCGACCTCGCCGTCCGTGACGGCTAGGTGTTCGGACTGCTCGGGCCCAACGGCGCCGGCAAGACGACCGCGCTCCGGTGCATCACCACGCTGCTGCCGGTCCCCCGGAAGGGTCCGTGTCTTCGGACACGACGCCGCCCGTGAACGCATGGCCGTACGACGGCTGTTGGGGTACGTGCCGCAGCAGCTGTCCGCCGACTCCGGACTCACCGGCAGGGAGAACGTGACCCTGTTCGCCCGCGTCTTCGACGTGTCCCGGCGCGAGCGCGCGGTCCGTGTCGCCCAGGCGCTCGACGCGGTCGGCCTCACCGACGCGGCCGACCGGCTCGCCAAGACGTACTCCGGAGGCATGGTCCGCCGCCTGGAACTCGCCCAGGCGCTGGTCAGCGCACCGCGGCTGCTGATCCTGGACGAGCCGACCATCGGCCTCGACCCGATCGCCCGCACCGGCGTGTGGGAGCACATCAACGCCGTACGGGCCGCCACCGGCATGACCGTCCTCGTGACGACCCACTACATGGACGAGGCCGACCAGTACTGCGACCGGGTCGCGCTGATGCACCGCGGCCGGGTCCGCGCGCTCGGCACACCGAGGGAGCTGAGGGCAGGCCTCGGCGAGCGCCGCGGGAACACCGGCGACGGTGAACCGCCCACCCTGGAGGACGTCTTCCGTGACGTCGCCGGCAGTGGACTCGACGACCGATCAGGAGACTTCAGCGATGTCCGACGCACCCGCCGTACCGCTTCCCGGGTCGGCTGAGAGCGTCCGCCCCGGGAGTCTCGACCTGCTCGTGGTCCCGCCGAGGGCGCGGACGGGCTGGCGCGTGCTGCCCGCCCTGTGCGCGGTCGAACTCCAGAAGCTCCGCCACGACCGCACCGAGCTGTACACCCGGGCGATCCAGCCGGCCCTCTGGCTGCTGATCTTCGGTGAGACGTTCACCCGGATCCACGCGATCCCGACCGGCCGGATCCCCTACCTCGACTATCTGGCGCCCGGCATCATCGCCCAGTCCGCCATGTTCGTCGCCATCTTCTACGGCATCATGACCATCTGGGAGCGGGACGCCGGGATCCTCGCCAAACTCCTCGTCACCCCCACGCCCCGCTCCGCCCTCATCACCGGCAAGGCGTTCGCCGCCGGGGTGAAGGCGCTGCTCCAGGCCGTGGTGGTCGTGCTCGGTTCGGCGTTCTTCTCCTGCCTGTCGATGACGATCGCGGGCATCGTGCTCACCCGGGACCGCCTGATGGGCATGGGGCAGGCCATGCGGTACCGCTTCCAAGCAGCGGGCACGCGGCTGACCGGCGGATATGACGTGTGGCTTTATCGAGTAGTTGTGGGTTCTGGCACAAATCCTGGGGCGAGTTCCCATGAGACGGCGTACGCCCACCGCCCGACAAGAGGGGGTGACGCTCAGTCAGGTCTCTCTTTGTCTCCGCCGCGATCGGCTGTGGTCGGTGACGGTGCTGATCATGCAGGCCGATGCAGCATTCTGGGACTCGCTGGTGTTCGACGGGATCGACGACGTGGATGTCGAGGCGGTGACCGTTGCCTTCTGCGCGGTTGATGTGGTGGGGAGAGGCCGCGAGACAGGGGCAGCATGTCCGGACTGCGGTGGCTTCTCGAACCGGGTCCACGACTGCTGTCAGCGCAGGTTGAAGGACCTCCCGCTCAGCGGGCAGAGTGTCGTGATCACGCTGACGGCCCGGCGTTTCATCTGCGGATCGGAGGACTGCGTGCGCCGCACGTTCGCCGAGCCGTTCGCCCAGGGATGCACGAGCGCCACCCAGCTGCACCGCGAACTGCTCGCCGGGCACGCCCCCGTCACCTACCGGATGGTCCGCGCGCACATCGCCACTCTGCGCTCCCCACCTGGATCGACGCCGTCGACGCCGGCCAACTGCCCGGCCTCACCAGCTTCGCGCTCCACCTGCTTCGCGACCTGGATGTCGTGACGGCCGGACTCAGCCTGGAATGGAGCTCCGGCGGCACCCAAGGAGCCGCGAACCGCATCAAGAAGATCAAGAGGCAGCTCTATGGACGAGCCGGATTCGCACTGCTCCGCAAGATGATCCTGCTCCAGTAGTACCTGATGCTGATCCGCAGGATTGAGATTCCGGTGGCAGAGCACGGTCGGAGGGGGAACATCCTCGCGGCGGCTTGACCTTACCCTCAAGGGCAAGGTTTAGCGTTCTTCGAGGTGAGAGGCATGCAGATCAGTGAGCTGGCCCGCCGGGCGGGTGTGACGACGAAAGCGGTTCGTTACTACGAATCGCTGGGCTTGCTCACGCCCGGGCGGCTGGCCAACGGCTACCGGGACTACAACGAGCACGACGTACGACTCACGCAGGAGATCCGGGCGCTCGGCAGTCTCGGAATCCCGGTTGAGCGCACCCGCCCGTTTCTGGAGTGCCTCACGGCCGGCCACCAGCACGCCGACGACTGCCCGGCCTCGCTGGCCGGTTACCGGGACGCGATCGACGAGCTCACTCAGCGGATCGAGGGACTCACCGCCCGCCGGGCGGTACTGGTCGCGCACCTGCAACAGGCCGCCCACCGCGGCAGCCGTCTCTCACCGGCCGACGAAGGAGGAGACCTGATGACTGATTACACGAGCGTGCCCGCCGACCTGCCCGTCCCCGAGGACGACGGCGCGGCTACTCATCTGCTTGGCACGAAGGTGCCGCACCTGGAACTCCAGGCCACCGGCGGCACAGCCGTCCGCCTCGACGCGCTCGGCGCGGGCCGCACGGTGATCTACGTCTACCCGCTCACCGGACGGCCGGGCGTCGACCTGCCCGACGGCTGGGACTCGATTCCCGGGGCGCGCGGCTGCACCCCCGAGGCATGCGGCTTCCGCGATCACCACCAGGATCTTCTCGCCGCCGGCACGGACGGCGTGTTCGGCCTCTCCAGCCAGGAGACCGACTACCAGCGTGAGGTAGTCGAGCGGCTCCACCTGCCGTTCCAGATGCTCTCGGACCCTGCACGGAACCTGGCCCAGGAACTTGATCTGCCCACGTTCGGGACAAGCGGGCTGACGCTCTACAAGCGGCTGACTCTGATCGTCCGCGACGGCGTGATCGAGCACGTCTTCTATCCGGTCTTCCCCCCGAGCGAACACGCAGACCAGGTCCTGACGTGGCTCCGGGACAACCCCCTGTAGAAGCCGGTGTTCAGTGGTCGGGTCGCCTGGCGGAATCTCCCCGGGTGACCCGACCACTGACGCTTTGTGACCGCTCCCCAAGATCTGTGCCAGAACCCAGTTGTGACGTCACTCGTCGACGGGCTCGGGAGGCACCTCGTTCCGCGGATGACCGGTGTTGATGAGTCCGGGAGACGCCCGTTTCCTGCCTGGGCGGCATCGAGATGCTCTTGGTGAAAGGTGCTGGTCATCCGCTTGTGGGTGATCGGTCCGAGTCGTACCCGCCGGTCATCGCCCAGTGGGTGTCTCCGAGGTGAAGCAGTGGCCGAGTTCGGGGGCGAGGCCCTGATAGTGGCGGAAGTTGAAGATGAGCGGGCACTCGGTGACGCGCGGGGCGCGTACCGTCTCGGACGGTACGGGTGTGAGGCCGGCGGCGGTGAACTTGTCGGGCTCGTAGCGGTAGCCGCGTACCCGCTTGGCGGCGGGCACGGGGGCTGCTCCGGTGAGCGGGGCGAGCCGCTCCACCGCGTCCCAGAGACCGGGCGACGGGAGGTTGATCACGAGCTCCGGCCGCGGCCCTTGGCGTCTTCTTGGTGTCATTGCTGCTGGGGCGGCTGGCCAGGTGAGAGCGGGGTCCCCGGGCCGGGGCCCGAAGACCCGCTCCGACAATGGACTGCGCAGGGGATGCGGGACCCGGTTTTCGAATCCGTAGGAGAAGCACATGGCTGAACAGCCCCCCACGCGTTACTCACCCGAGGGCACCCCCTTGGGCCGCAGTGTGGACAGCATCTGGTTGAGCAACGGCTACTCCACCGAAACCCCGCGCGCCCGCGAGCTGTGGTGGCGTATCAGAGACGCGTTCCGCCGACCGGTGAAGAACAGCGAGCAGTGCCACTGAAGCGCGCGGACCGTCAGGGCCTCTCCGCGAAAAGTCACTGTGGGTGGGCAGCGTCTAAGCTGGGACCTGCGGCCACCGCGTGATCGTTCGTCTTCACACGCCGATGATCAATGGTGGTCGCACCTGCGAGTGCCAGCGGGTTGGAAGAGACTCGCCGAAGGAGACCCGGTGCTGGGATTGCTGGGCTTCTACGACGAGCTGGACAACCGCCCCGGCCGGCCGAACGGATCGATACACGACGCCGTCCGGCCCGTCGGCGAGCCGGACGAGGCGCATCTGGTCGCCTACCTCGACGCCGGCCATTACCTTGTCGACGTCATGGAAGCCGGGCGTGATGTCATCACCGGCGCCGCCCACCGGCACTCCCCGGGATGCTCCTCCCTGGTGACCGACGGGTCGTGGCTGTGGCGCCAGGACTTCCCGCACTACGTGGAAACGCACCACGTTTCGCTGGCCGAAGCGTTCATCGAACACGTCCGCAGCCTGAACTATCAGATGCCCGGCATCACCGTCGCGCAGTTCGCTCCGCACTACGACGAGACCATGCCCCTGGTCGGCTGGGCCTCGGCTGTCCCGTGGCGATCGACTGCCACCACACTCGTACCTGAACCACGAGAGACGACCAGCAAAGCTCAGTTCGACGCGGCGATGCTGGCCCGAGACCGGAACCGGCCGAACGGCAGCTGGGGCAGGCCACGAAAGCCGCGGAAAACGTGAGTTTCACCAGCGGAAGAGCCCTCTACAGCTGGAGTGCCAAGCGGTTTCCTACGGGCTTCGTCACCTCGCGCCCCAACCCACCACTCACCCCAGCTCCCATCCCATCTGCTCGGCTCCGCCCGGGGCGATGGCGGACGGGATGCGAACTCCCCGCGCCCACCACACTCGGCGGGGCACTCGCGAAGGGTGCCCCGCCGTCTCGGAGCCCGAGCCCCCTCACCGGAGGCATGTTCTGACCGGGCACTCCGTGTTCAGGTCTCTACTCGTGGGCCGTCGCTTGCTGCGGCCCCATTCGAAAGCCGTATGACAAGCCACCAGGTATGGGTAGGAAGAAGCTCCGATAAGAAGTCTGGGCCCTGCGGCGGCTCCACAGCGCGTGCTGAACGGGTCTTGCAGAACGGACCGTTTGTGACAGGGCCCACGAGGTCCGGAGGTGGTACTCCCGTACCCGGGGTTCGAGGATGCTCGTATGAAGGTGCCGATCGGCCGCCCGAGTCTGCGGTCCTACCTGCCTTACCAACAGCACACCGCAGCGCACCGTGAAGGGCTGAGTGCTCATTTCCTGGGCACCAGTTCGGTACTGCTGTCGGACGGGCGGACATCGGTGCTCAGTGACGGGTTCGTCACCCGCCCGGGGATGCTGCGAGTAGCCATGGGCAGGATCGCCCCGAACCGGGCGCTGGTCCGTGCCGCCATCGAGCGCCTGCGGGTGGACACCCTCGCCGCCGTGGTGTGCGCGCATTCCCACTACGACCACGCCCTCGACGCACCGGTGTGGGCGCTGGAGACCGGCGCCGAGCTGGTCGGGTCGGAGTCCACCGCCAATATCGGGCGCGGCCTGGGGGTCCCCGAGTCGTCCTTGCGGGTGGTCGGCGACGGCGACACCGCGACCTACGGCGGCTTCACGCTGACCTTCCTGGACTCCGTGCACAGCCCGGGCGACCACTACCCCGGTACCGTCGACCAGCCCTTGGTCCCGCCGGCGCGCGCCGGTGCCTGGAAGACCGGCAGCGCCTACTCCGTGCTCGTCACCCACCCCCACGGCCGCGTGCTGCTGCAAGCCAGCGCCAACTACCGGCCCGGAGCGCTGCGAGGTCACCAGGCGGACGTCATCTACCTGGGCGTCGGCACGCTGGGAAAACAGCCCGCCGAGTTCCTGCACACCTACTGGGACGAGGTGGTGGCCGCGACCGGGGCCAGGCGGGTCGTCCTGGTGCACTGGGACGACTTCTTCCTCGGTCTCGACCGGCCACTGCGTCCCATGCCCTACCTGCTCGACGACCTCGACACCACCATGAGCCGACTGCTGCCCCTGGCCCGCCGTGACGGCGTCGACGTCGTCCTGCCCGTCTCCTGGCAACCCAGCGCCCCCCTCGCCGGTCTCACGTGAACTGGGGCGTCGGTGTCTCAATACCTTGTGGACCGGGATTGACCCAGGCGATCGCGGTACCGCTTCCAAGTACCGGGGGAGTGGTCTGGGGGATGAGGCCCCGCTCTGGTACAGGATCGTCGGAACTGGGTGAGTCGTGCCTGGCGTCGTGGAAGCAAGGTTGGTTCGCTTGGAGGAGCGGGCGCTGGCCATCACCGAGGCAGCCCTCGGCCCCGACCACCCCGACACCGCCCTCCGCCTGAACAACCTCAGGGCGATCCGTGCAGCGTTGGAAGACCTGGCAAGGGACGAACCCCAGGGCGCCGACCTGCGCGTCAAAGGTTGGCGACGAGAGCTCGGAAGGTTGCATTCGCGGAGGTGTTGCGCGCAGCGCCAAGAGATCCCACGATCTTGGCTTGTCGCCTGGCCAGCGAAGTCACGACCGCGTCAGCAAGACTTGAGTGAGCCGGGCGAGGGACCCGAAGGCGGGAGTTCCTGCTGGTCCGGCCCATTTGCAAGGCAGCGTCCGCTTACGGACACAGGTGCAGCCGAAGCCTGAGCCCTTGGCGATGCTCTGGAGAGTCGCACCGCTCCACTTTCGATGCCGTCCGCTCCTCAGCGGACATCGACGAAGTCGCCGCTCGCGTTGACGGCGGAGGTGGTGCCGGTGCGTGCGAAGGCGAAGCGGTAGGACCCGTCGGAGCCGGCGGTGGCTGTGGCGGTCACGGCCCCGCCGCTGCCGCTCGTGATGGTCTTGACGGTGGTGTAGGTGCCGGCACCCTTTTTGCGGAATTGAAGCTTCACAGGCTGTCCCTTGAACCCGACGTATTTGTCGGTGCCCCAGTCGGCCCGTGTCAGCGTGCCCTTCACCGTGATCGTCTTGCCCTTCTTCACCGGCTCGGGTGTGGCGTTGGCGGTGAGCCTGGCGGCGCGCAGCAGTGCGAAGGTGTACTTGTCCTGGTTTTCGTAGGTCTTCTCCCACGCGTCGACGTGGAGGTGGACCTTCCACGTTCCGGCGGGGCCGCTGTCCTGGGTGAACACCTTGATCGGGTCCACGGTGTAGGAGCCGGTGCAGGTCGTCGTGGGCTTCGTCTCCGCGCAGTCGAGCAACTGGCCCCCGTCTGTGTGGACAACGGCGTACGAAGGGCTGAACAGGGTCGCGTTGGCCTGGTAGACGCCGGAGGAGTGGGTCGCAGTGACGGCGATCGGAAACTTCACCACCGCATGCGTGCCGACCACCACCGGCTTGCCTCCGTTGATGACGACCTTGTCGACCGTGATCTCGTCAGCGGCCGCGGCCGGCGCAGGCTGAGTTGCGAACGCGGTTCCCGCGAGGGCGCAGGTCAGGCCGACAGTGGTGACACGTCTGATGGTGGTGCTCATACGACCCCCAGGGAAGCGAAACGGATGCCCCACCGAACTTCCCTTCCGGCTGGGCCTGTTGGCCGGCCAGCGCATCGTACAACCGTCCGCGGCCGGAGGCCGGTCGGTCGATCTTCATCGGCCGTGCGGCGGCCGGTTCCGGGACCGGAGCGGGTGTCAGGCGGGCCGGGGCACGATGCTCAGCGCTCGGTAGTCGTACCCGTCCTGCTTGAAGCCCGGAGCCTCCCAGGTGAGGTCCACCCGCTGTCCGGGCGACAGCGTGCGGAAACCGGCCGCCTGGATGTCGGAGTAGTGGCCGAAGCAGCCGCCGGGAGTCTCGGGGGAGTCGAGCACGCCCCACCCTTCCTCGTCGCTCCACTCACGGACAGTCGCGGTCACCATGGGGGCACTCTACGGACCTCCTCCGCGTCGGCGAAACGCTTTTCGAGCGTGCGTGCCGTCACCGGCCCTCGACGGGGACGGTGTACGCGTGCGAGGCGGGCCGCTCCATGGGCACCTGGTCCGGCCCGCCTCGAACAGGCTCGGGCGAGCACGGCGGCTTCCACCGGCGAGCACCCGGTGACGGCTCACCGTAGGACGCCCGGCGCATTCTTGACCGACTGCGGTCGCGCGATGCAGTCGACGGTCGAGCCCTCGGCGACATGCGATGAAGTAGCGGCATGTCCACGCGCTGACACAGCGTGGCAGGTTCGGATCGTGCTCGTGGTCCTCTTGGACACGGGCTCGTGCGCGCTTGAGGTGCATCGGCGGCTCCGGCGGCCGAACGCCGGTCGTCGGCCGATACCTTGCGTGCCGGTATCGGCCGAGGTGAACGCTGTCGGGCCGATGACCTCGAAGAGCTCCCTTTCCCCGATCGGCCTTGAGGAGCCGCCCTTCCTCGGCACCCTTCACGACGGTGGTCAGCCGCCCGCGCGGGCCTCGGCCAACAGCGCCGTCACCCCGTGACGGGGACGGTAGCCGAGCACCGCGCCGGCCCGTGCCGACACGTACACCCGGTCGATCGACACCGGCAGCGTCCATCCGAGCCGGCCGAAACCCGCCGCCACTTCGGGGAGCCGCCGCGTGATGAGCGCGGCCGGATCGTGCCACAGCTGTTTCCGGTCCTCGGCCCGCCACGGGTACGGGCCGGCGATGTTCAGTACTCCGGTCGCCTCCCGGGGGCCGCGGACGGCGAGCAGGTGGGCCTCGGCCACGTCGGCGACGTCCACACCCCGGTGGAGCCGGTGGCGGGCCCGGACCGCCGGTGGTTCGGGGAAGCACCGGGCGATGCGCAGACACACCGTGCTCATCGTGCCCGCCGTGGAGAGCACCAGGCGTTCGGCCGCGAGTTTCGTCTCGTCGTAGATGTCGCGCGGTCGGCAGGTGACGTCCTCGGTGACCCAGACCGCCTCGTCCGTCGGCTCCAGGGCGTGCCCGTACACCGAGGTCGAGCTCGTGTACACGAAACGGCGCACCCCCGCCGCGGCCGACGCGTCCAACAGGTCCCGGGTCGCCCCGACGTTGATCTCGCGGAACTCGTCGTCCGGGTGTACACCGACGTGCGGTGCGTGCAGAGCCGCCGTGTGGACGACGGCACCGGCCCCGGACAGTGCCCGGCGCCACGCCGCGGGGTCGCGCAGGTCCGCCACCACGGAGGTGTCGGGCGACGGCACGCGGTCGACACCCGTGACCGGGCGGCCCGCGGCTCCGAGACGGCGCACGATCGCCGAACCGACCAGTCCCGAGGCCCCGGTCACCACGACATGTCCCGACTGCTGCGACACGGATACCCTCCCCCGGGTGAACTGGACGAATTGGACGGCGCGATCCCCGCCTCGAGCGTACGACCTCCCGGGCCGTCGGTCAGGACAACCCGCTCGGTCATCAAGTCGACGCCCCGCGCGGCCTGTTGCCCGGCACGCCCGGCACCGGTCCGTTGATCGATTGGTGGGGCGGGGCGGGCAGGCTTAACGTCGATGGAGTGAACGTCCGCGTTCACCGCCGACCCGCGATGCAGGGCCCTCCCCGATGACGGCCGATCACGTGACATCCTCCGAGTCTGCCGAATCCCCGCAGCGGGGCCGAGGCAGTGGTATCGCGCTCCTCGTCATCGCCTCGTGCCAGTTGATGGTGGTCCTCGACATCACCATCGTGAACATCGCCCTGCCGCACATCCAGACCTCGCTCGGCTTCTCGACCGAGAACCTGTCCTGGGTGATCAACGCCTACACGCTGACCTTCGGCGGTCTGCTGCTGCTCGGCGGACGCTCCGGCGACATCCTCGGCAGACGCCGGATGTTCATGTCCGGCGTGCTGCTCTTCGTGTTCGCGTCGCTGCTCGGCGGACTCTCCCAGGAGGCCTGGCAGTTGCTCGCCGCCCGCTCGTTGCAGGGTGTCGGCGGGGCCATCGCCTCACCCACCGCACTGTCGCTCATCACCACCACCTTCCGTGAAGGCCCGGAGCGCAACCGGGCGTTCGGCGTGTTCGCCGCCGTCTCCGCGGGCGGCAGCGCGATCGGGCTGCTCGCGGGCGGTGTCCTCGTCGAATGGCTCGACTGGCGCTGGGTGTTCTTCGTGAACGTCCCCATCGGCCTGCTGATCGTGCTCGCGACCCCCCGCTACATCAGGGAATCCGAGCGGCATCCGGGCCACTTCGACTTCCTCGGCGCCATCACCTCCACGCTGGGCATGGTGCTGCTGGTCTACGGCTTCATCCGGGCGTCCGAGGAGGGCTGGAGCGACCCCCTCACGCTCGCCGCCTTCGGCGCCGCGCTGGTGTTCCTGATCGCGTTCATCGCGGTCGAACGCCGGTCGAGACAGCCCATCACGCCCTTGTGGATGTTCCGCGACCGCAACCGCTCGGGCGTCTACGCGATGATGCTCAGCCTGTCCGCCGCCATCTTCGGGATGTTCTTCTTCCTGACCCTCTTCGTGCAGAACATCCTCGGCTTCAGCCCGCTCAAGGCGGGTTTCGCCTTCCTTCCGGTGAGCGTGATCATCGCGATCGGCGCGGGAGTCGCGTCCAACTTCCTGCCCAGGTGGGGCCCCAAACCGTTCATGGTCGTGGGCGCGATCCTGGCCGCGCTGGGTCTGGGCTGGCTGACGCTGACCGATATCGACAGCACCTATCTCGGCAGCATCCTCGGACCCACCCTCGTCTTCGGGTTCGGCATGGGCCTGCAGTTCGTGTCGCTGACCCTGATGGCGGTGTCGGGGGTGCAGCCCAGGGACACGGGCGCCGCCTCCGGCATCCTCAACGCCACCCAGCAGGTCGGCGGATCCCTCGGCCTGTCGGTGCTGGTCACGGTCTTCGGCACCGCGAGCCGCAACGAGGCGACGGACCAGGTCAAGAACTTCCTGTCGACCGCGACCCCGGCACAGCAACTGCAGTTCCGCAGGACGGGACAGCTGCCGCCGCCCTGGAGCAGCGAGGTACTGACGTCCGGCATCACGGGAGCGTTCGTCGCCGCCGCCGCCTTCGCGGTCGTCGCCGCGCTGGTCGCCCTGATCGTCATCCAGGTGCGCCCCTCCGACCTGGAGCGGCTCCAGGGAGGCGCCGCCGCGATGACACCCGTGGACGGGGCCGGTGACGAGGCGGGCGCGTCGGCGGGCGCGGCCCCGAGGGGGGAGCCGGACGGAAGGGACGGCCCGTCCGCCCCCGGCTGACCACCCACGTCCGCGCCGGCACCCTGCCCGCCCCGCCCCGCCCGAGCACCCTGCCCGCCCGGCCGGCTCGGGACGGTGGCCGCTCGGGCCGGGCTCACGGCAGCGGCTGTTCCGCCCAGATGACCTTGCCCCCGGGCGTGTAGCGGGTGCCCCAGCGGTCGGTGAGCTGGGCGACCAGGAACAGCCCACGTCCTCCCTCGTCCGTCGTCGCCGCGTACCGCAGGTGCGGTGAGGTGCTGCTGCCGTCGAAGACCTCGCAGATCAGCGCCCGGTCCAGCAGCATGCGGACCTCGATGGGCCCGTTGCCGTAGCGGATCGCGTTGGTCACCAGCTCGCTGAGGATCAGCTCCGTGGTGAACGCCATCTCGTCGAGTCCCCACCGCGCCAGCTGCCGGCTGACCGAGGCACGCACCTCGCCGACGGCGGCCGGTTCGGGCGGCACGTCCCACGAGGCGATCCGGTCGGCGCCGAGGGCACGGGTGCGTGCCACGATCAGGGCGATGTCGTCGCTCGGCCGGGCCGGCAGCAGGGCGTTCAGAACGGCCTGGCAGATGTCGTCCGGCGAGCGGTCGGCTCCGGCCAGCGCCGTGCGCAGCAGTTCGAGCCCGACGTCGATGTCCCGTTTCCGGTCCTCGACCAGGCCGTCCGTGTAGAGCACCAGCCGGCTGCCCTCCGCCAGTTCCAGTTCGGCCGTCTCGAAGGGCAGACCACCCAGACCGAGCGGCGGACCGGCCGGTACGTCGGGGAAATCGACGCTGCCGTCCGGACGGATCACCGCAGGCGGCGGGTGTCCGGCGCGGGCGACGGTGCAGCGCCGGGTCGTCGGATCGTAGACGGCGTACACACAGGTGGCGCCCGTGACGGCGGCCCTGCTGTCCTCCGGGAGCTCGTCCTGGTCGATACGCCCGACCAGTTCGTCCAGAAGGGCGAGCAGTTCGTCGGGCGGCAGGTCGAGCGCGGAGAAGTTGTGGACCGCCGTGCGCAGCCGGCCCATCGTCGCGGCGGCCAGCAGCCCGTGGCCGACGACATCGCCGACGACGACCGCGACCCGGGCGCCGGGCAGCGGCAGCACGTCGAACCAGTCGCCGCCCACCCCCGCCTGCGCCGGCAGATAGCGGTAGGCGAGGTCGAGGGCGCTCTGGTCGGGGAGCGTGCGCGGCAGCAGACTCCGCTGCAGGGTCACGGCCATCGTGTGTTCGCGCGTGTAGCGGCGGGCGTTGTCGATGGAGACCGCCGCCCGGGCGACCAGTTCCTCGGCCAGGGCCAGGTCGTCCCCGTCGAAGGGGTCGGGCTTCTCGGAGCGCCAGAAGTTGACCACGCCCATGACCAGCGGCCCGACCCGCAGGGGCACGGTGATCAGGGAGTGGATCCCGTAGTCGACGACCCGGGCGGTGCGCCGCGGGTCCTGGGCCAGCCAGCCCGGGGCGCCGCCGAGATCGGGCTCGACCACGGCCTCCCCGGTGCGCAGGCTGTGGGCCTGGGGCGTGGTGGGGACGAAGCCGATGTGCTCGCCGACCGGATAGAGCGGCGCGTCCTCGCGGATGCCGCCGGAGGCGGTGCGGCGCAGGCCGGTGCCCGCGTCCGGCTCCTGCCCGTTCAGCACGGCGTCGGCCAGGTCCACGGTGACGAAGTCGGCGAACCGGGGAACCGTGACCGCCGTCAGCTCCTCGGCCGTCCTGGTGACGTCCAGGCTCGTGCCGATGCGCACGCCGGCGTCGTAGAGGAGCCTGAGCCGTTCGCGGGCGATGTCCGCGCGGCCGGAGAGCGCCCGCAGTTCCGTGGAGTCACGGAGCGTGGCGACGCTGCCGACCGGTCCGTCGCGCAGGTGTGTGGGCCGCTGGTTGACCGCGAGGAGCCGCTCCCCGACGAGGTGCACCTCGTCGGTGGCGACGCGCCCCGAGGCCAGCAGTTCGGCGGTGCCCGGGTCCAGGCCGAGTCGCTGCACGTGCTGTCCCTCGGCGTCCGCGGGCAGGTCGAGCAGACGGTTCGCCTCGTCGTTGGCCAGGAGCAGCTGTCCCTCCGCGCCGACGATGATCACTCCTTCCCGGACGGAGTGCAGCACGGCGTCGTGGTGCTCGTACATGCGGGTCATCTCGTACGGGCCGAGGCCGTGTGTCTGGCGCAGCAGGCGCCGGCTCACCAGCGCGGTGCTCGCGGTCGCGAGGGCGAGGGCCACCGCGGCGGCGCCCAGCAGGAGCGGGAGCTGGTGGTCGGCGGCGCCGCCCACGTTCTTCGTGGTGATGCCGGCCGACACCATGCCGACGACCCTGCCGTCGGGAGCCCTGACCGGGACGGTGGCCTGCACCAGCGGCCCGAGCGTCCCGTTGACCTGCTCGGTGACGGAGTGGCCGGCCAGGACCGGTGCGGTGGTCCCGATGAACTTCTTGCCGATCCGGTCGGGCTTGGGGTGGGTGTAGCGGATCGCGTCGGTGTTCATCACGACGATGAAGTCCACGTCCGACGCCTTGCGGGCGGCTTCGGCGCTGGGCTGCAACAGGGCCGTGGGGTGGGGGGAGCCGAGGGCCGCACGCGTGCCCGGCGCGTTGGCGAAGGTCTCCGCGACGGCGAGCGAGCGGTTGCGGGCCTCCTGGGTGCTGTCGTGCCGCACCTGGAGCACCAGCGCGACCACCGCGGCGATGACCAGGAGCAGCACGATCACCACTTGCAGGACGAACACCTGTCCGGCGACGCTGCGCCCGCCGAGGGCGGAACGCAGTCCGGTGGACGGGCCGTGCCCGTGCTTGCCGTCGTGTGACCCACGCTGGTGGTGCGCTGTACCGGGGCGGCGGGTCGACTGAGCCCGGGTTCGACCCAATAGTCCGACCATGTGCTATGTCTACACTGCCCGGCGCCCGGTGGCGAGGGGCGTCACGCACGGTGAGCGGTCGCCGTCCGGCTCGCGGGGTGGTCCGGCGCGGACGACACTACTCGCGGGTACTGGACGCATGATGGAGACATAGTGCCCATTGCCTGCATTTATCTGCCCGCATTCATCGCTTCGGCTCGGAGGCCCTGATGAAGACCGTGGACCGCTACCGGCTGACCTTCACCCACCCCGGCCCGGACGCGCGCATGGTGACGGACGAGGTGGTCGTCGAACGGACGAGTGCCAACGGACCGGGCGGCCACCCGGTGTACAGCGATCCCACCGGCATCCTGCGCGCCGAGATCAGTCCGGCGGGCGAGGTCCGGATGCTGGCCAGCGGCGCCTACCAGTCGCCGATCAACCCGGCCGTCGAACCGCTTTCCTGACCGGTCGCGCGCCCGGCCGGGCGCGCGGTGCCGGTGTCCGTGAGGTCCCGCGCGAAGCGGAGGCCCGGACGCCCGTTCAGCTCGATGTCGCCGGTGACGAGGAATCCGGTGCGGGCCAGGACCGTCCGGGACGCGCCGTTGTCGACGGTCGTGCGAGCGCGCAGGGCGTTCAGGCCGTACGCGCTCGTGGCGAGGGCGCACATCTCCCGTACGGCGGCCGTGGCGAGCCCCTGGCCCGTCGCCCTCTCGGCGACGCGGTATCCGAGGTCGGCCGAACCGTGCGCCACGTCGACCAGGTTGATCCGGGCCAGCACCGCGCCGGCGTCGTCCACCACGAGGTGGAAGTGGGCCAGTCCCGTGGCCTGTTCGTCCAGGCGTTCGCGAAGGACGGCGTCGAACCGGTCGAAGAAGGCGTCGCCGCGGTCGGGGATCGTCGCGGCGAAATAGGCGCGGTTCTCCCGCTCGAACGAGAGCAGCGCGGGCGCGTGGTCGGGACGGAGGCGTTCGATCCGGGGCATCACGCCATGCTAGGTACCCGCGAGGGCCGGGGCACGCGGTTTTCCCTCGAGCGCCAGGAGGCCGCCGGGGACGGGGCCGGGTGCGCGAGGGGCGGCCCCGGCCCTCGTGGACATCCCTAGGGATGGTCACCCTCCGGGTCGATGTGCGGGAGGATCCGGTCCAGCCAGCGCGGTGACCACCAGGCACGGGGCCCGAGCAGGGTCATCACCGCCGGAACCATCAGGAGCCGTACGACCGTCGCGTCGATCAGCACGCTCACCGCGAGTCCGAGACCGAGCATCTTGACCACGATGTTGTCGCTGACGATGAACGCGGCGAAGACGCTCATCATGATCAGGGCCGCGCAGGTGATCACCCGGGCGGTGATCTCCAGGGCGTGCGCGACGCTCGCCTTGGCGTCCCCGCTGCGCAGCCAGAACTCGTGGACGCGCGACAGCAGGAAGATCTCGTAGTCCATGCTGAGCCCGAAGATGATCGCGAACATCATCATCGGCACGTAGCTCTCGATGGGCACCTTGCCCGACACCCCGAGCGCCGGGCCGCCCCAGCCCCACTGGAAGACGGCGACGACGACACCGTAGGAGGCGGCGATGGACAGCACGTTGAGGATCGCCGCCTTGAGTGCGACGAGCAGCCCGCGGAAGACGATCAGGATGATGATGAAGGCGAGCCCGACCACCACCGCGATGATGAGCGGCAGCCGGCTCGAGACGATGTTGCGGAAGTCGACCTGGGCGGCCGTCGTGCCCGTGACGTAGCCCTTGGCGGAGTACCCGGCCACGGCCTCGGGCAGGGTGTCGTCCACCAGCCGGTTCGTCAGGTCCGTGGTGTCCTGGTTCTGCGGGGACACCTTGGAGTAGACGGTGCCCACCAGCACGTCTCCGTCCTTGGTGGCCGTCAGGGGGGTGACCACGGCCGCCCCCGACACCCCGCTGACCGTCTTCTGAGCCTGGGACGCCAGCGCGGAACGCTTGTCCGAGGGCACGTTCGTCTGGTCGATGACGACCGTCAGCGGGCCGTTGGAGCCGGGGCCGAAGGAGTCCGACATGATGTCGAACGCCCGCCGGTCCGTGAACGACGTGGGGTCGGCGCCGTCACCGATGTGCCCGAGCTGGATGGTGAACACGGGAATGGCCAGCACGCACACCGTGACGAGGCCGCCGGTCAGGAACCGCCAGGGATGCCGCTCGACGCGCTGCGCGTAGCGGTGCCAGGTGCCGGTGACCGGCTCCCCGGGCTCGGCGTTCGTCTCCGCGACCGGGGTGCGCACGTGGTAGCGGTCGATGCGCCTGCCGATGAGCCCGAGCAGGGCGGGTACGAGCGTCAGCGCGCCGGCCACCGCGGAGACCACGGTGATGGCCGCCGCGAGGCCGAGCTTGCTGATGAACGTGACCCCGGAGACCGACAGTCCGGCCAGGGCGATGATGACGGTGCAGCCCGAGACGAGGACGGCCCGTCCGCTGGTGGTGGTGGCCCGGCCCGCGGCCCGCACCGGATCGGCGCCGTTGATGAGGTTCTGCCGGTGGCGCGTGATCAGGAACAGGGCGTAGTCGATGCCGACGCCCAGACCGATCATGGTGGCGAGCGTGGGTGACACGGTCGCGAAGGTCGTCGCGGCGGCGACCAGGCCGAGGATGGCGAGCCCGCCCACGACGCTGACCAGGGCGGTCACCAGCGGCAGGCCCGCCGCGATGACACTGCCGAACCCGACGAGCAGGACGATGATCGCCACCGCGAACCCGATCAGCTCGCTGATCCTGTCGTTCGCCGCGGGTCGGGCCAGTTCGCCCAGCGGGCCGCCGTACTCGACGTCGACCCCCGCTGACCGCAGCGGCTGGACGGCCTTGTCCACGCCGTGGAGGTAGTCGTCGCCCAGGGTCGAGGGCTGCACGTCGAAGCGGACCGTGATGTAGCCGGTCTTCCCGTCGCTGGACAGCGGTCCGACGTTCTGCTGCTGGGACTGCCCCGAGGGCGGCTGGGACCCGGGCGGCGGCAGCGGGTTCTGCGCCGACAGGACGTGCGGCAGCTTCTCCAGGGAGCTGACGGTCTGGCTCATCTGGGAACTCAGGTCGGTCAGTGGCTTCTGCGTGTCGCGCATGACGATCTGGCTGCTGTAACCGCCCGCCGCCGGATCGTGCTCCTTGAGGACGTTCAGCCCCGTCGTGGACTGCACGCCCGGCAGCGAGAAGTTGTCCGAGTACTGTCCGCCGAACGAGTGGTTCAGCGCCTGGAGCACGCCGAGCGCGACCAGCCACGCCACGATGACGATCACGAAATGGCGGGCGCACCACTCGCCCAGCCGCTGCAGGACCCCGGGCCTGGTCCGCCCGCTGGCCGAGGGGGCTTGTGACGCCGACATGGGCAGCTCCTGATCGAGGACAATTCCTCCGACTTCGTCATTAAACGATGCGACGATCATCGCGGCCCGGCGGGAACCGCGGCGCTTCTTCGCCGTGCGGCGGTCCGGGAGCTGTCGATCCGGCCGGTGCCCGTTCGTTCGGTCGGTGGACACCGGTACCGGGCCGGTCCGGAGCGAAGGCTGTGATGGGGATGCGCGAGGTGCGGACGCTGCTGGAGGGACGCGGGCTGGTCGAGTCGCCGCGCTGGCACGGGGACCGGCTGTACTTCTCCGACTGGACCGCGGGCGAGGTCGTCGCCCTCGATCCGGAGGACGGTCGCACCGAGGTGGTCGCGCGGGTGGCGTCGCTGCCGCTGTGCACCGACCGGCACCCCGACGGGGACATGCTGATCGTCTCCTCGGCGGACGGTCTGCTGCTCCGCCGGGAGTCCGGCGGCTCCCTGACCACGTACGCGGATCTGGGCCGGCCCGGCTGGAACGACATCGTGGTCGACGGACGCGGAAACGCCTATGTCGACCGGGCCGGGTCCGATCCGGTGAGGGGCGAGGCGTTCGAGCCCGGCTCGGTCTCGCTCGTCACCCCGGACGGTTCGGTGCGCGAGGTGGCCGACGACATCGCGTTCCCCAACGGGATGGCCGTGACACCCGACGGCTCCACCCTGATCGTCGCCGACTCCTACCGGCACGCCCTGGTCGCCTTCGGCATCGGTCCGGACGGCGCCCTGTCGGACCGTCGTGTCTGGGCCGGGCTGGGGGAGGGCACCCCGGACGGCATCTGCGTCGACGCGCGGAACGCGGTCTGGTACGCCGACGTGCCGGGCCGGTGCTGTGTGCGCGTCGCCGAGGGAGGTGCCGTGCTGGACCGGGTGGACCTCGACCGCGGCGGCTTCGCCTGCGTCCTGGGCGGTCACGACAGGAGGACGCTGTTCGTCGTGGCCGCCGCGTGGCGCGGTATGACGGAGCCCGGACTGGTGACGCCCGGATCCGGCCGGGTGCTCGCCGTCCGGGTCGAGGTGCCGGGAGCGGGCCGGCCCTGACACGGTCGTCACCGGGCCGCCGCACGGTCGTACCCGCCGGCGCGCCGCCGTCGCTCCACCGTCCGGTCTTCGTGCCGCCGTCCGGTCTTCGTGCCGCCGGTGTCTGGCGCGAACCGGGTGCCGTGCGGCACGGTGGGGACCCGTGCGGCACGTGCCGCGAGGCCGACGCCGTGAACTGCCCTTCGTGCCAGGCGTGTTGTGCGGTGATCGCCCCGTCGGGCGGTGGACTCCGGTGGATCGGGCCCTGGAACACGGCGCGCGGCGGGGGTTTCGGCGCGCGGGCGTAGGGATAACCCTCGATCGCCCCCGAGTTCGTGTCATGGCTCGGTCAAAGGTGCGATCCTTCCCACACCTGTAGGACGGGTCGTCCATGGCCTGCCCGCAGTCGCGTTCCCGCGCGCCCCTGCTCAGCTCTTCCCGGACAGCACATCCCGTCTGCCCGGTCTGTCACCGGCCGCCGACCGCGGCCGAAGCAGTAGGAGTACGAGTGAGACGTTTCCCCCGTCAGGCGACCGCGGCCGGAGCCCTGGTGGCCTCCGCCGCGCTGCTGACCGTCGGCATACAGACGGTACCGGCAGTCGCCAAGCCCTCCCCCCACACAACCCCCCTGCGCACGGGGGGACTCGAGGCCAAGCTCACCCCGGCCCAGCACGCGGCGCTGCTGACGAAGGCATCGAAGCAGACCACCGCGACCGCCGGCACCCTGGGCCTCGGCTCGAAGGAGAAGCTGGTCGTCAAGGACGTCGTCAAGGACAACGACGGCACCCTGCACACCCGTTACGAGCGCACCTACGCCGGTCTCCCGGTGCTCGGCGGCGACCTCGTGGTCCACACCCCGCCGGCCTCGCAGGCCACCGGCACGGTGAGCACGACCTTCGCCAACAAGCACGCCATCAAGGTCGCGAGCACCACCGCCGCCGTCACCAAGGCGACCGCCGGAGCCCAGGCCCTCAAGGCGGCCAAGTCGCTGAAGGCCGAGAAGCCCGCGACGGACGGCGCCCGCAAGGTCGTCTGGGCCGGCACCGGCACCCCCCGGCTCGCCTGGGAGACCGTGGTCACCGGCGTCCAGGACGACGGCACGCCGAGCAAGCTGCACGTCATCACCGACGCCACCACCGGCAAGGAGATCACCCGGTACGAGGGGATCCAGACCGGCACCGGCAACACCCAGTACAGCGGCACGGTCACGCTGAACACCACGCTGTCGGGTTCGACGTACCAGCTCACGGACTCCACCCGTGGCGGCCACAAGACGTACTCGCTGAACAACGGCACGTCCGGCACCGGCACGCTGATGACCGATGCCGACGACGTCTGGGGCACCGGCGCGGGTTCCAACACCCAGACCGCCGGCGCCGACGCCGCCTACGGCGCCCAGACGACCTGGGACTTCTACAAGAACACCTTCGGGCGCAGCGGCATCAAGAACAACGGTGTCGCCGCCTACTCGCGCGTCCACTACAGCACGGCGTACGTCAACGCCTTCTGGGACGACAGCTGCTTCTGCATGACCTACGGCGACGGCACCAGCAGCACCCACGCGCTGACCTCGCTGGACGTCGCGGGCCACGAGATGAGCCACGGCGTCACCTCCAACACCGCGGGCCTGAACTACACCGGTGAGTCCGGCGGTCTCAACGAGGCGACCTCCGACATCTTCGGCACCGGCGTGGAGTTCTACGCGGGCAACTCGACCGACGTGGGCGACTACCTCATCGGCGAGAAGATCAACATCAACGGTGACGGCACCCCGCTGCGCTACATGGACAAGCCGTCCAAGGACGGTTCCTCCGCCGACTCCTGGTACTCCGGCGTCGGCAACCTGGACGTCCACTACTCCTCGGGCCCGGCGAACCACATGTTCTACCTGCTCTCCGAGGGCAGCGGCTCCAAGACCATCAACGGCGTCACGTACAACAGCTCGACCTCAGACGGTGTCGCCGTCGCGGGCATCGGCCGCGCCGCCGCCCTGCAGATCTGGTACAAGGCGCTGACGACGTACATGACGTCGACCACCAACTACGCGGGCGCCCGCACCGCCGCGCTGAACGCCGCGACCGCGCTGTACGGCGCCAGCTCCACCCAGTACGCGGGTGTGGCGAACGCCTTCGCGGGCATCGCCGTCGGCGGTCACGTCACCCCGCCGAGCAGCGGTGTGACCGTCACCAACCCGGGCAGCCAGTCCTCCACCGTCGGCACCGCGGTGAGCCTGCAGATCTCGGCCAGCAGCACCAACAGCGGCTCGCTCACGTACTCCGCGAGCGGCCTGCCCGCCGGCCTGTCGATCAGCAGCTCCACCGGGGCGATCACCGGGACGCCGACCACCGCCGGGACGTACAGCACCACGGTGACCGTCACGGACAGCACCGGGGCGACCGGCACCGCGTCCTTCACCTGGACCGTCAGCTCCTCCGGTGGCGGCGGCACCTGCACCTCGGCGCAGCTGCTCGGCAACGCCGGCTTCGAGTCCGGCAACACCACCTGGACCGCGAGCAGCGGCGTCATCACCAACGACACCGACCAGGCGGCCCACGGCGGCTCGTACAAGGCCTGGCTGGACGGCTACGGCTCCACGCACACCGACACGCTCTCGCAGTCGGTGACCATCCCCAGCGGCTGCAAGGCCTCGTTCACCTTCTACCTGCACATCGACACCGCGGAGACCACCACCAGCTCGCAGTACGACAAGCTGACGGTCACCGCCGGTTCGACCACGCTGGCCACGTACTCCAACCTCAACAAGGCCACGGGGTACAGCCAGAAGACCTTCGACCTGTCCTCGTTCGCCGGGTCCACCGTGACCATCAAGTTCAGCGGTGTCGAGGACTCCTCCCTGCAGACCAGCTTCGTCGTGGACGACACCGCCGTGACGACCAGCTGACCTTCGGCACCCGGATCCCCCCACAGGCAGTACCCGGAATTCCCCCCACAACGGCCGCGGCGGGGGGGGGCCCCGGGGGGGGGCCCCCCCCCGCCCCACGCCGCTCTGCGGGGCTACTCGAACCGGGAGGGGTCGCCCGCCCCGAGGCGTACGAGTTCGGCCCCGCCGCCGGAGAAGTCGACGACGGTCGTCGGCTCGGTGCCGCAGTCGCCGGAGTCGATGACGGCGTCCACCACGTGGTCGAGGCGGTCCTTGATCTCCCAGCCCTGGGTCAGCGGCTTGTCCTCCTCCGGCAGGAGCAGGGTGCTCGACAGCAGCGGCTCGCCGAGTTCGGCGAGGATCGCCTGCGCGACGACATGGTCGGGGATCCGCACCCCGACGGTCTTCTTCCGCGGGTGCAGCAGCCTGCGCGGAGCCTCCTTCGTCGCCGGGAGGATGAAGGTGTAACTGCCGGGCGTGGCCGCCTTGACCGAGCGGAAGACCGCGTTGTCGATCCGTACGAAGTGCCCCAGCTGCGCGAAGTCCTCGCACATGAGCGTGAAGTGATGGCGCTCGTCGAGCTGCCGGATCGAGCGGATGCGGTCGATCCCGTCCCGGTTGCCGAGCGCGCAGCCGAGAGCGAAGCAGGAGTCCGTCGGATAGACGATCAGCCCGCCGCCGCGGACGATCTCCACCACCTGGTTGATGATGCGCCGCTGCGGGTTCTCCGGGTGAACGTCGAAGTACTTGGCCATGTTTCGAGCCTAAGGGCTGTTGCCGACGCCACCCGCCGAACCGCACCGGCCGTCCGCCGAACCGCACGGGCCGTCCGCCGAACCGCACCGGCCGCCCCCGGACGGCCGTGGCCCGGCTCCGGCGGGGCCGTGGTCCGCCCGGTGACACCGGTTCCGGTTCCGTACCGGAATTCTCCCCGGTCACGGCTATAGGAACCTCGAGGTGCTCTCGCTACCCTCCGCCGCATGATTTCCACGGTGGTCTGGGGTACCGGCAACGTCGGCCGCGCGGCCATCCGCGCCGTCGAGGCCCACCCGAAACTGAAACTCGCGGCCGTCCTCGTCCACGACCCCGCCAAGGTCGGCCGCGACGCGGGCGAACTCGCGGGACTGGAACACGGCCTCGGCGTCGCGGCGAGCGACGACGTCGACGCCGTCCTGGCCTCGGGGCCCGGAGCCGTGGTCTACGCGGCCACCGGCGACATCCGCCCCGACGAGGCCCTCGCCGACATCGCCAGGGCGGTCCGGGCCGGCGCGGTGGTCGTCACGCCCGCCCTCTACCCGCTCTACGACCACCGCAGCGCCCCGCCGGAGTTCCGGGACCCGGTGCTCGCCGCCGTCGCCGAGGGCGGCGGCTCCCTGTTCGCCTCCGGAGTCGATCCGGGCTGGGGCAACGACGTCCTGCCCCTGCTGATCAGCGGTCTGGGCACCACGGTCGACGCCGTCCGCTGCCAGGAGATCTTCGACTACTCCACGTACGAGCAGGAGGAGTCCGTACGGTACCTGGTCGGCATGGGGCAGCCGATGGACTACGAGCCGCTGATGCTCGCCCCCTCGGTGCCGACGATGGTCTGGGGCGGTCAGATCCGGCTCATGGCCAGGGCCCTCGGCGTCGAACTCGACGACATCCGCGAGACGGTGGAACGGCGCCCGCTGACGGACGCCGTGAGCACCCGCACCATGGGCGAGTTCGCGGCCGGTACCCAGGGCGCCATCCGCTTCGAGGTGCAGGGGATCGTCGCCGGAGAGCCCCGGATCGTCATCGAGCACATCACCCGTATCCACGCGTCCGCCGCGCCGGACTGGCCGTCGCCGCCCGACGGGGACGGCGCCCACCGGGTGATCATCGAGGGGCGCCCGCGCATCGAGGTGACCGTCACGGCCACCGACGAGGGCGAGAACCGCTCCGCCGGCGGGAACGCCACCGCGGTCGGCCGTCTGGTCGGCGCGATCGACTGGCTGGTGGACGCGGAACCAGGGCTCTACGACGCACTCGACGTCCCGCTGCGTCCCGCAGTCGGCCGGCTCGGAAGGAAGTGACCCATGACCCTGCGCATCGACATCCCCGAGGGACAGGAACCGATCGGCTACGTCTGGGGCGAGATGGTGCCCGGCATCGGTATGGCCGCCGCGAACTTCTCCCTGTCGGTGTACGAGCACACGACGCTGGGCCTGCGCGAGTTCGAGGCCGCCCGGCTGCGCATCGCGCAGATCAACGGGTGCCTGTTCTGCCTCGACTGGCGTACGGAGCGGGAGGGCCACAAGGTCGAGGAGGAGTTCGCGGACGCGGTGACCCAGTGGCGCACCACCGACGCCTTCGACGACCGGACACGGCTGGCCGCCGAGTACGCCGAGCGGTACGCACTGGATCACCACGGTCTGGACGAGGAGTTCTGGACCCGGATGTCGGCGCTGTACAGCCAGCGGGAGATCGTGGAGCTGACCATGAGCATCGGCTCCTGGCTGGCGTTCGGCCGGCTCAACCACGTACTGGGCCTGGACGCCGTGTGCGTGTTGCCGACCCATTGAGCGCGCCGGGCCCGTCCCGTCCGGGCGACGGGTCCTAGAGGTCCACGGCGATGATGTTCTCGATGTTCCTTTCGGCGAGGGCGGTGATGGTGACGAACGGATTGACGCTGGTGTTGCCGGGGATCAGCGCGCCGTCGATGACGTACAGGCCCGAATAGCCCCGCAGACGGCCGTAGTTGTCGGTGGCCCTGTCGAGCACGGCGCCGCCGAGCGGGTGGTAGGTGAGATGGTCGCCCCAGATCTTGTACACGCCGAAGAGGTCGGTCCGGTAGATCGTCCCCTCCTTCGCGTTGATCTTGTCGAAGATGGTCTTCGCCATGTCGATGGAGGGCTGCTTCCAGGCGGTCTGCCAGTCGAGGTCGACGGTTCCGGTGGCGGCGTTCCAGGTGAACCGGGCGCGGTTGGGGTTCTTGGTGATGGACAGGTAGAAGGACGCCCAGGTCTCGATGCCGGTGGGCAGCGGCGCCACCTCGGCGAACGCGCCGCCGGCGGTCCAGTTGTCGATGCCGCCGCAGGGGATGCTGGCCTGGAGCGAACCGGTCGGATCCCACAGGTGGTTGGCGCGGCCGCACATGACGTTGCCGTTGTCGCCCCAGCCCTGGCCGATCTCGCCGTTCAGGGCGGGCAGGGCGCCGGTGGCCTTCAGCCGGACCAGGAGCTTGCTCGTTCCGACGCTCCCGGCCGCGAAGAACACCCGGTCCGCGGTGACCGTCTTGGTCGCCGTGGTGTCACCGGTGGTGTTCAGCTGGTCGATCAGGACCGTGTAGCCGCCGCCGGCCGCGGGCGCGACCGAAGTGACCTTGTGCAGCGGTGAGACGGTGACCCGTCCGGTGGCCGCGGCCTGGGCGAGGTAGGTCTTCTGGAGCGACTTCTTGCCGTAGTTGTTGCCGTAGAGGATCTCCCCGGCCAGGGCCGACCTGGTGACGGTGCCCGCGGCCTCCTGCTTCATGTAGTCCCAGTCGTACACGTCGGGCACGAAGACGAAGGGGAAGCCGGAACGCTGGGCCTGCTTCCGGCCGACCCGCGCGTACTGGTAGCAGTCGGTGGTGTCGAACCACGCCGGGTCGATGAGGCCCGTCCCGAGCGTCGCGTTGGCGCGCGGGTAGTAGGTCGCGTACATCTCGTCGGCGTTCACCGACGGGAGGATCGCGCCGAAGTTCTCCCGCTTGGGGGTGACCGCCATACCCCCGTTGACCAGGGAGCCGCCGCCGACGCCGCGGCCCTGGTACACGATGATCTGGCCCATCTCCTCGGCGTCCAGGACCCCGGTGTAGCGGGGGATGTCCTTGTCGATGGGGAAGCCGAGGAAGTTGCTGAGGGGCTGCTTGGTCCTGGTGCGCAGCCAGTACGAACGCTGGTCCGGGCTGGTGGTGTTGGCGAAGATCTTGCCGTCCGGACCCGGCGTGTCCCAGGCCATGCCCATCTCGACCATCTGCACGTCGACGCCCGCCTGGGCGAGCCGCAGCGCGGCGACGGAGCCGCCGTATCCGGTGCCGATCACCAGGACGGGGACGTGTGCTCCGGAAGGGATCGGCGAGGCCGCCGTGACGATCCGCGCGGGGGCCGCGACCGCGCGACCGGCAAGGCTCACTGCTCCAAGAATAGAACCTGTTCCAGCTATGAATCGTCGACGCGAAACACCCCTGGTGTCTTTGTCGTGTTGGTTGATGTCACTCATGTGACACTCCTCACTCTCGATGAGTGAGAACAGGTTCTACTGTTACCGGCTTGTCAAGTCACTACATACCGGTTGGTAACTTCTGTCCGATCTTGGGGTGATCAGCCACCTCTGGCCGACTTGCCCTTGACTTCACAAGACCCTCGCGCGACATTCCTGACGCCACATCAGAACCGTTACGGCGGGGGCCTGTCGGCTCCCGGAGCAACGCAACGCCCCCACCTTCCCCCGCCCCGCTGGAGAGCCCTGCCATGTCCCCGAGCGCGGACCCCGTCGGACGTACCGAACCCTCCCCGGAACCCGGCCCCACACGGCGCGGGGTGCTCGGCGCGGCCACCGGCGCCGCTCTCGCGCTCGCCGCCGGTCCCGCGGGCTCCGCCACGGCGGCCGACCTGCCCCCGCTCGGCACGTACGACGTCGTGGTCGTCGGCTCGGGAGCCGCGGGGATGACCGCGGCGCTCACCGCCGCGAAACAGGGACTGAGCTGCGTCGTCCTGGAGAAGGCGGCGACCTTCGGAGGCTCCGCGGCCCGCTCCGGCGCGGGCATCTGGATCCCCAACAATCCGGTGATCCTCGCCGCCGGCGTCCCCGACACCCCGGCGAAGGCCGCCGCCTACCTCGCCGCCGTGGTCGGGCCGGACGTCCCCGCCGACCGGCAGCGGGCCTTCCTCGGCCACGGACCGGCCATGATCTCCTTCGTCATGGCCAACAGCCCGCTGCGCTTCCGCTGGATGGAGGGGTACAGCGACTACTACCCGGAACTCCCCGGCGGCCTCGCGGGCGGACGTTCCATGGAGCCCGACCAGCTCGACGGCAACGTCCTCGGAGCCGAACTCGCCCGCCTGAACCCGGCGTACATGACCGTCCCGGCCGGCATGGTCGTCTTCAGCGCCGACTACAAGTGGCTCACCCTCGCCGCCGTGAGCGCGAAGGGCGCGGCCGTCGCCACCGAGTGCCTGGCGCGCGGCACCAAGGCGGCGCTGCTCGGCCAGAAGCCGCTGACGATGGGCCAGTCGCTCGCGGCCGGGCTGCGCGCCGGTCTGCTCGCCGCCCAGGTCCCGGTGTGGCTGAACACCCCGCTGTCCGACCTGTTCCTGGAGAACGGCGCGGTCACCGGCGCGGTGGTCACCCGGAACGGCACGTCCGGCCTGGTCCGGGCCCGGCGCGGAGTCGTCGTAGGCTCCGGCGGCTTCGAGCACAACGCGGCCATGCGCGCCGAGTTCCAGCGGCAGCCCATCGGGACCGCCTGGACGGTGGGCGCCAAGGAGAACACCGGCGACGGCATCCAGGCCGGCCGGCGTGCCGGGGCCGCGCTCGACCTGATGGACGACGCCTGGTGGGGCCCGGCCGTCCCGCTGCCCGACCAGCCCTACTTCTGCCTCGCCGAACGCACCCTGCCCGGCGGACTGCTCGTGAACGCCGCCGGCGCCCGCTTCGTCAACGAGGCCGGACCCTACAGCGACGTCGTGCACACCATGTACGACCGGAACCCCGGTGCCCCGGACATCCCGGCCTGGCTGGTCGTCGACCAGAACTACCGCAACCGCTACCTGTTCAAGGACGTCGCCCCGACGCTCGCGTTCCCCGACTCCTGGTACACCTCCGGAGCCGCGTACAAGGAATGGACCCTGGACGCCCTCGCCGCCCGGATCGGCGTCCCCGCCGCCGCCCTGCGCACCACCGTCAGCCGCTTCAACAGCCTGGCCCTCGGCGGCAAGGACACCGACTTCCACCGCGGCGACAGCGCCTACGACCACTACTACACGGACCCTTCGATCCTGCCCGACTCCTGTCTCGCCCCGCTGTGGCTGCCCCCGTTCCACGCCTTCAGGATCGTCCCGGGCGACCTCGGCACCAAGGGCGGCCTGCGCACCGACGCCCGCGCCCGCGTCCTGCGCCCGGACGGCACGGTGATCCCCGGCCTGTACGCGGCGGGCAACGCGAGCGCGGCCGTCATGGGCCACAGCTACGCGGGAGCGGGTTCGACGATCGGGCCCGCGATGACGTTCGGCTACATCGCGGCGCTCGACCTCGCGGCGGGCTGACGCGGCCCTCGACCCCGCGGCGAACCGGCGCGGAACGCTCAGCCGCCGGCTTCCGCGTCGGCGCCCTCCTCCTCGCCCTCGCCCCGCTCGCCGCGGAGCCGTGGCGACAGGACCAGGACGGAGACGTCGTCGTCGATCGAGGAACAGAACCGGACGAGGTCCTCCCACACGCGGTCGACGAGCGCGTCCGAGGGCTCCTCGGCGAAAGCGGTCAGCCGGTCCGGCAGCGGATAGAAGGCGCCGGAGGCGTCCCGGCCCTCGCTCACACCGTCCGACGCGATGAACAGCCGGTCGCCGGGTTCCAGCTCGACGGAGCGGCCCTTCGGCGGGAACAGCTCGAAGAAACCCAGCCCGAGCGGCGGCCCCTGCTCGGTGTCCAGTTCGAAGGCCTTGGCGCCGCGCAACAGCAGCGGGTAAGGGTGCCCGCAGGACACCAGCCGCACCATGTCGGTGCCGGGCGGGAACTCCAGGAGCAGCGCGGTGGCGAACAGCTCGGCGTGATCGACCGGCGCGGAGTCCACCACCAGCCTGCGGTCGAGCCGGGCCGCGGCCTCCTCCAGATCACGCTGGTCCAGCACCGTCTCCCGGAACGCCCCGAGCAGGGCGGCGACCGTCCCCACGGCCGACAGCCCGTGCCCCTGTACGTCGCCCATCACGGCCCGGACCCCGAAAGGCCCGTCCCGCACGTCGAAGAAGTCACCCCCGACCAGCGTCTCCTGCTGCGCCGGCCGGTACAGCCCGGCGCAGCGGACCGGGCCGATGCGATCGGGCAGCGGTGGCAGCACGGCGAGCTGGGCGGCTTCCGCCACCGACCGCACGGTGACCAGATGCGCGTCCCTGCGGCTGCGGACCAGGGCCACGAAAACGCTGAGCACGGCGATGAAGCCGATGGTGAGCAGGTCCGCGTTGCCCGGATGGTTGAGCTGTAGCGCGGGGACGTTCAGCAGGACCACGACGACCGCGCCGAAGACGGCCGTCGCCACGGGTCCGTAGGAGAGGACGGCCAGGGAAGGGATGGCGCCCAGCAGAAAGCCGATGTCCAGTGGTTCGCCGCTGACGAGCTCCGCCACGCAGACGCCCACCAGCAGGAGCGGCGGGAGCAGCCGTACCCAGCGCGGAGGGGGCGAGCCGTGCAGCCATCCGCGGCGGTCGTCCCGCCGGCCGGACGCGCCCTTCGTGGACATGGCACTCCTTCCTTCGCCACCACGCTCCTCCCATCCCCGGCGTCGCGCACGTTGATCGGTTCACGGACCCGGGCGGCACGAAGCCCCGCCACCACGGGGATGGGATGACGGGGCTCCTCGGAGCGGGTGCCCCGTCGTCGGCGTCTCACCCTCGACGTCTCACCCCTCGGCGTCCCGCGTCCGTGAAGAGGCCCGGACCTCCGTCCCGGGGCATGGTGGAGGGGTGACAGGACTGGCCGTGCTGTTCGCGCTGCTCGGGGCAGCCAGCAACGCGATGGGCACGGCGTTCCAGCGCAAGGCGGCCTCCCGCGTCACCGAGGGCGGCGGACTGCGGTTCATCCTCCGGCTGGCCCGGCAGCCGCCCTGGCTGATCGGCATCGGCGGGGTGATCGGGGCGGCGCTCTTCCAGGCCCTCGCGCTGGCGAACGGACCGCTGTCGCTGGTGCAGCCCCTGTTCATCCTGGAACTGCCCTTCGCGCTCATGATCGCCGTGCCGCTGCTGCACCGTCGGCTGTCGCGCGCGGCCTGGCAGGCCGTCGCCGCCGTCGTCGCCGGGCTCGGTCTCGTCCTCCTCTCGGCCGCCCCCTCGGGAGCACGGTCCGACGCCTCCATGGAGCGCTGGATCCCGGTACTGGTCCTGTGCCTGGGAACGGTGGCGGCCGCGGTCGCCGTCGCCCGTCCGGGCCGCCCGCCGCTCTTCCGCGCCGCCGTGCTGGGAACGGCGTCCGCCATCAGCAACGCGCTGACCGCGGCACTCCTCAAATCGGCCGTGGGCACGCTCGACGACGACGGGTTCACCGCCTTCCTCGGTGCCTGGCAGACCTACGGGTTCGTCCTGACCGGGATCACCGCCGTCCTGCTGCTGGAGAACGCCCTCCAGGCCGGCCCCCTGGCCGCCTCGCAGCCCGCGCTGACCATCGGCGACGCGACGCTCAGCCTGCTGCTCGGCGTCACGCTCTTCGACGAGACGATCCGCACGGGCTGGTGGCTGCTCCCCGAGCTGACCGGCGCCGGGCTGGTCCTGTGGGGCGTCCTGCGGCTGACCCGCGTGGTCCCGCACCTCGCGGACATGGCCCACTGACGCCGGTCGGCCCGCCCCCGCCCGCTTAGTGACGGCCAGGTCTGGACAGACCAATGTGGTGACGAGTCGGATCGAAGATGTTCGGGAACTGATCGCGCGGACGCGGTATGTCGTCTTCGGCTTCGACGGTCCGCTCTGCCAGCTGTTCTCCGGCCCCTCGGCGACGGCCGTCGCCCGGGCCCAGCTGGACTGGCTGACGGAACGAGGCCTCGGCGCCGTCCTCACCGAAGAGGAGCGCGGCCGCGCGGACCCCTACCGCGCCCTGACGGCGCTGGCGGGACGGCACCCCGGCAGCGACGTCGCCACCCGGCTCGAGGCCTGGCTCAGCCGGACCGAGCTGGACGCGGTGCGCACCGCGATGCCGACGGCGTACGCGGACCCGCTCGTCCACACCTGGGCGGCGGTCGGGGCACGGCTCGCCGTGGCGACCGACACCTCGGCCCGGACCGTCACCTCGTATCTGGACGCGCGGGGTCTCACCCCCTGCTTCGCCCCGCACATCTACGGCCGTACCCCCGACCTGGGCACCCTCACGCCCCGCCCCGGGGTCCTGGAGACCGCCCTGAACACCATGGCGGCCGAACCGGAGGCCTCGCTCGTGATCGGCGGCACGCCCGCGGACCACGCGGCGGCACACCGGGCGGGCGTCCCCTTCCTCGGATACGCGCGCCACCCCGCCCGCGCGAGGGCACTGCACGAGGCCGGGGTGCCTCCCCACGGCGTCACGGCGTCCCTGGAGCCGCTGCTGCGGGCCCTGCGCCGGCGGTCCTGAGCCGGCCGCTCGTCCATACGAGGGGAAAACCGGCCGGAAACCCGTGTGCATGCATCCGGAGAAGCGGGGCAGCAGCATCCTGAGACAGCTCGGGAAGCTACCCCCCTGGCGAAGCCCGAGCTGCAAGGCCCCGCAGGCAGTCACTCCCCCCGGCTGCCGGCGGGGCCGCATTCGTACGGCCCTACTCCACCCGGATGCCGACGATGCAGGTGTCGTCGTCGGTGTCGGACCTGCTGTACGTCAGGAGCCGGTCGAGCTGGTGGTCCAGGGTCCCGGACGTCGTACGGGCCGCGCTCAGCAACTGGCGCAGCGACACCTCCACCGAGCGGTCCCGCCGTTCGATCAGACCGTCCGTGTACATCAACAGCGTGTCGTGGACCTCCAGCTGCACCTCGTCCTCCTCGAACGTCGCCTCGGGGACGGCACCGAGCAGGATGCCCTTGATGAGCGGCAGCGGGCCCGCGTCCGCGTCCCGGACCAGGACGGGCGGCAGATGTCCGGCCCTGGCCCAGCGCAGAACGCGCCGGCGCGGATCGTAGATCCCGCAGACCGCGGTGGCGGTGACCCCGCCCGTCAGATGGTGCGCCACGATGTTGAGCCAGGACAGCAGCTGCCCCGGCCCCGCGCCCGTCACGGCGAGTCCGCGCAGCGCGTTGCGCAGCACCACCATGCTGGTCGCCGCCTCTATCCCGTGACCGGCCACGTCGCCGACGCACAGCAGGACCAGGCCGGAGGACAGCACGACGGCGTCGTACCAGTCGCCCCCGACGAGCTGCTCGGTCTCCGCCGGCCGGTAGCGCACCGCCACGTCGAGGCCCGGGGCCCTGAGCGGCGTCCGGTCCGGCGGCATGATCGCGTGCTGCAACTGGAGGGTCAGCCGGTTGCGCTCGTGCGCCTGCTGTTCGGTGTGCGCCAGCTGGTCGCGGGTGACGGCCAACGCCACCTCGGTCCAGTGCTGCGCCGAGATGTCCTGGTAGGCCCCGCGGACCGCGAACAGCCGGTCGTCGGCGTCGAGCACCGGCTCGGCCACCACGCGGATGTGCCGGGTCACACCGTCGGGACGCTGCAGCCGGAACGCCGCCGAGGCCGGCCGGCGGTGGTGCAGCACGGTCCGCAGGAAGCGGCCGATGGCGACGGCGTCGTCGGGATGGGCGTGCGCGGCCAGCTCCTCCAGCGGAACCGGGGTCCCGGCGGGGGAGCGGCCGTACAGATCGAAGAGCGTCTCGTTCCAGACGGTCTCGCCGGTCAGCAGGTTCTCCTCGAAGCCGCCGATCCTGCCGAGCCGCTGGGCGTGCTGGAGCAGACTCGCCAGCCGTGCCGTCTCGTCCTCTATGCGCCAGATGAGCAGCACGCACCCGCCGTGCCGGCTGACGTTGATGTCCGCCACGGCCGACAGCGGCACCTGGTCGACCAGCGCCGTCAGATCCATGCGCCGCGCCCGGAACGGCTCCCCGGTGGCGTAGACCCGCTCGACGCACTGGAAGAGACCGCTCTCCCCGGCGGCCAGCGGGTAGGCCTCGAGCAGCAGCGCTCCGTGGACGGTGCCGCGCGGCCGGCCGGCCGGATCGAGGAAGCGCCCGTTCACGTGGTGGATGCGGAAGTCGGCGAGCCGTCCCCGGCCGTCGAGCTGGGGCACCAGGACCAGGGCGGGATCGTGCAGTCCGTCCACCAGGTCGGTCAGTTCGCGGACATCGGCCGTCCCCCGCACGTCGTGGCAGTCGTTCGGCAGCGTGTGGGTCTCCAGGGTGTGCGAGCACAGTTCGGCCAGTGCCTCGACCTGACGGACCACCTGGGGCGGCTGCGGCCCGAGGGCGGACGGCCAGGCGATCTCCAGGACGCCGTGGATCCGGCCACCGGAGCCGGCCGGTACCGCGACCCGCCCGCCGTCGGGGTGCTCCGCGTGCCCGATGGACGGCAGGCCGGTGTCGGCCAGCGAGTCCGCCCACCGCGCCGTACGGTCGGTGAGCGCGCGGCGTGCCATCGTCGCCACACCCGGGGGAACGTAACGCCAGCGGTGGGCCTCCGCCGCCGAGAACCCGGCGCTGCCCGCCAGGGAGAGCGAACCGTCGGCGTCCGCGGCCCAGATGGCCACCGCGACCGCCCCGAGCGGGGTCAGCGCGTGCTGGAGCAGGGAGTCGGCCACCGCCTGGGTGTCGCCGGCCGCCAGGGCCCCGCTCTCGGCCGCGCGCAGCCGCACCGCGGGGACGTCGTCCTTCGAGGGGTGCTCGGCCGTGGCGGAGAGGAAGGTGCTGGTCACCTCCGAGAGCCGGTCGTGCGCCGCCTGGTTGATGATCTCGACCGCGAGCTGGAGCTGCGGCACCTTGGCCTGTTCGGCCAGCTCGGTGAGCTGGCGGGCGGCCTGGGCCGGTCCGCAGCCCAGCCGCTCGACCAGGATGCCCTTGGCCAGCTCGATCAGGGCCCGCCCGTCGGCCTCCAGCTGGGCGGCCCGCACCTCGCGGCGCAGCCGTTCGACGGTGGCCGCGAGACGGCCCACCGGGGACGTCCGGGCCACGTCCGGGAGGTCGCCGGTCCGCCCGGCGTCCGCGGTGCCCTCCGGGGAATCGGGGGCGTTCGCGCCGGTTTCCTCAGGACTGCTCATCGTGCGGCCGCTCCTAGGGCGTGTTCCGAAAGTCCCGTCCGGCTCGCGACGCCAGGCACGGCTCCCCCGAGCCCTTCGAGCAGGGGGTACCCCCACGCCGCGTCGCCGGGATCACCCGAGTACGGCCCGGTACGCGGGCGACCCTCCGCCTCGCGATGCGCCCCCACGGCCCGAAAGGGGTGGGAGGTGCCCCCGGCACCGGACGCCGCGAGCCCCGCCCTCCGGGCGGACGACGCTGCTTTCGAGACACGCCCCGGGCGGGGATCCGGGGCGGGACGGGGGAGGGGCGGCAGTGGCGGGTGTCCCGCCGTACCGCCGCGGCGGAGGGTGCCGGGCGTCATGTCACTCCCCGAGCCAGCGCCGGACACAGGCGATGAGGTCCTCGGTGTCGACCGGCTTGGTGACATGGTCGCTCGCGCCCGACAGCAGGCTCTTCTCCCGGTCGCCGGGCATGGCCTTCGCCGTCACCGCGATGATCGGCAGGTCGGCGTACTGAGGCATCCTGCGGATCTCGGCGGTCGCGGCGTACCCGTCCATCTCGGGCATCATCACGTCCATCAGGATCAGCGCGACCTCGGGCCGGCTCAGCAGTGTCTCGATGCCCTTCCTGCCGTTCTCGGCGTGCAGTACCTGGAACCCGTGCAGTTCCAGGATCCCGCTGAGCGCGAAGAGGTTGCGGGCGTCGTCGTCGACGACGAGCACCGTACGGCCCTGGAAGGCGCTGTCGACCGGCCGCGCGGGCCGGTTCCTGGCCTCCTCGGCGCGGACCAGCGGCACCACGTCGCCCGGCTGCTCCGCGGACAGGTGCAGCGCGATCCGCTCGCGCAGCTCGTCCAGACTCGAGAGGAACTCCAGCGACCGGGCGCCCGAGCGGGACTGGAGAGCCTGTTCCTGCGCGAGGTCGACGCGGCTGCCGTTGTGGACGAGGACGGGCACGCTCGCCAGGGCCGAGTCGCCCTCCACCGCTTCGAGGAAGCGGGCCGTCTCGCCCTCCGGCATGCCCAGTTCGAGCACGACGCAGTGCCACGGCTCCGCGGCCAGGGCACCGGCCGCCTCCTGCGCCCCGACGACGGTGACGACATCGACGCTCTCCCGTGCGTCGCCCTCGTCGCGGCTGCGCGCCACGTCCCCGACCGCGCTCTCGGCCACCAGCGTCAGCAGGCCCCGCGGCCGTTCCTCGACGACCAGGAGGCGACGGCGCCGCCGGCGGTCCGGGACGACCGAACCGGGCACGGTGTGCCGGGGTTCGGTGCGCTCCGCGGAGTCCTTGTCCGGTGCCGGCTCGGGCGCCCGGCCGCCGGCCAGCAGCTCCTCGAACTCGGGCCGCGCCACCGGGAGGAAGAGCGTGAACGTACTGCCCTGTCCGGGGGTGCTGTCGACGGTGACCGCCCCGCCGAGCAGGTGGGCGATCTCCCGGGTGATGGACAGGCCGAGACCGGTGCCGCCGTACTTGCGGCTCGTGGTGCCGTCGGCCTGCTGGAAGGCGCCGAAGATCGTCTCCAGCTGCTGTTCGGGGATGCCGATACCGGTGTCCTTGACCCGGAAGGCGACGATCGTGCCGCCCCGCGGCACGCCCGCGGGGATCTCCTGGTCGGCCGCCGGCTCGATCCGCAGCTCGACCCGGCCCCGCTCGGTGAACTTGACCGCGTTCGACAGCAGGTTGCGCAGCACCTGCCGCAGCCGGGAGTCGTCGGTGAGCAGGTCCGCCGGAGCCCCGGGAGCGGTGCTGACCGTGAACTCCAGGCTCTTCTGCGAGGTCATGGGGCGGAAGGTGGCCTCGACGTACTCGAGCAGCTGGCGCAGCGGGACGCGTTCGGGGGTCACGTCCATCTTGCCGGCCTCGACCTTGGACAGGTCGAGGATGTCGTTGATCAGCTGGAGCAGGTCGGAGCCCGCGGAGTGGATGATGCCCGCGTACTCGACCTGCTTCGGCGTGAGGTTGCGCGAGGGGTTCTGCGCCAGCAACTGGGCCAGGATGAGCAGGCTGTTGAGCGGGGTCCGCAGCTCGTGGCTCATGTTGGCGAGGAACTCGGACTTGTACTTGGAGGCCAGCGACAACTGCTGCGCCCGCGCCTCGAGTTCCTGCCGGGCCTGTTCGATCTGGAGGTTCTTCGCCTCGATGTCGCGGTTCTGGGTCGCGAGCAGGGAGGCCTTGTCCTCCAGCTCGGCGTTGGAGCGCTGGAGTTCGTCCTGCTGGACCTGCAACTCCTCCGAGCGGGCCTGGAGTTCGGCGGTCAGCCGCTGCGACTCGCCCAGCAGCTCGTCGGTGCGGGCGTTGGCCACGATGGTGCTGACGTTGACGCCGATGGTCTCCATCAGCTGTTCCAGGAACGTCATGTGACCCTGCTTGAAGCGCGTCACCGAGGCGAGTTCGATGACGCCGAGCACCTGCTCCTCGACCACGATGGGCAGGACCACGAGCGCGGTCGGCGCCGTCTCGCCGAGGCCCGAGGAGATGGTGACGTAGCCCGGCGGCACCTCGTCCACGGTGATCGCCCGCCTGCTGCGCGCCGCCTGGCCGACGAGCGAGCGGCCGAGCGGGATGCGGGTGGGGCGCCCGTCCTCGTCGGGATAGCCGTACGACCCGACCAGCCTGAGCTCCGTCCCCCTCTCGGTCTCCTCGGCGAGGTAGAAGGCGCCGTACTGCGCGGCGACCAGCGGGGTGAGCTCGTCCATGATGAGGTCGGCCACCACGTCCAGGTCGCGGTATCCCTGCATCAGGCCGGAGATGCGGGCCAGGTTGGTCTTGAGCCAGTCCTGCTCCTGGTTGGCGCGCGTGGTCTCCCGCAGCGACTCCACCATGGAGTTGATGTTGTCCTTCAGATCGGCGACCTCGCCCGAGGCCTCCACGGTGATGGACCGGGTCAGGTCGCCCTCGGCCACGGCGCCGGTGACCTCGGCGATCGCGCGGACCTGGCGCGTGAGGTTGCCGGCCAGTTCGTTCACGTTCTCGGTCAGCCGCTTCCAGGTGCCCGAGACGCCCTCCACCTCGGCCTGGCCGCCGAGCCGGCCCTCGCTGCCGACCTCGCGGGCCACGCGGGTGACCTCGGCGGCGAAGGCGGAGAGCTGGTCGACCATCGTGTTGATGGTCGTCTTGAGCTCCAGGATCTCGCCCCGGGCGTCGACGTCGATCTTCTTCGACAGGTCGCCCTTGGCCACCGCCGTCGTCACCAGGGCGATGTTGCGCACCTGCCCGGTGAGGTTGTTGGCCATCGAGTTGACGTTGTCGGTGAGGTCCTTCCAGGTGCCGGCCACGTTGGGCACGTGCGCCTGGCCGCCGAGGCGCCCCTCGGTGCCGACCTCGCGGGCGACGCGGGTGACCTCGTCGGCGAACGCGGACAGCGTGTCGACCATCGTGTTGATGACGTCGGCCAGCGCCGCGACCTCGCCCTTCGCCTCGACGGTGATCTTCTGCGAGAGGTCGCCGCGGGCCACGGCGGTCGCCACCTGGGCGATGGAGCGGACCTGGCCGGTCAGGTTCGACGCCATGACGTTGACGTTGTCGGTGAGGTCCTTCCAGGTGCCCGAGACGCCCCGGACGGTGGCCTGTCCGCCCAGGTTGCCCGCCGTGCCGACCTCGCGGGCGACGCGGGTGACCTCGTCGGCGAACGCCGAGAGCTGCTCGACCATCGTGTTGATGGTCTCCTTGAGCTCCAGGATCTCGCCCCGGGCGTCCACGGTGATCTTCTGCGACAGGTCGCCCTTGGCCACCGCGGTGGCCACCTGGGCGATCGAGCGGACCTGGGCGGTGAGGTTGCCGGCCATGAAGTTCACCGAGTCGGTGAGGTCGCGCCAGGTGCCCTTGACGCCCTTCACGTCGGCCTGGCCGCCGAGGCGTCCGTCGGTGCCGACCTCGCGGGCGACGCGGGTGACCTCGTCGGCGAACGCGGAGAGCTGGTCGACCATCGTGTTGATGGTGTTCTTCAGCTCGAGGATCTCGCCCCGGGCGTCCACGGTGATCTTCTGGGAGAGGTCGCCCTGGGCCACCGCGGTGGTGACCTGGGCCACGTTACGGACCTGGGCGGTGAGGTTGCCGGCCATGAAGTTCACCGAGTCGGTGAGGTCGCGCCACACGCCGCCGACACCGGGAACCTGCGCCTGGCCGCCGAGGCGTCCGTCGGTGCCGACCTCGCGGGCGACGCGGGTGACCTCGTCGGCGAACGCGGACAGCTGGTCGACCATCGTGTTGACGGTCTCCTTCAGCTGGAGGATCTCACCGCGGGCGGGCACGTCGATCTTCTGCGAGAGATCGCCCTTGGCGACCGCCGTGGCCACCTGCGCGATGTCGCGGACCTGGGTGGTGAGGTTTCCGGCCATGGCGTTGACGGAGTCGGTGAGGTCGGCCCAGGTGCCCGAGACCCCCGGCACCTCCGCCTGCCCGCCGAGCGTCCCCTCCGTGCCCACCTCGCGGGCCACCCGGGTCACTTCCGAGGTGAACACCGACAACTGGTCGACCATGCCGTTGAACACGGTGGCGATGTCACCCAGCAGGCCACCGGCCTCGTCCGGGAGCCGGGTGCCGAAGTCGCCGTCGCGCACGGCGGTGAGGCCGGCCAGCAGTTGCCGCAGCTCCTGCTCACCCGGCGTCCGTTCGGACGTCCCGCTCGCTGCCCTGGTCATGGCCACCCTCGTTCCGCTCCCCTGGAGTCCCGTGGCACGGGACTCGGAACCGCACCGGGCCCACGGACGCCCCCGGTCCGTCCATGGGATTCCCGCAGATCACAGGTCTTCCGTCAAGAAAATACGCCGCAGGCTAACCCAGACGACGGGGGCGGAACAAAGCGTGGGAAGGAATTCCCCGGGGACCGAAAAATATCGCCGGTGACAGGAATGACCTGGAGAGAAATGGATACACAGGACCCTCTCGCTCCGGGTCGCCGGAGCCGGGTGTGCGAAATCCCGTCGGCCCGCCCCGGAGCGGAGTCCGGGGCGGGCCGACGGGATCGTCGTGAGGGCCCTGAGGCGCGCGCGGGGGCGTCAGGCGACCGCGGGGTCGAGGAGCCCGGCGCGCAGCCGCTTGATGATGCGCGTGATCAGCCGGGAGACGTGCATCTGCGAGATGCCGAGCTCCTCGCCGATCTGCGCCTGGGTGCGCTCCTCGACGAAGCGCAGGTGGATGATCCGGCGCTGGCGCTCGTCGAGTTCGGCGATCAGGGGGGCCAGGGAGTTGAAGTCCTCGACCAGTTCCAGCGAGGGGTCCTCCTCGCCGATGAAGTCCGCGAGGACCGCTTCGCCGTCCGCGCCGCCGTCGGCCGTGAGAGCGGCGTCGAGGGACGAGGAGTTGTAGCCGTTCGACGCCTTGCGGGCCTCGATGACCTCTTCCTCGGACAGGCACATCAGCTCGGACAGCTCACGGGTCGTCGGCGTGCGGCCGAGACGGGTGCGCAGTTCCTCCGTCGCCTTGGCGAGCTCGACACGCGCCTCCTGGAGGCGGCGGGGCACGTGGACGGCCCAGGAGGTGTCGCGGAAGAACCGCTTGATCTCACCCACGATGTACGGGACGGCGAAGGAGGTGAACTCGACCTCGCGGGACAGCTCGAAACGGTCGATGGCCTTGATGAGCCCGATCGTGCCGACCTGGACGATGTCCTCCATCTCGCCCTGGCTGCGGCTGCGGAAGCGCGCGGCGGCGTAACGGACGAGGGAGAGGTTCATCTCGATGAGGGTGTTGCGCGCGTACTGGTGCTCGGGCGTGCCCTCCTCCAGGACGGCGAGCCGGTCGAAGAACTGGCGGGACAGCTCACGCGCGTCCTTCGGACTGATCTTCAGCGGCTGGTCGATCTGCGGGAGAAGGGTGTCCTCCGCGGCCGCCGCCCGGTGCGCCGTGTCCGTCGTCCTCACTGCCGTCACGGCTGCCATGCCGCCCACCCCACATCGTCCTAAGGAATTGATGACAGGGCCCGTCTGCCCCGCATCACACCGCCCATGCCACCCGGTCGCCGGAATTCCGCGGAACGCGTACGTGCCGCCTCCTTCTGACCCGGGGTCAAAGGACGCTTCCCTCCTGGGACACCGTTCGGATGCGGGGTGACGGCGCCGGTGCGCGGACCGGGCGGACGACGGCCCCGTACCGGCCGCCGACGGCCGTACCGGTAACCCGGGGCGGATCACGGCCCGGTGCGGCCGACGCGACGGCCCGGGCACCGCCGGGTGCCTGCTCCGCCGTCATGACGAGGACGTAAAATGAGTCACGGGGGTGAGTCCGTGGGGATCGATCGGCGAGTCGGCCGGGCGCAGACGCGCTCGCTCCCGGCGTACCCCGGCACGGGACCGCTCGCCGGACGCCGGTCACCGGGCGCGGGGGCCGCGGCATGACGACGACGGCACTGCGCGAGGATCCCTTCGTCCACCCCGCGCTCGTCTACCGCGACGACCACGAGTACGTGGAAGGGACGACACGTTTCGTCTCCGAAGGCGTAGCCGCGGGGGAGCCGGTGGCGGTGGCCGTCCCCGCCCCGCGGCTGGAACTCGTCCGGGACGCGCTGGGACCGCTCGGCGCCGGCGTCCGCTGGATCGACATGGCGCGGGCCGGCCGGAACCCGGGCCGGATCATCCCCTCCGTGCTGCGGGCGTTCGCCGACGCCCATGAGGGCGCCCGCGTACGGATCATCGGCGAACCCGTCTGGCACGGCCGTACGGCGGTGGAGTACCCGGCCTGCGTCCAGCACGAAGCCCTGATCAACAGGGCGTTCGCGGGAAGGGACGTGACGATCCTGTGCCCGTACGACGGGCGTGCCCTCTCCCACGACGTGATCGCCGACGCCCATGCCACGCACCCCGTCGTGATCAGCGCCGGCCGGCGGAACGCCAGCATGTTCTACGACCCGGACGCGGTACTGGCGCGCTTCAACCAAGCGCTGCACCACCCCCCGGGAGCGGCCACGATCGGCTTCGACGCCGAACTCCTGCCCGTCGCCCGCGACTTCGCCCTGGCCGAGGCCCGGGAGCGGGGGATGACAGGGGTCCGGTTGCAGGACCTGAACCTCGTCGTCGCGGAGCTGACGACCAACAGCGTGGTGCACGGGGGCGGTTCGGGAACCCTGAGGATCTGGGCCGAGGGCGAGCAGATCGTGTGCGAGGTGCGGGACGAGGGGCGGCTGAGCGACCCGCTGGCCGGCCGGTATCCCGTGCGCCCCGATCAGATCGGCGGGCGGGGCCTGTTCCTCGTGCACTTCCTCTCGGACCTCGTCCGGACGCACACCGGGGACTCCGGAACGACGGTGCGCAGCTACATCGCCCGCGCCTGACCGGTTCGGCGGCCGTGTCGGCCGGCCGATCCGCCCACCGGCACGGCGGTGCGGGGCCCGGACCCGCCTTCGGGTCCGGGCCCCGCACCGGTGCGTGACGCCGTCCTCCTCCGCTACTGTCCGGCGCCCCGCCGGGCCGACCGCGCCGCCTCGCGTTCCGTGCGGGCCCCGGCCTGGGACAGGGACCCGCCCGAACTCTCCAGGTGCGCCCGGACGAACCACTGGAACTGCTCGAGCGCGCGCAGTTGTTCGATGAGGAGGTCCTCGGTCACCGGATCGATCTTGCCGACCTCGGCCACGGCCGCCCGGTGCGCCTCCACGATCCCCGTGTAGACGAGGTCGAGGGCGCCGAGGTGGGCGATGGCGTCGGCCCGGCCGACGCTGTAGTCGTCCCAGTCCCGTTCGGCGACGAGAGCGCCCGGCGTGCCGTGCGGGACCCCGCCGAGGGCGGAGATCCGTTCGGCGGTGTCGTCCGCCATGGCGCGTACGCGGTCCACCTGGGGGTCGAGCATTTCGTGCACGGCGATGAAATGCGGGCCCACCACGTTCCAGTGGATGTGCTTCAGCGTGAGCGACAGGTCGTTGAGGGCGTGCAGCCGCGTGCTCAGCACCTCGATGATCCGGCCGCCGTCGTGCGTGCTGATGCCGGGGACCGTGTAGTGCGGTGTCGTGGAAGCCGCCATGTTCCTCTCCTTCGTGCAGTTCTCGGGCGTGTTCCCGGGTGCGGATGCCCGTGGCGTGACCACCGGCGGTACCGCCGGTGTCGGTTTCCGGTGCCTCCAGGTGCCCCGGTTCCCCTGGGTCACACCTTTCGCCGGGGCGCGGGTCCGTGCCGTGCGACGGCGGAGGACGACGGACAGGGGGGACGGATTTCGTCATGGGGGCGGCGTTGGGCCAAATAGGTTGTCCGGTGCTGTTGTTGCGAATGAACCGTCGCGAACCCGGGCACACGGACGAAAACTCGAGAGAGGAGCCCTCGCCGTGCTCGTGCCCGACCCGAAGGTTGTCCGGAGGCTGCTGACGCGTTACGCGGCCCTGAAGATCGCGTACGCCGAGAAGGAGACCCTGGAGACCGCCCGCGGCCTGGAGGACGTCACGTACACGCTCTGCGTGATGACGGGAACGACCACCGTGCACGACGCCGTCGTCGCGGCGGACGCCCTGCTCGCGGCCGGAGAGAGGCGGCGGGACGTGCGGCAGGCCGGACTGCTGGGGAGCGGGACGACGCCGGCGGTCCCGTCGAAGGGGATGCGCGCGGCCGCCCCGCCGCACACCGAGGTGCGGACGCTGCACGGCCGGGCTCTCGACGCATCCGGTCCTCTCCGCTGAGCGCCGTGCGCGTACGTCCAGGGGGTGCCGCCCGGCCGGGCGGCACCCCCTGGACGTACGGCGGTCGGAACGGCCGGATCCGGGCCGCCGTCATGACGGGGCTCCCGGTGGTGAACAGACCGGTGGGGAAGGGGTGTCGGCCGTCGCCTTCCCCTTTCGGCGAACCGCGGGCCGCCGGGGCGCACGGCGACGGAACCCCGTCCCGACGACGGCGGCGTTCCGACGGCGAGGGTTCGACGACGGTGCGTTCCTGTCCTTCGAACGGCTGAACTACCTAGTCGGCTCGCGCTCGTTCTCCTGTCTGTGAGCATCGTCGAGGCGGAGATGAGGAATCGATGAGCCGACACAGCAAAGGCCGCAGGCACCGCAAGGTGAACATGACGCCCCGTCCGGTCGGACCGAGGAGATCGCCGCGCATGGTGCGGGAGCAGGTGGGCGCGAGTGTGGCCGACCAGCGGGCGGCGCGGGCCGAACCTCCCGTCCCCGGGCGGGACACGAGCGGGGAAAGGGCCGAGGCCGTGTCCAGGACGGTGAGCGGGAGCGGTCTGAGCCGTCATGCCGTGCGCACGTGGGAGAGGCTGGCGGAAGCGGGTTCCGAGGGGGTCGAGGTCGATGAACTCACCGAGGCCGTGGGCTTCCGGCGCTCCACCGTGCTCGGGCACCTGAAGGGCCTGGCCGGACTCGGACTGGCCGAGGACCACGAGAGCGTGTGGCGGGCGACCGGCCCGGTGGAGGGCGCGGCCCCTCGTGAGGACGCGGGCGCTTCGGCCGGGAGCGTTTCCTAGGGCGGCGGCCCGCGGCGGCGCTCGCCGGGCGACCCGCCCGGGGCGAGCGTCGCCCGCCCCTCCCGCGGGCCGGGGCCCCGGTCGGATCGCGCGGGGCAACTACTGCCCCGCGCGATCCGGAGGCGCGCCCCAGGCCCGTCGGCCGCTCCGGGCGCGGGATTCCCGGGCCGCTTCGCGCGGGCGGGGCCGCCGACGGCACGGGTGGCCGTGGGGAAGTCCCGCGGTGCACGCCCGTGCGTGTCGAACGTCACGCACCCCCTTCGCCGGGCGGCGGATCCGGCGGATCCACCGCCCGGCATGGTGTCGGACAGCCTTCTCCGGGCATCCGGACTCCGTCACTTCGACGACCGGACCGTCCATGAAGGAGTCCCCATGCTCGGCATCGCCGCCGCCGTACTGCTGTTCATCGCGTTCCTGATCAACGCCGGTGAGGTTTCGACCAATCACGTCTTCACGTCCACCAACGTCATGCTCATAGGGCTCGCCCTGCTGGCCCTTCACCTCTCGGGCGTCGGCGGGGGCTGGACGACGCGCAGCCGCCGCCGTTGACGGACGGGGACGGGGCTCTCCGGCGGCGAAGGCGGCCGCGGCGGCGCCCCGTCGGCCGGAACCGTCCTTTTCGTATGACTTCGCCTGGGTGACTTGCCGTGACGCGGTCCTCCGAGAGAAGGTTGTCGGACGGAAACAATCTGTCGTCCGGAAAGGTGGTGGGCTCGCGGAGCGGGCCCTTGCTCGTGGACACTTCCCAGCAACCTCCCACCGGCCCGCGTGGCGCAGGCACGGGCGCCACGTGGGGCTTCGCCCCCTACCCCGTGGTGGTCGCCGACCCCTCCGGAGGCGTGGTCGGGACGAACGACGCCGCGACCGCACTCTTCCCGGGCGCGACCGCCGGCGCATGGCTGCAGGACGTGGTCCCCGCGTGGATCGCCGACGCCCACGCACGACTGCGGAGCACCGTGCCCGGACCCCGGAACCCCGGCTCCGGCGTGCTCGTGCACGGCCCGGTCGGCGACCGGACCTTCGAAGCGCACCCCACCCGCACGGACGACGGCGACGTCATGTGGTGGCTGGTCGACGACACCGACCGGCGCCTGGCGGAGGACGCCCTCAAGGCCGAACGGGAACGCGCCGCCTTCCTGGCCGGCGCGTCCAGCGCGCTGCTGTCGTCACTGAACGTCGAACGGTGCATGGAGGTGACGGCGGGGCTGGCCGCCGAGCATCTCGCCGACGCCGCCGTGATCGTCGCCCCTCCGCGGGGGAGGAAGGTCCAGCTGACGTTCTGCGGACCCGACGGCGTCGTGGTGCACCGGACGGTGCACGACGACGTACGGCAGCTCCCGGGGCTCGGCGAGGCCCTGCGCGGGTTCCCGCCCGTGCCGTCCCGCTGGATCGACCCGGCCGCCGTTCCCGGATGGGCCGTTCCGGAGGGATTCACGGAACCGGTCGGCTCGGCGGTCGTGACACCGCTGCCCGGCCACGGCGTGCCGGCGGGCGCCTTGATCCTGCTCCGGTCGAGCGGGCACGCCGCCTTCACGGAGAGCGAGGAGATCTTCGCCAGGCTCTTCGCCTCACGCGCCGGAGCGGCCGTGTCGGCGGCCCGCATGTACGCCGAACAGGCCTCGATCACGACGACGCTGATGCGTGAGCTGCTGCCGCCGCGGTTGCACGCGGTGCACGGGGTCGAGTTCGCGGGACGTTACCGTCCCGCGGGCCGGACCGAACGCGTCGGGGGCGACTTCTACGACGTCCACCCCGCCGCGGACGAGGAACAGGAATCCCTCGTCGTCCTCGGGGACGTCTGCGGCAAGGGGCTCGAGGCCGCCGTGCTGACCGGCAAGATCCGCAACACCGTGCAGGCGCTGCTGCCGCTCGCCGACGACCACCAGCGGCTGCTGGGACTGCTCAACGGCGCGTTGATGAACTCCCACCACACCCGCTTCGCCACCCTCGCCATGGCCTCCGTCGTACGCCGCGCGGGCATCGTCCGGCTGCGGGTCACCAGCGCGGGGCATCCCCCTCCGCTGATCGTGCGGGCCGACGGCGAGGTCGAGCAGGTCAGGACACGCGGGACACTCATCGGCGCGTTCTGGGACGTCAGCTCCACCACGGTCCGGGTCGAACTGGCGCCGGGCGAGACATGCCTCTTCTTCACGGACGGCATCACCGAGGCCAGGGGAGGACCGCTGGGCGACGAGTTCTTCGGCGTCCAGCGGCTGGAGACCGCGCTCTCGCAGTGCGCGGGCATGCCGGCCGAGGCCGTGGTGGAGCACGTCCAGATGCTCGCCGCGCAGTGGGTCGGACGCGGCGGCCACGACGACATGGCGACCGTCGCCGTCACCGCGCCCCACCACGCGCATCTGAGTGCGGTGAACGGCCACACTCGGGGCAGGTACACAGGATGACCCCACCTCCCCGCCCGCACCCCGACGCCGTGCCGCTCGGTCCCGCCCGCGAACACCTGTGGTCGGCGGTGCGCCAGGGCGACGAGCGCCGCGCCGCGGCCGTCGTCCTCGACGCGCTGGAATCGTCGGGCGACGCCGAGACCGTCCTGCTCGACCTGATCGCCCCGGTACAGGAGAGGGTCGGCACGGAGTGGGCGGCGAACCGGCTCACCGTGGCGCAGGAGCACACCGCCACCGCCATCCACGAGCGGGTCATGGCCGTCCTCGCCCACCAGCCCGGCCTCCGCGACGAGACCCCGAGCGGCCCTCGTGTCACGGTGGCCTGCGTCGACGGCGAGTGGCACGCGCTGCCGGCCAGGCTCCTCGCGGAGGTGCTGCGGCTGCGCGGATGGCGGGTGGACTTCCTCGGCGCGCACGTGCCCACCCCCCACCTCATCGCGCACCTGCACCAGACGGGACCGCGGGCGGTGGCGCTCTCCTCCTCGATCCCCACCCATCTGCCCACCGCCCACACGGCCATAACGGCGTGTCAGGCGGCGGGCGTGCCCGTCATCGCGGGCGGCGCCGCCTTCGGCCCCGGCGGCCGTTACGCCCGTTCTCTGGGGGCCGACGGATGGGCTCCCGACGCCAGGGGCGCGGCGGCCGTCCTGGAGCGGGGCCTCGACCGCCCCGGTCCCCGGGGCGTCCACCAGACCGTGGACGACCTGCCGCACCTGGCCGACCAGGAGTACACGATCGTCGCCGAGACGACCCACCAGCTCGTCAAGCAGACACTGGCGGACCTGGAGGACCGGTTCGAGCCGCTGCGCGGTTACACCGAACGGCAGCGGCGGCACACCGCCGAGGACCTCGCGCACATCGTGGAGTACCTGGCCACGTCCCTGTACGTCGCCGACGAGGAGCTGTTCACGCGGTTCATCCTCTGGACCGCCGACATCCTGACCGCCCGCCGCGTCCCCGCACGGAGCCTCGACCCCGCCCTGGACCTGCTGGCCCTGCAACTCAAGGACTTCCCACGCGCCTGCCGCACGCTGGCCCACGCGCGGGAGGCGCTCGGAGACCGAACGCCGCTGCCCAAGACCCCCGGCCCCGGAAAGCCCGCATGACCACTTCGCATCCCCCCGCCTTCACGCTGACCGTCGACGTCCAGCCCACCGCACTCGTGATCCGCGTCGGCGGAGATCTCGACCACGAGACGTGCGACGAGCTGATGAGGGCGGTCGACCAGAACCTCCCCGGAGCAGGGCTCCTCGAACTGCGCGTGGACTTCGCCGGTCTCGAGGGCGTCGACTCCATGGGCCTGTCCACCCTGCTGATGATCCGGCGCCGTACCGACGCCGCGGGCGTGCGCCTGCACCTCGACCGGCGGCCCCGCGTCCTGGACCGGCTGCTGGAGATCACGGGAACCCTGGAGCACCTCACCGCACCCCGCGACGGGCACGGCGGGGAGCGGAGTCCCGGAGCCGGCTGACACGGCGTACGGCCCGGTCACGTACGCGGGCGACCGGAGCCGGACTCGTGGATCCGCCCGCCGGATTCCGTCGAATGACCGCCGGACAGCGGGGTATTGGCAGCCCTGTGAGACGGCGCGGAGGCGGATCCCCGCCGTCGGGCCCCGCGCCTGCCGCGTCCCCGTCACGGGCGAGCCGTCGGCCGAGCGCATCCGCGAGCTGACGGAGGATGACATGACGATCGACAGGATCTGGTCGTACGCACCGGAGTTCGACCACTCCGAAGCGCACGAACTGGCCGGCTACAGCGTCGAGGCGACCGACGGGACCATAGGACACGTCGACCGGCAGGCCGACGATTCCGGGATGCGGCACCTGGTCGTCGACACCGGCGTCTGGGTGTTCGGCAAGAGCGTCCTGGTGCCCGTGGGTGTCGTCGCCGGCATCGACACGGAGTCCCGGAAGATCACCGTCGCGTGCACCCGCGAGGAGATCAAGTCGGCGCCCGTGTTCAGGACCGACCGCGAGACCTCGGACCCGGCGTACCTGTCCAGCGTCGGGTCGTACTATCGAGGCCTTCCGCCGAGGCAGCCCGCATGAGCCGCGGTGGGGTGGCCCGCGGCGGTGCGTACGCGGCCGTCGGCCGCCGTACCCCGACAACCAGGCTCCCCCGTGGGAGCGCACGAGAAAGAGTGTTCACATGTCCGACGAGTGGGGAGCCACCGTGACGTACGGGGCGGCCCGCAACGCCCTCGTCGTGCGCGTGGGCGGTGACATCGACCACGAGAGCGCGTTCCGGCTGGAACAGGCCCTGAGCCTGACGCGACGGACGGGTCCGGAACGAACGGTGGTCGATCTGTCGGGGACCGACTTCGCGGACTCGTCGATCCTGCACGTCCTCCTCGAGGCACAGCGCGCCCACCGGGCCCGCGGCACGTTCATGGTGGTCTGCGGGCCCTTCAGCGACACCGTGCGGAGGCTGTTCGACGTGACGGGGACCGAAGGCTTCTTCGTCCTGGCGGACAGCGTCGGGGCAGCGCTGGACCTCCCTGACCCGGCGACCGGGCGATGAACCCGGCCGACCGCATGCCGGCAGCCGGCCGGAGTGCGGAAACGGGTGGCCCGGCGGACCCCCGTCCCGGGGGCACCGGGACGCAGAGCCAGGAGGGCGCGCCCCGAGGGGACTTCGGCGCGCCGTCCGTCCGCCCGACGGCTGCGGGCGGCGCGATCACGAGCGCCGCGACCGCGCGCGACCACGTCCGGACGCTGCTGAGCGAGCACGGCCGGACGGGCGGGGAGAACCCGGACGCGGTCATCGACGTGCTGCTGGTGGTCTCGGAGCTGGTCACCAACGCGATCCGGCACGGTGGCGGTCTCGCCGGGTTCGACGCGACGCTCACCGACGGGGGCGTACGGCTCGCCGTGCGCGACAACAGCGACGTCGTCCCCGTCCAGGCCTACGGCACCGGTGAGATCCCGCGGACGGACCGGGCGCACCGGACGAACGGATACGGGTGGCCCTTGATCATCCGCATCTCCGACGCCGTCACCGTCGAACCGTGCCCCGGGGGCGGAAAGACGATCCGCGTGTTCGTCCCTCTGACCTGAACGGGCCCCGCGTTCCTCCGCGTCGCGCACGGGTCCCGCGCGGGACCGGCCGGGCGTCCGCCACGTCCCGCCGGCCGCGACACCTCCCGGACCGGCAGGCGTAAGGGAAAACGCGCGTGGAAGAAGAGCCTCGACCGACTCCGCCGGACACGGGGTCCCGAACGCCGGCCGGACCGGCGCGGAGAGGTGAGGGATGAACAGACGCATCGCCGGAAGGCTCCGGAAGGCACGGGACGTCGCCGCTCCCTGCCGGAGCCGCGCCCGGACACGGACCGGCGGCAGTTCCCACCGGACCGCGCATGTCCGCTGAACCAGGGCCGAACGGCGTCGTCGAGGCGGTCCACCCGGCGCGGCTCCGCCGGTACGGGCCGAGACCGCCCGCCTTCTGGTGGCCGGCGCTGCGCCGCACCCCGGTCTCGATGTGGAACGACGACGTGTCCGACTGGGCGGCCGCGCTGACGTACTACGCGATCCTGGCCGTCCTGCCCGCCCTGCTGGTCATGGTCATCGCCTTCGGCCTGATCGGTCCGGACACCGCCGAGCAGTTCATCGCGCACGTCACGGCGTACGCGCCCGCGCAGTCGGGGGCGGAACTGCACCGGGCGCTGGGGGAGATGCTGCGGCAGCGGTCCGCCGCCTGGACGCTGCTGGTCACCGGTGCGGCGAGCGCGCTGTGGTCCGCGTCGAGCTACCTCGCGGTGTTCCGCCGGGCCCTGCACAGCATGCACGGCGTGGCGGACCACCGTTCGGCCTGGCGCACCGCGCACCGGCTGGTGCTGACCGCGCTGGCGCTGCTCGGCCTGCTCGTCGTGAGCGCGCTCGTCCTGCTGCTGACCGGCCCCGTGGCCGAGGCCGCCGGCCGTGTCCTCGGCGTGGACGGCCCGGTCGCCCTGGCCTGGAACCTGCTCCGCTGGCCCCTGCTGATGTGCCTGGTGGCCCTGTTGGTCCTCGTCGTGTTCCACACCGGGCCGCCGCCCGCCCGCCGGCGTCGGCACAGCCTGCCCGGCGGCGTCCTGGCATCCGTCCTCTGGCTGGCCGTCTCGGCCGGATTCGCCCTCTACGCCTCCGTCCTCGGCGCCTACAGCAGGCTCTACGGCTCCCTCGCCGGCCTCGTCGTCTTTCTCGTGTGGCTGTGGCTGTCCAACCTCGCGCTGCTGGCGGGTGCTCAGTTCACGGCCGAACTGGACAGGGCCGCGGCGGCGACGCACCGGGTGACGGTCTGAGGTTCGCAGGTTTGTTCCGGCCAGGACGGCGCACACGGACTGAGGAAGCCACATCTGTACGGACGATGGAGGAACTGTGGGCATCATCGCTTGGATCCTGATCGGGTTGCTTGCCGGCGCCATCGCCAAGCTGCTCCTGCCGGGCAAGGACCCGGGCGGGATCATCGTCACCATGCTGATCGGCATCGCGGGAGGCCTGCTGGGCGGCTGGCTGGGCAAGGTCATCTTCGGCGTCGACTCGATCGACGGGTTCTTCGACCTGTCGACCTGGATCGCCGCCGTCGTGGGATCGCTGATCCTCCTGATCCTGTACCGGGCGCTGACGGGCAACAGCCGGTCGCACCGCCACGCGTGAGGGGCCTGGCCCCTTCGGTGTGACCCGACTCGCGGCCGGGGGCCGGCACCGGAGTTACCGGTGCCGGCCCCCGGCCGCGAGTCGTGACGGGCGGGCCGGAGCGAATCCGGCGCACATTTCGGAGTGTGTCCCCCGGTCCTGGGTACTGGTGGGCCAAGCCGCGGGTTCAGAGCAGCAGTCCCGCGGGCCAGCACTCCTACGGCGTCCCGGGACGCCAGGGGGTGCGCCCGGGGCGCGTGCCGCCTTCCCACCGCGACGGGCCTCCTGCCATGATCACCGCAGAAGCGCGGGCCCGCCCGGTCACCGGCTCCTGCCCGCCGGACCCCGTTCCGGGCCGACCGGCACGGCCGCGACGCCGCGACCGAGGAGCCCGAGTGACGTACGACGTCGGCGCACTGCGCGCCCAGATCCCCGCCCTGCTGTCCGGTGTCGCGCACTTCGACGGGCCGGGCGGCACACAGACCCCGGCCCCGGTGGCCGCGGCGATCGCGGAGGCGCTCACCGGGCCGCTGTCGATCCGGGGGCGCCTGACCCCGGGAGAGGTGAACGCCGAGAACCTCGTCCAGGGCTTCCGGCGGGCCGTGGCCGACCTGGTGGGCGGTCATCCGTCCGGGGTCGTCTTCGGCCGCAGCGCCACCCAGCTCACGTACGACCTCGCCCGGGCGCTCGCGAAGGACTGGGCTCCCGGTGACGAGGTCGTCGTCAGCCGGCTCGACCACGACGCGAACATCCGGCCCTGGCTCCAGGCGGCCGAACAGGCCGGTGCCCGCGTGCGCCGGGCGGACTTCGACCCCGGGACGGGTGAACTCCCGCCCTCGGCGGTGGGCGGCCTGCTGACGGAACGCACCCGGCTGGTCGCGGTCACCGCCGCCTCGAACCTGATCGGGACCGTGCCCGACGTCGCCGGGATCGCGCGCCTGGTCCACCGGCACCCGCGGGCGCTGCTCCACGTGGACGGGGTGCACTACGCGGCACACGCCTTCGTGGATCTCGAGCGGCTCGGCGCCGACTTCTTCGTGTGCTCGCCCTACAAGTTCCTCGGTCCGCACCACGGTGTCCTGACCGCCTCCCCGCGGCTGCTGGAGCGATTGCGTCCGGACAAGCTGCTGCCGTCCACCGACGCGGTTCCCGAACGGTTCGAACTGGGCACGCTGCCCTATGAGTTGCTTGCCGGAACCATCGCCGCGATCGATGTCCTCGCCGGGCTCGCGGGCGACACGACGGGCGGGCGGAGGGACCGTCTGCGTACGGCTTTCGCGGCGATCGAGCGGCACGAGGGGGCGTTGCGCGAACGGTTGGAAGCGGGCCTGGCCGAACTGCCCGGCGTCACGCTCCGCTCCCGGGCGGCCGAGCGCACGCCCACCCTGCTGCTCACGTTCGACGGCCGGGAGGCGGCCGACGCCTCCGTGTTCCTGGCGGACCGCGGTGTGCACGCGCCCGCCGGATCGTTCTACGCGCTGGAGGCGTCCCGGCACCTCGGCCTCGGGGACACCGGTGGCCTGCGCGTCGGTCTCTCGCCCTACAACGACGAGGACGACGTCGACCGGCTGCTGGAGGGACTGGCGGCTTTCCTGCGGTCGTAGCGCAGGGGCGGCGAGCGCGGTGCCGCCGGATCAGCAGGGCACCGGCGGCACCGCGCCGGCCGCCCGGTCGTCCGGGCCGGTGATCAGACGGAGCGCCTCGGCGAGGTCGCGCGGGCGGAGGAGCCCCGGTCCGGGCCGTGCGTCCCAGCCCGGACCGCTCAGCAGGACCCGGCTCCGGGTCCGTGCTCCCCGTACTCCCCAGCGCGTCGCGGCGACGTGCAGGGCGAGCGGGAGGTTCGCCGTGGACCACGTCTGGGACCACAGGACCACCGCCGGGGGACCGACGCGCCGTACCGCCGCCACGAGCGCCTCGGGCGGAACGGCGGAACCGAGCATCAGCACGGGCACGCGCCGTTCCGCCAGTGCCGCGTTGAGCGCCTCCAGGGACAGGGTGTGCTGCTCGCCCGGGACGCAGGCCAGCAGCACGGGTGACGTCCCGGTGGGCGCTTCGTGCCCCGCAGCGGACACGTAGACGTGCAGCAGGGCGGCGGAGACGTGCCAGGACATGAGGTGCTCGACCTCGACGTGACGGTCTCCCGAGGTCTCCCACCTGCGGCCCACCGCCCGCAGGGCGGGCACCATCACCTCCTCCCAGGCCTCGGTCAGTCCGCGGGTCCGGACCGCCGTCGCCAGCCGCTCCCGGACGGCGAGGGCGTCCAGCCGGACGGCGGCCCGTACGAGGCCCCGGTACTCGTGGGCCGCGTCCGTCGGCGACGGCCCGGTGCCCGACGGGGCACCCTGGCCGGGGTCCGTCGGCGGAGCCCCCTCCGGGACCCGGACGCCGGTCCGCGTACGCGCGGTGGTCCGTGTCCCGGAGGCGAGGGCCGGTGAAGCCGTGACACGGCGGCGGGCCGCCTCCTTCGCGGCGCGGGCCGCCTCGGCGGGCGGCAGGCCGGCGGCGGTCAGCCGGCACATCTCCTGGAGCATGGCCACGTCGTCGGGGGACCAGCGGCGGTGGTGGCCGTCCGCCCGGACCGCGGGCCCCAGACCGTACCGCCGGTCCCAGGAACGCAGCGTCGTCGGCGACACCCCGAGCCGGCGCGCCAGGAAGCCGGTGGTGACTCCCACACCCGTGGTCCCCGTCTCCTCGTCGGCGCTCAGCTCCATGGTGCCGCTCCGGGGAGAGCGGTGGACGACGCTCCGTGGGAAGGCGTGTCCCACCCGCGGGCGGCAGGGACCGGTGCAGGGCGGCAGCGGAGCATGACGGACCTCACCTCGATTTCCGGGCCGTCGGGCACCCGGCCGGTCCGCCGGGCTCATCCCCTGCTTCGGCGGGCGGCGGCCTCCCGGATGCAGCGCACCAGATGCAGCGCACCGGCCCGGCGCGCCTCAGGAGCTCCCGCGAGGACCGTCGAGCAGGCGGTGCAGGACCGTCTCGGGGTCGCTGAGGGCCGAGCGCCGCAGGGCGCGTTCGTAGCCGTCGTCGCCGAGGAGGGAGCGGGCCGTGTCCTCGTAGCGTTCGCGCACCGGACCCAGCTCGGGCGTGCCGCGCTGGGGATGGCCCACGGCGCTCCAGTACGTCTCCCCGGCGCCGTACGCGGCGACCGCCCGTTCGCCCGCGCCCTGCGTGGCCAGGGCGGAGGCCAGCAGGTCCAGACCGAGCGCGATGCCGAAACTGTCGCCGATGCGCCGCTTGCCGTCCAGCATCGACAGGGCGTGGGCGGTGGCGTCCTCCGCGCGGTCCTCGAAGAGGGCGACGAGCGCCAGCTGGTAGTCGGTGTACGAGCGCGTCCACCACTCGCCGCGGGCGACGCAGCCCCCTCGCAGCTCCTCCGCCTCCCGGCGCGCCTCGTCCAGCAGGCCCTCCCCGGTCAGGGCGAACACCCGGACCAGACGGCACAGGACGTGCCCCGCGGAGGCGAAGGCCGTGCCGCCGGCTCCCCGCAGAGCGGTCTCGACCTCGCTCCGGGCAGCCGCGGGCCGCCCCCGCAGCAGCTGCGTCAGGCCCAGGAGGTAGGCGGCGCGCAGGG
>NZ_KZ626893.1 GCF_002911015.1 Streptomyces populi
ATGGCACGGCTGAAGTCCTGGCAGATCTTCCGCAGATCCCGCATCAGCCCCAACCGCATGAGCGTCATCACCAAAGCCGTCCTCACCCTGGAGAAGCAACGCTGAAAACGCTCACTGGTAGGCGCGTATCCGACTGTCGCCGAGGACGCGGCCGCCACCGCGCGGAGGCGCTTCACGGCCTGGTACAAGAGGTGCTCTCGCTGAACGGTGAGCGCGATGTCCGCGGCCTTGCGGGAGGTGTCACCCGCGTGGGCGTCACGCACCATGCCCCTCACGACCTGGGCGAGATCGTCGGACGCGTGGACCACATGGTAGAGCGCCTCCACCACGGACATCGGGCCTTCGAGAATGACGAATTCTGCGGCCCGGTGAACACCGCGGACTTGAGCGGCGAAGCGCTCCATCTTCTCGTCGACCTCCCGCATGTCGGGCCGGTCCGCTTGTAGCGCGTCGCGCACGGCGTCCAAGGCGACATCACGGTCGTACACCGCGCCCAAGTAGTTCGCGTAGGCATCCCGGCGGTGCTGCCTGCGCCATTGGCCGAACTGCGAGCGCGCCGCCCCCGCCCGGTGACCATCGCGGAGCCGAGCGTGGCGAGTGATCCTACGGCGGCGCCGAGCAATGCGGTGAGTCCAGCATCCATGGTCTCATTCTGCCTACGGTAGAGCTGAGTTGGGCCCGGCCTGGGCCGCTGTTCGGAGACCGATGTCGAAGGCGGTGCCCACCAAGCCGCGCGGGCGATGGGCCAAGTAGGGTCCCCCGGGTGACTGTTTCTCCTGAGCACGTCGACAGCAGAGAGGCCCTGGCAGCCTTCGTTCGCTCGTTGCAGCGCAGCCACGCCGAGGACGGAGGCTCATGGGAGAACGCGGACCTCCCGAGCTTCTTGGAGGCTTTGGCTGCATGGGTCGATGACGCCGATGGCTGGTACGGCAATGCCAGCCGCGAGCTGCCGGTCAGTGGCGACTGGACCTTCTTCGCACGAGCTCTGCAGGCCGCGTCCATCTACGAGTAGTCCGCGCTGTGGCGAACGAACCAGGGCGACGGCAAGCTCTCTTGCTAGGCCGACGGCCCCTCGGCGTCCCTGCGGCTGGACACGACATGCCGTGCGATCGTGGACAAGGCCAGCTCGCGATCGTCGTCAACCACTAGCCAACCCTTGTCCAGGAGCGATTGCAGCACTGGGCGAATCTCTTCACCCAGCTCCTTCGCCAAGTCGTCATCCATGGGGGAGAGGCCATCCTGGACGAGGCTCGCCATGTGGAACACGACGGCTTCCTCCCTCGCGGTGATGTTGAAGTCCATGACCTGAAGGTATGCGAGCCCTTTGGCCGCAACACGTCGAGGGCTCTGTCGTCACGGGCCGGCCGTCGCGGCTTGCTCTGGTCGAGGCGCCGATGGCGTGGCTGAGGTCTGTGGGGGCGGAGCGAGGCATACGCGTGCGCGGTTGGTCGGCGCGCCCGCCGTCGTGGCTGACTGTCGTCGGCTGGGGTTCGAACGGGGTGTGTCGAAGGTGGCGCCGTCAGCCGGGTGCGTCAGGGCTGGGCCGTCCCTGGGCCGTCCGACGTTGCTCAACAGCGGCCAATGACGACCAACGATAACGACCAGGCGCACGGGCCCACCGTCCCTGAGCTGGGAAGCAGCAGGTCGCCGAGATCCCCGGCAAGACCCAGGGCAAGAAGAAGCTTCGGGACAGGTATCCGCATGACGGCCCGCGTGAGCGCCGGCAGGTAACTTGCCCACAAACATGCATGTTGATTCAAGGAGGCCCTGCTCGTGACGCAGAGCTTTGCTGGTCCGCCGTACGGCCTGGATGACCTGATACCCGAGCTCGCGGTTCTCGGCCGACGGACGACGCTGCTGTTGCCGAAGAGTGGATCTCCCGAGGTCCGGGAGAGCTCTCTGGGCGGCCCCATGCTCTGGCCCGCCGATGAACCCTGGCCCTCCTGCGGGCAATCAGGGCACTGGGCCTGGCCCAACGAGAAGACGCCGGCCGGGACAGTTCCCATGGTCCCGGTGGTCCAGCTCTTCGCGCGTGACGTACCCGAGCTGCCGTTCCCTGAAGGTCTGGACGTACTCCAGCTGGTCTGGTGCCCATTGATCCATCCCCACGACCGAGCGTGCGCCGCTCTTCCGAGGCTGTACTGGCGCAACGAGGCAGACGTGCTCACCACCGGCCGGCTCCAGGAGATACCAGCCCCCCAGGAAGGCGAGTACGAAGAAGAGTTCATGCCCAATCCGTGCACGGTGTCCCCCACCTCGGTGGTGGAGTACCCGAACTGGGACCTGCCACGGAAACTTCGTCAGACCTTGCAGCCCCGCATCGAGGAGCCGGAAGAGCGCTTCGACATGGAGTACACCCAGTTGGCGTGTGCGTTGCAGAACAAGGTCGGCGGCTACCCCGCCTGGAACCAGCCCCCCGACTGGCCAACTTGCGACAGCGGCCACCGTATGGAACATCTGCTCAGCGTCACGCCGGAGGAAGACCTGGACATGACCATGGGAGACCTCGGCGGCATCTACATGTTCCTCTGTCGCCAGTGCCCGGAACTCCCCTACGCCCACCGCTACGACTGCTGAAGCGCAACCACCGACGACAGGCGTGCCAAATCCGTGCCAGATCACACGGGGAACACCGGGGACCCAGTCGACCGCCCACCACGCCTCGACGCTGCTCACCCGCAGGTCAGCCACGAAGCAACCCTGAATACCCTCAGCTTCCCAAGCTGATGGCTGCTCACTCCTGTCGGCCAGCGGCCATCCACCGTGGCGGCCAGGTCTGATCACGGGCAACGGCACTCCCGGCGATCCCCAAGCTTTTTCGTGCGCAGCGATGGTATTCATCTCGCGCATCACGATATTCGCGCCACGCCTGAGCCCAGCTTTCTCGTGTGGCCGGGACCTTGCCGTGTGCCATCCAGGACAACTGCCACAGGGCGTGGTTGAGGACACGTGCAGCCGTGATCGTGTCCGTGTCGGTCAAGAGCCGAAGGTCCTCCAATAGGTGACCGCGCCGGTCTTCGGCAGCCGCCGCCTCACCGAGAACCGCTGACGTAGGTTCCAATGGCGATGGGTAGTCGGTGAGACCGCGACCGGCACCAAGTCGGAGACTGATCATGCAAACCTCCTTCACGGCCCTGGCGTAGTCCGCATACGCCGACAGACGGCGTTCATCCCACCTGACCGCTTGCTGGCGACGCCAGCGAGAGCGTTCAGTGGTCACAGTGACCAGGTAGGAGGTGGCAGCACCCACCACCACTCCAAGCAGTGTGGGGACTTGGTCAACCAGCGCCATCTCGAAGCCTCTCCCCCGGTCGGCCCTGTCCAGATGTTGCGACGCCTAGGACATACCCGCCCGAAAGCTCTTCACGCCGCGCTCCTTCTCTCCCTGCTGTACAGCAGCGGAGTACAGCAACCACCGCAACCGCAACTGACCGCCAGCGCCCCTCAGTGGCCAGTTGGCCCGCCCACTCAACCGTAATGACCACCCAGCCGATAGTTCGGGACGAAGCGGTCGCGCCAGAACCTGCATCAGACCCACTCCCATACCGGAACCTGGTCGCATATGTTGCAGCCACAACCACACGGGTGGAAGGACTCAAGTGGCAGGCAAGCGTGCGCATTCCCGCAATAACCGGATCGCCTCCCCCGTCCGGAAGATCCGCGGTGCCAGGTTCGCTACCCCGGACTCCGACGCGGAAGCCATTAAAGAGATCGACGAGGCCCACTTCCCGGCATGGCGCCAGCAGATTGCGAACCTCGCCCCTGCCTCCGCAAACAATCCGGGTGCCGCGAAGAAGGCGACGTGCAAAGGTTGCCAGCGCGTCAAGCCTTCATCGAAGGCGTACTGCCCGGCCTGCGTCGAGAAGATCCGCACAGGCAAACTCAAGCCTTGACCTTTCCAGCTCGCGCTCCCTGGCAGCGCATGCCACATCGGGCGATACCGATGAAGAGGGGTGCCGGCCAGTCGGCCGTTGAGGCTCGCCGCGCGCGAAGGCGCAGCCATCGAACAAGGCCAAATCGCGACCTACTCGGATCCGACCGCAATCAACCACACTTGAACGCATGGGGGGGTATCCGATCAATCCCAGTTCGCATGTGATCGCTGTGGCGCCATAAGCGCCGCCGTGTGCGAGCGAGGGCGCATCGACCTCATGGCCAAGCTCTGCGATGTCTGCTGGAACACCATCGCCAACGAGATGGCCGAAGCCGACGGGGCCGCGGCCGCCCCGCGACCCGAGCCGGACCCCGACGACATGTCATGGATCGAGCCACCCACTTGCCCCACTTGCGGAGCATTGGTTCGAACATGCCCCACGAACTACGATCGCTGGGTCAGCCTCGCCACGGTGGAACTGCCCGCCAAGGACGTCCCAGAGCCCTTCCGGTGGCGTTTGACGAAGCTCCCGGTCCGATCCCCCGTCGTCACGGACATCGTCGCTGTACGGGTCCGTGGAATCGATCCGCTCCCGGGTGAGCCCGTCGTGCCGACCCACCGCATGATGTGCGTCACGGAGTAGCGTGAGGCATCGATCACAGCGGAACGGCAGTGGACCGTCGTGCCCGTAGCGTGCCCACCCGACGGGGAGCCACGGGGAGCGTCGGCGAACAGCGCGAGAACCCGCACGTCAGCATCTCGCCGGTTCAGTCCGGATCCGCATACGCGATCTTCCGAACCAGGGACGTGGAAGGTGGCTACCAGTACCAGTCGCCATCGCCCGCGAGGGAACGGTGCAGGTAGTCCTCCAGCTCGCGCGCAGCCCACAGCCGACTGTCATTCTCGTGGTCCCAGACGAAGATGTCCGGACGCTCATGCGTCAGCACGAAGGCGAACTGGTCACCCCCGCCGTTGTCGCCGAAGAACAGCACGGATCGAAGGACATGTACAAGCCCGGGAACGTGTCGGGGGACCAGAACAGGAAGTTCTGCTCCACGATCCGATCGAGGGGCCACACGACGTCAGTTCCGTACTCGCCGACCATTCCTTTGGTCTCCATCAGCAGAGCAGTCAGCTGCGCCGGCAAGCCTCGGGCAAGGCTTCGGCAGCGGCTTCTTTCCACATAGGCGCAGCTTAGGTCGAAGGGCTGACCACCCCGGCGACAGGCGCTGTACAGCAGTGAGATACAGCAACCGTCCCCGGTCGACAACGCACTTACGAGTTGGTGCGTGATAGCGGGTGAGGCGTTGTGCCAGGCAGGTGGCATGATCCCGCTGTGGCGATCATGGTTAATCGGACAGTGCTGACGCATCGGCTGTTCACGGGGATCTCCCAGCATCATCTTGCTTGTCTGGTCGAGGAGTTGGCCGCACCGTGGCAGGCCGGACTCGAGGGCCGACGCCATGCCGCACGGGGAGGAGTCCGGAAGCGGGCCGAAGGTGCCGGCGCCCGTCATCAGCTGGTGTTCGTCGACCGGCTGACGGCCACGCTGATCCATCTGCGGCACGACCTGCCGCACTCGGTGCTCGGAGTGTTGTTCGGCGTCGACCGGTCCACCATCACCCGGGCGATCGCAGAGATACGCACGCTCCTGGCCGAGCGGGGGTGCGCGGTCCCCGACCGTCCCGGCCTGCGGCTACGGACGCTGACGGACGTGTTCGCCTACGCACGGGCCGAGGGCGTCGAGCTGCGGCTGGATGCCACCGAGATCCAGGTCCGCCGACCCCCGGCCAACCGCGGCGGACGCCGTGCGTTCGTCTCGGGCAAGAAGAAGCAGAACACGATGAAAGCCACCGTGATCGCCGACTGGCGGGGCCGCACGTTGTGGACCGATGCCCTGCGCCCTGGACGTATGCACGACGCCACGGCCGCCCGCAACGAAGGCATCGCCGTCTGCTTCCGGCACTTCCCCGATGTCGAGGTCCTCCTGGACGACGGCTACCTGTGCCTGAGCCGCGACCACCGCGGGCAAGCAATCACACCGCCGAGAAAACCCCGCCCGGGAGCCTTGCCCGGCAGAGTCGAACAGTGGGAACGCGACCGCCACAGCCACTCCTCCGACCGCATCACCGTCGAACACGCCCTCGCCGACCACAAACGCTGGAAGCAACTGATGCGCTGGACCCATCGCCGCGACCGCCTCCCCGACACCTACCGCGCCATCGCCGGCCTCGTCTCCGACCGCACCGCTCAAGCCTGAACAGCGGTCCTCCACGGACCAGCACGCCTCACCCGCTATCACGCACCAACTCGTTACACCGTGTCCTACATGGTCAGTTTGCCGAGGCGTTTGTAGCAGCAGAAGGCTGCGGCGAGGCCGAGGAAGGCCAGGTAGTTGCGGGGATGTCGCTCGTAGCGGGGTGACAGGCGGCGGTAGCCGGTCAGCCAGGAGATCGTGCGCTCGATGATCCACCGGCGGCGGCCCAACCGTTGGCTGGAGTCGATTCCCTTGCGGGCGATGCGGACGCCGATCTGCTGGCTGTGCAGCCATCGCCGCAGGTCAGGAACGTCGTACGCTTTGTCGGCGTGCAGTCGCTGGGGCTTGGAATGGTCGCTGTGGGATTCGTGTCCTATGTGGAAATGGGCGACCATCGGCTTCAGCCCGAGGCTGTCGTGAGTGTTCGCCGCAGAGAGACCAACACGTAGAGGCAATCCGTTCGCGTCCGGCAGGACATGCATCTTGGAACCCGGCTTGCCTCGGTCCACGGGCGACGGGCCTGCAAGTTCGCCCCCTTTTTGGCGCGGACGTGAGCGGAGTCGAGCACCGCCCGGGACAGATCGACCAGGCCTTGGCCGGCGAGTAGTTCGAGCACCTTCTGATGCAGCCGTCCCCAGACACCCGCACGCGACCAGATCAAGAACCGGCGGTGCACCGTCGACTTCGACGCCCCGAAACACGGAGGCAGAGCGCGCCAGGCACAGCCGCTGACCAGGACGTAGATAATGGCCGCGAATACCGCCTGGTCATCGATGTTGGCCACCCCGCCGCCCTGCGGACGCACCCGCGCCGGCGGCAGCAAAGGCCTGGCGATCTCCCAGAGCCCCTCCGGCACGATCCATCCCCACCGCCCACTCCCCATGACCCGGCCAACGACCAACTGACCATGTAGGACACGGTGTTAAAGGACCTCAGCGCTACCGGTACGGCCGCCACCGACCGATCCGCATGGAGCTACGGATCAGAAGGGTCGGGAGATCCCGTGGGCTTCGAGCGCTTCGGTGTAGCGCACGAGCTTCGTGCCCAGATCGGCATGGAGGAGGCTCGCCACGTATCGGGCCTCCTCCAGGTCGCCGGCTGCGCACAGCTCGACAAGCTCGGCCACATCCGCCTGGAGGGTGCTGAGGGTGTCCCCCTGGATCAGGACTCCAGGGAAGTTCCGTCCCGGAAGGCGCACCACGGCATCGTTACCGCCATCGGTGAACAGCTCGGCCTCTACTCGTTCCATCGGAGCCCCGTCTCGGTTTCCGTCTCGTTCAGAGCCGTTCGCGAGGGTTCAGAGCGGACCGGAGCCAATACCGGCTGTGCCGCTGCCTCCGCGCGAACGTAGGTGAACAGCGTCGTACACAGCCCTCTGCGGCATCAACAGACTTGGAAAGCGTGTTGGGCGGCCGAGGGGTGAGGTGTCCCACCTCCTGTCGCCAACGCGTGTCGCTCTGACCATGATGGGTCAATGCCCGAGTTCAGTTGGCCGGACCGCTCCCTGGTCCCGGCCGGAGATGCCATAAACCGGAGCCGGCCCGCAACAGTTTCCGCACTCCCTCTTGGATCTCACGTCAGCGGACGGGTCATCGGCCGACAGCCGTTCGGCGTCTTCCTGCTCCTCGACGGTGTGCCAAATGCAGTTGGTCTTGCCGAAATCACCGCCACGCCCCACGACATGAAGCTGCCCGCCTTGGGCACCACCGTGACCGGTGAGGTGATCTGGCACGCGGACCACAACTGTCAGGTGAAGATCCTCCTCGATGAATGGCAAGTACCCGCCTCATCACCTCATGGTCGCCGGAGCTCCGCACCACTACCGCACCAGAACGAGCGGGCAACAGCGGGGAACCACGGCGAGAGCGGCCGAGCCCGGAAGGAGCACGGATCGAGCGTTCACCCGGTTCAGCACCCGTACCGGCCTCGCATGCTCGCAGCTTCCCAAGCTGAGAGTTCGGGCCCTGCCGTCACGGGCCGGCCACCATGGCTTGCTCTGGTCGACGGTACCGACAACGTGGTTGAGGCCAATGGGGGTGCAGCGAGGCACACGCGTGCGTGGTCGGTCGACGCACCCTCCGTCGTGGCCGACTGTCGTCGGCTGAGATTCGGACGGGGTGTCTCGAAGGTCCTGGCCGTTGATCGCGCGGGCCGAAGCCGGGCCGTCTCTGGGCCGTCCGAGGTTGCTCGACAGCGGCCGATGACGACCGACGACGGCCACCAGGCGTACGATCCCGCCGTCTCTGAGCAGCGGAAACACAGGTCGCCAAGAGCTCTGGCAAGCCCCGGGGCAAGAAGACGGATCAGCACTTGCCCCTTGCGGCTCCGCCGGCTGCTACAACTGCCGCGGGTCTGCCCCCAGGACGGCGGGGTCCTCGGACCGCAATCGAAACTCTGCGGTTACGCCCAGGCTCTTTCGGGCGGTGAGGTAGAACAGGTCACGCTTCTCCTGGAACTGCCTGAAAGCCCGCGTCCAGTCCTCCGGTGTTCCCGAACGCTGGTCACGAGCGAACTGCTCCAGCACCCAGGCGTGGCGTTGCAGCGCCCTGGCCGCCGAGATGGTTTCGGCGTCCCCCATGAGGAGGACGGCCTCGAACGCGTAGCCCCGCTCCAGTTCGGCGTCAGCCAGCATCGTCAAGCCGGCTTCCTGTCCGAGCGGCTGGGGAAGATCGAACAGCCCTTTGCCCGCAGCCAGGCGCCCCGCCAAGGAGGTGAACCTCTTGATCGCGTCCGCGTACCGGAGGTAGGACTCCAGACGACGTTCGTCCCACCGCGTCGAGAGCTGGCGACGCCAGCGCGACCTCTCCATGAGGGCTCCGCCCAGGTAGGACGCCGCAGCACCGACGAGCACGCCTATCAACGTGAACAGTTGCCCCGACATGGCCCCCCCTGTCGATCGGTTCGTTCCCGGGACGACCTTACTGTCAGCTTTGATCAGCCAAGCGTCGGCAAAGTCGGTAGCCCAGCAGGTCTCCCTTCGGCAGACATGCCGTGTCGGTCGCGTGCCTGATCGGATGAGAGTCACCGCCGAGGTACCCAGGTCTCGCGGGTGTCCGGAACTGCTGCCGGGGGTGGATCCGGCCGGGGAGGGCCCGCTGGAGATGCGGGACGCCGGGGAGCAGCCACCGTCCTGTCCTCAGGTAGCCTGCCGGTTCATCTTCCTGGAACAGGAAGCGCGCTGGGGAGAACCGTGAACGTCCGTCTTCAGATACACCTCTTGACCACGATCGCCATAGGCCTCGGCCTGTTCTTCTCCGGCCAGGCGTTGGGCGGGATGCCGCTCGGTCTGCTGGGCTTGGTGATCTTCTTTTTTGTTCTTGAGCCGCTGATCCGGGCGCTGCTCCCGGCTTCCTTCCTCCCGGCTCCGCAGGGGGCGCAGGCGACCTGCGCCTTGTACCGTGGCTGGGCCGCGGAGTTGACCGCCCGCCTCGGGCTGGGGGCCTCCCGCACTGTCGAGGCCGACGCTGCGCGGCTTCGGCGAGGAACGCGTCTCAGCATGCTCTCGTACGGCCTGCGCGACGGCAGTCAGACCCTCGGCCACGTGCTCCTGCGGCAGTCCTCGAACGGCGAGATCTCGCTGGCCTGGCGCAAGCGCGGGAAGAGCGGTACCGACCAGCCGATCAGCCTTCAGGGCCCGGTGGCCGCAATGCGGGAGCGCCGGCAGCAGAATGCCGCCCAGGCCCGAACGGGGTTCACCGTGGCTGTGGATCTCGGCACTGGGTCCTACTGGCTGCGTCACCACGACGCCGCCCTGCTCCAACTCCTCCTCGGGGACGGTACGTCAGTCACTTCTGCCGTCTCCATCTGACGTCGGCGGCGACTCCGCCGGGTGGCGTCGAGCTGGGCTCGGACTCCTGAAGCGGGTGTCACACACCAGGCGCAAGGCTTCCGATGAGCTCAGGTCACCCGGCGGACAATGGCGGCATGACGGTGACGATTTGGGTCGATGACTGGCAGATCAAGTGCTGCGGACCGAGCTTCGCGCCAGGGGATGTCGTCTCCTGGACGCTGCTGGAGGTCGATCCGGAGGATTACGCCGACGTCGTCGGCGGCGAGCGTGCGGATCGGATCGACTTCCGCGAGGAGCATCACGGCCAGGAGGGGGGACACGCACCCACTTCCGTGGAAGTCGTGTCGATCGCCGAGGTGCACTGCCGTTACGGGGTGCCCCCGGGCGCCACGGACAAGGTGAACCACCCCGTTCCGGGCACGACCGTGCTGGTTCCGGTCGAGGAGGCGGACGGGTGGGCGACGGCCCTGCCGGACGTCGGCTTCGCGGGCTACCTGGTGACGGCCCGGCGCGCCGCAGACGGACCGGAAGGCGCGGCTGCTCGCGGTCGATGACGGAGCCGGCGGGACGGGCTTCCCGTCCGGTCGATGTACAGCTGCTCCGTACCGCGGCCCCGGCCACCGAACCCGTCCGGCAGCGTCCCTCCGCCTGCCTGTGGACGAGCACGACCGGCCGGTGCGCCGCCCGACGGGCCGGGGCGGTCACCGGAGGAGGTCCGAGTGACGGTGCTCGCAGATCTGCTCGCGGGGGGTCTCCGTCGCGGGAGACATGATCGAGCGTCAGCCATCGGCGTCTTCGTTCAGCCCTTCGGCGTCTTCGTCCGGGTCGACGGAGTTCCGGAGGCCGTGGCGCTCGCCGAGCCGAGGGCTTGGTCGTCGGTTCCGACCGCCGGTTTCCGCCGTCCCGGAGGAACGGAAGGGAGACGAGGACCGATGGGGGCATCGGGGCGGGACCACTACGTGCCGTACCAGGAGGACCTGACGGTCCCAGGTCACCTCTTCCTGAGGTCGGTCGTGGCCGCTCAGGCGGGAATCCAGTCGGGCCACTGCGGTGGGACGTTGCTCGCGGGGCAGAGGCCGGAGTCGCCGGGGTAGCCGTCCAGCGTCCCCCGGGTCGCGAAGAACCACCATGCTGCCCACACCGTCGTACCGACCACCAGCAGTGCCGGCAGCAAGGCGCGGACCGCCGTCGGTGCGCGAAGGGCCAGGCGTCGGCCGGCGGCGTGCGCCACGAGCCCGACGCATGCCTCGGCCCCCACCACCGGAAGGAGCAGGAGGTTGAGTTCGAAGCGTCCGCCGGCGTCGAAACCCGCGTCGCAGTACGCGCGCGCCCAGACGGTCAGCGACCAGACGACGAAGCCCACGGCGGCTCCGAACGACGCGGAACCCGCCCAGGGGAGGCAGGAGCCGGAACTCGGCTTGATTGTGTCCACGACACAGCACGACATCGAACACGGCCTGCGCGGTTCCGCGGCGGGCGGTAAATGTCCGACCGCGTGGCGACAAGGCTTCCGTCCCCGTACGGCCGGCGCGGCCTCGATCAGGTCGTCGTTCACGGGGTGGACGGTTCTGCTGAGGACGGAGCCGGACGGGACCGGTCGGACGGACCGGTGAGGTCGTCGTCGCGCGCCGCTCCCCCGGGCGGAGCGATGTCGTCGACCAGGTGGCGCAAGGCTTGTCCCTCCGAGGTGCCGCCTCCCGCGCGTGGTGATTGCCTGGCGTCCGGGCTTCCGGACGCGGCCCCCGGGAGGCCGGCGGCGGGCGTCCGGGTCACTTGCGGCGCCGGGAGCCGGGAGGACGGGGACACGATGAGCGCGCGGGACCGGAACGGACCGGAGCCTCCTTCGCGTCCGGAGGGGGCGGGGAGGCCGTGACCGAGGATCAGATCCTGCTGGGCGTCGGTCTGACCGTCGCGCTCGCGGTGGGCTCGCAGATCCTGGCGAGCAGGCTGCACGTCCCTTCGCTGATCGTGCTGCTGCCCGTCGGATTCACCGCCGGGGCGCTCACCGACGTCGTCCGTCCCGACCGTCTGGTGCCCGACTTCACGGCCCTGGTGTCGCTCGCCGTGGCCGTGATCCTCTACGACGCGGGGCTGGGTCTCGATCCGCAGCAGCTGAAGGGCGAGACCCGGAGCGTGGTGACGCGGCTGATCGTGCTGGGGATCCCCGTCACCGCGGGAGCCTGTCTGGGACTGGTCGCGGCCCTGTTCGACGTCCCGTTCCCCGTGGCGGCCATGATCGGGATCATCCTCGTCGTCTCCGGACCGACCGTCGTCGGCCCGCTGCTCGACCATGCCAGACCGGCCGACCGGGTGCGGAGGATCCTGACCTGGGAAGGGACCCTCGTCGACCCCCTCGGGGGCATTCTCGGCGCGGTCGTCTTCCACGTCATCGTCCGGTCCCAGGACCGACAGGGCTTCCGGTTCGGCACGTTCTTCGGGAGCATGGCCGTGGGACTGATCGGCGGCCTGGTCGGTGTCGGCCTGCTGTGGCTGACGCTGCGCAGGCTGCGGCTCGGCGGGACGCTCGGGACGCTCGCGCAGCTGGCTGCCGTCGTCGCGGTGTCCGCGGGCTGCGACATGGTCCTGGACGACACCGGGCTCATCGCGGCGATCGTCACCGGCATCGCCGTGGCGAACCTGCCCGGATTCGACATGCCGGCGCGCCGCCCCTTCTTCGAGACCGTCGTCCAGCTCGTCATCGGTCTCCTGTTCATCTCCATCTCGGCCTCGGTCGCGCCGAAGGCCGTCGCCTCGGTGCTGCTCCCCTCGCTGGTGCTCGTCGTGGCGCTCGTCCTGGTGGTGCGGCCGGTGGTGTCCCTCGTCTCGGCGGCGGGGACCGACGTCGGCCCCGGGGAGCGGGCCTTCATCGGGTGGATGGCGCCCCGGGGCATCGTCGCCGCCTCCACCGCCGCGACGTTCTCCGCGGCGCTCGTCGACAAGGGCCTGTCCGGCGCCGACAAGATCCTGCCGATCACGTTCCTGGTGATCGTCGGAACCGTCCTGGTCTACGCGCTGACCGCCAGGCCGGTCGTGGTGCGGCTGGGGGTCGGCCGGTCGGCACGCTCACGGCCCCTGCTGGTGGGGGGCGCCCCGTGGGTGATCGACCTCGCGCGGTCGCTCGGCGCGGCCGGCCTGGACGTGCTCATGTGGGCCGGTCTCCCGCGGGAGCGGGACCGGATCAGGGACGCGGGGATCGAGCTGGCCGCGGGGGAACTCCTGGCCACGGCCACCGATCCCAAGGCGCGTCTGGAGGGCGTCACGACCGCGCTGCTGCTCACGGACGACGACGACCTCAACGCGCTCGCCTCGGTGGTCGTGCAGGACAGCATCGACGGCCCGGTGTACCGGGTCGGCCCGGCGCCCGGCGGCGAGGGCATCGTCGCCCCGTACACCGGCGGCGGTGTCCTCTTCGGGCCCGGTCTCGTCCGGAGCGCGCTGGAGGACCGCCACGGGCGGGGAGCGCGTTTCGTCGTGCGGCCGGCGTCCGACCCGCCCCCGCCGGACCACGAGCTGCTCTTCGTCGTACGGGCCGACGGGCGGCTCGAACCGGTCACCGAGGCGCAGGAGGCCGCTCCGGCGGACGACGGCACGCTCGTGCTCCTCGGCCCCGCACCGCACGCTTCCGCACCGTCCGGCGGTGCGCCCGGCCGGGGCTGACCGTGCGCGTCGTTCGGGGAGGTCCGGACGGAGACGCCCCGCCGGGTCAGCCTTCCTGTGTTCCGGCCCGGCGCTCCGCGCGCCGCCAGAAGCGCCGCTGCAGGCGGAGGGTGAGAACGCCGACGATCACGAGGACGACCACGTTCAGAAGAAGTTGGAACAGTGATCCCCGGGCTTCGGACCAGTCGGCGAAGGCGATCGAGACGGCGATGTCCGAGGCGGCGGGGATCGTGGTCACGGAGATGAAGACGCCGAGGAGCGCGCTCGCGCGTGCCTCGGTGAGCGAGACGATGCCGACGACGCCGGCGAGGGCGGCCACGACCAGGGAGAAGAAGTTGGGCGTGTCGATGAGCTGGGACACGGGACGCAGGCCCCGCTGAAACGCGTCGGACTCGAAGTGGAAGGCCCGTGACAGCGCCGAGAAGCCCAGCGTCACGACGATGGCCAGTGAGAACCCGGCCGTCAGTGCGCGCGCGCCCTCCCGGACCCGGCGGCGGTTGCCGCGGTCGATCCCCAGGGCGATGCTGACGATCGCGTTGTACTCGGGGCCGACCACCATGGCGGCCACGATGAGGATCTGGGAGTTCGACATGATGCCGACCGCCCCGATGAGCCCCGCGATGACCAGGAACAGGTAAAAAGAGGGCAGGTAGGTGCCCTCCGCCCGGATGTGGGCCTCGACCGCGGCCCACAGGGGGGTGTGGACGAGGGTGCTGGGCTGGTCGGCCTCGATCCGCTCCGCGTGCCGCGAGAACATCATCTCGACGTCGTCGACGGCTATGGACCCCGACCGGTCGATCCCCAGCCCGCGCAGGCCGGCCAGCACCTCGTTCGCGGCGCCCTTCATGACGTCGCACTCCAGCGCGTCGCCGTCCGGCGCGTTCGACACCGACCGCAGGACCACGAGGTTGAGGACGTGATCGTCCGCGGAGAGCAGGTCGATCGTCCGCCGGGTGAGCGAGGGCGGCATCACCATCCGGAAGTGGATCAGGTCCATCGCGTCCTCGCTCCTGCCGAAGCCCTCGCGGTCGTGCGCAGGACGGTGGGAGGCCGGCCCTGTCGCGGCCGCCCGGGCGAGTCGGGCGGCCGGGCCGTCTCAGCCCGTGGGGTCGTACCAGGTGTCGTCGCCGGGGAGGAGGACGTCGGCCTCCTCGGGTCCCCAGGTGCCGCGGGCGTACGGGTGGACGGGGACGGTGTCGCCGAGGACGGGGTCGACGATCCGCCAGGCCGCCTCGACGGTGTCCTGTCTGGCGAACAGCCAGCGGTCCCCGTCCAGGGCGGCGCCGATCAGCCGGTCGTAGGGGCGCATGTCGGAACCGGGCACCTCGGTGAGGGCGAGTTCCTCGTGATTGGCCTCCCAGCCGCCGCCGGGCCGTTTGCCGGCGAGGGTGAGCGCCACCTGGGTCTCCGGCCAGATCCGGAAGCGGAGCATGTTGGTGGCGGGTGCCGGCCGCAGCTCGAACACGTCGTGAGGGGCCCTGCGGAAGCGGATGGCGACCTCGGTGGCGGTCACCGGCAGGCACTTCCCCGCGCGGATGAGGATCGGGACGTCGGCCCAGCGCCAGGAGTCGGCGGCGAGCCGGACCGCGGCGAAGGTCTCCACGGTGGACTTCGGGTCCACGCCGTCCACGTCGCGGTAGCCGTCGTACTGTCCGCGCACGATGTGGTCGGGGGTGAGGGGGCGCAGGGAGGCGACGGTGACCGCCTTGGAGTCCCGCCAGGCGCTCAGGCCGTGCCCGGAGGGCGGGTCGGCCAGGACGGTGGCGAGGACCTGCAGCATGTGGTTCTGGATCACGTCGCGGACCGCGCCGGTGCGGTCGTAGAAACGGCCGCGGTCCGCGACGTCGAAGGCCTCGGCCATCGTGATCTGGATGCTCTCGACGTGGGTGCGGTTGAGCAGCGGCTCGATCACGGAGTTGGCGAACCGCGCGAACAGGACGTTCTCGACGGGGTCGAGCCCGAGCCAGTGGTCGACGCGGTAGATGGCGTTCTCGGAGAAGTACCGGTGCATGGTGGCGTTGAGGTCGCCGGCGCTCACGAGGTCGGTGCCGAAGGGCTTCTCGACCATGATGCGGGCGCCCTTGGCCCGGCCCGCGCCGGCGATGCCCTGGGCGATCCGGCCGAACAGCGGTGGGGGGACCTCGAGGTAGTACAGGGCACGCCCGCCGGGGCCCATCGCCTCGGACATGGCGCTGTAGGTGGCGTCGTCGCCGAGGTCGCCGTCCACGTAGCGCAGCAGGCCGAGCATCTTGGTCGCGGCGGGAGACCCGGGGTCCATGCCGTTGAGGGTGAGGGAGGCCTTCGCGTAGGCGCGGAACTGCTCCAGGTCCCAGCCCGCCTTGGCCACGCCCACGACCGGGACGTCCAGGACGCCGCGTTCGACCAGTCCCACGAGAGCGGGGAAGGTCTCCAGTTTGGCGAGGTCACCGGTGGCACCGAAGATCACCAACGCGTCCATCTGTCGTGCCGTCATCTCTGAACTCTCCTGTGGGGTCCGGGCGGTCAGTTCAGCCGGCCCGCAAGGTGGTCGCCCACCCGGAGCGCGTTGGCGATGGCCGTGAGCGACGGGTTCACGGCGCCGATGCTGGGGAAGAAGCCCGTGTCCACGACGTAGAGGTTGTCCAGGTCGTGGGCGCGGCAGTCGACGTCGAGGACGGACGTCCTCGGGTCGGTGCCGAAGCGGACGGTTCCCGCCTGGTGGGCGGTGGCCCCGATCGGCATGCCCTTGTGCAGGTAGATGCTGTGCGAGAGCAGGTGATGCTCGTGCATCCCGAGTTCGCCCAGCATCCCCTGGAGCTTGTGGCGCAGCCGTTTGAGGCCGGCGATGTTGTTCTTCTCGTCCAGGACCAGGTGGACGTCGCCGTCGGCGTCCAGGGTCACCCGGTTGTCCGGGTCCGGCAGGTCCTCGCCGCACAGCCAGAAGTCGACGGCGTGGTGGGCGATGACCTCGAAGGGCATGTCGGGCGAGACGGCGCCGGCCCAGCGCGGGGCCTCGCCGTGGATCTGGTCGGCGTCGGACTTGCCGAGCATCTGGATGCCGCCGAGCGGGTAGTCCCAGTCGTCGGCGCCGAGGTACCAGTCGTGCAGGGCGAGCGTCTTCTGGAACCGGGTGGGGTTCGGTTCCTTCGACACGGCCATCAGGGCGAGGTTGTTGTGCCGCATGTAGTGGCGGCCGACCATGCCGGAGCTGTTGGCCAGTCCGTCGGGGTGCCGGTCGCCGGCTGATCTCAGCAGCAGGACCGCGGAGTTGACGGCGCCGCAGGCGACCACCACGATGTCCGCGGCGAAGGTGGCGGTGGTGCCGTCGCCGAGTTCGGCGACCACCCCGGTGACGGTCCGGCCGGTGGGGTCGGTCTCCAGCCGGCGCACGTCGGCACGGGTGATCATCGTGACGTTGTCGTGCTCCAGGGCGGGGTCGACACAGATCACCTGCGCGTCGGACTTGGCGCCCAGCAGGCAGGGGAAACCGTCGACCCGGTCGCAGCGGATGCAGGCGCTGCCGTGGACCGCCCGGCCCCGGTCGTCCTGGGTCAGGTCGACACCGATCGGCAGGTGGAAGGGGTGCAGTCCGTGCTTCTCGAGGTCGTCGCTGAGCTGCTGGATGCGCGGCTCGTGCTCGACGGGCGGGAAGGGGTACTGGGCGCTCGCCGGGCCCCCGGTCGGGTCCTCGCCGTGACGGCCGTGGACCCGGTAGAGCTGTTCGGCCCGGGAGTAGTACGGCTCCAGGTCGGTGTAGTCGATCGGCCAGGCGGGGGAGATCCCGCCGTGGTGGCGCAGCTCGCCGAAGTCCTCGGGGCGCAGGCGGAACAGGGCGGCGCCGTAGAACTTGGTGTTCCCGCCGACGTAGTAGTTGACCTCGGGCGGGAAGGCGTTGCCGTCCTTGTCGTACCAGTATTCCGGGGCGCGGTACTTGCCCTTGACGAAGACCGCGGTGGAGTCCCAGTTGTCCCGCTCGCGGGGCAGGTAGTCACCGCGTTCGAGGATGAGGACGCGCTTGCCCGTGGGTGCCAGCCGATGGGCGAGGGTGCCGCCACCCGCACCGGTGCCGATGATGATGACGTCGTAGTGCTGATCGCCTGCCACGGAGGGTTTCCGATCTGGAGTCGTTGCTCGGCCTGCGGCGTCTGCTCACCCCGCGGGGGTCATGGAGGCGGGGTGGCATCCCCACACCACCGCCCCGGCAGGACAAGTCCCGTCCTCAGCAAGCTACAACCGGCCGGGCCGGGCGGCATCTCAAGAACGGTGGCGGCCCCCCGGCGGGACCGGACCGCGGGAGGGCCGGGCGAGTGCGCGCAGCGCCGCCTCCACGGTCTTCTCCGTGCCGCCGGGGGCGTCCACCGTGGCGCCGGGCACACCGACGCGACGCGGTCGGCCGGCCCGGAGGCGCGTACGACGGTCGCGGTCGGCGGTTCCGCCGGGGCGCGGGCGATGCCGCCGTACGAGCTGTCCGAACTCGGCGGGCCGCCCGAGGGCCGGCGGGCCGTCGGGCGGGACGGCCGTGGTCCCGCCCCGCCCGACGCCGTGCTGGAGGCCGTCGAGTTCTTCGTCGTCCCGTGCACCCGCACGGACGCGGCGGTGCCGGGCCGGCTGCTGGCCCTGCGGGTGGTGCGGTCGCTGAGCGCGGGGTGGGGGCCTGCTGCCGCACGTGCCCGCGGGCGTCACGCTCCGCAACGCCCGCGGGGTGCACGACACGAGCACGGCCGAGCACGCGGTGACGCTGCTGCTCGCCGCGCTGCGCGGGATCCCCGGGCTCGTCAGGGCGCAGAGGGCGCGGCGGCGGGCTTCCGCCCCGCGCCGGTCGCGACCGGACGGTGCTGGGGCTGGGGCTGGGGCTGGGGCCGGGCTAGGGGGCGATCGGGGCCGCCGTCGAGGCCCGCCCCGCCCCGTTCCGGTGCGAGGTACTCGGGAAACGGGGCCGAGGTCCGTCAGAGGACGGCGATCGGGTTGACCGGGGAGCCGGTGGCGTGCGGCAGGCGGAGCGGCGCGACCACGCACAGGAAGGACCAGCGGCCCTCGCGCGCGCAGTGCGGCACGAGGTCCTCGAACTGCAGGTAGTCCAGCAGGTGGAGGCCCATCGCGTGGACCGCGAGCACGTGGACGGGGAAGGCCACGCCCTCGGTCCGGGAGGGCGCGGTGTCGTTGTTGCCGTCGCTGCCGAGGACCGCGACGCGTCGTTCGGCGAGGAACTCCATCGCGCCCGGATGGAGTCCGGCGCGGGCCGCCGCCGCGTCCCAGGGGCCGTGTTCGGCACGGCGGAGACGGTGTCCGACCCGGACGAACAGCAGGTCGCCCGGGCCGACCCGGACCCCCTGGACGGCCTCGGCCTCGGCCAGTTCCCCGGCGCCCACCTGGTCGCCCGGCTCCAGCCAGGGCACCCCGCGCAGCCGCGGGATGTCCAGCAGGACGCCCCGGCCGACGATGCCGTCCCGGACCAGGTCCACCGAGAGCGCGCGGGCCCCGTCGGTGGTGAGGGTGTCCGCGTCCACGCCGCCGTAGAGCGTGCCGTCGTAGACCACGTGGCACAGCGCGTCCAGATGGCTGTCGGCGTCGCCGTGCACGTTCATGGCGACGCGGTCCCGGGCGAAGTCCAGGCCCTCGGCGGGCAGACGGCCCGCCACCGCGCCGGTCATCCGGTGGACGGCGGGCTCGGGGTTGTCCGGCCCGGGGCGGGTCTCCACCGGTGCCGCCAGCGAGACCCGCAGTCCCGACCGCACCTCGCGTGCCGCGGCCGCCACGCGTCGCGGGGTGAGTTCCGCGAGGGCGCCGTCCGGACGGTCGCGGCGCAACCGCCGGTACAGCTCGCGGAACTCGGCGGCGCCCGTCGTCGCGGTCACCGGGCCGACGGCCACTCAGGACCCCCTCTTCGCGTCCAGCACGTCGTCCAGTGTGGTGGCCGCCATGATCAGGGACAGGTGGGTGAAGGCCTGCGGGAAGTTGCCGAGCTGCTCGCCGGAGGGGCCGATCTCCTCGGCGAACAGGCCGACGTGGTTGGCGTAGGTCAGCATCTTCTCGAAGGCGTAGCGAGCCTGCCGCAGCCGTCCGGCGCGGGCGAGCGCGTCGACGTGGAGGAAGGTGCACAGGCTGAAGGTGCCCTCGGAGCCGCGCAGTCCGTCGGGCGACGCGGCGGGGTCGTAGCGGTAGACCAGGCTGTCGGAGACGAGCTTGCGGTCCATCGCGTCGAGGGTGGACAGCCAGGCCGGGTCGCGCGGGCCGAGCAGGCCGACCCGGGGGATCAGCAGCAGCGAGGCGTCCAGGACGTCACCGTCGTAGTGCTGGACGAGCGCCTTCTCCTTCTCGCTCCAGCCCCGGGTCATGATCTGTTCCAGGATCGCGTCGCGGGTGTCGCGCCAGCGCGCGATGTCGGCGGGGCGGCTGAAGTGCTCGGCCAGGTGGATGCCCCGGTCGAACGCGACCCAGGTCATCACCCGGCTGTAGGTGAAGTCCTTGCGGCCGCCGCGGGTCTCCCAGATGCCCTCGTCCGGCCGGTCCCAGTTGTCGCTGAGCCAGTCGAGCATCCGCGCCGTCTCCTGCCAGCCCTGGTAGCCGGGCTGGATGCCGACGTTGCGCCCCTCGGCGAGCGCGTACAGCGCCTCGCCGTAGATGTCGAGCTGCAACTGGTCCATGGCGGCGTTGCCCGCGCGGACGGGGTACGAGCCGCGGTACCCCTCGAAGTGCTCCAGGATCTCCTCGGTCAGCTCCGGGTCGCCGTCCACCCGGTACATGATCTGCAGCCGCTCGCCGGGCAGTTCGAGCCGCTCGTGGAGACGGTCGTTCAGCCAGCGGGTGTACGCGCCGGCCTCCTCCACGAAACCGAGGTCGATCAGCGCGCGCACCGAGAGCGAGGCGTCCCGTACCCAGGTGAAGCGGTAGTCCCAGTTGCGCTCGCCCCCCACCTGCTCGGGCAGTCCCATGGTGGCGGCGGCGATCGGCGCGCCGGTGGGGGCGTAGGTGAGCAGCTTGAGGGTGATCGCGGACCGGCGGACCATGTCGGGCCAGCGGCCTCGGTAGTTGGAGGTGCGGACCCAGTCCTGCCAGAAGTTGACGGCGTCCCAGAGGTCCTCGGTGATCTGTTCCTCGTTCACCGGGGGCGGCGCGGCTCCGTCCGCGGCGCAGACGGTGAGCACGGCACCGGCCGTCTGGCCGGCGCCGAGCGTGACGGTGCCGGTCACGTCGTCGCCGACGCGCTCCACCGGGAAGGTGGTGCGCAGGTGCAGGGCGATGCCGGGGGCCCGGAAGGCGGCGTACCTGTCGTCGAGACGGAGTTCGTGGGACGCGCGGCCGTAGTCGAAGCGCGGGTTGCACGCGAGGGAGAAGGTGACGGTGCCGCGGACGACGCGGATCGCGCGGACCACCGTGTGCCGGTCGGTGGGGGTCGCGGAGGTGTCGGGCGGCATCCAGTCGATCAGTTCGCCGACGCCCTCGGGGGACATGAACCGGGTGACCAGGACGGCGGTGTCCGGGTAGTACAACTGGCGGTGGGTCACGTTCTCGGCGTCGGGGGCGATGCGGAAGTGACCGCCGCGGTCGTGGTCCAGCAGGGCGGCGAAGATGCTCGGCGAGTCGACCCGGGGCGCGGCGAACCAGTCCATCACGCCCTGGGCGGAGACGAGCGCGACGGTCTGGAGGTCGCCCACCAGGCCGTGGTCGGCGATCGGCGGGTAGCGGTCCATCAGCACACTCCGGGTCCGGGATCGATGATCGGCATTACTGGTCGTCCCCCGGCAGCCCCGCGGCCGAGGTGTCGGTGTCGGTGAGCGGTTCCAGCCGGCCCATGGTGTCGAGCCGGTAGACCAGCACGAGGGCCGGTCCGACGAGCACGACCGCGATGAGCGTCACGATCCCCAGCCAGCGCAGGCTGTGCGCGGCCCCGGCGGCCTCGGACACGGTCAGCGTGGTCGGCAGGAGGTAAGGCCGCTGGGCGAAGCCCCAGGCCAGCACGGCCAGGGCGACGGTCGCCACGGCCGAGCAGCGGGACCAGCCGTACATCCGCCGCGCGAGGAGGAGCACCGCGGCCAGGCCGCAGACCCCGGCCAGGAGCGCCATCAGCAGTCCGAGGCCGCTGGTGAGGCCGTCCCAGACGTACCGCGCGTCGTCCCGGGTGACCGGCAGGGCGACGAGGGCGAGGACCACGAGGGCCGCGAAGGCGGTCCAGGCCCGCAGCCGGAAGTAGCCGACGAGGTCGTCCGCCCCGAACCGCCGGGCGTCGGAGCACAGGAACACCGCGCCGAGGAAGGCGGTGGCGGCGACGGCCAGCAGTCCGGCCATGAGCGAGGTCGGGTTGGCCCAGGCGTCCGCGGACGCCTCGGTGCCCACCGCGACCCGCCCGGAGGCGACACCTCCCAGGACCGATCCGAGGAAGAACGGCGTGAGGAGCGACGAGATCGCGAACACCGCGCCGTAGACGCGCCGTTGGGCGATCCTGCGGGTCGGTTTGCGCAGGGCGAACCCGGCGCCCCGGAGCACCTGCCCGACGGCCGCGAGCGCGAGCGGCAGCCACAGCGCCTCGAAGACCGCCTGGAACATCACGGGGAAGCCGGTCCACATGATGATCAGGACGAAGATCAGCCAGACGTTGTTGACCTCCCAGACCGGTGCCATGGCGTGGTCGATCAGCCAGCGGGGGCGTTTGCCGCGCTCGGCGCCGCCGGCCGTCAGGTCCCAGAAGCCCGCGCCGTAGTCGGTGCCGCCGGCGCAGGCGTAGGCCGCGATCACGATCACCAGCAGCCAGGCGATGACGTCGGCCATCATCGGGCACCGCCGGATGGCGTGCCGGACCCGCCGCCGGTCGCCGCCCCGGCCTCACCGGGTACGGGCTCTCGTCTCGGCCCGTAGGGGATGTCGGTCTCGGGACCGTGCGCCCCTCGCGCCGCCGCCCCTTCGTCGGCGATGCGCCAGCGGGTCCGCATCTTCAGCACGACGGCCAGGAACGCCGAGAACACGGTCACGTAGAGGACGACGACGATGCCGAGCATCGTCCAGATCCCGCCGGCGTGGGTGGTGGTGACGGCCTCCGACACCCGCATGTTGTTGTAGACGATCCACGGCTGGCGGCCGACCTCGGTGGTGATCCAGCCGCACTCCACCGTGATCAGGCACGCGGCTCCCGCGAGCGCGGCGCAGGAGAAGAACCAGCGGTTCAGCGGCAGGTCCCGGTGCCGCCACCAGATCCAGGCGTACCAGAGGGCGAGCAGGATCAGCACGCTGCCGATCGTGGCCATGATGTCGAAGGCCCAGTGCACGATGGTGGCCTCGGTCGGCGTCGGGCGGTCCGAGGCGGGCACGGCGGTCAGTCCGGTCACCTGGGTGCTGGGTTTGAACCCGGCGAGGATGGAGTCCAGTTGCGGGATCTTGATCCCACCGGAGATCGTCCCGTTCCCGTGCAGCCGGCCGAAGATGTACTCGGGCACGTGCCTGTCGGTCTTCCAGACGATCTCCATGGCGGCGAACTTGACCGGCTGCTTGTGGAAGACGGCGCGCGCGGCGTTGTCACCGAGGAAGAACTGGACGGGGGTGAGGATCGCGGCGACGGTGAACGGCACGGTGAAACCGAGCTTGTGGTAACGGTCGTGCCGTCCGCGCAGCCAGCCGACCGCGTACACGCCGGCGACCACGTAGCCGGCGGTCATAAACATGGCGACGATGAAATGCCAGTACTGGGGGCCGAACATCGGCGTGAAGATCGCCTGCCGCACGTCGACGTTCTCGGGGTTGCCCTGCGCGTCCAGGGTGAAGCCCTGAGGGGTGTTCATCCAGGAGTTCGCGGCGATGATGCCGAACGCACCCATCGCCGCCGTGAACGGCAGCGGCACGGCCAGCCACCAGTGGGTCCACGGCTTGAGCCGGCGCCACCCGTAGAGGTACACGGCGATCAGGATGGCCTCGAGGAAGAACGCCCACGCCTCCACGCCGAAGCCGAGGCCGAAGACGTCGCCCCAGCGCCCCATCATCCCCGGCCACAGCAGCCCGAATTCCAGGGACAGCACGGTGCCGGTGATGATGCCGATGGCGAACTGCACCGCCATCACCGCGGACCACCGCCGGGCGAGGAGCAGGGCCACGGGGTCGTCGCGGCGCAGCGCGCGGTAGTGCATCAGGACCGTGATGAACGGCAGCGCGACGCCGAACGGCACCAGCAGGATGTGCATGGCCAGGGTGAAGGCCATCTGCTCACGGGCCGGCAGGAGCTGGGGAGGTGTGTTCGCCAGGTGGACGGCGATGCTGAGCATGTGCGCCTCGGTTGTCTGCCCCGCGTGCGACGGGGCTGAGGGGGAACGGCGAAGGTACGGCCGGCGCGGACCGGCCGGGGCGTCAGGAAGAGGTGGCCGGCGGCTTCCTTCCGGCGGGGGGATCCGGGGACGGCTCCCGGTCGGGCATGGTGAAGGCGCGTTCGCGCCGCGAGCCGGAGGCGAACACGACGGCCCAGCTCAGCAGCGCGCCGAACCTGCTGCGGAATCCGGTGAGGAAGACGAGGTGGATCAGGAGCCAGGCCAGCCAGCCGGTCCGGCCGGACAGGTGCACCGGACCGGCCTTGACGACGGCCCTCCCGCGGCAGATGTAGGCGGCACTGCCCAGGTCCACGTACTTGAAGGGCTTCGGCCGCTTCTTCCTGCCCTCGATGGAGTGCCGCACGGCGCGGCCGGCGTAGGCGCCCGTCTGCATGGCGACCTCGGCGAGGCCGGGGAGCCGGTCGAGGCCCATCACGTCCCCGGTCACGCGGATGTCCGGGTGCCCGGGGAGGGTCAGGTCGGGTTCGACCGCGATGCGCCCGGCCCGGTCCTGCTCCGCTCCGGTGGCCCGCGCCAGTGCCGCGGCGACGGGCGGGGCTTCGACACCCGCCGTCCACAGCACCGTGTGCGCCGGGAAGTGCGTGCTCGCGCCGTTCCCGTCCTTCACGGTCAGTCCGTTCGCGTCGACGCCGGTCACGGTCGTGCCGAGGTGGATCTCCACGCCGAGGTCGCGCAGGGTCCGGGCCGCGCGTTCGGCGAGGCGGGGACCGAACGCGCCCAGTACGGCCTCGGACCCTTCGAAGAGCAGCACCCGTGCCTCGGCGGAGTCGACGGCCCGGAATTCCCGGTCGAGCGTGTGGCCCGCGATCTCCCTGATCTGTCCGGCGAGTTCCACGCCGGTCGGACCGCCCCCGACGAGCGCGAAGGTGAGCCACCGTCGGCGTTCCCTGGGGTCGGTGGCCGTCTCGGCCATCTCGAAGGCCTGGTAGATGCGGCGGCGGATGCCGAGGGCGTCGTCCAGGGTCTTCATCCCGGGTGCGTGCGCGGCGAACTCGTCGTGCCCGAAGTAGGACTGGCGCATGCCGACGGCGACGATCAGGTCGTCGTAGGGCAGCTCCAGGAGCCCGCCGTCGGGCCGCCGCGCCCGCACCGTCTTCGCGCCGGGGTCCACGTCCGTGGCCTCGGCGAGCAGGCAGTTCACGTTGTGGTGGCGGCGCAGGACCGTGCGCAGCGGCTGCGCGATCTGGCCTTCCGACAGGATCCCGGACGCGCACTGGTAGAGCAGCGGCTGGAACAGGTGGTGGGGCCGGCGGTCGACGACCGTCACCGCGGCCGGCGCGTGCCGCAGGGCACGGGCGGCGAACAGTCCGGCGAAACCGCCGCCGATGATCACCACCCGGCGGGGCGTGACGTGGTCCTCCATCATCGTTCGGCTCCCGCGGCCGGGCCGGGGCCGGGGAGGAGTGCCGTCCGGCCACCGGTGGACGGGGTCGCGGCCACGGCGTGGTCGGGCGGACCGGACGGAGGGGCGGCGACCGCGTCGACGCCGTGCTCCGGGTGCGTTCCCCGGGACCCGTCGGCCGTTCCTGCGACCATGCGTCTTCCTCCGGGCGGACCGGAGGGGATCGCGTCCATGCGCACGACGGCCTCCGGTGGACACTGTCGGTCGGACGCGCTCGGGACGGACGGACGACCCGTCGCGGCGCGGGATTCAGACCCAAGCACCTCGCGCGGGCGGCGGGCGGACCCGGCGCGCCGGACCGGTGTCTTTCCCCGGCCGCGTCACCGGGACGGACGAAGCCTCACCGGCGTTCACCGGCCCGATGAGGTGTCGCGGGGTGACGACCTCGCGGTTCGGCCGTGTCCCGCTTGCGCCGGCGCGGAACGGCTCGCACCCTCGACGCGTGCACATGAGCCAGACCGGACGCCAACTGACCCTGCGGCACGGCGACCACACCGCCGTCGTGGTGGAACTCGGAGCAGCCCTGCGCTCGTACTCCTTCGGAGGCCGTGAGGTGCTCCAGGGGTTCGGCCCGGACGACCCCGTCACCGGCGGGCGCGGCCAGATCCTCGTGCCGTGGCCGAACCGGGTCGGCGCGGGACGCTACCGGTGGCGCGGGGAGGACCTGCAACTGCCGCTGACCGAGCCCGAGCACGGGAACGCCATTCACGGGCTGCTCCGCTGGACCCCCTGGCGGGTCGTCGAGTCCGACACCGGCCGTGCCGTGCTCGAGACCGGTCTGTGGCCGCAGCCCGGTTATCCGTTCCACCTCCGGGTCCGCGGCCGGTACGTGGTGGACGACACGGGCCTCGAGGTGGCCCTGACCACGTGGAACGAGGGCGAGGAGACCGCGCCGTACGGCGTCGGCCAGCACCCCTACTTCACCGTCGGCACCGGCACCGTGGACGACGCGTCGCTCACCGTGCCGGCGCGGACGTGGCTGCGCACCGACGAGAACGGGCTCCCGGTCGCGGAGGAGCCCGTCACCGGGACCCCGTACGACTTCCGCGAGCCGCGGGTCATCGGCGCCGCGCGGCTGGACACCCCGTTCGGTTCGCTCGTGCGGGACGCGCGCGGACGGGCGGTGGTCCGGCTGGCCCACCCCTCCGGCGAACACGGTGTGGACGTCTGGCTGGGAGAGGGCACGGAGTACCTCCAGCTCTACACCGGTGACACGCTTCCGGAACCGGAGAGGCGCCGGGCCCTCGCCGTCGAGCCGATGTCGTGCCCGCCGAACGCGTTCGCCGACGGGGTCTCGGTCGTCGCCCTGGAGCCCGGTGGGCACCACACGATGCGCTGGGGCGTCACCCCGTGGCGCGGTTGACCGCGCCGCGCGGACAGGAGGTCGGGGCCGGCCCCGCTCCGGGCGCCACCGCGGCGACCACGGGCGAGGGCGGCCCGGTCACGCCGAAGGGCGTGTTCCGTGCACGAGGGGCTGCTGGGCGCTGACGAGGCACAGCGCGAGCAGGACCTGGGCGGCGAGCACGGTCCCCCGGCGTGAGGACGGCCTTCGTCACGGCGTTCGCCGAAGCGGTCTCCTTCGCCGTCGCCGGCGAAGAGCGGGACGTCCGTCCCTTCGTCGAGTCCGCCGGCCGAGACCGACAGGCCGGAGACCTCCGGCAGGAGTGCCACGCAGACACGGCTCCCGCGGCCGTCCCGGACACGGGTGGCCCCGTCGGCGGCGACGGCGGCCGGCACCCGTACGTGGTCGGTCGAGGCGTCCATCCCGCACGGGGCTCGGGGACTCCGTCCGTACCCGCGTGGCAGGAGCAGACGTTTCACGTCCTGGAAAGCACGTCTCGCGTTTCCAGGAGCGGGTCTCAGACCTTGAGGTTCTGGTTGGCCCGGGTGGCCGCCTGGCCGAGGTACTGGATCTCCTGGACGCCGACGACGTCGGACAGCGAGCTGTTCAGGGCGTTCTGCGGGGGGTTGCCGGACATGGTGGTGACTCCGGTCCCGTCGTCCGGGCCCCGGCTCGCGAGGACGGTCCCCCCGGGCTTGTTCCCGAGGGCGCCCGTGGGCGCGGAGGCGGCGGAGGAAGGGGCGGTGGCCACGAGGACGGCGATGCCGGCGACGGCGGCGGTGCAGAGGGCTCGGCCGAGAATCTTGATCATGCCCGAACAATGAGGCATGTGGCTCGCGAACACGACGACGCCACTCCGCGATACGCCGTGTGAGCCCGGAACTCCTCACGGACGCCCGTGCGCGGCGAGCCGCGTCGCAGCAGGTCACCGCATTCCGCCGGTCGGCCCCGAGGGGCCGCCGCGGCGCTGCTCCTCGGCTCCCGGCGAATTGCGTGTCCGTTTGCCGCCAGCGTCGGGTGCGCGCGGCCGCTGGGATGGGTGCATGACTTCTCAAGGAACCATGAACGGCAAGGTGGCCCTCGTGACCGGTGGCAGCCGGGGTATCGGGGCCGCGACGGCGTTGCGTCTGGCCCGCGAGGGCGCGGACGTGGCCGTCACCTATGTGAGCGGCAAGGAGGCCGCGGAGGACGTGGTGCGGGGCATCGAGGCGCTCGGGCGCAGGGGGCTCGCCCTGCGCGCGGACTCCTCCGACGCGGCGGAGGCCGGCGCGGTGGCCGACCGGGTCGTCGCGGAGTTCGGGCGGCTCGACGTACTCGTCAACAATGCGGGGGTCGGTGTCCTGGGGCCGCTGGAGTCCCTGTCCCCGGCGGACGTGGACCATGTGCTCGACGTGAATGTCCGGGGGGTCTTCCTGGTCTCCCGGTCGGCCGTGCCGCACCTCGGGGACGGCGGGCGGATCGTCACGATCGGCAGTTGCATGACACAGCGGGTCCCCGGTCCCGGGGGAACGCTCTACGCGATGAGCAAGTCCGCGCTGATCGGCCTGACCAGGGCGCTGGCGCGGGAACTGGGCGACCGCGGGATCACCGCCAACATCGTCCACCCCGGTCCCGTCGACACGGACATGAATCCCGCGGACGGCCCGTACGCCCCGCCCCAGAGCGCGATGACCGCCGTGGGCCGCTTCGGCGCCGCCGACGAGGTCGCCTCGATGGTCGCGTATCTGGCGGGGAGCGAGGCGGGGTACGTGACGGGGGCCGAGTTCGCGGTGGACGGGGGACACGCCGCGTGACGCACCGGGGCCGCACCGGGGCCGCACCGGACCGTCCCCGTGCGGCCCCACCGGGAACACACCGGGCCCGGAACCGTCGCGGCACGGACCGGACGGGGACCGGTGCGGACCGGTGCGGACCGGTGCGGCCCCGGCGCGGACCGGCCGCGCACCCGGTGTTCCGGGACGGGACACGGCTCCGGTCCGGCGCGCGCCGGCGCGGACAGCCCGCCCGGCGGCCCGGAGCGGACACGCCTCCGGGCCGCCGGGCGGCTCAGCCGTCCAGTTCCCGGTGCCGTGCCGTCAGCCGTGACACCCCTTCCTCCGTCAGGGAGCCGAAGAGGCGCAGGCGGGAGATGCCCCCGTCCGGGAAGATGTCCACGCGGGCGTGCGTGCCGACCGCGGGGGCGGGAAGGGTGAAGCGGTGGTTGGTGTCGGGCTGGAGGCGGGTGCGGGGCAGGATCTCCGTCCACTCCCCCGCGCCGCCCTCGTCCCGCTCCCCCGCGCCGCCTCCGTCGCCGTCCCGCACCGACACCGAGGCCCATCCGGCGCTGTTGCCCTTCAGGTACGCCGTGTCGATCTCGACGGCGCGGATCTCGGACCGGGCCGCGAGCCGGTAGCGGATCCAGTCGTTGCCGTCGTCGCGCCGCCTGCGGGTCTCCCAGCCGTCGTCCATCTTGCGCGAGCGGCCCGGCTGGATGGTGTTGGTGGCGGGTGAGTAGAAGAGGTCGGAGGCGTCCTCGACCTGTCCGCCGTTCTCCAGGGCGACCACGTCGAAGGTGCCGAGGACGGACAGCCAGTGCGGGTCGGGCACGACCTCGCCGTGCACACGCAGTCGCGCGATGCCCCCGTCGGGGTGCTGGTTGACGCGCAGGTGCGTGAAGCGCCGCTCCACGGAGACGGCGAATCCGTTGGCCGCGTGACCACCGACCGGCGTGCGCGGCACCAGGACCGTCCACCTCACCTCGTCCGCGAGGAGTTCCTCGGGCGAGGGCGAACCGGGCACCGAGGCGCCCTCGACCGACACCGCCTGCGGGTAGTTGCCGCGGAAGTGGGCCGTGTCGACGACGATCCCGCGGATCACACCGGGGGCACCGAGGCGCACCAGGGCCCAGTCGTGGTCCTCGGCGGCCGGCCACGGGTGCTCGGCCGAGACACCGCGGCGCCGCCGGGTCTCCCAGCCGTCCATGATCTTGCCCTTGTGACCGAAGCGCTCGGGGTCGAACTCGGCGGGCCCGGCCAGGAGGAGGTTCTCCCGCTGGGCGAAGAACTCGTCGTTGGCGGCGACGACCCCGGCGCCGAGCCGCCGGTCCGCCAGGTCGGCGTACCGGGTGAAGGGGAAGTCGGCGGTGCGGTAGTCCGCGTACGGGTCGCCGCCTCCGTAGGGGCTCGCGTCTCCGGTGAAGGCGGCCGGAGCGGTCGGGTGCTGCGCCGTCACGATGATCGGTCTTCCTTTCGGGGGTCGGCCGTCGCGGTCACGGATGCGGACGGACGTGAAGAAGAACGGATACGGGTCGGGCCAGGGGGCGAAGTGCGGCGGGCGAGGTACGGTGCGGCGGCCGGAGCGCGGACCGCCGACGTGAATCGGCGGCCGGGGTCACGGACTACGGCCGGCGGGTGAGGAGTCGTCCGGTGGGTTCGGTGAACCGGCCCTCGGCGAAGATGCGTTCGCCGCGCAGCCACGTCGACTTCACGACGCCGCTGAGCGTCCTGCCCGCGTAGGCCGTCACCCGGTTGCGGTGCTGGAGCGCGGCGGGGTCGACGGTGAAGGTCTCGTCGGGGGCGAGCACCGCGAAGTCGGCGTCGCGGCCCGCCTCGACGGCGCCCTTGCGGTCGCCGAGGCCGACCAGTCCGGCCGTGCGGGAGGACATCCAGCGGACCACGTCCTCCAGGCCGTGGCCGCGTCCGCGGGCCTCGGTCCAGACGGCGGACAGGCTCAGCTGGAGGCCGGAGATGCCCCCCCACGCGGTCGCGAAGTCGTCCGTCTTGAGGTCGGCGGTCGACGGCGAGTGGTCGGTGACCACACAGTCGATGGTGCCGTCGGCCAGCGCCTGCCACAACAGGTCCTGGTTGGCGGCCTCGCGGATGGGCGGGCAGCACTTGAACTCGCTGGCGCCGTCCGGGACCTCCTCGGCGGTCAGGGTGAGGTAGTGCGGGCAGGTCTCCACGGTGAGCCGGACGCCGTCCGCCCTGGCGGCGGCGATCAGCGGGAGCGCGTCGCTCGACGACAGGTGCAGCACGTGCACCCGTGCGCCGAGGCGCCCGGCCTGCGCGACGAGGTTCCCGATGGCGGTGTCCTCGGCGCCGCGGGGGCGCGAGGCGAGGAAGTCGGCGTACTTCCGGCCGCCCTTCTGCGGGGCGGCGGCCAGGTGGTGGGGGTCCTCGGCGTGCACGATCAGCAGGCCGCCGAAGCCGGCGATCTCGGTGAGGGACCGGGCGAGCTGCTCCTGGTCCAGTTCGGGGAACTCGTCGACCCCGGACGGCGACAGGAACGCCTTGAACCCGAAGACGCCGGCGTCGTGCAGGGGTCGCAGGTCCTCGACGTTGCCGGGCAGCGCGCCGCCCCAGAAGCCGACGTCGACGTGCGCCTCGGAGCGGGCGGCGTCCTGCTTGGCACGGAGGCCCGCGACCGTCGTCGTCGGCGGGAGGGAGTTGAGCGGCATGTCGATCAGGGTGGTGATGCCACCGGCGGCCGCGGCGCGGGTCGCGGTCCGGAAGCCCTCCCACTCGGCGCGGCCCGGGTCGTTCACGTGGACGTGGGTGTCGACGAGGCCGGGCAGCAGGACGTCGTCGCCGAAGTCCTCGGACCGGGCACCGGGCGGCACCTCGGCGTCGTACGGCAGCACGGCCGTGATCTTCCCCGCGGCGACCGCGACCGAGGCGGCGCGTGTTCCTTCGGGAGTGATGACACGCGTCGAGCGCAGCACCAGTTCGGCATCGGACACCCGGACCCCTCTCTCCGCCGCCGTCGATGATCCCGTTGCCGCCGGTCGTTTCCGCGTAACGGAATTCAACTTTCTGTTGAAGAAGTCTTCACTCCGGCCCTTCGCGCCGTCAAGGGTCCGTTTCTCCACCCTCCCCCGGCCCGGACCGCTTCCGCCCTCGACGCGCTCGACGCCCTCGATGCGCTCGACCGCGGATTCTTCCGAAGTGCGGAACACCGCCTCCGAGGGACAGAATGCGGCTTCGCACCACCCGGCGGCCGATCGGCCGCCGGGTAGGCTGCGTCTCTGCCCGCCCGCCACCCGCCTCCCCTTCGAGACTCTTCGGGTCACCCCGCTCGATCCCGCGCCCCGAAAGGACCGCCGCCGTGCCGCCGTCCAGCGCCAGCACCACCGACGCCCGATCGTCCGCTTCCAGTGGCGGCGTCCAGTCCCTCGAGCGCGCCTTCGACCTGCTGGAGCGCATGGCCGACGCCGGGGGCGAGGTCGGTCTGAGCGAGCTCTCCGCGAGCAGCGGGCTGCCGCTGCCCACCATTCACCGGCTGATGCGCACCCTCGTGGCCTGCGGATACGTACGCCAGCAGGCCAACCGCCGGTACGCGCTCGGCCCCCGTCTGATCCGCCTCGGCGAGTCCGCCTCCCGGCTGCTCGGCGCCTGGGCCCGCCCCTGTCTGGCGCGCCTGGTGGAGGAGACCGGCGAGACCGCGAACATGGCCCTGCTCGACGGGGACGAGGTCGTCTACGTCGCCCAGGTGCCGTCCAAGCACTCGATGCGCATGTTCACCGAGGTGGGCCGCCGGGTGCTGCCGCACTCCACGGGCGTCGGCAAGGCGCTGCTGGCCCACACCCCGGACGACGAGGTGCGCGCCCTGCTCGCCCGCACGGGGATGCCCGCCGCGACGGAGAAGACGATCACCACGCCGGACGGTTTCCTCGCCGCCCTCGACGAGGTGCGCCGGACCGGTTACGCGGTCGACGACAACGAGCAGGAGATCGGCGTCCGCTGCCTGGCCGTCCTCGTGCCCGACTCCCCGACCGCCGCCGCGATCTCGATCTCCGGTCCGGCCGGCCGGGTCACCGAGGCCGCCACGGAGAAGATCGTGCCGGTGCTCCAGCAGGTCGCGGCCGAGCTGTCGGAGGTCCTGGCCAGCTCGGGTCCGGGCGTCGGCTGACCCGGGCCCCGTTCCCGGACCGGCCGGCCCCCGTCCGGCCGGAGGACCTCCGCCCCGCGGGCGGCACGGGTCCCGTCCCTGGTCACCGCCTGCCCCGGTGCGGGGGCTCCCCGAAGAGTTCGACCGCGCTGCGGACGTCCGCGAGGCGGGTCGCGAGAGCGCTCACCGAGCCGATCGCGCCCGCGACCAGGAGGAGCGAGCGGCGCAGCCGGGGAACCTCCGGGAGACCCCCGGCGGCCATCGCGGCGAGGGACGCGAGCTCGTCCTCGGCGATGCCCCGGTCGGGGAACTCGGCCGGGTGCACGGCGAGTTCACGGCGCAGCCGGGCGACGGCGGTACGCAGTTCCGCCACCCTCGGATCCTCGTCGCTGCCGGTCACCGGTGTCCGTCCCAAGCTCCGCAACACAGCTCTCCCCCTCGCGCGCCGCTGTGCGCCGGTCCCGCCCATGTCGGCCCCAACTCCCCCTGGCGGTGGTCGGGCGCCGGGGGACGCGGGCCAGTAAACGCCACCTGACGCGCCGAGCGCCACCGCGCGGACCGAAATTCAGCCCCGGGACACCGGGGTGACGGCCCGGGTTCCGGGGCGCGCTCCGGCCCGGTCGGGTATGCAGGGGGCATGACGGAGAACAAGGGCGAGGTGGTGGGGCTGGTGCTGGCGGCCGGAGGCGGACGGCGCCTCGGGGGCCGCCCCAAGGCGCTGCTGCCCCACCGGGGGCGGCCCCTCGTCGAGCACGCGGTGGAGGCGCTGCGCGCCGGCGGCTGCGCCCGTGTCCACGTCGTCCTCGGCGCGGAGGCCGGCGCCGTGCGGGAGCAGGCGTCCTTGTCCGGGTGCGTCCTCGTGGACAACCCCCGCTGGGAGGAGGGCATGGGCTCCTCGCTGCGGGCCGGGCTCGGCTCGCTGGCGGACTCGGGGGCCCGGGCCGCGCTGGTGTCCCTGGTGGACCAGCCGGGGATAGGCCGGGAGGCGGTGGCCCGGGTGCTCGCCGCGTACGCCTCCCCGCTGACGCTCGCCGCGGCGGCGTACGACGGTGAGCGCGGCCATCCGGTGCTCTTCGGAGCGGGGCACTGGGCCGGGATCGCGGCGGCCGCCACCGGCGACCGGGGAGCGCGCGCCTATCTGAGGGCCCACGCGGACGCGGTCGTCCTCGTCGAGTGCGGGGACGTGGCGCGGGCGTACGACATCGACACGGAGGCCGACCTGGTCCACCTCGAATGAGAACGGACGGGGGTGGCACCGAGCGTCACTTCCCGTCGGCCCGGAGGATCTCGACGTCAACAAACCATTGAACTTCCACCATGAGGAAATTAATATCCACTGATCAGAGGCGTCTCGTCGGACCGGAACGCGCCGAAGGGGCCGGGCACCGTCCCCGCGACGCCACGGCACCGGGTGCCGGGCGCGGTGACGCCGTCCGTGGTTCGCTCGTTCGACCGGCACGGGGCGCGCCCGCGGGACCGACCCGTACGCGACCCGCCCGTGACCGCTCGCCCGCACGCAGCTCGCCGAAGGAAGTGACAGCTCATGTCCGCACCAGCGCCGTCCTCGCCGACCGTCGTCGACGCCGAGCCCCTGCCCCGGCAGGAGGAGGTCCTCACCGAAGCGGCCCTCGCCTTCGTGGCCGAGCTGCACCGGCGGTTCACTCCCCGGCGTGACGAGCTCCTCGCCCGGCGCGCGGAGCGGCGCGCCGAGATCGCCCGCACCTCCACGCTCGGCTTCCTCCCGGAGACCGCCGCGATCCGGGAGGACGACTCCTGGAGGGTGGCCCCCGCTCCGGCCGCGCTCGAGGACCGCCGGGTCGAGATCACCGGCCCCACCGACCGCAAGATGACGGTCAACGCCCTCAACTCCGGTGCCCGGGTCTGGCTCGCGGACTTCGAGGACGCCTCGGCGCCCACCTGGGAGAACGTCGTCCTCGGCCAGCTGAACCTGATCGACGCGTACACCCGGAACATCGACTTCACCGACCCGGGCTCCGGCAAGTCGTACGCCCTCCGGCCGGACGCCGAGCTCGCGACCGTCGTGATGCGGCCGCGCGGCTGGCACCTGGACGAGCGTCATCTCGTCGCCCCCGACGGCACGCCCGTGCCCGGCGCGCTGGTCGACTTCGGCCTCTACTTCTTCCACAACGCCCAAAGGCTGCTCGACCTCGGCAAGGGCCCGTACTTCTACCTGCCCAAGACCGAGTCCCACCTCGAAGCCCGGCTGTGGAACGACGTGTTCGTCTTCGCGCAGGACCACGTCGGGATCCCGCAGGGCACGGTCCGCGCGACCGTGCTGATCGAGACGATCACGGCCGCGTACGAGATGGACGAGATCCTCTACGAACTCCGCGACCACGCCTCCGGGTTGAACGCGGGCCGCTGGGACTACCTCTTCTCCATCGTCAAGAACTTCCGTGACGGGGGAGCCAAGTTCGTCCTGCCGGACCGCAACGCGGTCACGATGACGGCCCCGTTCATGCGCGCTTACACCGAACTCCTCGTCCGCACCTGCCACAAGAGGGGCGCTCACGCGATCGGCGGCATGGCCGCGTTCATCCCCTCGCGACGCGACGAGGAGGTCAACCGGGTCGCCTTCGAGAAGGTCAAGGCCGACAAGGACCGTGAGGCGGCCGACGGTTTCGACGGCTCGTGGGTGGCCCACCCCGACCTCGTCCCGATCGCGACGGCCTCCTTCGACGCCGTCCTCGGCGACCGGCCGAACCAGAAGGACCGGCTGCGCGAGGACGTGTCGGTCGCGGCCGGCGACCTCATCGCCGTCGACTCCCTCGACGCGCGGCCGACGTACGACGGCCTGGTCAACGCCGTTCAGGTCGGCATCCGTTACATCGAGGCATGGCTGCGCGGGCTGGGCGCGGTCGCCATCTTCAACCTCATGGAGGACGCCGCCACCGCCGAGATCTCGCGCTCGCAGATCTGGCAGTGGATCAACGCGGGCGTCGTCTTCGAGCACGACGGCCGGACGGTGGCGGCCACCCCGGAGCTGACCCGTGAGATCGCCGCGCGGGAACTCGCGGACATCCGCGCCGGGATCGGCGAGGAGGCCTTCGCGGCCGGCCGCTGGCAGCAGGCGCACGACCTGCTCCTGAAGGTCGCGCTGGACGAGCACTACGTGGACTTCCTGACCCTGCCCGCCTACGAGCAGCTGAGGGGCTGACCCGGCTCAGTCCGCCGTACGGTCCGAGTGGCCCAGGGATTTCTCCGGGGCCACCCGGTCGCGTACCAGGCGCTTGACCGCGGTCGGCTCGGGGAAGCCCTGCTCACGGCGGTCCCAGACCACCTCGTCGTCGACCCGGACGACGAAGACGCCGCCGGTGCCGGGCTTCAGGGACAGCTCGTCGAGCTCCGCCTCGAAGGTGGTGAGCAGTTCCTGGGCGAGCCAGGCCGCGCGGGGCAGCCAGCGGCACTGGGTGCAGTACTCGATCTGGACCCGGTGGACGTCCGTCATCCCAGATGCACCGACCAATCCTGTTCCGCCGCCGGTTTGCCGTGCAGGTCCGGGACGCGTTTGAGCCAGTCCGGGCGGCCGCGCTGGGTCCGCTCCGCGCGGTCGGCGTCCTCGGCCGCGAGCTGTTCACGGCTCGGGAAGTCCGTGGGGAGCCAGGCCGCGGAGGCGCGGACCCGGGCGAGGAGGTAGGCGGCGTACGCCTCGCGGACCGCGTCCGGGCCCGTGAAGCCGGGCTCCTCCGCCAGCCAGGCGTCGGGCACCTGCGCCAGGACCGAGCGCAGCAGTTCCCCGGTGACCCTGGGGGCGAGTTCGGCGTCGGCCGCGCGGGTGTCCGGGCCGTGGCCGCCGAGCGCGTGGTTCCTGAAGTCGTAGGCCTTCTCCGGCGCCGAGGCGTCCCAGCGGTGGTGGAAGACGAGGGCGGCGCCGTGGTCGATCAGCCACAGGCGCGGCGGCGCGACGCCGAGGGTGGGCCAGACCATCAGGTTCGAGCTGTGCACCGTGCGGTCCACGTTGACGGTGAGGGCGTCCAGCCAGACCACCTTGCCCGCCTCCAGCGGGTCGACGGGGAACGTCCGCGCGACCTCGGGGGTGAAGTCCTTCGCGCCCGGCAGGTAGTCCATGCCGAGGTTGAGCCCGGCACTGGCCCTGAGCAGGTCCTGGACCTCCTGGTGGGGTTCGTGCCCGCCGACGGCCGGGTCGAAGTGGACGAGGACCAGCTCGGGGAAGCGCAGTCCGAGGGCCCGGGCCAGCTCGCCGACGATGATCTCGGCGACCAGCGCCTTGTGGCCCTGGGCGGACCCCGTGAACTTCACGACGTAGGTCCCCAGGTCGTCGGCCTCGACGACTCCGGGGACGGAGCCGCCCGCCGTCAGCGGGGTCACGTATCGAACAGCGGTCACGTCGCGGAGCACAGGTCACACTGTAGGACAACCCGTCCTCCGGCTCACCGGCGTCATGTACCGGCCAACGGGTTCGGCAGGGGTACGTAGCGGGCGTCGGCCCCGTCCGCGTCCGTCCAGCGGAGCAGCAGGTTGGTCTTGCCCGGGAGGGTGGGCGAGGAGAGCAGCGCGGCGGTCTCGGGGAGGCCGAGGTCCTCGCCGCAGCGGTGGAGCTCCTGTCGTACGGCGGGCCAGGGGTCCGTGCCGGGGAACCGTTCGGCGAGGAGGGCGGCCAGCTCGGAGAGGTGGTTGACGACCAGGCAGTAGACGAGCCGCTCCCAGCCGGCCGCGCGGGTCACCGACGGCAGCAGTTTCACGCCCTCCGCGTCCCGGAACAGGGCCTGGACGGGCGTGCCGTCCGCGTCCACGGCCACCAGCGTGTTCTGCAGATGGGCCTCGACGACGACTCCGTGGCGGGCGAACGCCTCCAGCACCGGGGGCACCGTCCGGCGGAGGTAGGCGGCCCACCAGAAAGAGGGGTCGGTGAGCCGGTCGAGCGGACTGCCCTCGAAGCCCTCCACCAGGGCGGCGGCGAGCAGCGGGGTGGCGCCGGGGACGAGGTGGCCGCGCAGTCCGTCGCGGACCAGGACGGCGAGCTCCTCGAAGGCGAAGCCCGCGGTGCGCCAGCCGCGGTCGCTCAGCCAGGCGGCGGGCCCGTCCTGCGCGGCGAACGCGGCGGCGGCGGCCGCGTCGGTGGCCCGCGCCTTCAGCAGGTCGTGCCGCCACAGCCGGCGAATGTCGTTGGTGATGCGGACGTCCAGGCTGAACTTGAGGAACAGGTCGTCCTCGGGGGCGTGGAGCGTACGCACGGCGGCGGTCGGCCACAGCGGGCGGGCGGTGGGTCCGAGGCGCAGGAGCCTGCCGTCCGCGAAGGCGTCCCGGATCGCCGGGCTGTCCCCGGTCAGGGCCAGCTGCCAGGGGTGCGCGGGCAGCAGCCGGTAACCGTCGGGGGCCCGGCCCAGGGTGTCGAGCGCCCGGGTGTCGCCCTCCTCGACGACCGTGTCCTCGCGCACGGCGAGCAGTTCCAGCGGGAAGCGGGTGTGGGCCTCGGGGGCGTACGGCAGCCAGCCGGCAGCCGGGCCGCCGCCGCGTGTCTTGGGTGCCGGGTGGTACGGGTGCCCCATGATCAGGGACTGTTCGGAGCGCAGGTACGGGTCCTCGGGGGGCGGCGCGGCGGCGCGGGCGCGCAGGAGGGCCGCGACCACCTCCCGGCTGTCGGTCATCTCCGCGGGCAGGCGGGTGTTGTCCACTCCGGTGGCCAGGCGCAGTTCGTCCGCGGCGAGTTCGACCAGCTCCCGGTGCGCGAGCCGGTGCCAGGCCCCGTCGGTGTGCACCTCGGGCGCGAAGGGGCGCCGGCTCCCCCGGACGCGCAGCTCCCGGCCGCTCGCGCGCAGCCGGTGGACGTCCAGCCGTCCCGTGGGCTCCGCCAGTTCGCGAAGGAGACAATTGAGCAACGGCGCGGCGGCGTACGCGTCGGCGGCCTCGTCCGTGTCGCCCGCCGTGAGCTGGGAGAACACGGTCGGCTTGAAGTCCACGCGATCCATCCGGTCCATTCGATTCGTACGGTGCACTGGTGATCAGTATGTCCGCCGCGGCGGACGGTCACGACGCAGTCCCCGTACACAAGGAGCCCGCCTGTGCCCCGTCCCTCCACGCCCGACACCGAGGCCGCGTTCGCCGAGGAGCTGAGCGTCGTACGCCCCGGGCTGTCGGCGCCGTACGCGCTGGCCCTGCCCGGTGCCCGGGCCGCCGTGCTGACCCGGCTGTGGCGCGCGCTGGCGTACGAGCCGCTGCCCTGGATCGCCCGGCGCGAGGCGGACCGTGAGGGGCTGACGCTCCGCCTCGCGGACGGCCGGCGGCTGCGCGGACCGCTTCCGGACCCGTACGCCACCTCCGCCTACGTCACCGAAGTGCGGCTCGGCGAGCGGGCGTACGACCGTCCGGAGGCGGTCGTCGGTGCTCTCGGCGTGCCGAACGGTGGTGCCTTCTCGGCCGAACTCGGGAACAGCGTGGCCTCCTTGGCGCTGTCTCGGGCGAACCGGACGTCCGAGGACCTTCCCGGGGCGTCCGGGGCGAGCTGGGCGTGGGAGCAGCGGGTCGTCGACGGGCATCCGTACCACCCCAACTGCCGTGCGCGGCCCGGGTTCTCGGTGGCCGAGCAGCTCGCGTACGGGCCGGAGCACCGGACGTCGGTGCGGCTGGGCCTGGTGGCGGTGGACGACGTCCTCGTCACGGGCCGGTGGCCGAAGTGGCTGCGGGACGGGGAGCGGGTGCTGGTCCCGGTGCATCCCTGGCAGGCCGCCCACGTGCTGGACGCGTCGGTCCAGGAGGGCTTCGCCGCCCGCCCGTTGATGTCCCTGCGCACCCTGGCGGTGCCGGACGGGACCCATGTGAAGACGGCGCTGAGCGCCCGGCTGACCTCGTCGGTGCGGGACATCTCGGAGTACTCCGTGCGGACTGCGGACACGGTCTCGGCGTTCATGGAGGAGACGACGGCCCGTCTGGGCGCGCCGCTGCACATCACCCGCACCCTCGGCGCGGCCACCGCCGGTTCCCCCGATCTCGCGGCGGTGGTGCGGGAGTCCCCGGACGGGTACGCGGGCGAGGGCGAGCGGTGCGTCCCGGTGGCCGCGCTTCCGCTGACCGGGCTGCCCGGGAAGGCTTCCTGGCTGGCGGAGTTCACCCGGCTCGTCCTCACCGTGGGGCTGCGGCTGCTGGAGCTCGGGGTGGCCCTGGAGGCGCACGGCCAGAACCTGCTCGTGATCCTCGACCGCGCGGGCTCCCCCGTCCGGCTCGTCTACCGCGACCTGGCCGACATCCGGGTGAGTCCGGCCCGGCTGGCCCTCCACGGCGTCCCGGTCCCGGAGTTGTCCGGGCGCATCGTGACCGACGACGAGAGGGCCCTGCGCCGCAAGCTCTTCGGCTCCCTCGTCGGCGGCGCGCTGGGCGCGACGGCGGGCTCGGCGGCCGCGCTCCGCGAGGCCCTCGCGAGCGTCGCGGCGGATCTCCCGCGCACGCCGGACCTCCCCGCGCTCCTCGGCGAGCCGGTCCCCGCCAAGGCGCTGACCCTGATGCGGCTCTCCCCCGGAACCCCCGGTGACCTGTGGACACGGCTGCCCCGGCCGCTCGCGGGACCCGGCTCGTCATGACGCGGGACACCTCTCGTTTTTACGATCGGCACCTTTGATCAATAGGATCCGCCGATGATCACAAGACAACGGCTGGCGGCGGGCGTCTGCGCCCTGCTCGCCTTCCTGGCCGCCGGGATCGCCTTCCCGGCCGGGGCGGTCGCCGACGAAATCTCGGCGACCGCGCCCAAGGTCGAACTGCTGCTGGACGTCAGCGGTTCGATGCGGGCCCGGGACATCGACGGCGAGTCGCGGATGTCCGCGGCGAAGCAGGCGTTCAACGAAGTGCTCGACGCGACGCCGCAGGAGGTGCAGCTCGGCATCCGCACCCTCGGCGCCAACTATTCGGGGGACGACCGCAAGACGGGCTGCAAGGACACGGCCCAGCTGTACCCGGTGGGGACGCTGGACCGCACCGAGGCCAAGACCGCGGTCGCGACCCTCAGCCCGACCGGCTGGACCCCGATAGGCCCCGCGCTGCTCAAGGCGGCCGACGACCTCAAGGGCGGTGAGGGCACCCGTCGCATCGTGCTGATCAGCGACGGCGAGGACACCTGCCAGCCGCTCGACCCGTGCCAGGTGGCCCGCGAGATCGCGGCCAAGGGCATCGACCTGACCATCGACACCCTGGGCCTGGTCCCCAACCTCAAGGTGAGCAGGCAGCTCAGCTGCATCGCCGAGGCCACCGGTGGCTCGTACACCTCGGTGGAGCACAAGGAGCAGCTCAGCGACCGCGTCAACCAGTTGGTGGACCGCGCCGCCGATCCGGTGGTCAAGCCGGTGGCCGTGAAGGGCGCCGACTCGTGCACCGACGCGCCCGTCGTCAAGTCGGGCTTCTACACCGACCGCGAGGAGTTCTCCCAGCACCGCTGGTACCGCGTGGAGGTCGCGCCCGGCAAGGAGCTGCGCGCCTCGGTGAGCATCGCGGCCGACCGTCAGGTCCACCCCGACTACGGGGTGCTGCTGCGTGCCGTCACCGTGCACGGCCGGGAGATCGTGCGCGGCGAGTCGGCCGGTACCGGCCGCACCGACCTCGTCTCGACCGGTCTGCGCTACCCGAAGCCCGAGAGCGACGACGAGGACGCGCCCGCCGAGGTCGTGTGCCTCCAGGTGTCCAACTCCTTCTCGGCCGCGCCCGGCGTGAAGACCACGCCCGGAATGCCCCTGGAACTGACGGTCGACGTCGTCGACGGGCCGGACCAGGCGAGCGACGTGGCCTCCTTCGGCCTCGGCCGCGGCTGGTGGCTGCTCGGCGCCCTGGTGCTGACCGGCTTCCTCGCGGGTCTGCTGTGGGGCTGGATCTCCCGCTGGCGGTTCTCGGTCTGGAGGACCAACTGATGCGTATCCGACGTGTACTGAGCACCACGGCCCTCCTCGCGGGGGTCGCCGCGGCGCCCGCGCTGCTCGGCGCGGCCGCCTTCCCGGCCCTCGCCGACTCCTCGCCGTCCGCGAGCCCCTCGGGTGACGACTCCGCGCCCACCGAGGCCGGTACGTCGTTCCGCACGGCGACCGAGGTCGAGCAGGGCACGCAGGCCACCGCCGGCGCCTCCACGGGTGACTACCTGTACTGGCAGTTCCCCGCGGACGCGGGACAGCAGCCCACCGTGAAGGCGACGGTGAAGCTGCCCGAGGCGTCCAAGCGCGCCGCCTCCGAGACCTGGCAGATCGACGTGTACGACGGGCTGCGGCGCCGTCAGGCCTGCCAGTACGGGGCGCAGACCCGGACGGCGGGCGCGGACGCGTCCTCCGTGGAGCTGTCCTGCACCCTGCGCACCGTTCGCGCCTGGTCGGAGACCTGGGCCAACGACCCGCTGCCGGGCACCTATTACGTCCGGCTGACCGCCACCGGTCTGGGGACGGCCGATCTGGGTCTGCCGATGAGCGCGCAGCTCCAGGTGGACTCGAAGGACATCGGCGGTTCGGCGGCGGTCGACGGCTCGCTCGCCAAGCCGTTGGTCCCGGGCATCGCCGTGACGTCCGCGGACTCCGAGGAGGACGGTTCCGACGACGCGTCCGACTCGAAGACGGCGACGCTGTCCTCGCTGCGGCCCGACACCTCCGCCTGGTGGTCCGACCGCTGGGTGTGGACCGCGCTCGGCGGCGTCCTCGCGGCGCTCGCCGGCATCTGGGGCTACTCGCTGACGCGGGGCCGCGGACGTCCCTCGCGGATTCCGCCGGGCGCCTGACCCGAAGGCCGTGGACCGAGGCCCGCGCCGCTCCCCGTCGGGGGGCGGCGCGGGCCTCTCGCTCGTGGTGCGGGGCACGGCGGCCCCGTGCGGCGGTCGGGGCCGGAAGGACACCCGTGCGCCCCGCGATCGGGCGCCCGCCCCGGGGGCGTCACGCCTCGCGGAGCGCTTCGGCGAGCGGCCCCTCGCCCGTCACGTCCACGCTCCGCCCGCGCAGCGCGTCGAGCAGCGTCAACGCGCCCTGGTTCAGGGCCTCGCACGTCCGCGCGTCCGGGGCCAGACGGGCGTCCGGCTCCCGCGGGGCGGGCCCGTCCCCGTAGAGCGGTCCTTCCCCGGCGCCCAGCCACACATGGAACAGGCCCTCGTCCAGGCGGACTTCGACCAGTCCCTCCCCCACCCCGGCGGTGTCGAGACCGCGCAGCAGCGGCAGCGCGAACCAGTGGGCCCGCACCGCGTCGGTGGGCCGCCGCTCGCCCAGCGCGGGAGCGCCCCACTCCCCGAGCGCCTGCAGGACGGGCAGCAGATCCCTTCCGCGGCCGGTGAGTTCGTACACGTAGGCCGCGCCCGGAGGCGGAAGGCGCCGGCGGGCGGTCAGCCCGTCGCGCTCCATGTCCTTGAGCCGGGAGGCGAGGACGTCGGTGCTGACACCCGGCAGATCGGCGTGCAGGTCGGTGTAGCGGCGCGGTCCGCCGAGCAGTTCGCGGACGATCAGGAGGGTCCACCGGTCTCCGACGGCGTCGAGGGCGCGGGCGGCGGAACAGTACTGGTCGTAGCTTCGGCGCGGTGACATGTGACGCAGTCTAGCTATCTTGTTGGACTTTCCAAGCTCCTGCTTGGTAAAACCAAGCAACACCACAACCGGAGGGGCGCAGCGCATGGAGTTCCGGCAGTCGAGCAAGCTCAACGAGGTCTGTTACGAGATCCGCGGCCCGGTGATCGAGCACGCCGACGCACTGGAGGCGGCGGGCCACAGCGTGCTGCGCCTGAACACCGGCAACCCCGCCCTCTTCGGGTTCGAGGCGCCGGAGGAGATCCTCCAGGACATGATCCGGATGCTGCCCCGGGCGCACGGCTACACCGACTCGCGCGGCATCCTGTCCGCCCGCCGAGCCGTGGCCCAGCGCTACCAGGACCGGGGCCTGGACGTCGGCGTGGACGACGTCTTCCTCGGCAACGGCGTCTCGGAGCTGATCTCCATGGCCGTACAGGCGCTGGTCGAGGACGGCGACGAAGTCCTCGTCCCCGCACCGGACTACCCGCTCTGGACGGCGGTCACCACCCTCGCCGGCGGCAAGGCGGTGCACTACCTCTGCGACGAGCGGTCCGACTGGTACCCGGACCTGGAGGACATGGCGGCGAAGATCACCGACCGGACCCGGGCCGTCGTCATCATCAACCCCAACAACCCGACGGGCGCGGTCTATCCGAAGGAGATCGTCGAGGGCATCCTCGATCTCGCCCGCCGCCACGGCCTGATGGTCCTCGCCGACGAGGTCTACGACCAGATCCTCTACGACGACGCCGTGCACCACTCGGCCGCCGCCCTCGCCCCCGACCTGGTGGTCCTCACCTTCTGCGGGCTGTCCAAGACGTACCGCGTGGCCGGCTTCCGTTCCGGCTGGCTGGTCGTCACGGGCCCCAGGCAGCACGCGCGCGACTACCTGGAGGGGCTGACGATGCTGGCCTCGATGCGGCTGTGCGCCAACGCCCCGGCCCAGTACGCCATCCAGGCCGCGCTCGGCGGCCGCCAGTCGATCCACGAGCTGACCGCGCCCGGCGGCCGGCTCCGGGAACAGCGCGACCGGGCCTGGGAGAAGCTCAACGAGATCCCCGGCGTCTCGTGCGTCAAGCCCAAGGGCGCGCTGTACGCGTTCCCGCGCATCGACCCCGCGGTGTATCCGATCCACGACGACGAGAAGTTCGTCCTCGACCTGCTGCTGCGCGAGAAGATCCAGGTCGTCCAGGGCACCGGCTTCAACTGGCCGCACCCCGACCACTTCCGCATCCTCACCCTCCCGCACGCCGACGACCTGGACGCGGCGATCAGCCGGATCGGACGGTTCCTGAGCGGGTACCGGCAGGAGAAGGTCTGAGGCGCCGGGTGGGCCGTCCGGAGGATCCGGTGCTGCGGCCGCGCCCACCCGGTGTCACCGTACGAGGGACGGCGGCGGACACGGGGACGGAAGGGGCGCGGCGATGGGTGACCTGCTCCTCGTACGGCACGGTGAGACCGAATGGTCGATGTCGGGGCGGCACACGGGGTCGACCGACGTCCCGCTGACCGACAACGGCCGCGAACAGGCGCGGCGGCTGCGTCCGCTGATCGCCCGGCACCACATCGCGGCGGCGTTCGTCAGCCCGATGCGCCGGGCGCGCGAGACGGCCGAACTGGCCGGGATCGGCCACGCCCGCGTCGACGCGGACCTGCGCGAGTGGGACTACGGCGGGTACGAGGGGGTCACGACCCTGGAGATCCACCGGGAGCGGCCCGACTGGTTCCTGTTCACCGACGGTGTCGCCCCCGGGCCGCCCGAGCACCCGGGTGAGAGCCCGGACGAGGTCGGGGTGCGCGCCGAGCGGGTGCTGGCCAGGATCGACGCGGCGCTCGCCGAGTCGGAGGGCAGCGTGGTGGTCGTCTCGCACGGCCACTTCCTGCGGGTGCTGACCGCGCGGCGGCTCGGTCTGACCGCCCGGTCCGGCGCCCTCTTCCAGCTCGGCACCGGGACGATGAGCCGGCTGAGCACGGAGCACCGCCGACACGTGGTGGCCGGCTGGAATGTCAGACCCGACGCGTACTGTTCCCATGACTCCCTCTCCCCGGCGGAAGAGGGGCCGGAGGAACACTGAGCCGCGGCCGGGCCGGAGCGCCGTGGCATCACCGGGTGGTGGAGGGAGCGCTCCGTGACACGACCGCCGACCGCCGCGCAGCGGCGCATCGTCGACGCGGCCGACCCCGTGACCGGGCGGCTGAGGGGTACGGAGGCGCAGCTCGCCGCCCTGGTGAAGCGGGGACTCGCCTTCCGCCATCCGCGCCCCCCGCGCGACCACTTCCTGACACCGGCCGGGCACCGGCTGCGCGAGGATCCCGGGACCCCCGGGCCGGCCGGGGCCCCCGGGCCGGCCGGGGACGCGAGGGCATCGGCTCCGGCGGCGGCCGGGGTGTTCGCGGCGCGGATCGGCGGCGAGGAGGCGGCCGAGGAGGGACCCGCGCGGCGCAGGGAGGTGCGCAGTGCCTGGCAAGGGCTCCTGGAACTGCGCCGGATGACCCGTCCGGACGGCGCGACCGGTCTTCCGTGCGCCTGGGAGCGGACGCATCTGGTGCAGGCGGCCGCGCTCGCGCTGGAGGCGGCGGGGCACCGGCCCGCCAGGGCCGAGGGCGGCGGGTACCGGGTACGGGCGACACCGCAGCCGGAGGCCGTGGCCGTGCACGAGCCGGACCCCGCGGCGCTGCGGGCCTGTGCGGCCACCCTGGAGGAGGCGGGCTGGCAGGCCGGCGAACACACGCAGCCGCGCACGGGCGTCCGGTACGTCCTGGCCTCGCCCCGGCGGACGTGAGCCCGCGGGCGCCGGGCGCCGCGGTCGCCCCGGCGACCGCCGTCGAGAAGCAGTCAGCAGTCGTCGAAGGGAAAGTCGTGACAGAGCCGTTCTCCGTCCCCGTGACCGTTCGTGGGTACGAGACCGATGTGCAGGGCCACCTCAACCAGAGCGTCTACCTCCAGTACGCCGAGCACGCCCGCTGGTCGCTGCTGCACGCGTCCGGGATCAGCCAGGCGAAGCTGGCGGCGCGCGGGGTGGGCCCGGTGGTGCTGGAGACGACCATCCGCTACCTGCGCGAACTGCGGGCCGGTGACGAGGTCGAGGTGACGTGCGCCTTCCTCTGGGGCGAGGGCAGGAGTTTCCGCATCGAGCAGACCGTCAGGAAGACCGACGGCACGGTGTCCGCCGAGATCACGGCGGTCGGCGGGCTGATGGACCTCACCGAGCGCCGCCTGGTGCCGGGGGCACGGGACGCCTTCACGTCACTGGCCGCCGACCCCGGGCCGCTCGGCCTCTGATCCGGCCGGGCCTCCTCACGCCTCTCCTTCTCCCGCCCCGGCCCCGACCCCGTCAGGTGCACGGACCGGCACCGGCACCTGGTTGAAGCCGTAGTAGAGCGCCAGCATCCCGTGCGCGGCGAGGGTCAGCGGCGCCGAGACGAAGGAGAGCGCGACGGTCGCCGGATAGGCGAGGGAGCCGAGGGCGAAACGGACCCGGGTGCGCCGGGCGCCTTCCACGTCGACGCGGCTGTCGAAGAGGTGTCCGGTGCGGGTCAGATGCCACCACACCGCCTGGAACGCGAGGGCCATGGCCACCATGAGCAGGCTGTAGACGGCGGCGGCGGCATGAGACGCCTTTCCCTCACGCAGGTACTCCGCGACCATCGCCGTCGGCCAGGGAATGGCGGCCACCACCATGAGCAGGAGCAGGTTCAGGAACATCAGGGCGCGGTCGACCCGCGCGACGTAGCTGAACACCTGGTGGTGGTTGACCCACATGATGCCGATCACCAGGAAGCTGACGACGTAGGCGGCGTAGGAGGGCCACTGCTCTCCGAGCGCGTGCCACAGCCCGCCGTTCTCACCGGCCTCGGGGACCTTGATCTCCAGGATCAGCAAGGTGATCGCGATGGCGAACACGCCGTCGCTGAAGGCCTCCACACGGCCCGACTCGTTCATGACCGACTCCCCCGTCGTGGCCGCGTCCTCGTCCCGGTTTCCGCACGCGCACACCGCGCGACCCGTGTGCCCCATGTGCCCCGCATGCGCTCAGACCGTAGCCCAGCGCGGTTCGGCAGTGGGGCTCGAAGCGCCAACTCGCCCTGACTCAACGGGTGTACGTCGCCTCCGAACTCTGGTAGGAAACTTTCCTAACAGTACGCGGCAACACCGCTCCCCCAACCGGAGGTACCGTGCACACCCCCCACATACGCACTTCGCGTCGCACCCTGCTCACCCTGATCGGAGCCTCACTGGTGGCAGGCGCAGCCCCCCTGATCGCCTCCCAGGCCGCGACCGCCTCGCCGGCCGGTCTGGACGACCCGGCGAAGAAGGAGATCGCCATGAAGCTGGTCTCCAGCGCGGAGAACTCCTCGCTGGACTGGAAGGCGCAGTACAAGTACATCGAGGACATCGGTGACGGGCGCGGCTACACCGCCGGGATCATCGGCTTCTGTTCGGGCACGGGAGACATGCTCGACCTCGTCGAGCTGTACGGCCGGCGCAAGCCCGGCAACGTCCTGGCCAAGTACCTGCCGGCCCTGCGCGAGGTGAACGGCAGCGACTCCCACGAGGGCCTGGACCCCGGCTTCCCGGCCGACTGGCGCCGGGCGGCCCAGGACACGGCGTTCCAGCAGGCCCAGAACGACGAGCGGGACCGTGTCTACTTCAACCCCGCCGTCCAGCAGGGCAAGGCCGACGGCATCGGCACCCTCGGCCAGTTCACCTACTACGACGCCATCGTGATGCACGGCAACGGTGACGACGGCACCAGTTTCGGCAGCATCCGGCGGCGCGCCCTCTCCAAGGCCAAGCCGCCGGCCCAGGGCGGCGACGAGGTGACGTACCTGAACGCCTTCCTCGACGCCCGGGTGTGGGCCATGAAGCAGGAGGAGGCCCACTCCGACACCACCCGGGTGGACACCGAGCAACGGGTCTTCGTGCGCAAGCGGAACCTGAACCTCGACACGCCGCTGGACTGGAAGGTCTACGGCGACAGCTACCACATCGGCTGAGAAGCGCGGCGGAAGGACCGTTCCGGGGCGCGCGCGGACGCGCGCGCCCCGGAGGCGGCCGCCGCGGACCCCGCTCGGGTCCGCGGCCACCGGCCGAGGGCCGTCCCCCTCGGCCGGAGTTCCCCGGCGGTCAGGCCTGTCCGGCGATCCTCGCGAGGCGCCGTGCCTCGTCCCGGGTGGAACGGGCGACGGCGTCCTCGTCGACGTGCAGCAGGTGACCGTCCTCGACGACCGGGCGGCCGTTCACGAGCGAGAGGGTGACCGGGGCGGCGGCGCCGAAGACCAGCGCCGTCACCGGGTCGGCGATCGAGGCGTGGGCCAGGGTGTCCAGCCGCCACAGCACGAGGTCGGCGAGCTTGCCCGCCTCCAGGGAGCCGATCTGGCTCGCCCGGCCCAGGACCTGGGCCCCTCCGTAGGTGCCGAGACGCAGTGCCTGACGAGCGTTCAGGGCGGCCTCGCGGTGGGCGCCGAGCCGATTGACGAGCAGGGCGTTGCGCAGTTCGGTGTGGAGTTCGCCGGACTCGTTGGAGGCGGTGCCGTCGACGCCGAGGCCGACCGGGACGCCGGCCGCGAGCATGTCGGGGACCCGGGCGATGCCCGCGGCCAGCCGGGCGTTGGAGGAGGGACAGTGGGCGACCCCCGTCCCCGTCCGGGCGAAGGCGGCGATGTCGGAGTCGTTCATGTGGACGCAGTGCGCCATCCACACGTCCTCGCCGAGCCAGCCGGTCGACTCGAAGTAGTCGGTCGGTCCCATGCCGAACAGTTCCTTGCAGAACTGCTCCTCCTCGACGGTCTCGGAACCGTGCGTGTGCAGCCGCACTCCCTTGCGGCGGGCCAACTCAGCTCCCTGACGCATGAGTTCGGTGGAGACGGAGAAGGGCGAGCAGGGCGCGACGGCGATCTGGGTCATGCTGGCGAAGGAGGCGTCGTGGTGCTCGTCGACGGTCGCCTCGGTGGCGGCCAGGGCCCCTTCGAGGGTCTCGACGGCGAAGTCCGGCGGCAGTCCGCCGTCCTTCTCGCTGCGGTCCATGGAGCCGCGGGCGAGGGTGAAGCGGACGCCGGTCTCGCGGGCGGCCCGGATGATCGCCCCGGACATGTCGCCGGAGCCCTCGGGGAAGACGTAGTGGTGGTCCATGGCGGTGGTGACGCCGCCGCGGGCCATCATCGCGAGGGAGCCCTGCGCGGCCGCGTAGGCCATCTGCTCGTCGATGCGCGCCCAGATCGGGTACAGGGCGACGAGCCAGTCGAACAGGTTGTGGTCCGTGGCGAGGCCGCGGGTGATCCACTGGTAGAAGTGGTGGTGGGTGTTCACCAGACCGGGTGTGGCCAGATGTCCGGTGCCGTCGACGCGGCGGACCACGTTCTCCAGGCCGTCGGGGGCCTTTCCTGCACCCACCGACTCGATCAGGTCGTCGGCGACGACGACGTGGCCCGAGGCGTGCTCCGTGTCGCCCGCGTCCACGGTCGCGACGGCGCAGTTCTCGATGACGATGCGCTGGACTGCCACTGCGGTTCCTCGTTCTTCCCGTCGGCGGACGGACCCGGGGGCCGGGCGGGGTGACGGCCGGGTCCGTGGTGCTGTGTGGTTGCGCGGGTACCCCGCTCTCCCCGGAAACACGACACCGGCGCCCGCGCCGGGGCGGCGGTACCGCGGGGGCGGTCCGGGCGGGACCGCCGGGTGCGGTTCTACAGGTTCGTGAGGTCCACCGGGATGCGCGGCTCGCGGCCGTCACGCAGAACAGTGGCCTCGATGAGCCCGTACGGGCGGTCGGCGGCGAAGTAGACCTCGTTGTCGTTCTCCAGGCCGAACGGCTTCAGGTCGACCAGGAAGTGATGCTTGTTCGGGAGCGAGAAGCGGACCTCGTCGATCTCGTCGCGGTGGTCGATGATCCGCGCGCCCATCTGGTAGAGCGTCTGCTGGAGCGAGAGGGAGTAGGTGTCCGCGAAGGCCTGGAGCATGTGCTTCCTGACCTGCTCGTAGGAGGTGTCCCAGTCGGGCATCGACCGCTCGTCGCCGGTCCAGTTGAAGCGCCAGCGGCCGGAGACCCGGGTGGCGAGGATGCGGTCGTGGGCCTCGGGCAGCGTCGTGTAACGGTCCTTGACGTAGCCCCAGAACTCGGAGTCCGTCGAGTTCATCACGACGAGGTCCTTCAGACCCGAGACGACCTCCCACGCCCCGCCGTCGTAGGTGATCTGGGTGACGCGGGTCTCCTGGCCCTTGCGGACGAAGGAGTGCCTCGGCTCGTCCGCGCCCGGGGCCCGCGACCCGGTGTCCGGGACCTCGATGCGTTCCCAGGCGTACTCCTCGATGCGGATGCGGGCCCGCTCGATCGGCTCCTGGCTGGTCACGAAGTGCCGGGCGAGGTGGATGCCGAACCGCTCGGCGGACTCGATGCCGTGCTCCTTGGCGAAGGCGTACACCGTGTTCTTGGTGGTGTCGGTCGGCAGGACGTTGGCGTTGGAGCCGGAGAGGTGGACCTCCTCCATGTCGCCGCTCAGCGCGACGGACACGTTCAGGTCCTTGATGTGGTGCGTGGCGCCGTCGCGGGTGATCCGGACGACGCGGGTCTCGGCCTTGCCGTACTGGTTCTGGCCCAGGAGCACCGGGCGGCCCTCGCGGGAAGGTTCGGTCATCTCTGCTAGCTCCCTCGGTAAACGGAGTAGCCGAACGGGTTGAGCAGCAGCGGTACGTGGTAGTGCTCGCCCGGCCTGACGGCGAAGGTGACGGCCACCTCGGGGAAGAACGTCTCGCCGTCCCGGTTCGCGGGGGCGTCCTGCCGCGCCTCGGCTCGCTGTGCCGTTGTCGCCGGATCCTGTTCGAAGTACCGCTCGACCTCGAAGTCGAGCCGTACGTGGGTCGTGCCCTCCGGGGGCTCCGGAAGGTCCTTGCACCGGCCGTCCGCGTCGGTCGCGGAGCCGCCGAGCGCCCGCCAGTCGTCCTCGCACCCCGCGCGGGCGGCGAGCCGGACGGGGACGCCCCGGGCGGGGCGTCCCACGCTGGTGTCCAGGACGTGGGTGGACACGGAGGCCGTGCTGTCGGTGCTCATGCCTCTTCCTCCTGTACGGGGCCGGCGGTCACGTCCTGCGTGCGTGGCCGTCAGCCGCCTTCCGCGCCGGACGACCCGTCCCGCACGAGGCCGCCGAGCCTGATGCGATTGATCTTCCCCAGTTCCACGCGGACGATCTCGCGCTCCCGCTCGGCGGAGTTGCCGATCCGCTCCCTGACCGCGTCGCGCATCTGCTCGCCGGTCAGGCCGGTGGCGCAGATGAGGAAGACGTGGCCGAACCTCTCCTGGTAGGCCAGGTTCAGTGCGAGCATCTCCTCCCTCAGCTCCGCGGAGGCGCCGGCCATCCCGCGCTGTTCGCGGGACGAGGTCGGGTCCCCGGGCTTCGGCCGTCCGATGGGCGGGTGCCCCGCCATCGCCTCCGTCAGGTCGGCGGTGGTGAGGCCGGCCGTGGCGGCGTCGCTCTCGGCGTACAGGTCGTCGGCGCCGGCGTAGGGGCGGGCGGCCAGCAGCCGCTCGGCCCAGGCGCGGGAGGCGCACACCTCGTGGAGGACGGCGCGGGCCGCGCCCTCCTCGAGGGCGTTGAAGCGGGCGAGGCCGCCGGATGCCCTGCTCGACGTCATGAGGAGCCTCCGTGGCCTTGTGCGGGACGGGCTGCGCACAGCTAACGCCCTCGGCGACAACCACGTCAACACTTTGTTGAAAACTTCGGGTTACGGGAGATCACGGGGACCACCGCCCCGCGGCTCCGGACGGCGGCGGCCCGCGACCGGCGGAACCCCACCGGCCCGAAGCGCGTTCCCGCCGGCCAGGCGCCCTCCCGCGACCGCCGGCCAGGCGCCTTCCGGCCGTCGGCCAGGCATCTTCCGGCCGCCGCCGGTCAGGCGTCCTTCTCGCGGTTCAGGTAGTTGTAGACGGTGAACCGGCTGACGCCGAGCGCGCTCGCCACGGTCTCCACGCCGTGCCGCACGGAGAAGGCCCCGCGGGCTTCCAGTATGCGCACGATCTCCTGTTTGGCCTTGCGGTCGAGCTCCGCGAGCGGCCTGCCGCTCCTGCGCTCCAGGGTGGCGAGGATGCGGTCGAGCGAGTCGGCGAGCTGGGGCAGGCGCACGGCGACGACGTCCGTACCCTCCCAGGCCAGGACGACGTCGTCGGCCCCGGCCCGCTCGGGCGGCAGCATCTCCCCGCCCATGGCGTCGACCAGCGGTTTGACCGCCGCGACGAAGGGGTCGTCCGCGAACCCGGTCAACTGTCGCCCTCCCCGGTCCCGCCCACGACGTTCAGCTGGAGCGAGACCCGGGTGGCACCCGCCTCCAGGACCTTGCGCAGAAGCGTGTCGACGGCGGCGAGCACGGCCTCCGCGCCGCCTTCCGCGGTGTTGCCGAACGGGCCGACGTCCACGGCGTCCAGCTCGGCCGCCCCGATGACCTCACGGGCGACCAGCGCGTGCCGGGGCGCCTCGTCGAGATCGAAGGGCTCGGTCGTGAACTCCACTCTCAATCGCACGGGGTCAACCTACTGCGCGCCGCGGACGCCCCGGCAAGCCCCCTGCGGACCGATCGGGCCACGGCCTCGGCTTTCCGTCGGCACCCCCTTGACAACCCTCGCACCCCGACGGCAATCTTCCATTGAGCAGAAACAAGTTTCCACAATGCGGAATTGCTACGCGAGAACCCTCGATCACCGGTCCGGCCGACGGCACGGCCGCCCGTACGGAAGGGAGCGCCGACCCCATGGGATTCGCGGACCAGCGCTACGCCGTCAATCTGTCGATCCTCTTCACGGAACTCCCGCTCCTGGAGCGTCCGGCGGCGGCCGCGGCGGCGGGCTTCACCGCGGTCGAGCTGTGGTGGCCCTGGCCCGCCTCCCCCACGCCCGAGCCGTCCGGACTCGACGCCCTGAGGACCGCGATCGAGGCCGCGGGCGTCCGGCTGACCGGCCTGAACCTCTACGCCGGACGGTTGCCCGGTCCGGACCGGGGCGCCCTGTCCCTGCCCGGGGAGGAGTCCGCGAGGTTCCGGGCCAACATCGACGTGGCCACCGGCTTCGCCGGGTCGCTGGGCTGCACGGCGCTCAACGCCCTGTACGGCAACCGCGTCGACGGCGTGGACCCGGACGAGCAGGACGCGCTCGCGCTGGAGAACCTGGTCCTCGCGGCGCGGGCCGCGGACCGGATCGGCGCAGTCCTCCTCGTCGAGACCCTCAACGAGCGGGAGTCGCCGGACTATCCGCTGGTGAGCGCCGCGGCCGGTGTCGCCGTCGTCGACAAGGTCAACGCGGCGACCGGCCTCGGCAACACCAGGTTCCTCATGGACCTCTACCACCTCGCCATGAACGGCGAGGACCTGCCGGGGGTGATCGCCGCCCACGCCGGCCGGACCGGTCACGTGCAGATCGCGGACAGCCCCGGCCGGGGCGCGCCGGGCACCGGCACGCTCCCCCTGGAGGAGCTCCTCGACCGGCTCGCCGCCGCCGGTTACGAAGGCCGGATCGGCCTGGAGTACAGGCCTGGCGACCGGCCGAGCGCGGGGGCCTTCGACTGGCTGCCCGCCACGGCCCGGGCCGCCCGTTGAACGGCACCCCGGTGCGGCGACGGGGATTTCGACGACGTGACCGAGATTCCGGAGAGGCATCCTCATGAGCGACAACCTCCCCAAGGTGGCATGGATCGGCCTCGGCATCATGGGCTCGCCCATGTCGGAGAACCTGATCGAGGCCGGTTACGACGTCACCGGTCACACGCTGGAGCGGGACAAACTGGAGCGCCTGGCCGCCGCGGGAGGCACCGCCGCCGCCTCGGTCGCCGAGGCCGTACGGGACGCCGACGTGGTGATCACGATGGTGCCCGCCTCCCCGCAGGTCGAGGCCGTCGCGTACGGCCCCGACGGCATCCTGGAGAACGTGCGGCCCGGCGCGCTGCTGATCGACATGTCCTCGATCACCCCGGGGACCTCGGTGGACCTCGCGAGGGCCGGTGCCGAGAAGGGTGTCCGGGTGCTGGACGCCCCCGTGTCCGGCGGCGAGGCCGGAGCGGTCGAGGCCGTGCTGTCGATCATGGTCGGTGGTGAACGGGCCGTCTTCGACGAGGCGAAGCCCGTCTTCGAGGCGCTCGGCAGGACCATCGTCCTGTGCGGTCCGCACGGCTCGGGCCAGACCGTGAAGGCGGCCAATCAGCTGATCGTCGCCGTGAACATCCAGGCGTGCGCCGAGGCCGTGGTCTTCCTGGAGCGTTCCGGGGTGGACCTGGGGGCCGCGCTCGACGTCCTCGGCGGCGGCCTCGCGGGCTCCACCGTGCTGGCCCGCAAGAAGGACAACTTCCTGAACCGTGACTTCGAGCCGGGCTTCCGTGTCGACCTGCACCACAAGGACATGGGCATCGTCACGGACGCCGCCCGCGCGGTGGGCGCCGTGCTGCCCGTGGGCGCCGTGGTCGCCCAGCTCGTCGCCGGCCTGCGCGCACAGGGCGACGGCGGCCTGGACCACTCCGCGCTGCTGCGCGCGGTCGAACGCCTCTCGGGCACCCGGGTCTGAACCACGGCGGGGCTCCGCCCGGCCGTGCGAGACGTCCGGGCCGCGGCGGCGCCGACAAGTCCTGTCGCGCCCAGGCGCCGCCGCGGCCCGGATCCCCGTCCGGCGGCACGGACCCGCCGTCGCGCCCGGCCTCGCTCCGTCGGACGGCAGCCGGCCGTACGGGCTCCGGGTGCGGATTCCGGCCGCGGCCAGCAGCCTTGGAGCATGGAGGCTGACGGCATGGAATTCCCCAGGATCGTGGTGCACACACCGGGGCTGGACGGGTCGCGGCGGGTCACCGAGGGCGACCGGGTGCTCGGCATCGCCTACCACCTCGACGACGTGGTCGAGATCCTGCGCCAGGCGGACGTCGACCTCGACGCGATCGAGGTCGAGGAGAGCGACATCATCGAGTGGCAGGGCGGCGGTCCGGACGACTGGCCCGGCCTCTCCGAGCACACGGTCCACCCGGAGCACACGGACGGATGAGGCTGCGGCCGGACTCCGGCCGTACACAAGTGGGCGTAGAGCGCCTACGGAACCCTCAAATCAACCTCTGAACACCGCCCGGGGGGCTTCACCTCCCGCCGGATGAGGCACATTCTCGGCACACGGGTCCCGCCGGCACGGGGGCGGCGGGTCCCGAACGGGGGGTACGGGGGTACACGGGGGTAGCACCATGAGCGGGAGCGCGGCGGTCGGGCTCGGGCCTCAGACCGTCGCGCTGCTGCGTGGCGGGCCCCGCGCGGCCGTGCAGGTCGCTGTGCTCGCCCTGCATCTGCGGGGCGCCGTGGCCGCGGGACGGCCGGGCACGGTGCGGGTCTCGGGCCCGGCCGTGGGAAGGTCCTCCGAGTCGGGGATCACCCTGGAGAGAGCCGTGTACGGCTCCCTCTACAACCCTGCGGGAATACGGGAGTTGACGGAGCGGCCGCGCGTGCGGCGCGCGCTGGCGGAGCTGCGGGGCGAGGCCGCCGCGGCCGGACTGCTGCACCGCCTGCCCCCTCACCGGACGCGCGCCGCCCGGCGCGCTCTCAGGGAGCTGCGCGCCTCGTTCCCCCCGCCCGCCGGACCGGAGGGCCTGTCCACCGCCGGTGTCCTGCTCGCGGTCGCCCTGCACGGCGACACCGCCCTGACCGTGCTGGCGCCGCGCTTCACCGCGGCCGCCGGACTGACGGGCCGTGGCGGGCGCCAGGAACGCGGACCGTCCTGGAGCGGCGGGGAGGGCGGCGGTTTCACCGGCTGCGCGGGCGGCTGGGAGGCCTGAGGCCGCGTGCGGTGACCGCCCGCGGATCCTCCAGGAACGGCAGGACGTGCCGGAGGAAGAGCCCCGGCCGTTCGTTGTACGGCTCGTGGGCCGTGGGCAGCCGGACACTCGGCGTCCCCGCGGGAAGGACGCGCCGGGCGCGCCGGCCGTCGAGGAACGCGGGGACGACCGGGTCGCGGCGCCCCCACAGGAGCAGGATCGGCAGATCGAGGGCAGCGGGGTCCACGAGGCCGAAGTCCGGGTCCACGAGCCCTCGCCACAGCGCGCAGTGCACCGCCAGCCTCCGCTCGTCGTGCGGCAGTCCGCGCGCGCGGGCGTACGTCCCCCGCGCGCTCGGTGTGCCCAGCCGGCCCAGATAGGCGCGGGCCAGCGGGACGACGAGCCGACGGGCACGGGCGGGGCGGCCCATCACCTCGCGGCAGAACCACCGGGTGAGCGCGGTGTGCCGGGTGAAGCCCGCCGGGCCGATCAGGACGAGCGCGGTGAGCGACGCGGCGCGGGGGCCCTCGGCGAGACGGCAGGCGACATAGCCGCCGACGCTGTTGCCGAGCACGGCGACCTCCCGCACGCCCTGCTCCTCGGCGAGCGCGTCGATCACCCGCTCCGCGACCTCCACCAGCCCTTCGGGAGTGACCCGCCCGGGTTCCGGCGCGGTCGAGCCGCCGTACCCGGGCCAGTCCACGACGAAGGTGCGGTACCGGTCGGCGAGGGCGGGCAGCACGGCGTCGAAGTCGCGGCCGTCCCCGGGGTTGGCGTGCAGGAGCAGCAGCGCGGGGGCGCCGGACGGGACCGGGGCCTCCTCGGGCCGGGCGCCGGGGA
>NZ_KZ626894.1 GCF_002911015.1 Streptomyces populi
TCGCCGCCGAGGGCGCCCGGGTCCGCTTCACCGACCCCCTCATCCGCGCCGCCCGCGTCACCGACGGCATCCAGGAGAGCGTGATCGACCCCCAGGACCACCCCTGGGACCTGGTCCTGGTCCACACCGTCCACCCCGGCACCGACCTGACCTGGCTCGAGGACCGCGACGACGTCCTCGACGCCACCTACCGCCTCGACACCACGGCGGCCAAGGAGACCCTGTGACCGACCTGAACACGCCGGCCGCCGCGGACGCGGCCCTCGAAGCGCCCGGGGCATTGCCGCCCGGGGCGCCGGGAGGCGGCGTACCAGGTCAGGCCGCGCCTACCGAATCCCACCACACCGTCGGCGACCGTGCCGAGCGCCCGACCGACCCGATGACCCCCGCCTCGTGCGGACTGATCCTGCCGAACCCGCGTCCCAGGACGACCGTGCCGCTGCCGCCGGTCCGCTCGGCCGCCACCTGGAACCGCCGGCCAGGCCCGCTGACCCGCTGGACGAACCGGATGCAGACCGACGTGCGCTTCGCGGTGCGGCGGGTGCTGGCGATGTTCTGCCTGCTGCCGCTGGGCCTCATCCTGGCCCGCGAGTTCCCGCTGGTGCCGGAGAAGCCTCTGGTCATCGGTTACGGCATCACGGTGCTGGTCGGCACCATCGCCATGCTGCAGATCGCCTACAGCCGCTATGACGACCCGGCGGAACGCACCCTGCGCAAGCGCCCGAAGAACCTCGCCGACTTCCCGTCGCTGCCGGCCGTGCCGAAGGTGACCTTCCTGCTCGCGGTCAAGGACGAGGCCGAGTACATCGAACGGTGCGTCCGCTCGATGGCGGCCAGTGACTACCCGAACCTGGAGATCATCGTGATCGACGACCTCTCCGAGGACGGGACCCGCGAGATCCTGGACGATCTGGCGGAAGAACTCGACATCACCCTGCTCAAGCTGGAGAAGAACCTCGGCAAGAAGCACGCCCTCGTCAGGGGCGCGAGCATCGCCACCGGTGACGTGCTGGCGTTCACGGACTCCGACTGCATCCTGGCGCCCGACGCGCTGCGCCGCTGTGTGCAGGCCCTGGTCGACCACCCCGAGCTGGGCGCGGTCAGCGGTCACTGCCGGGCGCTCAACGTGGACGAGACGTTCTTCACCCGGGCCCAGGACGTCTGGTACGAGGGGCAGTTCCGGGTGGCCAAGGCCGCCGAGTCCACCTTCGGATCGGTCACCTGCGTCTCCGGTCCGCTGGCGGTCTTCCGCCGGGACGCCGTGTACAACTACTTCCCGGCCTGGGCCGGCGACCGCTTCCTGGGCGCTCCCTTCCGGTTCGCGACCGACCGCCAGCTCACCGGCTATGTCCTGGGGCAGCTGTGGGTCGGCAAGAAGCTGAAGAAGCAGTACGCCGACTCCCCGTTCGTCACCGCGCAGGACTATCCCGAGCGCAAGTGGCGCATCGGCTACGTCCGGTCGGCCAAGGTGTGGACCAACGTGCCCGAGCACTTCCGGCCGTTCATGAAGCAGCAGATCCGCTGGAAGAAGAGCTTCATCCGCAACACCTGCTTCACCGGCACCTTCATGTGGCGGCGAGGGGTCGGCCCGTCGTGTCTGTACTACGGCCATGTGCTGTGGGTGCTGGCCGCGCCGTTCATGGCGGTGCGACACATGGTCTGGGCGCCGATGCAGGGCGGGATCTTCGTGAGCGTGCTGTACCTGAGCGGCGTGGTGCTCAAGGGCAGCATCTGGGGCCTGGCGTTCAAGATCGAGAACCCCGGTGACGCCCGCTGGCGTTACCGGCCGCTGATGAGTCTGCTGTCGGCGCTGCTGCTGTCCTGGCTGCTGCCCTACTCCCTCGCGACCATCCGTCGCGGTGTCTGGTCGAGGACTCGATGATGAGGAACTTCCTGCGGCGCAAGTCGGTCCGAGTGATCACCGATGTGATCGCCATAGCCGTGGTGAGCTGCGTCTACCTGATCGTTCTGTCGCGAGGGAGCGTGCTCTGATGGCTCCGAAGCTCAAGCGGCGCGAGCCTGTCGGCGTCCTCGTGCACGACCACGGGCACGGTCCGGAACCCTGTTCCCGCGGTGACTACGGCGAGAAGGCCGGCCACGACCGCAGCCGGGGCCGCGGTCACGGCTGGGGCCGCGGCTGGACGCAGTGGCCCGTCCGTGTCCTGCTCGGGGCACTGACCCTCTCCGTGGTGGTGACCTCGGGTGCCGTCGGCATCGAGCGCTACCTCAGCCGCAAGTACATGACCCCGCAGGCGCCGCTGGCCCAGGCTCGCATCAGCATGTCGGACCAGATCAGCTGGGCGAGGCGGGGCGAGACACTGCCGGACCACGCTCCGCCGGTGGTGCTGACCTTCCACGACGTCAACAAGAACAGCAAGAGCCCCTACGTGCTCACCCCGAAGGCGTTCGACGCCCAGTTGACCGCGCTGGAGCAGGCCGGCTACCGCACCCTGAGCGCGAAGCAGTTCACCGACTACATGAACGGCGGTCCGGTGCCGCGGCGTTCGGTGCTGCTCACCTTCGACGACGGCACCGACGGACTGTGGAAGTACGCCGACCGCATCATGGCCAAGCACCGGATGCGGGGCACCATCTTCACGATCACCGGGTCGATGGACAAGCACCGCCCCTACTACCTGACCTGGCGCGAGATCGAGCGGATGCACCGCTCGGGCCGGTGGGACTTCCAGAGCCACACCCGAGCCATGCACAGCATGAAGCAGCTCGACGCCACCGGCAACACGGGCGCACCGATGGTGAACCGCCTGTGGCTGAAGGACGAGGGGCGGCGGGAGAACACGGCCGAGTACCGCACCCGGGTGCTCCACGACCTCGCCGGTTCCGTCAAGGACATCGCCGGCCACGGCATGCCGGCCCCGTCGATGTTCGCCATCCCCTTCTCCGACGGAGAGGGGCAGCCGGACGCCGACTCGCAGGACTCACAGGGCATGCATCTGCTCAAGCAGCTCTTCTCCTTCGTGATGACGGACCATTCCAGCGTTCCGCTCACCGCCAGTCGGCGCTCCGCGGCGGCGGGCCTCGTCCAGCGCGTCGAGATCCTCGCCCGGACCACTCCCGGCCAGATGCTGGACGATGTCGGGCAGAAGGTCCAGGTGCCCCCCAACGCCCGTCGGCCGCTGTTCGAGACGGAGAACTGGGGAGGGCGCCAGACCCGTACGAGCTTCGACGTCTTCCTGGGCAAGGCGCCCTCGTCGCCCCTGACGCCCCGGTACGCCAAGGCCGACTACCGGCCGGACAGCAGTGTCGACTGGACGGACTACAGCACCACCGCGCTCATCGGGTCGCTGGGCAACGGCACCAACCAGGCCGCGCTGGGTGTCCGGACCAACAGCAAGGAACCGATGACCGTGGTCCTCACCCGCAGCCGGGCGACCCTGCTGGCCGACGGATACGAAGTGGCCTCGCAGCCGCTGGACCCGAAGTCCAGTCACACCGTGACCGTCAAGGTCGGACGGGACACCACCACGGTCCACGTCGACGGCCAGGTGGAACTGAGCCATGTGTCGAGCCGGCCGTCCGACCAGCTCACCGGCGGTGTCACCATCCGGTCCGGCATCAACAAGGCCGGAAACCAGTGGCCGGTCTTCAAGTCGCTCGACATCTCGCCGCTCAAGGGCGCGGCGAGCCGCGGATGAGCTGACAGCAGTCCCGCACTTCGTGGGGGCGTCCCGGTCCCACGGGACCGGGACGCCCCCACGGAACCGGTGTCCGGCGGGGCCGGCGAACGCCCCGGTGCCGGGCCGGGGGCGCGGCGACACGTCCTGACCGGTCCGTTCCCGGCATCCGCTCAAGTGCCGCTGTTGATGGTGGCGTTGTCCACCGCGCCGTCGCTGACGTTCCACTTGTCCAGGACCTTCCCGTAGGAACCGTCCCGGATGGCGGCGTCCAGGGCCGCCCGGATCGCGTCCCGCAGTCTGGTGTTCGAGCTCAGCACCGCGATGCCGTAGGGGCCGGCGTCGAGCTGCTCGCCGACCGTCTCGAAGTCCTTGCCGCCGCCCGAGGTCTTCACGGCGTAGGCGACCACCGGATAGTCGGCGACGTCGGCCACCACGGCGCCGCTCTTGAGGCGGGCCTGTGCCTCGTCGTGGGTGTCGAAGATCTCGATGTCGATCGGCTCGTCGCACTTCTGGGACTGGAGGAGGTCGTACGCGGTGCTGCCGCTCTGCACGGCCGCCTTCTTGCCGCAGAGGTCGGCCAGGGTCTTGATCCCTTCGGGATTGCCCTTCTTCACCATGATCGACGCTCCGGCCCTGAAGTAGTCGACGAAGTCGACGTCCTCGCCGATCTTCTCCCCGGAGGAGGGGTCCAGCCCCTGCTGGCGGTCCTTGGTGTCGGTCATCGCGGACATCACGACGTCGTAGTGCTTGGCCCGCAGACCGGTGAGCAGGGTGTCGAACGCGTTGTTGCCGAACTGGAACTTCACTCCCAGTTCCTTGCCCAGCGTGGCGGCGAGGTCGGGGTCGACGCCGGTCGGTCTGCCGTTCCGGACGAACTCCATCGGCGGGTAGAGCATGTCCGAGCCGACCTTGACGACGCCTGCCTGCCGCACCGACTCCGGCAGTTCGTCGTACAGCGGCGCCTTGCCCGTGCCGGACGCGGAGGGCGAGGCCTTCTCGGGGGAGTCGTCGCCGCAGCCGGTCAGGGCGAGAGCGCCGGCGACGGTCATCGCTCCGAGCGCGGCCAGGTGTTTCATCGCGGCGGAGCCGCGGCGGGCACGGGCGGTCATGGGCGGTTCCGCCCGAGGGCACCGGGAGCTGTCGGTCTGTCCTTCACGCGGACGTTCGGTGATCGCGACTCCATGTGGTTTCCGTGTCCCGCCATCCGGACGGCTCCTCTCAGGTGCCCGCTGTGCCACAGGTCGGCAAGTTACGCCAATAACTGATCTTTGATGGTTATTGGTGCGGTCTGCGGCTTTCTGTGTCAGCGCCCGCGCGGCGCGCGGGCGCAAATGTTTGCAAAATTGCTGGGTATTTTGTTAACAATCTTGTAGCGTGCGTCACGCCTTGGGCCCGAGGTGTCAGCGGATCACTCGATACTCGACAAGGGGAGAACCCATGCAGTGGCTCTCGGAATCCTCCGATCGCGCAGCCTCCACCCGTCCGGCGGGTGGACGGGAAGGGCGCGCCCCCGGCCGCAAGTGCCTCCTGAGGGGCATGGCGATAGCGGGTTCCCTCGCCCTGACGGCCGCCGTGACGCCTTCCCTCGCGGTCGCGGCCCAGGGGCGGACCGCGCCGCACGGCCATGTCGTGGACCCGCAGGACGCCGCCCTGGCCTTCGACGCCGGTGCCTACACGACGCTCACCGTCACGGTCGACGGTCAGCCGGTCAAGGTTCGCGCCTACAAAGAACTCTGCTACGTCGCCACCCCGGTCGCCGCGGCCGCCCAGCAGTCCGGCATCTTCGGCTCCACCACCATCGACAACACCCGCTGCGGCTACCAGAGCATGAACGTCTTCGTGCCCGAGAGCGCCTTCGACGACCAGCGTGCGCCGGTCTACTTCGCGGTGAACAACGGTGGCTGGATGGCCAGTTACATCAAGGCGAGCGTCAACGACGGCGCGTCCTACAACAGCGCGACGAGCAACGTCGGCGCCGCGCTGAAGGCCGGGTACGTCTTCGTGGACGTGGCCAACCGCAGCCGTGGCCTGGTCGGCGCCGACGGCTCCTCGCCGGGCAAGGCCCCCGCCGCGGCGGTCGACGCCAAGGCGGCGGTCCGCTACCTCCGCCTCAACGACGCCGTCATGCCCGGCAGCGCCGAGCGGATCGTCGTCAACGGCACCAGCGGCGGCGGCGCGCTGTCCTCGATCCTGGGGGCCGCGGGCAACAGCGCCGAGTACGACTCCTACCTCGCCGCGATCGGCGCGGCGGGCATCGACTCCAAGGGGCACAGCACCCTGCGCGACGACGTGTTCGCGGTCGCCGCGTACTGCCCGATCACCGACCTCGGCAACGCCGACACGGCCTACGAGTGGCTCTACAACGTCCTCGGCACCCGTGACGCGACCGGATCGAACGCCACGCCCGAGGACGCCGCCGAGATCGCGGCGGGGTTCCCCGCGTACGAGAAGAGTCTCAAGCTCCGTGACCCGGACGGTTCCAGGCTCACCGCGGACAGCATGCTGGACACCATAGAGAAGGAGGTCGTCCGCTCCGCCGAGGCCTACATGAGGGCCGACCCGGCCAACACCGTCCCGGCGCTCGGAGCCACCTTCGACATCACCTCCGGCGGGCCCGGCGGGTCCACCACGAAGTCGTACGTGAACGACTGGATCGACGTCGACAACGCGGCGGACAAGGTGCTGTCGGTCGACATGGCGAAGTACCTGACGTTCGTCGCCACCCAGGCCAGGCTGAAGACGACGCCCGCCTTCGACGCCGTGGGCGTGCACGGGAACACCACCAGCGGGACCGAGACCAACCTCTTCGGCCCGTACACCCAGAAGTACATGAACTACACCGAGTGGAGCTGGAACCACAACGACGTGGCCGGTGACGGCAGCGGCCTCGACGACACCGGACTGACCTGGGACCGGTACACCGCCGAGAAGAGCACGACCCTCGACGACCAGATCCACCTGATCGACCCGATGGACTTCATCGGCACGAACGCCGACACCGCGCCCAACTGGTACGTCCGCAACGGCACGCGCGACCGGGACACCTCGTTCATCGTCTCGATCAACCTGGACCGGGCGCTGGAGGCCGACAAGCAGGTCGAGAACGTCGACTACCGGCTCGCCTGGAACCAGCCGCACGCCGGCAACTACGACGTGCCCGAGGCGATGGCCTGGATCGCCGAGGTGGTCGAGAAGGCCGGCGACCCGTTCGCCGCTCACCACCGCTCCGCCGGACGCTAGTACCGCAGCGGGCCGTGTCCGCCCCGTCGCGCGGACACGGCCCGCCACGCACCGGTCGCACCGGCCCGAGCCGTCGGCCCGGCCGCTTCCCGCCCGGTCCCCGGTCCGCCGTCTCCCGCCCGCTCCCTACGCGGCCCCCGGCCCGTCGTCTTCCGTCCGCACGCCGTCCGCCGGGCCCGAGGCGATCGGCCGCGTCCGGATCACCATGTATCCCTCTCCGTCCCGGGGCGGCCGTGTCCAGGAGCGGGTGGTGAACGTGTGCAGCCGCCCGCGCAGGATCGCGTGACGCGGCAGTCCGACGCCGAACTCCCCGGCCACCGCTTCGAGCAGCGGCCGTTCCGCCTCGGCGCCGCGCCAGGGGCCGACGAAGAACCGGTCCGGGTCCAGCGCCTCCGGTATCTCCCCGCTCCGCCGGACCTCTCCGTCCTCGTAGGTGAACGCGTACTGCTCGACCCCGTTCCGCGCCACCGAGAGGTGGAAGAACGGCTCACCGCGCCGCGTCCTCAGACCGCACCACACCACGACCGCCCGGGTGCCCGCGCCGGCGCTCGCGGCGGGGGAGACGAACCGCTGCCGACCGAACGGGGCGGCATCACCGTCGAAGGCGAAGCTCCAACCACCGCCGGCCCGGCCGACCGCCATGAGGGCCCGGTCGTCGTAGGAGGAGAACTCCCCCTCGCCGCCCAGCGATCTGCGGCGCGCCTCCTGGGAGGTCGACGGCTCGTCCAGCCCCGTGCCGCCCCCGTTCCCGGCCCCGGTGCCGTCCTCCTCGTCCGAGAGGCGTTCCGGCAACTCCTGCGGCTCCACCCCCTCCACCAGGACGAACCGGTAGGACGTGGGGCCGTTGCCCGGGTCCGGCACCGCGAGCCACGCCAGGCCGTCCGGGTCGAGCCCCGGCGTCGGAACCGGCGGCTCGCCGGTCTGCCCGCCCCTCGGCGTGGACAGCAGCTCCCGGCCCCGCTCCGGGGTCAGCAGCGGCCCGAGCAGGGGGTCGGCCACCCATCCCAGGGGCACCAGGTGGTCCGGTCCGAGTGGTTCCCACAGCGGCACGGCGTCCACCAGCGTCCGCCACGCCCCGTCGCCGTCTCCCCACCGCGCCAGCTCCCGCGCCCGCTCGACCGCCTCTCCGAACCGTCCGGCCGGCGCGTACCGGTAGGTGCCGCTCCTCACCTGATCCAGCGTCGCGTAGGCCAGGGACTCCAGATCGTCGTCGGCGCCCCGCAGGTGGAACTTCAGCGTGGAGTCGTCCCGGTACGAGTGCGCCGCGTGTTCGGCGACCAGCGATGGCAGCAGTTCGGGCGCGTACAGCGGATCCGTCACCAGTTCCTCGAAGTACACCATGTAGGTCTTCCCGAGCAGGCGCCGTATCTGGTCGCGCAGCCCGGCGGCCCGTGGCCTGCCGTACTCCTTGGCCTCGTCCAGCAGTGCCGCGGCCCGCTCCCAGCCGCCGCGCAGCGCCTCCAGCCGGGCCTCCTCCATCCGGGAGTCCTGCTCACGTGTCGTGTCGTTGACGAACGCCGGCTCGCCCTCGCCCCGGCGCGCCCGCAGGCGGTGGAACTCCCGGTGCATCTCCCGCATGAACTCCAGGAAGTTCGCGTGCCGCTCGGGCGGCGCGGCCCGCCAGCCCGCCCAGGTGTACACGGCCCACTCGCCGTTCTCGTCCACGTCCTCGGGATCCATGAGGACGTAGACGGCGTCCGACTCCACGTCGAGCTGGAGTCCGCGCCGCCAGATCTCCACCTCTTGCAGTTCCTCGGGACCGGCGTCCTCGTCCAGGTACTCCTCGAACTCGTCGGCGAGGCCCGACTCGTCGTCGTGCCACCTCGCCTCCTGCGTCCCCGCCAGCAGCCACACGAATCCGCCCGCGTGCCGCCACCCGTCGCTGACCTTCAGGAACTCCCGGTACGACGGGGGCATCCGGCGGCCCAGACGTTCCTCCATGGCGGCGATCCGCTCCTCGGACGCGGGCGGGAACCCCAGCCACCGGGCCTGCCGGGCGCTCTCGTCGTCCTCGCCCCGCGTGTCGTCGCCGGACAGGGAATCCGCCCACTCCCCGCTCCACTCGAGCAGGAAGGGACGCCAGTCGAATGCCGTGGATTCGCTCATGGACACGATGCTGCCACCCGCCACCGACAACGCCCCGCCGCCACCATTGCCCACGGCGGCACACCTCGCTATGTTAATCGAAAATCACATCTGTGCGACATGGATCACCATGCGTACGTCGTACAACTTGCAAGTCCACGAAGGCACTTGGAACTATCCATCCCTTCAGGGAAGCAGGTAAGTCAATGGATAACCTCAGCAGGCGGAAGGCCCTGTCGCTCGGTGTCGCACTCGGCCTCGCGGGCGCGACGATCCCCGCCCGGGCGTGGGCGTCGACGGGCTCGGCGACCGGGGCCGCCGCGGGCACCGGTCCGGAGTGGATCTGGGACGCCGCGGCGGACCCTCTGATGGCTTCGATGCTCGACGGCGGACACGTGCCGGCGATCAACTCGGCGTGGGCGTCCTGGGTGAACAACAACGACCCCCTGCCCGGCGGGGTGCCGGCCGAATTCGCCGCGTACCTCCGGCAGGTCAACGTGCTGCCCACCTGGGCCGACCCCGTCAAGCTGGCCCGGGCCGCCGACTTCAACCGGCGCAGGGACACGTACCTCTTCATGCTGTACGGCCTCGGCAGCGGAATCATGAGCACCGTGATCCCGCGCGAGGCGAGGAGCGTCTACTGGTCCGCGGGCGGCGCCAACATGCAGGACCGCGCGGCCAAGACGTTCACGTTCGGCTACGACCTGTCCCAGCTGGGAGCGTTCGAGCCGACGGGACAGTTCGTCGTCACCGCCAACAAGACCCGCGTGGTGCACGCGGCGGTGCGCCACCTGCTGCCGCAGTCGCCGCACTGGAAGGCGGTCACCGACGAGACCACCCCGATCAGCGCCGCCGACATCCTGGTCACCTTCCACAGCCTGGGCACCTATGTGCACCGGAAGCTGCTCGACTGGAAGATCCCGTTCCCGTCCGCGGACCAGGAGGCGTTCCTGCACTCGTGGCAGGTCGCCGTCCATCTGCTCGGCGTGCCGGACGAGCACATCCCCCAGACCTGGGCGGCCGCCGAGCAGCAGTCGGCGCAGGTGCTCACCCCGATCCTCACCCCGACCACCGAGGGCATCGCACTGGCCGAGGACCTGCTCGGCCTGACCGCACAGGTCGACCTCGGCGTCACGCGCGGGTTCCTGAACGAGTTCGTGCGCTACGTCCTCAGCGACGAGGTCGGCAACTGGCTGGGACTGACCCGCGACTACGCGTCGGCGGCCCTGATCCGTACCGCGTGGCCGGCGTACATCCTGTTCCGGGAGGGGCTGTCGCCCGTCATGCCCGGCACCTTCTACGTGTTCGACCAGTTCATCCGCGCCCTGGCGATGCTGTTCCTCAACAAGGGGTCGTCCGGGACCACCACCCCCATCACGATCCCCACCGCGAACAGGGCGGCCTGAGCGGTTCGGTCCGGCCCCCGCCTGTGCCCGCCCCGACGGCGGACGGCCGAGGGGCGGCCACAGGCGGCCGTACGACGTGAATTCCGGCGCCCCTTCGACCGGTTCGCGCGCCGGGAGCCGCTCAGAGACCCAGCGCGCCCACGACCAGGGCGGTGACGGCCTCACGACGGCCGGGGCTGTCCCGCCACCGCAGTCTGCGTCCCGCCTCGACCACCACGCCGAACCCCGCGTGCACCAGCACCCGGGCCTGGCGCGGGTCCAGTTCCGGACGGGCCAGCCGCAACTGCTGCTCCCAGACGGCGATGTGTTCCCGCTGCGCGAGGACCAGCGGCCGCCGCAGACCGGCCGGCAGACCGGCGACCTCGGCCTCGGCGACGCTGTTGAGCTCCGTGCACTCGAAGCTGTAGGCCACGTACGTCGCCGCCAGCGCGACCACGGCCTCGTGCGGGCCGGTCACCTCGCGCAGACTCTGTTCCACCCCCTGGGCCAGCAGTCCCGCCGCCTGGAGGCACGCGGCCGCCAGGATGTCGATCTTGCCGGGGTAGTGGCGGTAGAGCGCGGACGGGGTCAGCCCCACCGCCTCCGCGATCTGCCCGTTCGTGACGTTGGCGAATCCGTCCCGGGCGAACAGCGGGACGGAGGCCGCGAGGATCTCCGCGCGTCGCGTGCGCGGCACCGGCCGGGCGGGCAGTTCGACGGGGTGCGCGCCCGGCGGGCCCGCCGCCGGATCCGTCGCGGCCACGCGCAGCGCGGACGCCAGCAGCAGTTCCTCGGCCCGGCGCCCGGCGATGGAGGTGTGGTGCATCGTGATGGACCCGATCGCGCCGAGGGCGGCCATGGCCCGCAGGCGTCCGTCGGACAGCGGGTGTTCCCGCTGCACCGCCTCGTCGACCCGCTCGACGAGGCGGCCGAACTTCACCGCGAGACTCCGGCGGTCCTCGCGCTCGAGGTACCGGGCCTCCCACCGGTACACACCGCCCGACGCGCGATGAGCGACGGTGATCCGGGTGACGGCGGTCAGCACGTCCGTCAAGGACGCCCCGGAAGACACCTCGTCGAGCGCGGCGACCAGTCCGTCCACCATGACGTGGGCGCACTCGGCGAACAGCGCGTACTTGTTCGGGAAGTGCCGGTACAGAGCCGCCGCGGTGATGCCCACACCGGCGGCGACCTCCTCCATGGACGCGTTGTGGTAGCCGCGTTGGCTGAAGACCCGTCCGGCCGCGTCGATGATGAGCTGCTTGCGGTTGCGGGGCCGGGTCGCCGCGGCCGGACGGGCGGACGGGGAGGCGGGAGCCATGCGGATCAGTCAATCACACGCCGTCGAGAGGCCCCGCTCCCTCGGCGCAGGCCGCACGGCCGCGACCTCGGGATCACTTCCCCGGTGACGCGCCGGCCCACGAGGGCAACGGCTCGTGCCGGCGACCGGTCAGGCGAAGGTGAGGACCGGCTTGACCACGGTGCCGTCCCGCACGGCGGTCACGGCCGCGCCGATGTCCTCGAACGGGAACGTGGTGACCAGCCGGTCGAGCGGGAAGAGGCCGCGTTCGTACAGACCCACCAGCTCGGGGACGAAGCGGCCGGGGTCGGAGTCCCCCTCGATCACCCCGTGGACACGGACGCCCTTGGCGAGCAGCCCCATGACGTCGAACGTCACCTCACCCCCGAGGCCGACCAGGGCGAGTTCGCCGCGCGGCCGCAGTGCGCCGACGGCCCGGCGGACCGTCTCCGGACGGCCGGTGGTCTCGACGACGTGGTGGGCGCCACCGCCGGTGAGGTCGCGCAGTGCCGCCGGCAGACCGTCCCCGGGGGCCAGGGCCGCCTTCGCGCCGAGTTCGACGGCCAGCCTGCGGCGGGAGGCGACCGGGTCGACGGCCACCACCGGGTCGCAGCCCGCCGCCACCGCGGCCATCAGCGCGCTCAGACCGACCCCGCCCGCGCCCAGGACGACCAGCGAGGAACCCGGTTTCGGGCGCAGCCGGTTGAGCACGGTGCCCGCGCCGGTCTGGCCGCCGCAGCCCAGTGGCGCGGCGACCGTGTCCGGCAGGCCGGAGGGCACCTTGACCACACCGCGTTCGTGGACGACGGCGTGCGTGGCGAAGCTGGACTGGCCGAAGAAGCCGGCGTGCAGCGGTGCGCCGCCGAGCGAGAGCGGAGTGCTGCCGTCGTCGCGGCCACCGGAGAGGTTCCGGGTCCGCGCGGCGTGGCAGTAGGCCGGGTGGCCCGCCGCGCACTGCTCGCAGGCGCCGCAGCTGGCGAAGGTGAGGCAGACGTGGTCCCCCGGCGCGAGGCCGGTCACCTCCGCGCCCACCGCCTCGACCCGGCCGGCGCCTTCGTGGCCGAAGACCATCGGGGTGAGCCGCCGGGGCCAGGTGTCCCGCATCGCCAGATCGGTGTGGCAGATGCCGGCCGCGGTCATCCTCACCAGCACCTCGTACGGCCGCGGTTCCTCGAGGTCCGCCTCCCGGACGGTGAACGGGGCGCCCGGCGCCTCGACGACCGCGGCGCGGACGCGCCTCACGGTCCCTCTCCGGCATCCGGGCCCCCGTCCGGGGTCCCGGTGACGCGATCGAGGAAGAAGTAGAAGAAGGGCCCCTCGGAGGGGACCCCCTTGGCGTTCATGATCCCCATCAGCGTGGTGCCGTCCACCCGCTTGAAGTGGTCGAAAACGGGCTGTCCGTCGTAGACCATGGTGGCCGTCGCCTCGCCGCGGAACTCGACGGTCCACAGGCTGGCCTCGCCCTTGCCGAGTTCGCGGTTCGAGTACAGCGCGCCCGTGGTGGCGTCACGGCAGATCAGCGGTTTGGCGTCGTGCACGGAGGCGAACGTCTTGCCGTACCAGCAGGCCTTCTCCAGAGCGCCGTCGAGCGGATGGCCGGTGCGGAACTCGCCGCCCTTCCACTCGCCGAGTATCTCCTCGGGGCGGACGGTGGCCAACGCTGCCCAGATCCGGTCGAGTTCGTCGGGGTCGACCGGGCCGTCCTGCTCCCGGAGTTCCTTGAAGCGGGCGCCGGCTTCGAGCGGGTCCATGCGGGGTTTCCCTTCGTCGGGACGGTGTCCTGGCGCGTCACCCGGAGGTGCGCCGAGCGGAACCCCGGGGGGCGGAGGTCCGTACGGGGGAGGAGCGCCGTGGGAACGGGAACGGAAGGCCGCCGGTGACCGCGCCGGGATGGCCCACGGTGCCGAGGCTCAGCAGCACATGGCGTTCGGCGACCTCCTCCGCGGTGAGCGGGCCGTCCTCGCGGAACCAGTTGGCGACCCCCTGGCACATGACGAGCACCGAACGCACCGCGTCGGCCGGGATCGGCGTGGCGAACACGTCCTGGGCGCGGCCCGCCTCGACCGTGTCCAGCAGCATGTGCTCGAGATAGTCGCGCAGGGCGACGTAGCGCGCCCGGTTCTGAGGCTCCAGGCTGCGGATCTCCGTGTCCAGGAAGGCCAGTTGCCGGCGGTGCGCCATGGAGAGCACGATCGACTCGATCATGCCGCAGAACCGTGCCAGCGGATCGTCCCCGGCCTCCCCGGCGGCGGCCCGGCAGCGGTCCAGGACGTCCTTGATGGACGTCTCCAGCAGCGTGGCCAGCAGGGCCTGCTTGTTCTCGTAGTGGTAGTACAACGCGGGCACGGTGACACCGACCCGGCCGGCGATGTCCCGGACCGAAGTGCCGTGGTAGCCGTGCTCGTTGAAGGCCTCCATGGCGTGCACCAGGATCGGGTGCAGGTCGAGCGGTCCGTAGGAGCGCCAGTGCTCCGCCGGGGGCGTGGTGTCCTGGCTCGGCGCGGTGTTCAACGACCCTCCTCGGGACGGGCGGCGATCGGCGACATCGTACGGCCGTGGCTTCCGGACGTCTCCTCCCGGTCACTTATCGACCGCTCAGGGAGACGGGCATCCGGCGTCCGGCCTGATGTCACTTCCCCGATATGGATTCACAAAAACTGCCGCTGCACGCGGAGTTGACCGTACGGCGTCGCGCTCCTACGTTCTTAGCGAACGCTCGGTAAGTCTCCGGTCGACGGCGGTGAGCACGTCCCGCGCCGAGAAAGGAACCCATGAGCCAGCACTCCACCTGCCTTCCGTGCCCCGACGGGGCGGGCCCGCCGGCCGCGGCCCTTCGCCAGGACGTGCCCGGCCCGGCGAAGGGCCGCCGCTGATGGAACTGTCCTCCCCGCTGACGTACGCCGGCGATCCGCGGGCCGCGGCGGACCGGGCCGCCGCCCTGGAGTCCGCGGGCCTCGACGCCGTCTGGGTGTCCGAGGCCTACGGCTTCGACTCCCCGACGGTCATGGGATACCTCGCCGCGAGGACCGAGCGGATGCGGATCGGCTCGGCGATCCTCAACGTCTACTCGCGCACCCCCGCGCTGATCGCCCAGACCGCGGCCGGACTCGACGCCCTCAGCGGCGGACGCGCCCTCCTCGGCGTCGGCGCCTCCGGACCCCAGGTCGTCGAGGGCTGGCACGGCCGCCGCTTCGACCGCCCGCTGGGCCGCACCCGTGAGGTGATCGAGCTGTCCCGGCGGATCTGGCGGCGCGAGGTGATCGAGCACCGCGGCATCACCGACCTGCCCCTGCCGCCGGAGAAGGGCGGCACCCTCGGCAAACCGCTGAAGCTGCTGAACCACCCGGTCCGCGACACCATCCCGGTCTACCTCGCGGCACTGGGCCCGGCCAACGTCCGGCTGGCCGCCGAGATCGCCGACGGATGGCTGCCGTTCCTCTACGTCCCCGAGCGCGCCGCCGAGGTCTGGGGCCGCTCCCTGGCCGAGGGCCGTGCCGCGCGGGACCCCGCGCTCGGCCCGCTCTCGGTCGTGGCGGGCGGACCGCTGGCCATCGGCGACGACGCCGAGGCCGTCCGTGACCTGATGCGCCCCACGGTCGCCCTCTACGTCGGCGGCATGGGCGCGCCCGGCCGCAACTTCTACCACGACCTGGTCTGTTCCTACGGCTACGAGTCCGCCGCGGCCGCCGTCCAGGAGCACTACCTCGCGGGCCGCAGGAAGGACGCGGAGGCCGCCGTACCGGCCGAACTGCTGGAGCGCCTGTGCCTGGCCGGTCCCGAGGGCTACGTCCGCGACCGGGTCGAGGTCTTCCGCGAGGCGGGCGTGACCATGCTCGACGTCACCCCCGTCGGCCCCGATCCGGCCCGGCTGATCGAGCGCGTGAGGAATTGGCTGTGACCGTTCGCGGCTTCGTCCCGACCCGACACGGAAGGCGTCCGAGGTGAGCACCGAGGCGTACGCGCACGACGCGATCCGCACCCCGCGCGGTCGCGGCAAGGCCGACGGGGCCCTGCACGGCACCGGGCCGGCCGCCCTGGCCGTCGGCCCGATCCACGAGCTCCCCGGCCGCTTCCCGGACCTCGACCCGGCGGTGGTGGAGTGACCCGCGGTCCGCGTGTCCGGGGTCGCGGAAGCCCTGCGGAAGGTCCTCCTGGAGGGGCAGCGGCACCCCGGCTCCATCGGGCGCCCGCAGGGCCTCCCGACGCCCCGGTCTCCCCAGACGTTTCCCTTCCGGCCCGCAAGGAGGCCCCGATGACATCGGCACCCCGCACCACCGGCGACCTGCCCGACGACCCGGCCGACCGGACCCTGCCGCAGCTGCTGGCCCGGAACGCGCGGGAACACCCCCGGCTCCCGGCTCTGTCCTGGCAGTCGGCGGACCAGGGCGGCGACTGGACGACGTACAGCTGGGCGGAGATCCACGAGCACACCCGGAGCCTGGCCGCCGGGTACCGGGCGCTCGGCGTCGGCCGCGGCGACCACGTCCTGCTGATGATGGCCAACCGGCCCGAGCACTGGCTGTCGGACCTGGCGCTGGTCCGCCTCGGCGCGGTCCCGGTCAGTGTCTACGGCACCGCGGCTCCCGAGCAGATCACCCACATCGCCCGCAACTGCCGGGCCCGCCTCGCCGTGGTCGAGGGGGCGGCCCAGGTGACGGCGTGGGAGCCGACGCTGGCCGACGCGGGCACCCCGCTGGAGCGGCTGGTGGTGGTCGAGGCGGGTGCGGAGGGGAGTCACCTCCCGTACGCCGCGCTGCTCGGCGAACCGGTGCCGGAGGAGTTCGCCGGGGAACTGGACGCCGCCCGCCCCGAGGACCCGCTGACCGTCGTCTACACCTCCGGCACCACCGGAGAGCCCAAGGGGGTCGTCCTGACCCACCGCCAGGTGATGTCCAACGCCCTGGCGCTGGACGCCGTGGTGGAGCTGCCCCCGCACGCCGAGCACATCTGCTACCTGCCCTTCGCCCACATCGCCGAGCGGATGCTGGGCATCTACCTGCCCTGCCACCGGGCCTCGCACGTTTTTCTCTGCGCCGACCCGGCGCGCGTCGGCGAGGTGGTGCGCAAGGTGCGCCCCACGCAGTTCTTCGGCGTGCCGAGGGTCTGGGAGAAACTGTCCGCCGCCGTGCGGGCCGTCCTCTCGCTGATGCCGGCCGAGCAACGGGAGGTCATCGACCGGGCGTTCGAGGTCGCCCGCGAGCACGTCGGCCACCGCGAGCGCGGCGAGACGCCGCCCGCCGGGCTCGAGGAGCGTTATGCCCGTGCCCGCGAGGACGTACTGCTGCCCATGCTGGCCGCGGGCGGCCTGGACCGGGTGACCTGGTCGGCCAGCGCGTCGGCGCCGATGTCGCCCGACGTCGTGAGGTTCTGGGCCGGTTTCGGCCTCGTCGTCATGGACGCCTGGGGGCTGACCGAGACCACCGGCGTCGCCACCGCCAACAGCCCGAAGACCGGCTTCCGGCTCGGTTCGGTGGGGCGCCCGGTGGAGTCCGTGCAGATCCGCGTCGCCGGGGACGGCGAGATCCTGGTGCGGGGCACGTCCGTGTTCTCGGGCTACCTCCGGCCCGACGGTTCGGTGCGGTCCGCCCTGGACGCCGAGGGCTGGCTGGCCACCGGCGACATCGGCCGGATCGACGAGGACGGCTACCTCTGGCTGACCGACCGGAAGAAGGAGATGATCATCACCTCCACCGGCAAGAACGTGTCACCGGCCCTGGTGGAGAACGCGCTCAAGGAACACCCGCTGATCGGCCAGGCGATGGTGCACGGCGACAACCGCTCCTACCTGGTCGCCCTGTTGGTGCTCGACGCGGAGGCCGCCCCCGCCTGGGCCGCGGCCAACGGCGTCGAGGCGGAGGGGGGACCGGCCGGGCTGGCGGAACACCCCGCGGTCCGGGCGGAGGTGGACCGCGCGGTGGCCGCCGCCAACACCCGCCTCAACCGCACCGAGCAGGTCAAGAGGTACGAGCTGCTGGCCGAGGAGTGGGGTCCGGCGACCGGCGAGCTGACGCCCTCGCTGAAGATGCGGCGCCGGGTCATCCGGGACAAGTACGCCGCCGAACTGTCCAAGCTCTACCAGGACTGACCCGGCCCGCGTTTCCTGGTGCCGGTGCCGGTGCCGGTGCCGGTGCCGGTGCTGGTGCCGGTGCCGACGCCGGTGCTTCGCGCCCCGCATCCGCGCGTCCCGCGCTTCCCGCGCGAAAGGAGGCCGCCCGCCCTCGTCGGAGGGCGGGCGGCCGCCGTGTCCGGCCGTCTCAGAGACCGTAGGTCCTGCCGATGACGTCCCGCTGGATCTCGCTGGTCCCGCCGTAGATCGTGGAGGCGACCGCGGCCCGCAGATGGCGCTCCATGTCGAACTCCGTGGTGTAGCCGTAACCGCCCATCATCTGCATGCCCTCCAGGGCGGCCCGCTTGGCGATCTCGGTCGCCTTCAGCTTGGCCATGGAGGCCTCGCGCGGGAACAGTCTGTCCGGCTCCGCGTCGCAGTCCAGGGCCACCTCGCGCACCAGCAGCCGGGTGCACTCGATCTCGGTGGCGAGATCGGCGATCCGGTGCCTGAGAGCCTGGAAGGAGCCGACGGGCCGTCCGAACTGCTCGCGTCCGCGGACGTAGGCGACGGCGTCGTCGAAGGCGCGGCGCGCCAGGCCCAGCATGTTGGCGGCCAGGAAGAGCCGCTCGTGGTTCAGGCCGGCCATCAACTGCCGCCAGCCGTCGTCCACCTGGCCGACGACCGCGTCCGCGGGCAGCCGCACGCCGGTGAGGAAGACGTCGTCGACCTCCCGGCCGCGCATGGTCTCGATGCCCCGTATCTCCACGCCGGGGGCGTCGGCGGGCAGATGGAACATGGTCAGACCGCCGTGCTTGTCCTCGCCGGTGCGGGCCACCAGCAGAATGCTCTTCGCGTGGTGCGCGTTGGAGATCCAGGTCTTCTGCCCGTCGATCACCCAGGTGCCGTCCCGCTCCCGCCGGGCCCGGCAGCGCAGCGCGCCGACGTCCGACCCGGCCCCCGGCTCCGACATGGCGATGGACAGGACGTCGCCGCGCACGGCGCCGGACAGCACCTCCCGCCGCTGCCGCTCGCTGCCGAAGCGCTCGTAGGCCTTCGCGGTGATGACGGTGGTGACGAAACCTCCGCACGGGACCATTCCGTACGAGGTCTCCTCCAGGAAGAGACAGGCGTCGGCCAGCCCGCCGCCGGACCCTCCGTGCTCCTCGGGCAGGCACACCCCGAGCCAGCCCAGGCCGGCGAGCCTTCCGTACAGCCCGGGGTGGTGGGCCTCGCGGCCGCCCCCCGTCAGCGCGTCGCGCTGCTCTCGGGTACCGCACTCGCGCTTGGTGAAGTCACGTACGGCCGCGGCGAAAGCGGCCTGTTCCTCGGTGAGTCGACTGCCCATCAGGTCCTCCGGGATCCGGGTGCCGTCGGCGGCTCGGTCAGGGTCGGGCAAGCAGATGAGTTACAAAGATATGATAGATGTATCAATGACTCTCGGGGAATCGTCTGACCGGTATCGTGAGGAGCACCATGAGAGCTGACACGAACGAATCGTGGCTCGCCCGGGCCCTCGACCGGCCGGAGCCCGAGGACCGCACGGGGCGCCGGATCCTCGACGCGGCGCTGGAGCAGTTCACCCTCCTGGGACTGCGCCGCTCCTCCGTGGACGACGTCGCCAAGCGGGCCGGTGTCTCCCGGGTCACCGTCTACCGGCGCTTCCAGACCAAGGACAAGCTGGTCGAGGACACCCTGCTGCGCGAACTCGGCCGGTTCTTCCAGCGGCTGGACGCGGCGGTGGCGGCGCTGCCGACCATGAAGGAGCGGGTCGTCGAGGGTTTCGTGGTCGCCCTGCGCCACACCCGAGCCCATCCGCTCTTCGGCGGCCTGCTGCGCCTCGAACCCGAGGTGGTGCTGCCCTACCTGACCGTGCAGGGCAGCTCCTCGCTCTCCGCCACCGTCGAGTACCTGACGGTCCATCTGCGCCGCGCCCAGCAGGCCGAGGGCCGTCCCGACGACGACCCGCGCCCGGTCGCCGAGCTGATGGTGCGGGTCGCCGTGTCCTTCCTGCTCAACCCGGCCAGTTGCATCGAGATGGAGGACGAGGACCAGGCCAGGGCCTTCGCCCGTCGCTACCTGGCCCCGCTGCTGGACGCCTGACCGTCCGGACCGGCCCGACCCGCCTGGCCTGACGGCCGGGCGGGCGGAGGGCGTCGGCCGTTCAGCGACGTCGGTGCAGCGCCCGCGCCAGCCGCACCGCGCGCTCCCGCGTGGCCGCCGGGACCCCGAAGGAGGTCAGCGCGATCGGCGGGGTGAACCGCTGCACCGTGGTCGACTGCACGGAGGTGAAGGCACGCAGCCCCTCCTCGCCGTGGATCCGTCCGAAGCCGGAGTCCTGCGAACCGCCGAACGGCAGCGCCGGCACCGCCGCGAAGCCCAGCACCGAGTTCACCGACACCGCCCCCGCGCGCAGTCGCGCCGCGATCGCGGCGCCGCCGCGCCCGCCGCGGCAGAACACCGCGGCCCCCAGGGCGTAGCGCGAGGCGTTGGCCCGCTCCACCGCCTCGTCCACGTCGGCCACCTGGTTGATCGCCACGACCGGCCCGAAGGTCTCCTCCGCCATCGCCGCCGCGTCCTCCGGGACGCCGGTCAGCACGACCGGCGAGACGTAGGGGGCGCGGACCGACTCGGGCCCGCCCAGCAGGGCCCGCGCGCCCGCAGAGACCGCGTCGGTCACATGCCGCTCGACGACCGCGACCTGGCCCGGCAGGGTCATCGGGCCGTAGGGGGCGTCCGCCCCGGCGCCCGGGCGCAGCTCCCCGGCCCGTTCGACCACCCGTTCGCACAGCGCCGCGTGGATCTCGCGCACCGCGTAGACGCGCTCCACCCCCGCACAGGTCTGTCCCGCGTTGCTCAGCGCGCCCCACACGATCGCGTCGGCCGCCGCGTCCAGGTCCGCGTCCGCGGTGACGATCACCGCGTCCTTCCCGCCGCACTCGGCGAGGAACGGCGTCAGCGTCTCGGCGCACACCGCCATCACCTTGCGGGCCGTCCCCGGCGAACCGGTGAACGCCAGTTTGTCGACCCCGGAGCGGGCCAGGGCGTCCCCGGTGGAGGCCGCGCCGGTGACGGTGGTGAGCAGCCCGGCGTGCCCGGGCACGGCGGCGTCGAAGAGCCCGGCCAGCAGGACCCCGGTGCCCGGGGTCAGCTCGGACGGCTTGAGGACCACGGCGTTCCCCGCGGCCAGGGCGTAACCGACGGAACCCATCGGGGTGTACAGGGGGTAGTTCCAGGGACCTATCACGCCGATCACGCCCAGCGGCCGGTGCACCAGCGAGGCCCGCTGGTGCACGGCGAACAGTCCGGTGCCCACCTTCCGCCGACGCAGCACGCGTCCGGCGTTGCGGGCGGCCCAGCCCAGGTGCTCCAGCGTGAGCACGGTCTCCAGCGCGGCGTCACCGGCCGGCTTGCCGGTCTCCTCGGCGATGGTGCGGGCCACGGTGTCCAGGTCGGCGGCGAGGGCCTTCTTCCAGCGCAGCAGGTGGTCACGGCGCCCGGTGGCGGGCAGCGCCGCCCAGCCGGCCTGGGCGGCCCTGGCCCGCGCCACGGCGCGGGAGACCTCTTCCGGCCCGTCCACCGGGTACGCGGAGATCGGTTCGCCGGTCGCGGGGGAGTGCGTGGTGAAGGTCGCGGCGCGTGTCGCGGCGGCCGGGGCGGTGTCGGTCATCGGGTCTCCTGACGGGGAGCGTCGGGGGCGGACGGCCGTGCCGGAGCGGAGGCCCGTTCCGGTGGCGTCTCCTCCCGGAGCGGGGCCGGCGGACGGGAGTGCGCCCAGTGCGGACCCAGGTCGTCCAGGGTCCAGCCGAAGGGATAGGTGCGCGCCTCGGGCCTGCGCGGGAACCGCTCCGGCCGGGCGGGCAGCAGCCTGATCAGCCGGGCCCGGGCGCGGAACGCGCGGTGGACGGCGATCCGCAGCCGGCGCGGCTCCGGGCGGAAGCCGAGTGCCTCCAGCAGCGGCTCGTCCAGGAGGGCGAGGGCGACCCGGGACGCCAGGCGCCGTGCCGGGGCCGGGTACCAGGAGGCCATGACGCGCAGGGTGGCCGCGGCGACCCTGCGGTTGGCGGGATCGTAGGCGAACATCTCCCGCTCGTAGTCGTCGTGGAGCCGCTCGAACGCGGCGTAGGTGTCGGGCACGCCGGAGAGGCCCATCATCTCGCCCATCCGCCGGCCCACCAGCGCCAGGCTCTCGGTCTCCTGCTCGCACAGGCGCCGCCAGCCGAACCGGTCGATCCACCGCTTGGGTCCCACCACCGTGGTGGCCAGGACGTAGAGGAAGTCCTCGTCGGCGATCCGGTAACGGCCGTGGATGCGGTTCAGGTGGCGGGCGGCCGCCCGGCCGTGTTCCGAGTCCATCCCCTCGCGGACCATCTCGTACGTGATCAGCACCGTGTCGTCGTACCGCTTCTGGCCGGCGCGCTCGAACTCCTGGGTGCGGTCCAGGAGCCGGGAGATGCGCGGGACGCCGTAGTCGCGCAGGAACGCGATCGACGTCCCGTGGAGATAGTCGCGGGGGAACTCGTAGTGGATGATCCACCGGTAGATCTGCTCGAAGTCCTGCCGCGGATCCATCTGCCGGATGCGGCGGAGCCGACTGTGGCGGTCCATGGGTGATCCCTCCTGCCGGAATCGCGGCGTGAGCGGTCGGATCTGCGGACTGCTGGCGTTCAGGTCGGGACGGCGAAGCGGGTACCCCCCGGATGAGCCGATGATACTGAAACTATTGAGTTGTCTCATCGGGCGTCAATACTCCGGACGTGACGGAGGGGCGGGGGTGCTCGTGAGGATGCATCGTTTTATGTGTGCGTCGCCAACTCCCCTGAAGGCGGGGGAGTGTGACGGAGTGTCCGACAAGTGGCGCGGACGTCGTCGGCGTCCCGCGGGGGTGCGGGCCGCGTGCCGCGACCGCCCCCGCCCGGAGCGGCGACCCCGAAAAGGGCTCACTGGGTGTCAGATCCCGCCGATACCGTGCGATTCGGGAAATATGACCGAATTGTCCCATAGCGTGTCGGACGTCACTGGGTCCGGCCCGTCGTGGTCAACTCGGCTGCGAGAAAAGAATTTCCAGGGGTTCGGGCGTGTTTCGGCGCCGGCCAGGTACTTGCGGATCGAGTTCGCCTCGCGCAGAGTCCATGACCGTTCGGTCCGTCATTTCTCACTTGTTCGGTAAATGACCAAGCTGTCGCATGGGGGCGAAAGGTCGCGCGTACATGCCAATGAATTGCACAACTGATATTCGGAAACACCGTCGTCCTCGCGCCATGCGAACGAAACTGGGTGTGCTCGCGGTCACCACCGCCGCGCTCGCCGGAGGCGTCCTTACGCAGACCGACCGGGCGGAAGCCGCCACTCCCGGCGTCGTGGTCGATTCCCTGTCCGTGCCGGCGGCCTCGAACGGGCAGTCCAAAGCCACCGCCACGGTCCACGGCACCAAAACGATCAAATTGCAGGCGCTGACCGTCGCCGTGCGATCCGCGGACGGCGGCAAGTACGACTTCCCCGGAGCCGCCGCGACCACGCTGGGAACCCGGCCCACCACGTACACCTCGGGCTCTCGTACGTTCCCGGACGGCACCTATACGTATTACGTCGCGTACAAGTTCCACGACCGTTGGTACAGCGCCTCTCCGGTGAAATCCTTCACCACCGGTTCCGGCACCGGCGCCGGCTCCACCGCGACGCCCGCGCCGACGGCCTCGACTCCCTCGGGCACGGCCACGCAGCCCGTGTCCCCCACGCCGACGTCGGTGTCGGCGTCGACGCCCACTTCGAACGTGACGTCCTCCGCGCCGTCGCCGACGTCGACATCGGCCTCGACGCCCACTTCGAACGTGACGTCCTCCGCGCCGTCGCCGACGTCGACATCGGCGTCGACGCCCACTTCGAGTGCGACGTCCACGACCGCCGCCGCGCCCGTCGGAATTCCCGGCACGTGGAACCGGGTGTTCAGCGACGAATTCAACGGCACCTCCCTCGACGGCTCCAAGTGGAACTCGAACTGGTTCGGGTGTTCCGGGTGCGTCACCAAGCCGGTGAACTCCGCCGAGGCGTCCGCCTATTCTCCGTCGCAGGTCTCCGTCAGTGACGGATCCCTCCACCTCAAGCTCATCGAGCAGCCGACCACCGTCGGAGGAAAGACGTATCCCTACGTCTCCGGTCTGGTGAACAGCAACGGCAAGGCGCAGTTCACCTACGGCGCTTTCGAGGCCCGTATCTACGCGCCCTCGTCCGGGACGAAGATGGCCAACTGGCCCGCCTTCTGGACCGACGGGCAGAACTGGCCGACGGACGGCGAGATGGACATCCTGGAAGGCCTGGGCGGTTCCGCCTGTTACCACTTCCATTCCGACGCGGGTGGTCCGGGAGGCTGTGCTTCCGGTACCTATTCCGGCGGCTGGCACACGTTCGGTGCCGAATGGAAGCAGGGCTCCGTCACGTACTACTACGACGGAAAGCAGGTCGGTCAGATCACCTCCGGGATCACCTCGGCCCCGATGTACCTGATCCTCAACAACGGCATCAACCCCGATCACAGCGGGACCAACGTGGTCCCCGCCGACATGATGGTCGACTACGTGAGGGTCTGGCAGCACTGACAGACGTCACCCGCACGCCAGGGCGCCGGCCGCTTCGCGCGGCCGGCGCCCTCCGGACCGTCGGCCCCCCGAAGCGCCGACCTCCGTGCGGCAACGCGGTCTCACGTCATGACGGCCCGGCCGCGACGGCGCGCTCCGGCGCCCGTACGCGTGCCCGCGTCTCCGCCGCGAACCAGTCGACCGTGTGCCGGAGCCCCTCTTCCAGAGGCACCCGCGGCTGCCAGCCGAGCTCCTCGCGGGCCCGGGTGATGACGGGGCGTCGGCGGACGGGGTCGTCGACGGGCAGCGGAAGGAAGCGCAGCTCCCCGCTCGATCCGGTGATCCCCGCCACGAGTTCCGCCACTTCCCGCACCGTGTGCTCCTCCGGATTGCCCAGGTTGATCGGGCCCGGCTCGGCGGAGTCGAGCATGGCGATCAGGCCGCGGACCAGGTCGTCGACGTAGCAGAAGCTCCGCGTCTGGCTGCCGTCGCCGAATATCGTCAGGGGCTCCTCCTGGAGCGCCTGCCTGATGAAGCTGGAAACCACCCGGCCGTCGTGCGGACGCATGCGGGGGCCGTACGTGTTGAAGATCCGGACGATCCCGGTGTCGACCCCGTGGCTGCGCCGGTACGCCATGGAGAGAGCCTCCGCGAAACGCTTGGCCTCGTCGTAGACGCTGCGGGGGCCTATGGGATTGACGTGCCCCCAGTAGTCCTCGCCCTGCGGATGCACCGCGGGGTCCCCGTAGACCTCGCTGGTGGAGGCCAGGACGAAGCGCGCTCCCCGGCTCTCGGCCAGCCGCAGCATGTTCTCCGTGCCCCGGCTGCCGACCGCCAGGGTCTCGAGCGGATGGCGGTGGTAGTCGGCGGGGGACGCGGGGGACGCGAGGTGCGCGACGGCGTCGACCGTGCCGGGGAAGCGGAACGGCTCCGTGATGTCGCACGGAACGCAGTGGAAGCCGGGCCGGCGCAGAAGACGGGCGATGTTGGCCTTCCGGCCCGAGGAGAAGTTGTCCAGGCAGTAGACGCTGTCGCCCCTGCGGAGCAGTTCCTCGCACAGATGGGACCCCAGGAAGCCGCTGCCGCCGGACACCATCACACGCATGAGATCTTCCTTCCGCTCAGTCGAGCCGCGGACGGCCCGGAGCGCTCAGCCGCCAGCCGGCCGACCGCCAGGCCCGGGCGTCGAGGGTGTTGCGGGCGTCGACCACGGCCGGGCTGCGCACCACGGTGGCGAGGGCGGCGGGGTCGAGCTCCCGGTACTGGGGCCACTCGGTGAGGTGCAGGACGACGTCGGCCTGTTCGCACGCCTTGGTCACGTCCAGGGCGTACTGCAGATCGGGGTACGCGGCCCGGGCGTTGTCGACCGCCTCCGGGTCGTGCACCCGGACCCGGGCTCCGCGCCGGCGCACCGCCTCCGCGACCGCGAGCGCGGGGGAGTCCCGCACGTCGTCGCTGCCGGGCTTGAAGGCGGCCCCCAGGACCGCCACGTCGCGGTTCTCGAGGCTCCCGCCGGTGAACCGCTCGGCGAGACCGATCGTGCGCAGGCGCTGCCGTGTGTTGATCTCGTCGACCTGGCGCAGGAACGCCACCGACTCGCCCCGGCCGATCTCCTCCGCCCGCGCGGTGAAGGCCCGTATGTCCTTGGGTAGACAGCTGCCGCCGAAGCCGAGGCCGGGGGCCAGGAAGGCGGGGCCGATGCGGGAGTCGGTGCCCATCGCCTCGGCGAGGGTGAGCACGTCGGCGCCCAGGACGTCACAGATCTCGGCCATGGCGTTGATGAAGGAGATCTTGGTGGCGAGGAAGGAGTTCGAGGCCACCTTGACGAGTTCTGCGGTGACGGTGTCGGTGGCGATGAACGGCGCGCCGGCCGCCACGAGGGGCGCGTAGACCGCGCGCAACCGCGCCTCGGCCCGCGCCGAGCGGACGCCCGCCACGATGCGTTCCGGCCGCAGGGTGTCCTGGACCGCGGACCCCTCGCGCAGGAACTCCGGGTTCCAGGCGATGTCGGCGCCGGTCCCGCGCAGCCGCGCGGCGAGCAGGTCCGCCGTACCGGCCGGAACGGTGGACTTGCCGACGACCAGGGCCTCGTCGTGGCCCGCGGCGCGCAGCCCCGCCGCCAGTCCGTCCACCGCGGCCTCGACGTGGTGCAGGTCGGCGGCGCCCGAGTCGGGCCGCTGCGGGGTGCCGACGCAGACGAAGTGCGTGTCGGCGAACAGGGCGGCCTCGTCCAGCGACGTGGTGAAGCGCAGCAGGCCCGCGGCCACCGTCCGCTGGAGCATCCCGGACAGGCCGGGCTCGTAGAACGGGGGATGCCCGGCGGCGAGCGCCGCGACCCGCTCCTCGTCGACGTCGACGCCGAGGACCTCATGGCCGATCTCCGCCATGCAGGCGGCGTGGACTGCTCCGACGTACCCGGTGCCGATGACTGTGAGGCGCATGTCTCTCTCCGAGGTAGTCCGTATATTTACGGCGTATACGTACATATTCACCCCAGGGTGGGCTGAGGTCAACGTACGTCGTGGAGAGAGCCGTGAACCCGGCGGTCTCACGGCCGGCCGGTCACGGACGGAAGCGCGCCGTCGGCCATGGCGCCGACGGGGTACCGGGGGCCTCGGGTCAGCGGTGTCCGGTCAGGCCGGAACGCGCCGGCCGCAGCAGGCGCCAGGTCACCAGCGCCGTGAATCGGATCGTCTCGGCCGCGGCCGGCAGGAGGTCGTCCCGGCAGAGCCAGGCCCGCTCGGTGGGCCGCTCGCTCAGGAGGTCGGGCGGCAGCCGGCGCTCATGGCGCAGCCACGCCGCGACCGACGCGAGGTCCAGCTGGCCGGCGACGAAGACCCGTCCCTCGGCCTGGGCGCCGTCCGGTACGTCCCGGCCGGTCAGGTCGAGGTGCATGGCGCGGACGACGTCGACTCCGTGGACGTTCTCGAAGAGGCGGAACTGGGCGCCGGTGCGCGGATTGAAGTCGACGAGCTTGTACTGCCCGTCCCGGCGGTCGTAACGCCAGTCGAGATCCGCCAGTCCGCTGTAGCCGATGCGGCGGCACAGCCGCTCCGCCAGACGGGCCAGTTCGGAGTTGCGCAGTGCCACCGCTCGGGCGGTCATGCCCGCGTACGGGGGCCAGGAGCGCAGTTTCAGGCCGGTGAACAGGGCGCGCGGAACACCGCCCGCGCCGCAGTAGATGTGGGTGATCCAGTCCTCCGCCTGCTGCCGTGGGATGTACTCCTGCACGAGGACGGGTGGCGGCGCGGCCTTCGGGAAGCGGTCGAGCATCGCCCGTTCGGAGGACACCACGGTGGTGGTGCCGCTGACGGCCGGAGTGCGGAGCCTGCTGAACGGCGCCAGGTTCTTGAGCACCAGCGGATAGCCGAGCTCGCGGCCCGCGTCGACCAGTTCGTCACGGCTCTCCGGCGCCCGTGACCGCGGCGAGGGCACGTCGGCCTCCGTGCAGATCCGGTGCAGGCCCGCCTTGCAGGCCAGCAGACGCGGCAGGTGGGCCGGCACGGACGGGATCAGGAAACACTCCCTCAGCCGGTGGGCGTGCTCCGCGAGCAGGATCGCCGCCTCGTCGTCGGTCGGCACCGCCACGCACCGGGTGCCGATCGCCCGGCCGATGGACAGCAGGCCGTCCGCGAGCCACTCCGGCTCCTCACGGCCGGTCGTCGGCCACACGATCCTGCTCGTCAGGTGGCGTGAGAGCGCGACCGGGGTGAACCGGTCCTCGACGACGGCGTGGACCGGGACTCCCAGTCGCCCGACCGTGCGCACCACGCCCAGACTGCCGTGGTGCAGCGGATAGTTGCCGATCCTGGCGAGGAGTACGGGTACCGCAGTGTCCAGCAAGGGGACCACCCGCCCCTCTCCGGGAAGCTTCTCCCGAAAGGCACTAACATGGACAAAGCGCTTTAATCCACTCCAATGGTGACACATCGTCCGCATTCATCGTCCCCGGCGAGCACGGGTCGTGCCGTCGGCGGTCCGCAAGGTCTGGTATGAAGACGCCCGCCAAGATGTCCTCGCTCTCCGGTCTGCTGCCGCTCTACTTCCCGCGCGCGCTGGCCGGTCTCGACGACCGCCTCCGGGCCCACTGGCTCGTGCGCGGCGCCGGTCCCAGGGACATCACCGTGGTCCGGCGCCCCACCCTGCCCAAGGCGGGCCTGCTCGTGTTCGAGCTGCGGCACGGTACGGGGAACCTGGTGCTCAAACACCCCAGGGACGAGGCCGGGGCCGCCGTCACGGCGCGGGAGCGGGAAGTCCTGCGAGAGCTCGGCGCCGACAGCCGGCTCGCCCCCTGGCGCGCCCTCCTGCCCCGGGTCGTCGGCTCGCCCGGGCCCGCGGGGACCCTCGCCCAGACCGCGCTCCCTGGCGTCCCGGCGGAGCGGCTGATCCCGGACGCCTCCGGGGACCCGTACGCCGTGATGGCTCCCGCCCTGCGACTGCTGGCGGACCTGCGGGCCGCCACCGGGCGTCCCCGCAAGGCGGCCGACCGGGCCCCCGCCTGGTGCGAGTCGCAGCTGAGGGCCCTCTCCGCCGGAATGCCCCGTTACCGGTCCGGCCGGCGAGCGGCCGAGTTCGAGGCCCTGCGCCACCGGCTGGACGCGGCCATGGCCGGCGCCGTGCTGACCGAGGGCTGGACCCACGGCGACTACCACCCCGGCAACGTGCTGCTCGGCGGCACCCCCCTGCGGGTCACCGGCGTCTTCGACTGGAGCAGCGGCCGCGCCGACGGGCCGTGCGAGATCGACGCCTACTCCTTCGTACTGGCCCTGCGCAGTACCCTCACCGGCCGTCCGCTGGGCGGCCTGGTCGCCGAGACGCTGCGCGCCGGCCGGGTACCGGACGCCGACCGCCCCCTGCTCGCGCTGGCCGGGCTGGACCCGGACCACGGTGTCGCCGATCCGGTGGCGATCCCCCTGCTGAGCTGGCTGTGGCACGTGGCGAACAACGTCCGTAAATCTTCGAGGTTCGGCCACAGCTACGGGTGGCTCACCCACACCGTCGCACCCGTGCTCGGCGAATGCGCCCGTTGGGCCGGTACGCGGCCGTGACGGCCGCGGCGCCGCACGAGAACAAAAGGGAACGACCATGCCCATGAACACCGGCTTCAGCGTCCGGCACAAGGCGGTCAGGAAGGGGAGCGCCCGCTCCCCGGGGCGGTTGCCCGCCGTCGTCATCGGGGCGGGCCCCTACGGGCTGGCCACGGCCGCCTGGCTGAGCGCGGCGGGAACGCCGCGACGGGTGTTCGGCGAGCCCATGGAGTGCTGGTACGCCAACATGCCCGCCGGCATGTATCTGAAGTCCGTCCCCGCGGCCTCCTCCATCTCCGCGCCGGAGTCCGGATACCGCCTGGAGGACTTCCGCACCGCGCGGGGACGCGGACCCGTCGGCGATCGCTACCCCATCCCCGTCGAGGAGATGGTCGACTACGGGCGGTGGTTCCAGGAGCGCCGCCTGCCGGAACTGGAGCGCGAGAAGGTCCGTTCCGTCGGGCACGTGGACGGGCTGTTCGCCGTCACCCTGGACTCCGGGGAGGAGTTCCTCGCCGAGAAGGTGGTGATGGCCACCGGACAGGTCCCGTTCGCTCACGAGCCCCCGGAACTGACCGGAGCCCTTCCCGGGGAACTGGTCTCCCACACCAGCCGGCACCGTGATCTGAGCCTGTTCTCGGGGCAGCGGGTCGCCGTCCTCGGCGCCGGGCAGTCGGCCCTGGAGAGCGCCGCGCTGCTGCACGAGGCCGGGGCCCTTCCCACCGTGATCGCCCGCGCGGAGTCCGTCGCCTTCGGCACCCCTCCCGACACCGACCGGCCCTGCGACCGGCCGCGTGCGGTACGGATCGCCAAGCCGGGTTCGCCCCTCGGACCGGGCTGGTCGCTGCTGGCGTGCAGCCGCGGCGGCGGCGCCGTCCGCCGTCTGCCGCAGGGGGTGCGGCTGCGGCTGCTGCACGACGTGCTCGGTCCGTCCGGCGGCTGGTGGCTGCGGCAGCGGGTGGACGACCGCGTCCCGGTGCTGTGCGGTTGTACGGTCCGCTCCGTGGGGGCCGAGGACGGCACGGTGCGTCTCGAGGTCGAGGTCGAGGGCACGGGCGCAGGCGCGCGCACGAAGGCGCTGCGGGCCGACCATCTGCTGCTCGCCACGGGGTACCGGGTGGACATCGACCGGCTCGGGCTGCTGGCACCCGAACTCCGCCGGGAGACGAGGACGTTCCACGGCGCGCCGCGGCTGTCGGCCGGGTTCGAGTCCTCCGTGCCCGGGCTGTACTTCACCGGACTGGCCGCCGCTCCCACCTTCGGCCCCGTGCTGCGGTTCGTCGCCGGCACCGGATTCGCCGCGCGCCGGCTGGCCCGCTCCGTCGCGGCCGGGACGCGCACCCGCCCATGACGTCACGGGGCGCGGTGCTCGGTGTGCTCATGCTGTTGCTGGTGGCGTGCGGTGCCTGCGGTTCCACACCGGGCACCGCGGCGTCCGGGCCCCCGGTGCCCGGCCGGTGGCGACCGGTCCTCCACGACGACTTCGACGGCTCACGTCTCGACAAGGGCCGCTGGACCACGTGTTATGACTGGAACGAGCGCGGCTGCACCATCAGCACCAACAACGAACTGGAGTGGTACCAGCCCGGCCAGGTCGCCGTGGGCGGAGGGAAACTGACCCTCACCGCCCAGCGCCGCACCGTCCGCGGCAGCGACGGAAAGCTCTACCCCTGGGTGTCCGGCATGATCTCCACCGGCCGGGACGACTGGTACGCCGAGCCGCGGCACACCTTCACCTACGGCTACTTCGAGGCGGCGGTCCGCATCCCGCCACAGGGCGGCATGGCACCGGAGTTCTGGATGATGCCCGCGAGCCGCTACACCCCGCCCGAGCTCGACATCATGGAGTTCCTCGGCACCACGCGCACGGTGTCGATGTTCGTGCACTGGCGCAACGCCGAGGGTGCCGAGAGAAAGCAGCGGGGGACCTTCACCGCGTCCGGTTTCCCCGACGGCTACCACGTCTTCGGGCTGCTCTGGGAGAAGGACAGGCTCGTCTGGTACGTCGACGGGATCGAACGGTTCGAGGTGACCGCCCCCGAGCGCATCCCCCACGTGCCCATGGAGGTCATCCTCAACCTGGCGGTCGGCCTCCCCTACACCCCGCCCCCGGGCACCGACTCGGCGCGCATGCTCGTGGACTGGGTCCGGGTCTGGCAGCGCTGACGTCCCGTCAGCGGTGCGCGCGTCCGCGCCGGCCGGCGGTCAGGCGGGTATCGCCCGGTACGGCCGTCCGGTCGCCGCTCTCGCCCGGCGGTAGGCCCGCCAGCCCCTGGTCCGCAGTCCCTCGGCGAACGGTGCCACGGGAGCCCCCTCACCGCCGGTCCACAGCGCGAACCGGTCCCGTCCGGTGTCGGACCGGACCATGAGCCGGGCGAACCGCAGCGGGTCGTCCCCCTCCGAACTGAAGGCCGAGTCCGCCCGGATGGCGGCGGCCGAGGTCCAGCCGGCCTCCCGCACCAGGGCGCGGACGGTGCGGCTGGAATAGCCGTGCGGGTAGGCGAAGGAGTCGACGCGGTGCCCGAGCACGTCCTCGATCCGCCGCTTGCAGCCGCCCACCTCCTCCCGCACCGCTGTCCGGGGCAGCGTGTCCAGCTGCGGATGCGTCACGGTGTGTCCGCCGATCTCGACCCCGGCCGCGTCCAGCTCCCTCACCTGGTCCCAGGTGAGGGTCGCCGTGGACGGGAACGGCCCCCGGCCCGACGGCTCCAGGGCATCCGTGGTCACGTACAGGGTCGATGGAAGCCTCCGTGCGGCGAGCAGCGGGGCCACCGTGGAGGCGAAGTCCGCGTATCCGTCGTCGAAGGTCAGCACCGCGGACCGCGGTGGTACCGGGGGACCGCCGAGCAGGGCGGCGACCAGCCGCCGCAACGGGACGACCCGCAGTCCGCTGTCGGCGATCATGTCCAGGTGTTCCGTGAACGTGCGCGGACCCACGGTGAACCGCGCCAGCCACGGCGGCGGGTCGTCCGACACCGCGTGGTAGAGGAAGACGGGCACGACGCTCATGACCGGGCCGCCGTCGGCTCCGCCGCTCCCCGCGGACGCCGGGAGACGGCCCGGGCACCCGAGGACCGGACCGATCCGACGAGATAACCGGTGACGGTCGCGCACACACCCCCGGACAGCGCCCCGATCGTGCGCAGCGCGCCGGGGCGCCAGATCCGGGCCGCGTTGCGGGCGAGGGCCCGGGAGACGGTGGACCGTACGTACGCGCGTTCGTTGGCCAGTGCCGGTCCGCTGCCGCAGCGCCGGGCCACCAGGGCCTTGGACAGCCCTTCGATGTAGCAGCGGTTGCGGAAGTAGGACCAGCTGGTACGGGACTCGGGAACGTGGTGCCGGATCTCGGCGGCCGGCTCGTACAGCAGGACGGCCTCCGGGTCGCGGGCGACGATCCGCAGGCACAGGTCCGTCTCGTCGCAACTCGCCACCGGTCGGCTGCCCACGCGTCCGAAGGCGTCGAAGAAGCCGCCGACGGCGATCAGTTCGCTCCTGCGGAAGGACATGTTGGCGCCGATGAAGTTGCGGACGCGGGCGGAGTGCCGGGGCTGTCCCCGGTAGGAGCAGCCCACCACCCAGTCGAACTCCGGCGGGAACCACACCGGTCGCCCGGTCGCCCACCACGGCCGGACGAAGCCGCCGACGCCCACCACGCGGGGGTCGCCGTAGGGAGCCAACAGGCGGCCCGTCCAGCCGGGTTCCGCGGTGGCGTCGTCGTCGAGGAAGGCCACCACGTCGGTGCGGGAGACCGTCACTCCGGTGTTGCGGCCCCCGGACAGACCGCGCCGCCGCTGGTTGGGCACCACACGGACGCCGGACAGCTCCCGCTCGGCGCGCTCCAGGAGGGCCTGGTTGTGGTCGACCACCAGCACGACCTCGTCGGCGGGCGGATCCTGGGCCAGCACCGACGCGATCGCGGCCCGCGTGTCGTCCCAACGGTCGAGGGTGTAGGCACAGATGACGACCGACAGGGTGGGGACGGTGCGTTCGGCGGAGAGTGCGCTGTTCATGATGACCCTTCGGTGACGGGGACGAGCCAGCGGGACCAGGACGCGAGCAGGAAGACGCCGATCAGGCACTGGGTGACGAGCCAGGCGAGGCCCGCCCCCACGAGACCGACCACCGGCAGCAGCAGATGGGTGAGGCCGAGCACCAGGACGCACATCGCCACCTGCAGCCACACCGCCCAGCGCAGCCGCCGCTGCGCCCGGGCCACGTCGATGGCCACGCTCAGCAGCAGGTTCGGCAGTGCGGACAGGGCCAGCAGCCGCAGCAGCGTGGTTCCTTCGGCCGCGTACGAGGCGCCGAAGAGCGAGAGGATCTGCGGGGCCGCGACGACGATGACGACGGTGACACCGCCCAGCAGCAGACCCGAGTGGCGCAGGACGCGCAGGGAGTGCTGCACGAGCCGTTCGGGCCCGCGCACGGACTCGGCGAGCAGCGAGGTCCCCATGTTGCGGGCGATCAGATAAGGCACGTAGGCGACGCCCCAGGCGACCGAGTAGAAGGCGCTCTCCTCGGCACCGCAGTTGTTCAGCACGATCAGCGGGACCACGGTGTATCCGGCGACGCGGAACAGGGAGCCGAAGTAGTCGGCCGCGGCGTACTTGAGCATGCGGGGCGGTGGCGGCGCTGTCCCCGTCTCCCGCTCGTGCCGGGGGATGCCCCTGCCCATCAGGACGGAGTTGGCCACGACCAGCGAGACCACGAGGGCTCCCGCCCACGACAGGAGGATCCCGGAGAAGAGCCCCAGGGCGGCGCCGAGGGCGAGCAGCAGTATCTTCACGACGGCGAAGATCAGGTTCTCGCCCACGACCCAGCCCGGCATGCGGACCGCGGTGAGCGCGCCGTCCTGCAGGACGAAGACGGCGTAACCGGCGGTCGCCACCACGAAGCAGGTCGCGGTGACCGGTGTCAGCAGGAAGCCGAGCCCTGGTGAGACCACCGGCACCAACGCGAGGAACACCAGGGCCACCACCACGCTGAAGGCCGTGCTCGCCGCGTAACAGGTGAGGACCAGCCGGCGGCTGCGGCGGCCGGCGGTCGGCACGAACCGCACCAGGAAGTCGTTCAGGTTGAGCTGCCCGATGCCGGTGAGCAGGAGGGACGCCATGAGTGCCGAGTAGCTCAGGCCCACGGTCCGCTCGTCGTACCAGTGCGTCGCGAAGGTCCAGAAGAAGAAGCCGAGGCCGGCGTTGACGAGGGAACTGACCGCGAGGACGTGCCCCGTGCGGAGCACGGGCTCGCCCGGGAGCGCGGCGGCGATGCCGGCGCGCAGCATGACCAGGGGACGTCGCATGCCGGCGCCTCTCGCAGCCGAATCGGTCACCGGAGTGGTGTCCAAGCCGCTCACCTCGCCATCAGGTCCCGGCGCCGGCGCCGGCGCCGGCGAGACGTCCGCGGAGATAGCCGCAGGGGCCGTAGACCATCCCCCGCACCTCCAGGAGCGCCAGGTGCCGGGACCAGCCGGCCTCGGGATCGGCGCCGCGGGCGCGTGATCTGGTCATGGAGTAGCGGATACCGCGGGGGAGCCGCCGCAGCAGGGCGGGCATCCGGCGGGGGTTCCTCAGCAGCGCGCCGGTGAGATAGGCGCCGAGGCCGGCACCGTAGCCGAACACCTGCGCGGCGACGGCGTCCATCGTGCGGCGGTGGCAGTGCCAGACGATGGCGCTCGGTTGGTAGACGAGCGTGTGACCGGCCGTCAGGATCTCGAAGAAGGCGAGCAGGTCGTCACCGCCCTTGCCGGGGGTACCGGCGCCGGTCGCGGTGTCGAAGCCGCCCAGGGCGCGGAGCGCGTCGGTGCGGAACGCCATGTTGGCGCCGGAGCCGAACCGTCCGGCGGTGAACGGGAACAACGGGTCCGTCGGCGGATCGGACAGCGACCAGGTGCGTGACGCGTACCCCTTCGCGAAACCGCCCTGCCGTTCGAGGGCGCCCTGGGCCGGGGTCTCCAGTTCGGCGGGCACGATCAGTCCGGTGACACAGCCGATCCGCGGGTCGCGCGCGAAGGTCTCGGCCAGCGCCGACAGCCATCCGGGGTCGACGAGCGTGTCGTCGTCGGTGAAGGCGACGACGGATCCGCGTGCCCGGGCGAGCCCCACGTTGTGGGCGCGGGCCAGCCCGGCGACGGGTTCGCGGACGTAGCGGACCCGTCCGGCGAAGTCTTCGCGGACCAGGGCCTCGGTCGCGCCGTCGGCGGGGGCGTTGTCGACCACGACGATCTCGAACTCGGGATACTTCGAGCGCAGCAGCGACCGCAGGCAGTGCCGCAGCTTCTCCGGCCGGTCGCGCGTGGCCACGACCACGCTGATGACGGGCGCGGGGTGGGACGCCCGGTGCGGGGCCCCGCAGCCCGAGGGTCCGGTCCGGTCCCCGGACAGGTGCCGGGCGAGCTGTCCGGCCAGTTCCGCGTAGGCGGTGTCGGCCAGGGCCCGCCACAGGCCGTCGGGTCCGGAGGCGTCCGCGGCGCTGACCATGCCCAGGGGACGGCCGTGCAGCCGTACGAGTGCACGGGCCCGTCCCCCCGGCCGGGCGGGCCCCCGGTCGCCGGGCAGCCGGAACTCGCCCGGGCGGGCCAGGTCGATGTCGACCACCGGCACCGGGGGCCGGACGAGGGGGGAGCGGACCGGGGCGGAGCTCACGACGCGCTCCTCGCCGGCCGCGCGGTGGCGGACCGGGCGCCCGGCCGCTCCGAGAGCAGGGTGCGCAGCACCCGGCGCCCGTCGGATATGGCGTGGAGGTTCGAGCAGCCGCTGCGCCGGGGCAGTTCCAGGCTGGGGACCTCGGCGATGCGCAGACCGGAGCGCAGGGCGTGCACGATCATCTCGGCCTCGATCTCGAAGCCGACGGCGTGCAGGTCGAGCTGGTCGAGGAAGCTGCGCCGGAAGGCGCAGTAGCCGTAGCAGAGGTCGGTCAGACAGGCGCCGTACAGCCGGTTGGCGGCCATCAGGAGGACGTGGTTGCCCATCTTGCGGATGGGGGTGATGTCGAGCGAACCGCCGCCCGCGACGAACCTCGAGCCCTTGACGAAGTCGTAGCCGTGGTCGAGGAAGTGCACGAAGTGGGGGATCTCCGCCGGCGACATGCTGCCGTCGGCGTCCATCATCACCACGTAGTCACCCTTCGCCTCGAGGAAGCCGGTGCGCAGCGCGTTGCCCTTGCCCGGGCCGCTCTGCCGCACGTTGCGCACGGTCGGCAGGCAGTGCTGCGCCATGGGGACCGTGGCGTCGGTGGAGTCGCCGTCCACGAGGATGACCTCGTCCACGCACGCCGGGATCTGTTCGAAGACCCAGGCGATGTTGCGCGCCTCGTTGAGGGCTGGGACGACCAGGCTGACGGTGCCGTGCGTGTCGGCCTCTTGCTCGCTGCCGATGATCGGGTCGTTGTACATGATCTGCATCTCCGAGTACGCGCCTACGACATACGTTTACAACGTATATCTACACTTTTACCCGATTTGCGAGTGACGTCAAGAGGACATCAAGAGAAGAGGTGGGACTCTTCGGGCGGCTCGAGAACGCCCCCGCCCGGCAGGCGGGGGCGGAGCCGGTGCCGGGGCGGGCGGGACCGCCGCGACGCTCACACGGTCCGCGCGACGCCTCGCACGGACCGTCGTGGCACCCCGGCGAGGCCGGTGCGGTGCCTCACTCCGGGGCGGGCGGCTCGGGTCGGCCGGTGCCGGCCGACCGTGGGTCCGGGTCCGGGTCCGGGTCCGGACCCGATCCCGGCTCCGGCCCCGGGACGGCTCGCGGTGCCCGGCTCCGCCGCCCGCCGGGCTTGGGCAGCAGGGCCAGGGCGGACGTGACGGCGGCGAGGGCGAGCAGCGCCCGGGTGACGGTGAACGTGCCCGTCAGGAACAGGGGTTCCACGACGAGCACCGCCATCGACAGGCTGAGCGTCACGGTCAGGACGCCCCTCTCCAGGGCCGCCGTGCGGTCCCTGACGCGCGCCGCGCCCGGCCGGGCCCACCGGGAGGCCGCCAGGCCGGGACAGACGAGCAGGAACGCCGTCGTCACCACGGCGCGCAGGACCAGGGCGTCCGGCAGGAAGGCGACCACCGCCGCTGCCGCCCAGCCGGACAGCGCGAGCCCCCGGCGCAGGGAGGTCATGGCCCGCTCAGCCTTTCGCGCCCTGGTACCGGTAGACCACCGCGTCCTTGCTGCGGTAGACGGGGATGTAGTCCGGGGTCTTCGACAGGGCCGACTCCATGCGCTGCACGGTGCCGCCGGGCAGGATCCCCCTCTGGTAGAGGTCGGCGGCCTGGGCCCGGCTCAGGATGATGTAGGCGGGCTGTGTCGGGCTGGCCCGCTTGACGAACCCCTCCAGGCCCTTCACCGGGTCGTTCACCAGGCGCCGCCGGTCGCGGATGTCCTGCTCGTCCAACTGCACCTGGGGGTTCTCGTCGTAGCGCAGGTACAGGCCGGGCACGGCCGAGGTCAGGGAGACGACGGTGGAACCGGGAGGAGCGGTGGCCGCGACGAAGCGTCCGGCCGCCACCTCCTCCTCCGTGAAGTAGTTCGCCGATTCCTTGCCGTAGTAGCCGAACATGAGCCCCCCGAGCAGGGCGAGCAGCAGCGGACAGGCGGCCAGCACCTGAAGGCGCGGCCGTCCGCTCCGCTCGAGGAGGAGGGCCGCGATCAGGAGCGAGGCCGCGGGCAGGGCGAAGAGATAGGCGCGGAAGATCATCTCTCCGCCGTAGGCGTTCGCCACCAGCAGCGGCAGCGGAGCCACGACGAGCAGCGGCAGGCCGGTGCGGCGGACCCAGGGGCGGGCCAGGAAGGCGATGGCCGCCAGGACGAAGACCGCGGCGGACAGGCCCCGGTCGACCCAGGACACCACCACTTGACCCGGGGCCGCGGCGCCGAGGGCGGCCAGCCCGGAGACGACGTTGGTGTCGGGTTTCAGCAGCGAGCCCAGGAAGTCGTTCAGGTTCTCCGAGAGGTAGGGGCGGGCGACGGTGGCGTCCCAGAGCACGGCCAGCACCACCGTGCCGGCCAGGACGGGCAGCACGACCCGCCGGTTGCGCCGCGGGAGCGACAGCGCCACCAGCGCGCTGATCAGCATGAACGGTGTCAGCGGGTGCGAGGAGATGATGACCGCCGCGATCACCATGACCACCACGAAGCGGCCGACGGGCCATCGGTTCGTGCGTGTCTCGCCCGTCCGGTACAGCGCCGAGGCCGGCAACTGCCCCATGACCAGGGCGATCATCGTCACGAAGAGCAGGAACGCGAAGGCCTGGGGAGCGAAGTAGTCCTGCCCCACCCAGGAGCACGAGTAGTAGACCCACGCCGCCCCCCAGATCAGCCGGCGGTCACGGGTCACCGTCCGGTGGAGCAGCAGCAGGGGGGCGAGCAGCACCGCGTTGAAGACGGGCGGGGTCCACGTCGCGTAGCCGAGCGCCGAGCGCAGGCCGGTGGCCTGTAGGAAGAACGCGTTGAGGTCGAAGAACCCGGGCCACTGGTTGTAGATGGCGAGCTTGTCCGCGTGGGGCACCTCGCCGTGGTGGCGGATCACCGCGTCGACGACCGCGACGTGTTTCCACGCCCAGCTGTAGCGCAGGGTGGGGTAGAGCAGGGTGGGGGTCGCGTGGATGACCGCGATCAGCCCCAGGACGTATCCCGCGAACCATCCGCCACCGGTCCGCCGGTCGGCCAGGGCCAGGCAGAAGCCGAGGGTGAGCAGGCCGAGGGCGACCCAGAAGAGCACCGGCAGCACCTGGAGCAGACCGTAGTCGCGCATTCCGGCGAGATCCACGTGGCGCAGGGACAGCAGCCAGAGGGCGAGGGCCGCGGGAAGGATCAGACGTGTCGCCCACTGGAGTGCCGTGGTCCGGCCGGAGCGGCGACGGTCCCCGGCGGCGGTGCCGGGCCGCCGGGCCACGGCGCCGGTGAAGGACGCCATGCGCCCGCCCGTCAGCGTCTGGAGCTTGCCCATGAAGGGGTCTCCGGGAGAACCGGTGCTCCGACGACGGTCCCCGTGACGCGGAACGCCGGCTCCTCGAGGCGGCCGGCCGTCCTCCCGCGGCGGCCGGCAGGGGCGTTGACTCGACGCATGTGACACCTTCCGGATCCGGCCTGTCGGTCTCCCCCGCCCGCCCCCGGCGTGACGGCCGTCGGCGACACGGCCGTCGGCACTCCCGCTCGTCGGTCCACATGGTGCCGGGTGTCGACCGGTAAGAGGTATCAATACCGATTGTGACGGTATTTCCGATTGCTGCAAGCGGCGGCTCGCGGTGCTCACGCGCGGCGCGTGCCCAGACGGTGCCCGGACGGAGAGCGGTGGAGCGACAGGTGAGAGGCGTACGACGGGAGCGGGGACGCCTTCTGGCGCGGGGGCTCCTCGCGTGGGCGGCCGTGACGACGGCACTCCTGGTGGCAGCGGGCTGTGACGACGCACCGGCTCGAACCGGGCTTCCCCGTCCGGACCACATCGTCGTGGTGATCGAGGAGGACCAGTCGTACGACGCCGTCATCGGCAACGCGGAAGCCCCGTACATCAACCAACTGGCCCGGCGGGGCGCCTCGCTCACCCAGTTCTACGCCCTCACCCATCCCAGTCAGCCCAATTACCTGGCGCTCTTCTCGGGCTCCTTCCTGGGGGTCGACGACGATTCCTGCCCGCACCGGCTCACGTCGCGCAACCTCGGCTCCCAGCTCCGCCAGGCGGGTCTGACCTTCGTGGGCTACGCGCAGAGCCTGCCGCGCACCGGTTTCACCGGCTGTGCCGACGGCGCCTACGTGCGCCGGCACAACCCCTGGGTGAACTTCGACAACCTTCCCGCGTCCGTCAACCGCCCGTGGACCGACTTCCCCCGTGACTTCACGGATCTGCCGACGGTGGCGTTCGTCGTCCCGGACCTCGAACACGACATGCACGACGGCGCTGTGGGGCGGGCGGACACCTGGCTGCGGGACAACCTCGGCCGCTACGCGGACTGGGCGATGACCCACAACAGCCTGCTGGTCGTCACCTGGGACGAGGACGACGGGAAAGGACCCAACCACATCCCCACCGTCCTGGTGGGCGAGCACGTCCGGCGCGGTGACGACGCCCAGCCGAACAACCAGTTCGGACTGCTGCGCATGATGCTGGACGCGTACGGCCTGAAATCCCTCCACCACAGCGACGACGTGGAGCCCGTCGACGTGGGGTGACCGCCGGGACGAGGGGACTGCCGGGACGAGGGGGCCTCAGGGGTCCTGGAAGCGGATCAGGCGCTTGACGGCCGTCCGCAGCCTGCGATCGGCCGCCGAGACGGGAAGCCGTTCCCGCAGGAGGCGCGGGGAGCGGAAGCTCTCCGCCCCGAACCCCGCCTTGAACTCGGCGAGGGAGGACCGCGGGGCCGACTCCCCCATGTCGAACGTCCGGCAGGAGGCCTCGCACGCGTCCTCGATCGCCAGCCGGTACAGCAGGGGCACGGCGCGGACCGGATGGGCCAGTTCCCGGTCCATGGCGCTGCGCCACATCTTGGCGTGACCGCCGTGGCGCAGGACGATGCACGCCCCGGCGGGCTCACCCGCGCGCCAGGCCATCCAGATCGCGCACCCGTCCCCGAGCCGGGCGGCCACCTCCGCCAGCCGCTTCTCGGGGAACTCCCGCGTCCGGCGCCGGCGGGCCAACGCCAGCGGCTCGTGCTGCTGTTCGGCCCAGCGGACGATCGACTTCCGGTACAGGTCGTAGAAGACGGGAACGAGCCGGCCGGTGCGGTCCACCTCGACCTCGACGTCCGAGCGCTCGGCCCGGCGGACCTCCCGCCGCATACGGCGTCCGATGCGCCGCTCCCAGACGGCGCCGAAGCCGCCGTCGAGGTCCACCATCTGGGTCATGTGGGGTTCGAGGGAAAAACCCGTAGCCGCGTCCGCCCACACGGCCTGGTCCGCCGGCCGCAGCCGCACGGCGACCCGGAGCGCGCGCAGCCGCGCGAGGTCGGCGAAGACCGCGCGCGCCTCCGCCGGACTCACGCTCTCCGGGCACACCGGCCCTCCGATGCCCCACTGGGCCGGCCAGGACTCCTCCGCATCCAGGATCCGCGGGCGGCGCCTTCTGCCGACGAGGGGGAGCACGAGCCGCCGGCCCCGCTCGAACTCGTAGAGGCGGCTCGCGTCCCGGTACGGGCCCGTGGCGCACAGACAGTCCAGCCAGAGCGGAGTCTGGCTGGGGTTGGTGTCCGGGTCCTTGCCCGCCAGCTCCCACCAGACGTCACGCGGAGCCGGTGTGGTGACGCGCGCGAGACCGGCCGGAGTGTCGATCAGGAGTTCAGCAGGTGCGTTCACGGGCTTCTCCCGCCGGGCGCCGGGGTCCCGCGAGGACGACGCTCGCGGACCGAGGACCCACGTGCCCACGTCCGATGCTAGGCGGGGCACCCGTGCCGGGCATCTCGGTGGGACCGGGTGTCACTCGTCCTTGAAACCGATGAGGCGCTTCACCGCACTCCGCAGCAGTTGATCGCCCGCCGTCAGGGGAAGCACCTCCCTGCGGTACCCGAACGACGGGTAGCCGTGGGCGCCGAGCCGTTCCTTGAAGACGCTGACGGAGGAATCGGGGACGGAGTCGCCGAAGTGGTAGAAGCGGCAACCGGTCGCGCAGGCGTCCTCGATGGCGAGTTTGTGCAGCAGGGTGGTGGCACGGATCGGATGGGCCAGCTCCTTGACCATGCCGCTCCGCCAGTACTTGGCGTGAGGCCCGTGACGCAGCACCATGATGGCCGCCACGGGCCGGCCCTGGTACGAGGCCAGCCACACGGCACAGGACCCGGCGAACGTCTCGGCGACGGCCTGGAACTTGCGCAGCGGGTCGATCCGGCTCCTGCGCCAGCGGGCGAGCGCCAGGGGCTCGTTCGCCTGTTGTGCCCACCGGGCGACCGAGTGCTGGTAGAGCGCGTAGAAGTCCGGCACCAGACGCCCGGTGCGGTCGACCTCCACCTCGACCCCCGCCTTCTCGCCCTTGCGCACGGCGGTCCTGACCGATCCCTTGAACCGCCCCCAGACGTCGTCGAAGCCGCCGTCGAGGTCCAGGACGTACGTGGTGTGGCGCGAGGCGGTGAAGCCGGACGGCACCGCCGACAGCCACACGGGGTCCGCGTTCGGCCCGAACCGCACGGACACGCGGTTCGAGGGAAGCCGGGCCAGATCCTCGAAGACGGCGCGCACGTGCTCCGGGTCGGGGGTCCCGGCGGCGACGGGAGCCCCGATGCCCCATTCGGAGGGCCAGGCGTCCTGGGCGATCAGACGGGCGGGCCAACCGCGCCGACGGGCCAACGGCACGACGATCCCGCCGGAATTCCCGAATTCGTAAAAGCGGCTGGCGTCGTCATAGTGGTCGGTCGCACAAATGCAGTCCAGCCATCCCGGGGTCTGGGTGATCAGGGCCTCGTCGCTCTTGTCGACCAAGCTCTGCCATATTTCCCGGGGTGCCGGACTCGTCACGTCGAGATGATCCCGGGTCGACGAGGTTCGCGAGCCCGAAAAACGCATGACGCTACTTCCTTACGCGTCGCGAACGGTAGGCGTTGTGAACCTTCTCCCGTCCCAGGGTGCTCTGCCGCCCGTCGGACCGCATCTCGGTCGTGACCCACCGGACGTGCGGTTACCGGCGGAGTCGGCGGATCGGGCGCACCCGCGCGAGCCGGCCCGGAGCCGTCCGCCGCGGTCGCGCCGGGACAGGGTCGGCCTTCGGTTTATCCCGGCGGACGTCAAATTGCGGAATGTCGAGGTGAAAGGTATTATCGCCTTGAAATGGTAATGCGAGCACCCTTGATATCGCCAGTCGATAGAGGTACCCGTGAACCAATTTGATGGAACTCAGGCTTCCACGCGCAGGGTGCGCCTCCACCAGCAATTCCCCTCGCTCCGGTCGATGAGTGACGCCCGCCGCAAGCTCGACGACGTGATCGACCTGGTCCGCCTCAAGCTCGACGCGCTGCCCGACGGCATCTACCAGCCGGTCCCGGGCATACCCGTGCGGAAGGCGAAGCGGTCCGTCGGCACCGGGTCGCGATGGGCGGCGATGGAGCCGGTCGTCGAGCGGCTCAAGGTGGAGAGCGCGCTGGACGTGGGTGCGAACGTCGGCTACTTCCCGATCAAGCTCGCCATGCGCGGAATACCCTCCGTCGCGCTGGAGTCCGATCTGAAATGCGTCCGGACGGCGACGACGGCCGTGCGGCGGAACCGGCTGGACAACGTGGCGGTGATGAGCCTCGAGTTCCGCCCCGACACGCTCGCCCTCCTGCCCGCGACCGACTGCACCCTCCTGCTGTCCCTCTGGCACCACCTGGTGCGGGAGTCGGGTCTCGACACCGCGACCCGGTTGCTCCGAGGGCTCTGGTCCCGGACCGGCAAGGTGATGTTCTTCGACAGCGGCGAGGACGAGATGCCCGAGTCGTTCGGACTGCCGCGCATGGTGCCGACGCCCGACGTGTGGCTCACGGAGTACCTGCTGAAGAGCTGTGCCGGCGGCCGGATCGAACACCTCGGCCGGCACCGTGCCTTCGACGCCGAGGGCCTGCCCACGGACCGGGCGCTCTTCGCCGTGATCCGGGAGGAGCCCGTACGGGTGGGGGAGGAGCCGTAAGCGTACGTAGGGGAGGGGCCGGCCCTCCGCCGGGGCGGGCCGCACTCCTCACCCCGTGCCGGTGGGCCGCTTCACCGCTTCGGGTGTCCGCCCGTGCCCGCCGCGAGCACCTTCGTGCCGTGACGCCCGCGGGGCCGACCGCGAGGTACGTTTATGGTGTACGCGTACGCATTGTGCAATAGGTGTGATGCGTCCGAAAGGCGTCTTGTCGGCGATTTCGCCGCTCGTGTGAAGGGTGCCGGCGTGAAGGACGAGGCGATGACCGAGGAGGAGCGGCCGGCGCGGCGCGCCAGCGACCGCGGGCGCTACGGCCGGCTGAGCCGGGAGCGGGTGCTCGCCAGCGCGCTGGAACTGGTCGACCAGGAGGGACTGTCGGCGCTCAGCATGCGGCGACTGGGGTCCGAGCTCGGCGTGGAGGCGATGGCGCTCTACCGGTACGCGGCCAGCAAGGACGCCCTCCTCGACGGGCTCGTGGAGGCGCTGTACCTCGAACTGGAGGAAAGGCTGGAGGCCGAGCCGGAGCCCGAGGCCGCCGCGGCCGGAGAGGCGGACTGGCGTGCCCAACTGCACCGGATCGCCCGGGCGGCGTACGAGGTGTGTCTCGCCCATCCCGGGGCGGTGCCCCTGCTCGCCACGCGCATGCTGGCGGTCCCGCTGGCGCGTCGGCCGGGCGCCGTGCTGCGGAACCACGAGCGGGTGCTCGCCCTGCTGCGGGCGGCGGGATTCGACGAGGCCCGCACGTCCGCCCTCTTCCGCGCCTCCTCCGCCTGGGTGCTCGGCTACGTGTCCGTCGAGCTGCAACCCATGGTCGACGATCCGGACGAACCCGATCCCGCCTTCCGGCTCGGGCTGCACCACCTGTCGTCGCGGGAGCTGCCGACGCTCCGGGAGAGCGTGCCCTCGCTCGCCGAGCGGGGCGGACCGGAGGGGTTGGCGGCGGGCCTCGACGCGTTGCTCGACCGCTTCACCCGCCCGGACTAGGAAGCGGGTCCCGGGGCGCGTCCCCGTGCCCGGCGCGGCGGCCGTCGCCGACCTGCTCCGCTGCCGCGGCACCGTACCCCTCGACTCGTGGGCGGTTCCGCTATCGGCTTGTGCAGCAAGGGAGTTGACTCGTGGTCAGGTCGATCGGAGCCCGACAGCGATGTGATCATGAGGCATAGGATTCGGCCGTGCGTGCACAACGGATCGACGCTCGGGAGGATTTGCGCATGCGGCTGTCAGGCAAGCGGGCACTGATCACAGGAGCCGCGAGGGGGATAGGCCGCGCCACGGCCGTGGCCTTCGCCGAGCAGGGGGCGGATCTGGTGCTGCTCGACATCTCCGCCGATGTGCCTGGGTGTCCGTATCCGCTGGGTACGGTCAGCCAGTTGAAGGCCACCGCGGAGGAATGCCGTGCCGCCGGTGCCTCCGTGGTCGAGCACGTCGGCGATGTGCGGGACGGCGACGACCTGCGATCGGCGGCGGAGCGTGCGCTGGACCGGTTCGGCGGCATCGACGTCCTCGTCAACAACGCCGGGATCGCGGCGCCCTCGGGACGTCCGGCGCACGAGATCACGGAGGACGAGTGGTCCCTCATGCTCGACATCGACCTGAGCGGTTCCTGGCGGGCCATGCGAGCCGTGCTGCCGACCATGGTCGCGCAGCGCTCGGGCAGTGTCATCAACGTCTCCTCGACCGCGGGCATGGTCGGGTACCGGTACTTCGCGGGATACGTGGCGGCCAAGCACGGGCTGGTCGGCCTCACCAGGGCCACGGCGCTCGACTACGCGCCGCACGGCATTCGGGTGAACGCGCTCTGCCCGGGATCGGTACGTGACGAGCCGGCCCTGGAGGGGCGGATGCTGGTCGAGATCGCCCGCTGCCTCGACGTGCCCACCGCGGACCACGAGCAGACGTTCGTCGAGTCCCAGCCGATGAACCGCCTGGTGGAGGCCTCCGACGTGGCATCCACCGCGGTGTGGCTGGCCAGTGACGAGTCCCGGCAGGTCACCGGAGCCGTCGTGCCGGTCGACGGAGGGTTCACCGTTCGCTGAGGAGGCGACCGTCAGGCCGGTTCGGCGGCAGCGGTCACGCTCTGTTCCTCGGGCGGCCGGAGGGCCGGCGGGGCGGTGGTCGCGGTCCGCAGCGCCCGGGAGCAGAGCGCGGCGGTCCCGGTCACCGCCATCGCCGCCGCGCAGGCCAGGATCGCGGTGGCCGGGCCGGCCAGCCGCGCCGTGTTGCCGAGGACGTTGTTCATCGCCAGCAGCGACACGCTCTGCACCAGAGTGAGCAGTGCCTGCATCCTGGAGAGGTGCGAATGGGGCGCGCTCATCAGCACGAGCGGTCCGATGTGCGAGGCGAACAGCCCCGACCCCATGCCGAGCAGGACGGCCGACGGAACGGCGGCGGCCGGTACCGAGCCGAGCACGCCCAGCCCCACGGCCGCGACCAGCACGCCCACACCGGCGGTCAGACCGGGGCGGCTGTTGGCGCCACGGACCATCACCACGAACGTGACCCCCAGGAGCCCCAGACTCTGCGAGCCGAAGAGCAGGCCGGTCCATCCGGCGCTCCACCGCTCCTCGCGGGCCAGCAGGGGGAGCAACAGCGGGACGACCGGGAGGAGGAAGCCCGCGACACCGCCCGTGACGAGCAGTGCGGCCCGCAGCACGGGATCCTTCATACCGGTGCCGACCCCGTCCAGGGCGTCGCGCACGAAGCTGCCGCTGCCCTTGGCCGGCGGTATGTCGAAGACCGGGCGGACGACGATCAGGATGATCAGGATGACCGCGAACGTCGCCGCGTTCAGCAGGGCCGTCCCGGTGAGCCCCACGGTGGCGACCAGCGCACCGCCCAGTGGACCGGCGACGAAGGTCACCAGCTGGGCGCCGCCCTGCCGCATGGCCAGGGCCCGGGGGAGTGCCTCCTTCCCCACCAGCCGCAGGGGCATGGAGCCGGAGGCCGGAAGGTAGAAGGCGTCCATCACACCGACCAGCACGCCGGTGGCCAGCAGCAGCCAGACGGCCGGGCCGACATGGTGGGAGACGACAGCCAGCAGGGTCGTGCCGGCCAGCATCACCGCGTCTCCCGCGATCATCACCCGCCGGGCCCCGAACCGGTCGCCCACGGTGCCACCGACGATCAGAAGCAGGACACGAGGGAGGTTGATCGCGGTGAGGACGAGGCCCGCCACGGCGCCGCCGTGCGTGGCCGCCGCCCAGCCGAGGGCGAAATAGAGAACAGCGTCACCCAGGACGGAGGCGAGCGCTCCCGCGAGCCAGAGGTAGTACATCCGTGGTAACGGGCTTGTGGCCCGGCCTTGACTTCCGATCATGGGCTGGACCCTACCGCCCGATTCCCCGCGCCTGTTGTGCACATGGCTTCGCATACGGACGGACCCCACTGATTCGCGCCACCCCTCGTACCGTCCCGGACGAGTGGCGCAGGTCACTTGTTGCCGGGGTTGCTGCTCTCGACCGGGAGTTGATCAACTGAACTGATCTACTCCGGCAAAGCCCGTTCACAAGAATCTGGTGGAAACGGCCCCTTCGGAGGGCAGCATGTCGCTTGACTCGTCCGACGACGACATCACCGCGTGGCTGCGTGCTCGCGGTCGACGCAAACCCATGCCTCACGCCGACCGGTCCCGCCCGCTGATCGCGTCGGCCGCTCAGCGACGATTATGGTTCGACAGCCAACTGCGTTCCCAGGCGGCCGCGGACGGCGGAACCATCTATCACTCCACGTCGGCTCTGCGGATACGCGAAGAGGTCGACGTCACGGCACTCCGGGCGTCGGTGGAGTCGCTGGTCGCCAGGCACGAGACGCTGCGTACGCGGTACGTCCTCACCTCCGAGGGGCATCTGAGTCAACTCGTCGACGACGAAGCCCAGGTGAAACTCCACGTCGAGGACTGCGACGGGGCCGAGGAGGTCCAGCGGGCGCGGATGGCGGAGTTCTTCGCCGCCGATTTCGACCTGGAGCGCGGACCGGTGCTGCGGGCAGGGCTTTTCACCTTGCACGACCAGGACCACACGCTCTTCCTGGTGATCCATCACATCGCCACCGACGGTTGGTCGATGGACCTGCTCCGGCGGGAGCTCGGCGAGCTCTACCGGTCCCGTGTCGAAGGACGCGCCGCGCGTCTTGACGAACCCGCCTACCAGTACGCGGACTTCGCCGCGTGGGAGCAGTCCGAAAACGACCGGGACGCCTTCGCCGACGACCTCGCGTACTGGCGCGGACAACTGGCCGGAGCTCCTCAGACGCTCCCGTTCCCCGCCGACCTGCCCCGCCCCGTCGAGCGGTCCTTCGCCGCCGGATGCCACCGCGTGGACCTACCGGCAGCCACTCTCGACGGAATCAGACGGATCGCCGTGGAGTGCGAGGCCTCGGTGTTCCAGACCCTGCTGGCGGCCTTTCAGGTCCTGCTGGCGCGCTGGAGCGGCCAACCCGACCTGATCGTCGGTTCGGTCTCGGCGAACCGCCGGTCCGCCGAGACCGAACCGATCGTGGGCCTCTTCGTCAACCTGCTCCCGATACGGGGCGAGGTGGACGAGTCCCAGTCGTTCGCGCACCTGGTCACGCGCACCCGGGACACCGTTCTGCACGCCTACGACCATCAAGGCCTCTCGTTCGACCGGCTGGTCGACGCCGTGGCGCCCACCCGTGCTCCTGGACACAACCCGCTCGTGCAGGCGGTGTTCACGCTGGCCGAGCCGGCCCCGGCGGCCGGAGAGGCATGGGGCGAGCCGTTGGAGTTCAGGGAAACGACCCGGACCCAGTTCGACCTCACCTTCGCCGCGGGACCGGACGGCCGGGGCGGTCTGACCGTCGACGCCCACTTCGCCGCCGACCTGTTCAGCAGCCACGCGATCGAACGGCTGGCCCATCGGTTCACCGCTCTGCTCGAGCAGTTGACCCTGCGTCCCCACGAACGGCTCGCACGGGTCGCCGCCGTCACCGCTCCCGAGGCCGCCGAACTCGACGGCTTCGCCACCGGCGCGCCCCGCACCGGCACACCGCTCGTCCTCGACCTCTTCGACCGGCAGGTCCGAGAGCGACCGGACGAGGAGGCGGTGGCCGACGGCGAGGTCCGTCTGACCTACGCACAACTCGACGAACAGGTGGACCGTGTCGCCCGGTTGATCGGCTCCCGCCGACCGGCCGGCTCCACCGCGATCGGCGTCTGTCTGCCACGCTCGGCCACCCAGGTCGCGGCGATGCTCGGCGTACTGCGCGCGGGAGCCGTCTACCTTCCGCTCGATCCGGAATACCCCGCCGAACGCCTCGAACACCTGTTGAGGGACTCGCGGAGCCCGCTGGTGCTCACCGACGCCGTGAACGGGCCGGGGCCGCGATGGCCCGCACACGTCGAGGTGCTCGACGTGTCGGCCGCTCCGCCCGAGGGCGCGCGGGCACCGGTTCCCGGAACAGGTCCGGGGCACCCCGCGTACCTGATCTACACCTCCGGGTCCACCGGGCAGCCCAAGGGCGTCCTCGTCACGCACGAGGGCATCGGGAACTTCGTCTCCTGGTACGTCGACCACTACGAACTCACCCCGCACGACCGCCTGTCACAGCTGGCGAGCCCCAGCTTCGACGCCGGACTGCTGGACACCCTTCCCGCGCTGGCGGCCGGGGCACGCCTGACCGTGCTGCCCGACGAGGTCCGGCTCGACCCGGACCGGCTCTGGTCGCGCCTGGCGGAGGAAGGCGTCACCGTCGCCTTCCTGACCACCCCGCTGTTCGCGGCGGCCGCCCCGCACCTGCCGTCGGGCCCCCTCCCCCTGCGCTCCGTCCAGATCGGCGGGGACAGCCTCGTCCACGTGCCGACCCGGCTCCCCTTCACGCTGGACAACCTCTACGGGCCCACCGAGGCGACGATCGCGGCCAGTTGCGGCCGACTGGAGCCGGGGGACCGCGTCCACATCGGGGGCCCGCTGCGCGGGATGCGGGTACGGGTCCTGGACCCCTGGCTCCGTCCGGTCCCGGCCGGCGCTCCGGGCGAGTTGTTCCTGGCCGGGCCGGGCGTCGCCCTCGGCTACGTCGGACGCCCCGGCCTCACCGCCGGCCGCTTCGTCCCCGACCCCTGGGCCGGGGACGGCAGCCGCATGTACCGGACGGGTGACCGGGCACGGTGGCGGGCCGACGGACGGCTGGAGTACCTGGGCCGTACGGACGCGCAGGTGAAGCTGCGCGGTCACCGGATCGAGCCCGGTGAGATCGAGGGCGTCCTCGCGTCCCACCCCGACGTGGCCGAAGCCGCGGTCGAGCTGCGGACGCCGTCCGGCGGCGACGCCCAGCTCTGCGCGTACGTCTGTCTTCGCCCCGGCGCGGATCCCCGGGCCGTCGAGGAGCATGCCGAGCGAGCGCTGCCCGCCTGGATGCGTCCTGCGTCCTACACCGTGCTCCCGGAGCTCCCCCTGACCGCGAACGGCAAGGTCGACCGGGCGGCGCTGCCCACGCCCACGGTGCGCGCCGCCGCTTTCCGGGCGCCCGCCGGCCCGATCGAGCAGCTGGTCGCCGAGGTGTGGCAGGAGGTGCTCGGGACGGAGCGGATCGGCGCCGACGACGACTTCTTCCGGGTCGGGGGCCATTCGCTGCTCGCCACCCGGGTCGTCTCCCGGCTGTCCCAGATCAGTGGCTGCCGACTTCCGCTGCGGACCGTCTTCGACCACCCGGTGCTGGCCGACCTCGCCCGGGAGCTGGAGGAAGCGGTGGTGGCCGCCGCCACGGCGGACGGGGACCTCATCGGCTGAGACCCGGTGCGGGGCGACGGGCCGGCTCCCCGCACCGGACGGCCCTCGTCACAAGGGCCGGGCCAAGAACTCGACGAGAGTACGGGCGAAGGTCTCCCTGTCGTCCAGCCAGGGATAGTGGCCCGCGCCCGGCTGGACGCGGGACTCGCCGCGCCCGAGAAGCGCGGCGAGCTTCGCACCGGTGGCCGGGGTGGGGAACGGGTCCAGTTCCCCCGTCACCACGAGGGTCGGTGTGTCCGAACCGGCGGCGGCTCGCCGGACTTCGTCCGTGTCCAGGGTGATGCCGTCGTAGAACCCCGCTGCCGCCGGCACCGACATCTGCCGCAGCTCGGAGCGGGCGTGCTCCATGGCGGCTTCGTCCCAGCGGCCGTAGAAGAACGGTGCCGCCTGCTCCCGGTGGGGCAGGCTGGCGGCGATCGTGGGGGAGCCGGTCCACGCCTCGATCCCGGCCCGTGCGGTTTCGTACCAGTCCTCGTGTGCCCGCCGGGCCAGTGCCTCCTCGTAGTCCTCCACCCCGATGCCCACGGCTCTGGTGCTTGGCGCCACGAGCACCAGGCGGGACACCCGCTCCGGGTGACGGAGCGCGTACAGCAGGGCGGTGTTCCCGGCGGACGAATGGCCGAGGAGGTCGACGCGCTCCAGACCCAGGTGCGCGCGCAGCGCCTCGATGTCGTCGACCAGTCGTTCCATCCGGTACGAGCCGGGGTCGGCCGGCGCGTGGGAGGCGCCGGTGCCCCGGTTGTCGAGCAGGACCAGGGACCGCTGTCCCGCGGTCCCGGCCAGTCCGGCGAGATATTCGCCCGCGCGTCCCGGGCCGCCCGGTACACAGAGAAGAGGTTCCCCGTCACCGAGCACCTGATACGAGAGCACGGTTTTGTCGGGTGATGCGAATGTCGGCATGTCTCCTGCTTCGGGGTCGGGGATACGGCCGGGGGCCCGGTCGGCGAAGAGCGGCCGACCGGGCCCCCGGCCTGGAGCTCCGGACAGACGTGAGGCCCGGCGGGCGGCACCCGGTGATCGGACCCCGCTTCTGTCCGGAGCTCTCGGAGTGCTCACGCCTCGGCGGCGGTCTCCCGCTCGGCCGCGAGCCGGTCCAGTTCCGCCGCCAGAGCACCCACGGTCGGGTGGGCGAACAGCAGACGCATGGACAGGCGCAGGCCCGTCTCCTTGCGCAGCGTCGACACCACCTGGGTGGCGACCAGGGAGTGACCGCCGAGTTCGAAGAAGTTGGCTTCGACGCTGTCGACCGGGCGCGCGAGCACGGTGCTCCAGATCCGCGAGACCAACTGCTCGGACGGCGTCGTCGGTGCCGCGCCCGGCCGGTCCTGGTGCGTGTGCTGCTCGCAGAGGGCCACCAGGGCGCTCTCGTCGACCTTGCCGGTGGCCGTGAGCGGCATCCGGTCCACCCGTACGAGGTGCGAGGGCACCATGAAGTCCGGCAGTGCGGCCTCCAGAGCGCTCCGCACCTCGGCCTCCAGCTTCTCCCCGGCCGTCTCCCCCGGGAGGACGGCCAGACCGAGCGCGGCGGACACCGGCCCCGGGACACTGAAGACCGCCACGCCGCGGACCCCAGGCACTGTGCTCGCCACCCGTTCGATGCCCGCCGGTTCCACCCGGAAGCCGCGGATCTTGACCTGCTGATCCGCCCGTCCGACGAACTCGAGCGTCCCGTCAGGGCGGGCGCGCACCACATCGCCGGTCCGGTACATCCGGCCGCCGTTTCCCAGCGGATCGGGGAGGAAGCGCGCGGCCGTCTGACCGGGCAGGTTGCGATAGCCGCGCCCGACGCCCTCGCCCGCGACGAACAGCTCTCCCGGCGTTCCCGCCGGAACCGGCCGCAGGTAGCGGTCCAGAATCCGGATCCGGTAGTTGGGCAGGGGCCGCCCGATGGTCGCCGGGTCGTCCCCGGCGCCGGTGTCCGCCCAGGTGGCGCAGACAGTCGTCTCGGTCGGGCCGTACGCGTTGACGAACCGCCGACCGGCCGACCACCGCTCGATCAGCGCCGGCGGGCACGCTTCGCCCGCGACGACCACGGTTCGTGGCCCCGCGCCAGGAGCCGGGGCCGGGTGGGCCGCCAGCAGCGAGGGCGTCGCGGTGACCAGGTCCACGGACCCGCCGAGGACGGATTCCGCGTCGTCCAGGGGATCGGCGAGCACCACACCCCGCCCGTACGCCAGCGGCAGCACCGTGGACCACAGCCAGCCGTCGAAGGCCGGAGCGAGTACGTTCCCCCCGAGGCCCCCCTCGGGCGGGGCGAGCCGGGCGAGCGCGGCGACGAGATTGGCGAGGCTCCGGTAACTGACGCCCACGCCCTTGGGTTCACCTGTCGTGCCCGAGGTGTAGATGGTGTAGGCGAGCGAGTCCGGCAGGCTGCGCTCCGGCCGCACCTCGGGGCCGTCGGTCACCGTCAGGGTCGTCGGGTCGACCACCGGCAGACCGTCCGCCAGGGGAGAGGCGGCGTCCGCCATCAGCACCGTCACCCCGGCGTCCCGGACCGTGCCCGCGAGCCGTTCGGCCGGGTGCGCGGGGTCCAGCGGTACGAAGACCGCGCCCGTCTTCCACACGGCGAGCAACGCCGCCACCAGATGCCGGGACCTGCCCAGATGGACACCCACGGCCTGCTCGGGGCCGATCCCCAGGTCGCGCAGGGCGGTGGCCAAGGCGTTCGCCCGCCGCTCCAGCTCACCGAAGCCGAAGTCGCCGTCAGGGGCCTGAACCGCGATGCGGTCCGGATCCTGCCGTGCGAACGCGGCGACCGAACGCGCCACGTTCAGATCCGCGTCGAAGGCGACGGTGGGGCCGTCGTACGCCGTCGCGTCGGCCGGGTCCCCGGGCAGGCGGAGCAAGGCGACTTCCGGCTCTGTCACCAGTGCGCTCAGCGTGGTGAGGTAGGAGGCCGCCAGACGCTCCATCGACGACGCGTCGAAGAGGTCGGCGTCGTACACCACCTCACCGTGCAGTCCGTCACCGTCGGGAGCCAGTGCGAGGACCAGGTCGTAGCGGCTCGACCGGCCGGCCACCTGGAAGTCCTCCAGTTCCAGACCCGCCGGCGGGCGTACCCGGCTGGTGGCGTTGTTCAGTGAGAACGCCACCTGGACCAGCGGATTGGCCGCCGTCGACCGTTCCGGGGCCAGCAGTTGCACGAGGTGGTCGAACGGCACGTCCTGGTGTTCCATGGCGGACAGCACGGTTTCCCGCACCTGCCGCAGCAGAGCGCTGAACGGCTGCTGCGGGTCCACCCGTATCCGAAGCGGAACGGTGTTCACGAAGAACCCGATGAGAGGTTCGAGCTCGGAGAGCCCTCGGCCCGCCACGGGGCTGCCGAGCACCAGGTCCCTGCTGCCGGAACGGCGCGACAGCAGTACCGCGTACGCGGCCAGCAACACCATGAAGGGGGTGGTCTTCTCCCGGGCGCACAGCTCCTCCACGGCCTTCGCGGCCGAGGCGTCCACCCGCAGGGGGGTCCAGCCCGCCCGACGGCTGCTCCGGGCCGGGCGCGGGCGATCGGCGGGCAGGTCGAGCACGGTGGGCGCGCCGTCCAGGGTCCGTAACCAGAAGTCGATACCGGACTGTAGCGCTCCGCCCTCGAGCCTGGTGCGCTGCCACTCGGCGAAGTCGGGGTACTGCACGGCGAGTTCGGGCAGAACCGGGTCCCTGCCCGTGGCCAGAGCGGCGTAGCCGGCGCTCAGTTCGTCAAGGAGTACGCCGGCCGACCAGTCGTCCACGACCAGGTGCGGGGCCACCAGCAGAAGGACATGCCGCCGCGGCGCGAGCCGGAACAACGCGGCGCGCAGCAGCCTGCCCTCGCTCCAGTCGAAGGGTTCGTACGTGGCGGCCTCCACCAGCGCCGCCAGTGCGTTGTCGCCGCCCTGGACCTCGACCACCTCACGGTCGAACGCATAGGGCTCTCGGACCGTCTGGAGCAG
>NZ_KZ626895.1 GCF_002911015.1 Streptomyces populi
GGTCCGGTGGCAGACCGGGCCGGTGGTGTGGGGCACGCCCGGCACCAACGGCCAGCACGCCTACTACCAGCTGATCCACCAGGGCACCAAGCTGATCCCCGCCGACTTCATCGGCTTCGCCGAGCCCGTGGCCGACCTGCTGCCGGGTCTGGTGGCCCAGCACGACCTGCTGATGGCGAACTTCTTCGCGCAGACGCAGGCGCTGGCCTTCGGCAAGACCCCCGACGAGGTCCGGGCCGAGGGCGTGCCCGAGGAACTGGTGCCGCACAAGACGTTCGAGGGCAACCACCCCACGACCACGATCCTCGCCGCCGAGCTGACCCCCTCGGTCCTCGGCCAGCTCATCGCCCTCTACGAGCACAAGGTGTTCGTCCAGGGCGCGATCTGGAACATCGACTCCTTCGACCAGTGGGGCGTCGAACTCGGCAAGGTGCTCGCCAAGCGCGTCGAACCCGCCCTGACCGAAGGCACCGACGTGCCCGGACTGGACGAGTCGACCAAGGCCCTGGTCGCCAAGTACCGCACGCTGCGGGGCCGTTGAGCCTGAATGAGGGGAAGCGGGCGGCGGGAGTCCGCCCGCTTCCCGTGACATCCCTTGTTCATCACGCCGCTGACCGTGGGCGTGATGCTCTGCGTGGGGCGGCGCACCGGGACCGTCCGGCAGTTACGGCGCCCGCTCCTCGGCTCGCTCAAGCTGCTGCTGCTCTTCATCGGCATGGCCGTGGCCGCCGTGCTCCTCGTGCAGTCGGCGACCGCCGTCGGAGGAGCCGCGCTGGTTCCGCTGGGTTTCGTGGCGCTCTGGCCGATCGGTGTCGTGGCCCACGGCGCGGTCCAGCTGTCCGGGAACTACTTCGGTTCCGCCGGGGTTCCCCTTCCCTCCAGGAACCGCGCACGCCCCGTATCCCCACGGCAGCCCGTCGGGCTCGTATCCCTCTTGCCCCCAGGGCGGTCCGTACGCCCCCCACCCCCACGGGAACCCGCCCGCGCCGGACATCCGGCGGAACCCGTAGGGCCAGGGACCGTACGGGACCCGACCGGGATCAGGCCGCCGCGCTCAGGGTGTCCGCCAGCCGCCGACGGGCCGCCCGGGCGGCCGGCACGGCGGCGAGTGCGGCGGCGCCCAGCACGGCGGCCGCGCCGAACAGCAGCAGAAGCGCGGCGGACGGCCCTCGCGCGACGCCCGCGCCGATGCCGCTCGACCTGCCCTGGGCATCGATCAGCCAGTGCGCGAGCGGCAGCCCCAGAGCCGTACCGGCGACGACCGCCGCGAGGGCCGTGCACCCCGTGGCCGTCACGGTGACCGCGGTGATCTGCCGAGGCGTCAGTCCGATCGCCTTCAGCGCCAGCAGATCCCGCTCGCCCTCGCGGACCGTGCCACCGATCGCGGTGAGCAGCTCGATCAGCCCGATCAGGGCCAGTACGGCGATCAGCCCCGCGACGACTCCACGCAGCGGTGAGAGCCTGTCGGCCGGGTTGGTCACGGCGTGCACGTCGAAACGTCCGTGCGAGGCCGTCGTCAGCTCGCGGGCCACCCGGTGCGGGTCGGCCCCGGGGCGCAGCTGGAGCTGGTAGAGGGTCGGCCGGAGGCCAGGGTCGTTCTCACGGAGGGTGTCGAGCGAGGTGGAGATGACCCGGCCGCCGTTCTCCGGCTCGATGCTCCGCCCCACGATGTGCAGGATCTGCGGCTGAGCGCCCACGGTCACGCGTACCCAGTCGCCGACCCGCACGTCCAGCAGGTCGAGCAGTCCCTGCCCCGCCACCGCCTCGTCGGGTCCGCTCGCGGCGCGGCCCTCGGCCAGCGAGAACGGGTAGGGGTCCCGGCGTGTACCGAGGCCGCGCAGGGCGATCGTGCCGGTCTGTCCGGGGACCAGGGCCGGCACCTGGATACCCGGGTGGACGTCGGTGACCTGGTGGTTCCGGTCGAGCAGGGCGCGTACGCCCGCATCGCTCAGACCGCCGTCCGGGCGGACGGTGAGCGCGGCCGCGAGACCCAGCTGCTCGGGCCGGCTGTGGAAGCGGTCGATGGTCGTCCAGGCGCTCATGGCCACCACGATCAGCAGCAGGGGCAGCGCGAGGCGGGCGATCGTGGCCAGCGAGCGCGGCCGGCGCGTGAACGCCTTGTGCCAGCCCAGGACCAGCGCGGACGGTATCCGCAGCCCCAGAGCGCCGCGCGCCGCACGAGGCAGCCCACCGCCGCGCTGCGCCGCGGCGCGGAGCCCCGGCACCGGCGACACCCGTCCGGCGCGCCACGCGGCGAGCCCGGTCGTCGCGGCGATGAAGAGCACCACGGCCACGGGCACCGAGAAGAGTGCCGCGGTGTGTCCCGGAAGGCCCTGCCACACACCGACCGCATCCCCGAGGCGTCCCGGCACGCGGCCGCCCAGCGCCTGGGTGAGCGCGCCCGCGAGCACGGCTCCCAGCAGCGCGAACGCCACGTGCTGAAGCAGGAAGATCCGTACCACCTGGCCCGGCGTGAAGCCGATCGCCTTGAGCACCGAGATGTCCCGCAGATGGCCACGGATACGGGTGCCGATCGCGCCGTGCACGGCGAGCCCGGCGGCGACCAGCGCGCCCAGGCCGAACAGGCCGAGCACCTGCCCGAGCAGCCGGTTGTCGCCCTGCGCCTCGGCCCGCGCCTGCTGCCAGGGGGAGACCTCGGTGACCGCTCCGGCGCCGAGGAGGGTGACGGCCCGCTGGACGGCGTAGTCCGTGTCGCCGGGATCGGTCAGCCGCAGCCCGATCACCTGTCCGGCGCGCCCGGCGGTGGCCCGCACCGCGGTCGGGAGCGTCCACACCAGGCCCGGCCGCTCGCCCGGGCTGTAGCGGGGCTCGGCGCTGTCGGCGACGCCCAGCACGGTCAGAGTCCGGGCGGTGCCGGGCACGGTGAGGGTGTCGCCCGGTTCGGCCCACAGGGACCGGGCGAGGCTGCTCTCCAGCACCACGCCGTCCGCCTCGGCAGGGTCGAGCCAGCGTCCGGAGACGAGCAGCGGGCGTCCGGTGGAGGGCTGCTCGGTGGCGCCGCGCAGTTCGACCGCCGCGCGGGTCCCCCGGGACTCGACGGCCGTCGCGGCTGTGGGGTAGGGGCCCGCGAAGGACTCCACCGCGTCCACGTCGGCGAGTCTGCGCGTGTCCGCGGACGGTCCGGTGTGGATCCACACGTGCGCGCCGTGCGACTGGGTGAAGACCCGCTGCCAGGGGTTGGTCGCGTAGCCGAAGAGCGCGGTGGCCAGCAGCAGTGAGGTGACGATGCCGGCGGTGGCCAGCACGATGAACAGCGCCTCGCCCCGGTGGGTGCGCAGATCGGCGTGCGCCCAGCGCAACGTGGCACGCATGCCGGTTCAGTCCCTCAGTTCGAGTACGCCGGATATCCCTGTGCCCCGCGACGGCGTGCCGTCGAGTTCCGCGTCGTCGGCGATCCGACCGTCGAAGAAGCTGATCACCCGGTCCGCGGCGCTCGCGAGCCGCGCGTCGTGGGTGACCAGCAGGATCGTCTGGCCGCGCTGGTGGAACCGGGACAGCAGCCGGGTCACCTCGCGGGTGCCCTTGCTGTCGAGGCTCCCCGCGGGCTCGTCGGCGAGCAGCAGGGGCGGATGGTTGACCAGGGCCCTGGCGAGCGCGACGCGCTGCTGCTCACCACCGGACAGCTCGCCCGGCATGCTGCGCTCCTTGCCCTGGAGGCCCAGCTCGGAGAGCAGCTGTTGCCGCTCGGCGCGCGCCCGCCTGCGAGAGACCCCGGCGAGCAGGGCGGGCAGTTCGACGTTGTCGGCGACCGACAGGTTCGACACCAGGTTGAAGAACTGGAACACGATGCCGATACGGCGTCGGCGCTCGACCGCCCAGCGGGCTTCGCCGTATCCGTCCGTGCAGTCGCCGTCCAGCCAGATGCTGCCGGAATCGGGCCGCTGAAGCCCGCCGAGCAGATGCAGCAGGGTCGACTTCCCCGCGCCGGAGGGGCCGGTGACCGCCACGAACTCGCCCCGTCGTACGGACAGGTCGACGCCGCGTACGGCATGGGCGGGCGCGCCTTCGCCGTAGTGGGTCTTGACCAGGTTCTCCGCGCGCAGCACGGCGGCTTCCCCGGCACGCGCCGACGAGATCTCCGCATGCGGCGCGGTGCGCTCGGGCGGTGGCTCCGGGCTCTCGGGCCGCGGTGGCGGGTTCTCGGCGCGCGGCGCGGGAGGGGTGCGGCTCATCCCTGCTCCTCCAACTCCTCCTGGCAGCGCTCCAGCCAGTCGAGATCGGCCTGCAGATGCAGCATGGCGCCCTCGATGAGCAGCTGGGAGACGCGGTTGTCCCGGTCCTCGGTCGCGGCGAGCCTCGACAGTTCCCGCATGGTGTTCAAATACTGGCGCCGTTGCTTGTTGATCAGGGCGATCTGGTCGGCCAGACCGGTCCGCGGTGCGAGTGCGAGCTTCATGAAGAACTCGTCCCGTACCCGCGGTTCGTCCGCCGTCTCCTCGTACCAGGCGCGCAGCGCCTCACGCCCGGCGTCGGTGAGGTGATAGATCTTCTTGTTGGGTCGGCTCGACTGCTCGACTTCCTCGCCCTCGATCAGTCCCGACTTCTCGAGACGGCCGAGCGTCACGTAGATCTGGCCGACGTTCGGCTGAGGGTACGCGGAGCCCAGCAGTTGCTCAAGGTCCTGCTTGAGCTCGTAGCCATGGGCCGGTCCGCGCGCCAGCAGGGCCAGGAGGGGCAGCCGCACTCGTGCTCTCCTCCCCCTCTTCCGCTCTCTTGTTCCCGGTTCGCCCGCGGGGCGCCCCTGCTGCTCGCAGCATGTTCTTCATGTACTGAGGGCCCATGCGCCGAACGCCTATGAGCCGGAGGATGTGCCGCAGGCCCTAGTATCGCCCATACCTAACAGGTATACATGGCCTCTGACTCCGGGCGAAGAGGCCCGGTGCCGGTGTACAGGGAGGAACCTATGCGGTGGATACGTGCCGCCGGTAGGGGCCTCCTGGTCGTCGCGGTGGTTCTGTCCGGTTACGTCGCCTCGGGTGCGCCCGCCGACGGGGCGCGCGGGAGCGGACGCGGTCCGCTGGCGCTGGCCACCGCCGGTGACCTCACCAACTATCTCGGGCCGCTCCTCGACGGCTGGAACCGCGCGCACCCCGGCGAGAAGGTCACCCTCGTCGAACTCCCCGATTCCGCGGACGAGGCCCACGCGCAGATGACCACCGATCTGCGCGGCGGCGACCGGAGCCGCTTCGACGTCCTCAACATCGATGTCGCGTGGACCTCGGAGTTCGCCGCCGCGGGCTGGATCTCCCCGTTGCCCCGCGACCGCTTCCCGCTCGACGGCTTCCTGCGGCCGGTGGTGGAGACCGCGAGGTACGACGGGAGGCTGTACGCCGTCCCGTACGTCACCAACGCCGGACTGCTTCTCTACCGCAAGGACATCCTGGCCAAGGAGGGGGTCGCGCCGCCGCGCACCTGGGCCGAGCTGGAGAGACAGGCGAGGACGATCGCCCCGAAGTACGGACTCGACGGCTATGCGGGCCAGTTCCTGCCCTACGAGGGCCTCACGGTGAACGCCGCCGAGGCGGTCTACTCGGCGGGCGGCACGATCCTCGGTGACGAGGGCGAACGCGTGACGGTGGACTCCGCCGCGGCCCGCGAGGGCATCGGTTTCCTCGCCGACGGCGTACGCGACGGCTGGATCCCGAAGAAGGCGCTGACGTACAAGGAGCAGGAGTCCAAACAGGCATTCCAGGACGGCCGTCTCCTCTTCCTGCGCAACTGGCCCTACGCCTATGTCAGCGCCTCCGCCCCGGGATCGGCCGTCGCCGGAAAGATCGGCGCGGTTCCGCTGCCCGGCCGCGACGGGCCGGGGACCAGCGTGCTCGGCGGGTCCAACCTCGCCGTCAACGCACGAGCCCGGCACCCCGAATCCGCCGCGCGTCTGATCGCGTACCTGACGAGCGAGCGGGTCCAGCGCCAGGTCCTCACCGAAGGAGCGTTGCCGCCCGTACGGGACGCGCTCTACCAGGACCCCGAACTGATCCGCGCGTTCCCCTACCTGCCGACGCTGCGCGCCGGTGTGCTCGCCGCGGCGCCGCGCCCCAAGAGCCCCCGCTACGACCAGGTGAGCCTCGCGGTGCAGGCGGTGGTGCACGACGCGATGACCGGGAACCAGACGCCCGAAGCCGCCGTGCGCCGGCTGGCGCGCGAGCTGGCCGACATCTCGCGCCGGGGCTGAGCCCCCTCTTCGTCGTCGCATTCCGGCGACCTTCCTAGTTACATGTTAGGTAACGCGAGCATCTCATCTCGGGCCGGCAGGGCTGAAAAATGCCTATATAGAGGACCCGAATCCCGTTTCCTTCTGTCTACTCGTTGACACCCCAGCGACACGCCTACTTAACATGCATGCATAACCGAAGGCACGCACAGACAGGTCAACGGGTGACGCTCAACACGCACCGCTGGTGGCGCGACGCAGTGATCTACCAGGTGTACGTCCGGAGCTTTCTGGACAGCACCGGGGACGGCGTCGGCGATCTCGCCGGCGTCCGGACCGGACTGCCGTATCTGAAGAAGCTCGGGGTCGACGGCATCTGGCTGAGCCCCTTCTACCCCTCGCCGCAGCACGATCACGGCTACGACGTGGCCGACCACTGCGACGTGGACCCGCTCTTCGGCGACCTCGCCGAGTTCGACCTGCTGATGACGGACGCCCGGCGCCTCGGCGTCCGGGTGCTCCTGGACATCGTCCCCAACCACTGCTCCAGCGAGCACCCGTGGTTCCGCGAGGCGCTGGAATCGGCGCCCGGCGGCACGGCCCGCGCCCGCTTCCACTTCGCCGACGGCCGGGGTCCGGACGGCGCGGAACCGCCCAACAACTGGCACGCCATGTTCGGCGGCCCCGCCTGGAGCAGGGTCACCGAGCAGGACGGCACCCCGGGCCAGTGGTACCTGCACATGTTCACGCCGGAACAGCCCGACCTGAACTGGCGCAACCCCGAGGTCGGCGGCCACTTCGACCACGTACTGCGCTTCTGGCTCGACCGGGGCGTCGACGGCTTCCGCATCGACGTGGCCGCCGGGCTCTACAAGCACCCCGATCTGCCGGACTCGCCCGACCCCGAGGCCGACGCCCGCACCCGCGACTCGGTCAACCCGCTCGCCTGGAACCAGCCGGAGGTGCACGACGTCTGGCGCCGCTGGCGGTCGCTGTGCGAGGAGTACACCGCCGAGGACGGCCGGGAGCGGCTGCTCGTCGGTGAGGTCTCCGTCCCGACCGCCCGCGAACACGCCCGGTACGTACGCCACGACGAGCTCCACCAGGCGTTCTTCTTCGACCTGCTGAGCGCCCCCTGGAACGCCGACTCGTTCCGCAAGGTCATCTCCGAGGCCATGCAGGACATCGCCGGCACCGGCTCGACGGTCACCTGGGTGCTCAACAACCACGATCAGGTGCGCACGGTCACCCGCTACGGCGAACTGGGCACCGAGAGCAGCGGTCTGGGTGCCGCCCGCGCCCGTGCCGCCGCGCTGCTGATGCTGGCGCTGCCCGGAGCCGCGTACATCTACCAGGGCGAGGAACTCGGGCTCCCCGAGGTCGTCGACCTCCCCGACGACGTGCTCACCGACCCCATATTCCGCCGCACCGGAAGCCGTGCCCGCATCCGCGACGGCTGCCGGGTTCCGCTGCCGTGGTCGGGGCACGCCTCGCCGTTCGGCTTCACCCCGGGTGCGGAGAGCGCCAAGCCGTGGCTGCCGCAGCCGGCCTACTTCGCCGAGTACGCCACCGACCGTGCCCTCGCCGACACCCGCTCCTTCTGGCACCTCTACCGCGACGGACTCCAACTGCGCTCCGGACTGCCCCAGCTGGGGGAGGGCGAGCTGCGCTGGCTGGACACCCCGCCCGGTGTCCTCGGCTTCGTCCGGGGCGACGGCCTGGTGTGCGCGGTCAACTTCGGCGCCGCGCCGACGCCCGCGCCGGTCTCCGGGACCCCGCTGCTCTCCAGCGGTCCCTGCGCGCCCGGCGTCCTGCCCGGTTCGACCGCCGCCTGGTGGATCAGCGACTCCGCCCATCCCTGAGCCCTCCGACGGGGCTCGTGCCCACGAGCCCCGCTCGGCCTTCTCCTCCGAGGCCACCGCTCCTCGGCCGACACCGCTTGACGCTCCGTCACCTCTCATTCCCCCGAAGGGACATCAACGATGATGCGACGACGTACCACCCTGCTCGCGAGCTGCACCGCAGCCGCCCTGGCGCTCGGCGCGACCGCCTGCGGAGGCTCCCCCGTCTCCGCGGGCGGCGACGGCAAGGCGCTCGACGGCCAGACGATCACCGTGGCCGGCGTCTGGTCCGGCAGCGAGCAGAAGAACTTCCAGAAGGTGCTGGACGCCTTCACCGAGAAGACCGGCGCCAAGACGCAGTTCGTCTCCACCGGCGACAACGTCTCCACCGTCATCGGCAGCAAGATCGAGGGCGGCAAGGCCCCCGAGGTGGTGATGGTCCCGCAGGTCGGTGTGCTCCAGCAGTTCGCGAAGCAGGGCTGGCTCAAGCCGCTGTCCAAGACCGCGGGAGCGGCAGTCGACGCCAACTACGCGAGCGTGTGGAAGGACTACGGCAGCGTCGACGGCACGCTGTACGGGCTCTACTTCAAGGCCGCCCACAAGTCCACCGTCTGGTACAGCCCCGACGCCCTCGACCAGGCCGGCGTCAAGCCGCCGGCCACCTACGACGCGATGCTGAAGGCAGGGCACACGGTCTCCGAGTCGGGTCTCGCCGCCTTCTCCGTCGCCGGACAGGACGGCTGGACGCTCACCGACTGGTTCGAGAACGTCTACCTCTCCCAGGCCGGGCCCGAGAAGTACGACGCCCTGGCCGCCCACCGGATCAAGTGGACCGACCCGACGGTGGTCGAGGCCCTCACCACCCTCGGCAAGCTCTTCGAGGACAAGCAACTGGTGGCCGGGGGCCGGAAGGAGGCCCTGAGCACCGACTTCCCGGGCTCCGTCGAGAAGGTCTTCGGGCCCAAGCCCGAGGCCGGCATGGTCTACGAGGGCGACTTCGTCGCCGGGGTCGCCAAGGACCAGTTCGGCAGGAAGATCGGCGAGGACGCGAACTTCTTCCCCTTCCCGGCGGTCACCGGCGGCAAGGCCCCCGTGGTCAGCGGCGGCGACGCGGCCGTCGTCCTCAAGGACGGCAAGAACCAGAAGGCCGCCATGCGGTTCCTGGAGTACCTCACGACCCCCGAGGCGTCCGCCGTCTGGGCCGGGGCGGGCGGCTTCCTGTCCCCGAACAAGAAGCTCGACCTCGCCTCCTACGGTGACGACGTCACCCGGGAGACCGCCAAGTCCCTGGTCGCGGCCGGGGATTCGGTCCGGTTCGACATGTCCGACCAGGCCCCGGCCGCGTTCGGCGGTACCAAGGGTGCCGGTGAGTGGAAGATCCTCCAGGACTTCCTGCGCGACCCGTCCGACCCGAAGGGGACCGCGGCCCGGCTGGAGAGCGCGGCGGCCAAGGCGTACAAGGGCTGATCGCACATGACCGCCACGCTCCTGAAGGAGGCGAGCCCGCCGCCGGTCACCCTGGCCGACCGTCGGCGGCGGGCCCGGCGCCGCGGCCGGGCCGTCGCCCTCGCCTTCGTCCTCCCCGCCCTGCTCCTGCTCGGCGCGCTCGTCGTCTACCCCGTGCTGTTCTCCGTGGGCCGCAGCTTCTTCGACGCCTCCGGCACACGGTTCGTGGGCGGCGACAACTACACCGAGATGTTCCGCGACCCCGCCACGATCAAGGCCGTCCGCAACACCGCGATCTGGGTGGTCGTCGCACCGACCCTGCTCACCGGCCTCGGCCTCGTCCTCGCCGTCCTCGTCGAGAAGGTGCGCTGGGCCACGGCGTTCAAGCTCCTGCTCTTCATGCCGATGGCGGTCTCCTTCCTCGCCGCGGGCATCATCTTCCGGCTCGCCTACGACGAGGACCCCGACAAGGGCGTACTGAACGCCGCCGTCGTCTCCGTGCACGACGCCTTCACGGGAACCTCGGCCTACCCGACCGCCCGCGCCCGTGACGGCCAGGGCCTGACCAAGGGAGCCGACGGCTCCTACCGTACGACCGCCTCCGCGTCACCGGGTGACACCGTCGCCCTCGGCCTGGTCGGCGTACTCCCCGAGGACCTGCCGCGGGGCGCGCGGCCCGCGTACGCCGCCGCCCGGCGTCAGGCCGCGCCCGGCGAACTGCGTGGTGCCGTCTATCTGGACTTCACCCGCGGGGGTGGAGGGGAACAGGGCAGAGCCGACCGGAAGGAGAGCGGACTGCCTGAGATGACGGTCGAGGCGGTGCGCGACGGCCACGCGGTCGCGAGCACCACCACCGCGGCCGACGGCTCCTTCCGCTTCCAGCACCTCGGACCGGGCCCGTACACCGTGCGGCTGCCCGCGTCGAACTTCGCCCCGCCGTACGAGGGCGTCTCCTGGCTGGGACCCGCGCTCGTCACGCCCGCGGTCATCGGTGCCTACCTGTGGATCTGGACCGGATTCGCCATGGTGCTGATCGGCGCGGGCCTCGCCGCGCTGCCCCGGGACGCGCTGGAGGCGGCCCGGATGGACGGGGCGAACGAGTGGCAGATCTTCCGCCGGATCACCGTCCCGCTGCTCGCACCCGTCCTGACCGTCGTCTTCGTGACCCTCGTCATCAACGTGATGAAGGTCTTCGACCTCGTCTACATCATCGCACCGGGCCCGGTGCAGGAGGACGCCACCGTACTGGCCACGCAGATGTGGCTGGTGTCGTTCGGCGGCGGTAACAACCAGGGCCTCGGCAGCGCGCTCGGTGTGCTGCTTCTGCTCCTGGTGGTTCCCGCGATGATCTTCAACGTCCGCCGTTTCCTAGGGAGTCGACGATGAACGCGCTCAGGCGAGGGCTCGGCAGCGGTGTGGTGCAGGCGTTCCTCGTCGTCGTGGGCCTGGTGTGGCTCACCCCGCTCGCGGGCCTGTTCCTGTCGTCGCTGCGCTCGGCCGAGGACACCGCGCGGGGAGGCTGGTGGACCGCGCTGAAGAGCCCGGGGCAGCTGTCCTTCGACAACTACTCCGCCCTGCTGGGCAATGAGGGGATGACCCGGGCGTTCTGGAACACCGTCCTGATCTCCGTCCCGGCGACCGTGCTCGTCGTCGTCATCGCCGCGCTCGCCGGATACGCCTTCGCGTGGCTGGACTTCCCGGGGCGAGACGCGATCTTCCTGCTGGTGGTCGCGCTGCTCGTGGTGCCGGTACAGATCGGCCTGCTGCCGGTGGCCGAACTCTTCGGGCGGCTGGGCCTGTTCGGCACGATCCCCGGCGTCGTCCTCTTCCACGTCTCCTACGGCCTGCCGTTCGCGATCTTCCTGTTGCGCAACTACTTCGCGGAGATGCCGAAGGAGATGCTGGAGGCGGCGCGCATGGACGGGGGGAACGAGTGGCGCATCTTCACCCGGCTGGTCCTGCCGGTCGGCCGGCCGGCCATCGCCAGTCTCGCCATCTTCCAGTTCCTCTGGGTCTGGAACGACATGCTGGTCGCCCTGCTCTTCGCCGACAGCTCCGCACAGCCGCTGACCGTCGAACTCCAGTCACAGATAAGACAGTTCGGCAGCAATATCGACGTGCTCGCCCCAGGGGCGTTCCTGTCCCTGGTGGTCCCGGTGGCGGTCTTCTTCGCCTTCCAGCGGCACTTCGTCCAGGGGGTGATGGCGGGGTCGGTGAAGTGACGGCGGGCCCTCGCGCGCCGTACCGGCTCGCGAGGCCCGTTCTCGGAGTCCGGCTCCGGGCCCTGACTCCCGGCTCCGGTCCCGAACCGCGAACGCCGGAGAAGCTGAACCTCAGCTTCTCCGGCGTTCGCGGTTCGGTCCCGTCAGGCGGACGCCGGCGGATACAGCGACCGCGGCAGCTGTGACGCCGCCGCCGAGTCCAAGAGCCACAGGGTGCGCGAGCGGCCGTACGCGCCGGCGGCCGGGGCCTGGATCTCGCCCGCCCCGGACAGAGCGATCGCGGCCGCCTGCGCCTTGTCCTCGCCGGCCGCGAGCAGCCACACCTCGCGGGCGGAGCGGATCGCGGGCAGGGTCAGCGAGATCCGGGTCGGCGGCGGCTTGGGCGCGCCGTGCACGCCGACCACCGTCCGCTCCGTCTCCCGCACCGCGGGCAGCTCCGGGAAGAGCGAGGCCACGTGGGTGTCCGGGCCGACGCCCAGCATCAGGACGTCGAAGGCCGGGACCGGGCCGTGGTTCTCCGGCCCGGCGGCCTTCGCGAGCTCCGCCGCGTACGACTCCGCCGCCGCCTCGACGTCGGCGCCGTGCGGACCGTCGGACGCGGGCATCGCATGCACCCGCGCCGGGTCCAGCGGCACCGCGTCGAGCAGGGCCGCGCGGGCCTGCGTGTCGTTGCGGTCGGGATCGCCCCCGGGGAGGTACCGCTCGTCGCCCCACCACAGGTCGAGGCGTGCCCAGTCGACCGCGTCCCGGGCGGGCGCGGCCGCGAGCGCCGCGAGGAGCCCGTTGCCGTTGCGCCCGCCGGTGAGCACGATCGAGGCGTAGCCGCGCGAGGCCTGCGCGTCCACGATCTTCGTGATCAGCCGCGCCGCCGCGGCCTGGGCCATCAGTTCCTTGTCGCGGTGGACGACGAGCTGGGGGGTGTTCACTCGGCGGCCGCCCTGTCCGCCGCCTTCTTGGCGAGCGTCTCGGCCACACCCGCGGGGGAGTCCTTGGCGACCGGGGCCGCCTTCGTGGCGGTTGCGGTCCCGCCCGAGGACCCGGCCCCTGCGGTGTCCGCCGCCGCGTTCAGCCGGCTGACCCCGAAACGCAGCGCCGAGGCGTAGGTGTCGTCCGGGTCGAGGCGGCGCAGCTCCTCCGCCATCAGCTCGGCCGTGTCGCGGCGCTTGAGCGCCACCGCGCGGTCGGGCTGCCCCTGGATGGAGAGCGTCGCGAGGGTGCCGTCGGCGCGGTCCAGGACGATCGGGCCGCAGCTCGTCTCCAGCCGCACCGCGGTGAGGCCGGGGCCCGAGGACAGCGACCGCTTGACGGGGACCTCCAGCCGGTCCGCGAGCCACATCGCGAGCAGTTCGCAGCTCGGGTTGAACTCCTCGCCCTCCACCTCGACCGCGTCCACGTCGCAGGTGACCTGGTCCAGGGCCGCGGCCAGCATCGAACGCCAGGGCGTGATGCGGGTCCACGACAGGTCCGTGTCGCCCGGGGTGTAGGCCTCGGCGCGGGTGTTGAGCTCCCGCACCGGCGCCTCGGCGGCGTAGGTGTCGGTCACCCGGCGCTGCGCGAGCGCGCCGAGCGGGTCGTTCGCCGGGTCGAGCGGCGCGTTCACCGGCCACCAGACGACGACGGGCGCGTCCGGCAGCAGCAGCGGCAGGACGACCGACTGGGCGTGGTCGGTCACCTCGCCGTAAAGGCGCAGCACCACGGTCTCGCCGGTGCCCGCCTCCGCCCCGAGCCGCACCTCGGCGTCGAGCCGCGACTTCGTGCGGTCGCGGGGCGAGCGGGAGACGCGCTTGATGACCACGAGGGTGCGCGAGGGGTGCTCGCGCGAGGCCTCGGTGGCGGCCTTCAGGGCGTCGTAGGCGTTCTCCTCGTCGGTGACGATGACGAGGGTGAGCACCATGCCGACGGCGGGCGTGCCGATGGCGCGGCGGCCCTGCACGAGCGCCTTGTTGATCTTGCTGGCCGTGGTGTCCGTGAGATCGGTCTTCATGGGCGACGCCAGCTCCGTCCGTCTCGCTCGAGCATCTCGTCGGCCTCGACGGGCCCCCAGGTGCCCGAGGCGTACTGCGCGGGCTTGCCGTGCTTGTCCCAGTACCGCTCGATCGGGTCGAGGATCTTCCAGGACAGCTCGACCTCCTCGGTGCGCGGGAAGAGGTTCGAGTCACCGAGCAGCACGTCGAGGATCAGACGCTCGTACGCCTCCGGGCTCGACTCGGTGAAGGACTCGCCGTACGCGAAGTCCATCGAGACGTCCCGGATCTCCATGGAGGTGCCGGGCACCTTGGAGCCGAAGCGGACCGTGACGCCCTCGTCGGGCTGGACGCGGAAGACGATCGCGTTCTGGCCCAGCTCCTCCGTCGCCGTGTGGTCGAAGGGGGAGTGCGGGGCGCGCTGGAAGACGACCGCGATCTCGGTGACGCGACGGCCCAGGCGCTTTCCGGTGCGCAGGTAGAACGGGACCCCCGCCCAGCGGCGGTTGTCCACCTCCACCTTGATCGCGGCGAAGGTGTCGGTCTTCGACTTGGGGTCGATGCCCTCTTCCTGGAGGTAGCCGACGACCTTCGCGCCGCCCTGCCACCCCTCCGCGTACTGGCCGCGGACCGTGCTGAGGCCCAGGTCCTTCGGCAGCCTGGTGGCGGCCAGCACCTTGGTCTTCTCCGCGGCGAGCGCGTCCGCGTCGAAGGAGGAGGGCTCCTCCATGGCGGTCAGCGCCATGAGCTGAAGCAGGTGGTTCTGGATGACGTCACGGGCGGCGCCGATGCCGTCGTAGTAGCCGGCCCGGCCGCCGATGCCGATGTCCTCGGCCATCGTGATCTGCACGTGGTCGACGAAGGACCGGTTCCAGATCGGCTCGAACATCGTGTTGGCGAAGCGCAGCGCCAGGATGTTCTGGACGGTCTCCTTGCCCAGGTAGTGGTCGATGCGGAAGACCTGGTCGGGGGCGAAGACCTCGTGCACGATCGCGTTGAGCTCCTCGGCCGACTCGAGGTCGTGGCCGAAGGGCTTCTCGATGACCGCGCGGCGCCAGGAGCCGCCCGACTGGTCCGCCAGCTTGTGCTTCTTCAGCTGCTGGATGACCACCGGGAACGCGGACGGCGGCACGGACAGGTAGAAGGCGAAGTTGCCGCCCGTGCCCTGCGCCTTGTCCAGTTCCTCGATGGTGGAGCGCAGCCGGTCGAAGGCGTCGTCGTCGTCGAAGGTGCCCTGGACGAAGCGCATGCCCTGGACCAGCTGCTGCCAGACCTCCTCGCGGAAGGGCGTGCGGGCGTGCTCCTTGACCGCGTCGTGGACCTCCTGGGCGAAGTCCTCGTGGGCCCACTCACGACGGGCGAAACCGACGAGCGAGAAGCCCGGCGGAAGCAGGCCGCGGTTGGCGAGGTCGTACACCGCGGGCATCAGCTTTTTACGTGACAAATCGCCCGTGACGCCGAAGATGACCAGGCCCGACGGCCCCGCGATACGCGGGAGCCGTCGGTCTGCGGGGTCACGCAGCGGGTTGCTGCTCGACAAGATTTCAGCCCTCCGAGGGGGCGAGGCGCTGGAGCTCCGCCTCGGTCGACTTGAGCAGGTCGTTCCAGGCGGACTCGAACTTCTCGACGCCCTCGTCCTCCAGCAGCTGGACCACGTCGTCGTACGAGATCCCGAGCTTCTCGACCGCGTCGAGCTCGGCACGGGACTGCTCGTACGTGCCGGCGATGGTGTTGCCGGTGATCGAGCCGTGGTCCTCGGTGGCCTCCAGGGTGGCCTCCGGCATGGTGTTCACGGTGTTCGGCGCGACCAGGTCGTCGACGTACAGGGTGTCCTTGTACGCCGGGTCCTTGACGCCCGTCGAGGCCCACAGCGGGCGCTGCTTGTTGGCCTGCGCCCGGTCGAGGGCGGCCCAGCGGTCGGTGGAGAAGACCTCCTCGTACGCCTGGTACGCGAGCCGGGCGTTGGCGAGGCCCGCCTTGCCGCGGGCGGCCTTGGCCTCGGGGGTGCCCTGGGCGTCGAGCCGCTTGTCGATCTCGGTGTCCACGCGGGACACGAAGAAGGACGCCACGGAGTGGATCTTCGAGAGGTCGAGCCCGCGCTCGTTGGCCTTCTCCAGGCCGGCGAGGAAGGCCTCCATGACCTCGCGGTAGCGCTCCAGCGAGAAGATCAGCGTGACGTTGACGCTGATGCCGAGGCCGATGACCTCGGTGATCGCCGGAAGGCCCGCCCTGGTGGCCGGGATCTTGATGAGGGTGTTGGGGCGGTCCACCAGCCAGGCCAGCTGCTTGGCCTCGGCGACGGTGGCGAGGGTGTCGTGCGCGAGGCGCGGGTCGACCTCGATCGACACCCGGCCGTCCTGGCCCTCGGTCGCGTCGAAGACGGGCCGCAGGATGTCGGCGGCGTCGCGGACGTCCGCCGTGGTGATCATGCGGATGGCTTCCTCGACGGTGACCTTGCGGGCGGCCAGCTCGGTGAGCTGCTGCTCGTAGCCGTCCCCGCTGCTGATCGCCTTCTGGAAGATCGACGGGTTGGTGGTGACGCCCACGACGTGCTGCTGGTCGATCAGCTCGGCAAGGTTGCCGGACGTGATCCGCTTGCGCGACAGGTCGTCCAGCCAGATCGCGACGCCTTCCTCGGAGAGGCGCTTGAGTGCGTCTGTCATGGAAATTGCATCTCCTACGTGTCGTTTGTCAGCGTCAGCGCTGGGCTGCGGCGATCGATTCCCGGGCGGCTTCCGCGACGTTCTCGGCAGTGAAACCGAATTCGCGGAAGAGCACCTTGCCGTCGGCCGAAGCACCGAAGTGCTCCAGCGAAACAATGCGTCCGGCGTCCCCGACGAACCGGTGCCAGGTGAGACCGATTCCGGCCTCGACCGAGACGCGGGCCTTCACCGACGGCGGCAGGACGCTGTCCCGGTACCCCTGGTCCTGCTCGTCGAACCACTCGACGCACGGCATGGACACGACTCGCGTGGGGATGCCCGCGGCCTGGAGCTGCTCGCGCGCCTCGACGGCCACGTGCACCTCGGAGCCGGTGCCGATCAGGATGACCTCGGGCGCGCCGCCCTCGGCCTCGAACAGCACGTAACCGCCCTTGGCGGCGTCCTCGTTCGCCTCGTACGTCGGCACGCCCTGACGGGTCAGCGCCAGACCGTGCGGGGCGCCCTTGCCGAACACCTTGGTGTAGCGCTTGAGGATCTCGCGCCAGGCGATGGCCGTCTCGTTGGCGTCCGCGGGGCGGACGACGTTGAGGCCGGGGATGGCGCGCAGCGAGGCCAGGTGCTCGACCGGCTGGTGGGTGGGGCCGTCCTCGCCGAGGCCGATCGAGTCGTGCGTCCACACGTACGTCACCGGCAGGTGCATCAGCGCCGACAGACGGACCGAGTTGCGCATGTAGTCGGAGAACACCAGGAAGGTGCCGCCGTAGATGCGGGTGTTGCCGTGCAGCGCGATGCCGTTCATCTCCGCGGCCATGGAGTGCTCGCGGATGCCGAAGTGGATCGTGCGGCCGTACGGGTTCGCCTCGGGCAGCGGGTTGTCCGCCGGGAGGAACGAGGACGTCTTGTCGATCGTGGTGTTGTTCGAGCCGGCGAGGTCGGCGGAGCCGCCCCACAGCTCGGGGATGACCGCGCCGAGGGCCTGGAGCACCTTGCCGGACGCGGCGCGGGTGGCGACACCCGTGCCCGCCTCGAAGACGGGGAGCTTCTCCTCCCAGCCGCTCGGCAGCTCGGTCGCGGCGATGCGGTCGTACTCCGCCGCGCGCTCCGGGTTGGCGGTACGCCAGGCGGCGTAGCCCTTCTCCCACTCGGCCTTGGCCTGGGCACCCCGGTCCAGGGCCTGGCGGGTGTGGGCCAGCACCTCGGCGGCGACGTCGAAGGACTTCTCCGGGTCGAAGCCGAGGACGCGCTTGGTGGCCGCGACCTCGTCGTCGCCGAGCGCCGAGCCGTGCGCGGCCTCGGTGTTCTGCGCGTTCGGGGCGGGCCAGGCGATGATCGAGCGCATCGCGATGAAGGACGGCTGGTCCGTCACCTGCTTCGCGGCCTCGATCGCGTTGTAGATGGCGTGCGGGTCGAGGTCGCCGTCCGGCTTCGGGGCGATGCGCTGCACGTGCCAGCCGTACGCCTCGTAGCGCTTGACGGTGTCCTCGGAGACCGCGGTCTCGGTGTCGCCCTCGATCGAGATGTGGTTGTCGTCCCACAGCAGGATCAGGTTGCCGAGCTTCTGGTGCCCGGCCATGGAGGAGGCCTCCGCGGAGATGCCCTCCTGGAGGCAGCCGTCACCGGCGATCGCGTAGATGAAGTGGTCGAACGGGGACTCGCCCTGCGGCGCGTCCGGGTCGAACAGGCCGCGCTCGTAGCGGGCGGCCATCGCCATGCCCACCGCGTTGGCGACACCCTGGCCGAGCGGACCGGTCGTGGTCTCCACGCCCGCGGTGTGCCCGTACTCGGGGTGTCCGGGGGTCTTGCTGCCCCAGGTCCGGAAGGACTCCAGGTCGTCCAGCTCCAGGCCGAAGCCGGCCAGGTAGAGCTGGGTGTAGAGGGTCAGGGACGAATGGCCGGCGGACAGCACGAAGCGGTCGCGCCCGACCCAGTCGGTGTCCGCCGGGTCGTGCCGCATCACCTTCTGGAAGAGGGTGTAGGCGGCGGGAGCCAGGCTCATGGCCGTACCGGGATGGCCGTTGCCGACCTTCTGTACGGCATCGGCGGCCAGGACGCGGGCGGTGTCCACGGCCCGCTGGTCCAGCTCGGTCCACTCGAGGTCTGTGGTGGTCGGCTTGGTGCTCACCCTGGGTCAGGGCTCCTCTCCACATGTCACGCATGTCGAAATGCCGGTGCACTGGGCGCCCCGGCCGTTGTCGAGCCTACCCCCGTGAGTACGTGCGTTTTTTCGACTCATTCCAGACTGCCGGGACTCATCGGGATCCGCCTCCCGACTAGGTCGTTCCCTGCTCAGCACATGAATACGGAGCCGCTCGTCCGAGTGCTCAATCGAGTCTCGATCAGCTCTTCCGGCCGCACTCCCCAACACGGGCGCACCCCCGAGGATGCCGGGGTCTGGGCAACGTCTACAGTGGCGTGGTACGCGCGGGCCTTCACGGGGAATTCATCCCGGGGCTTGCTGGGATGTCTCTGTCAGGGGTGTGCGTGACGGCCGTCGAATCCCGTCCAGCCGGTGTGCTCGGGACGAGCAGCAGCCGGGGCCAGCGGCCGTTCGGGGCCCGTCTCAAGGCGTTCGTGGCGCTGACCAAGCCGCGGATCATCGAGCTGCTGCTGATCACCACCGTTCCGGTGATGTTCCTGGCGCAGCAGGGCGTGCCCGATCTGAAGCTGGTGCTCCTCACCTGCCTCGGCGGTTACCTGTCCGCGGGCGGCGCCAACGCGCTGAACATGTACATCGACCGCGACATCGACGCCCTCATGGAGCGCACCTCGCAGCGTCCGCTCGTCACCGGCATGGTCAGCCCCCGTGAGTGCCTGGCCTTCGGCATCACGCTGGCGGTCGTGTCGACCCTGCTGTTCGGTCTGGCCGTCAACTGGCTGTCAGCCTGGCTGTCGCTCGGAGCGCTCCTCTTCTACGTCGTCGTCTACACGATGATCCTCAAACGGCGTACCTCGCAGAACATCGTCTGGGGCGGCATCGCCGGCTGTCTGCCCGTGCTCATCGGCTGGTCGTCGGTCACGAACTCCATGTCGTGGGCGCCGGTCATCCTCTTCCTCGTCATGTTCTTCTGGACGCCGCCGCACTACTGGCCGCTGTCCATGAAGGTGCGCGAGGACTACGCGCGCGTGGGTGTGCCGATGCTGCCGGTCGTCGCGAGCAACAAGGTGGTCGCCCGGCAGATCGTCCTCTACAGCTGGGTGATGGTCGCGGTCTCGCTGCTGCTCACCCCGCTCGGCTACACGGGCTGGTTCTACACCGCGGTCGCGCTCGGCGCGGGCGGCTTCTGGCTGTGGGAGGCCCACGGCCTCCAGAACCGGGCCAAGGCCGAGGTGACGGGCGCCAAGCTGAAGGAGATGCGGCTGTTCCACTGGTCCATCACCTACGTGTCGATCCTCTTCGTGGCCGTCGCGGTGGACCCCTTCCTCCGCTAGACCGCCCCGCGGACACCGACGGGAGGGGTGCGTGGCCAAGGCCACGCACCCCTCCCGTCGCCGTTGGATCTACCCGTCGGTAGCATCCTGGCCATGGCAGACACCCAGCAGATCGACGAGACCCCCGGCACCGCCCAGGACCCCAAGGCCGAACGCGCCGCCGCCAAGCTCGCGCGGCGGATCACCGCCTTCTCCAAGGCGCACGGCGGGACCGAGGCCCAGGTCGCGTACATCGGAGAGCGCGGCGCCCGCATCGTCCTCGTCGGCGAGGACGGCGGCTGGGGCGACCTCGTGGCGACGAGCCACGAGATCGCCGAGAGTGCCGTGAAGAAGGCCGGCGTCACCGTCCACGAGGCGTTCGACGGCGAGTTCGCGGCCAAGGTGAGGACCGGCCCGTACGAGTGGAAGCGCATGGCCGGCATCCAGGTCGGCGGTCCCTCCAACGGCTGACGGCCCACAGGCCCCTCCGACGGCCGGCCCGTCACCCGTCGCACGGACGGCCGACAATCATCGGCTGTTCGCACGGGGTGCGCGCGACCAACACCTGACACCCGGCTCAGCCGTTAGGACCTGAGAAGCAACGGTCCGTCCGCGGGGAGTCCGGATGATCGAAACGCCGTCCCTGGTGGACCAGTACTGCCACGGCGTACTGCGGACGGAGCTGGGCCTCGGCACGTTCGAGGCCCACCTCGCCAGGACCGAGGGGCCACCGGCCGCGGGCACCACCCTCTTCGACACCCAGACCGGATTCGCCGTACGGCGCTGGTGCCCGCCCCTGCTCGGGCTCGAACCGCACTGCACGCCCGCCCGCTATCTGGCCCGGCGCCGCGAACTGGGCGTCCTGGAATCGGGCCGGAGACTGCTGCGCGGCAGCGGCATCACCACGTACCTCGTCGACACCGGTCTGCCCGGCGATCTGACCGGGCCGGGCGAGATGGCCTCCACGGGAGCCGCCGGGGCACACGAGATCGTCCGGCTGGAGCTGCTCGCCGAACAGGTCGCCGACACCTCGGGGACCGTCGAGTGCTTTCTCGCCAATCTCGCGGAATCCGTCCACGGAGCGGCCGAGGACGCGGTGGCCTTCACCTCCGTGGCGGGCGTGCGGCACGGTCTGGCCCTCGCGCCCGAACCGCCCGGGCCCGGGGAGGTACGGGGCGCGGCGGGCCGCTGGCTCGCGGGCCGCCGGGTGGGCGGGGCGCTCACCGACCCCGTCCTGCTCCGCCATCTGCTGTGGATCGCGGTCGCGTCGGGCCTGCCCCTGCAACTGCACGCGGGCCTCGGCGAACCCGGACAGCGCATCGACCGCACCGACCCCGTGCTGCTCACCGACTTCGTCCGCGCCACGGCCGGCCTCGGCACCGACCTGGTCCTGCTGCACGGCTACCCCTACCAGCGGCACGCGGCCCACCTCGCCGGGGTCTTCCCGCACGTCTACGCGGATCTGGGCGCCGCCCTGGTGCGCACCGGCGCACGGTCGGCCGCCGTCCTCGCCGAGACACTGGAACTGGCCCCCTTCGGCAAGCTCCTCTTCTCCAGCGGAGCGCAGGGCCTCCCCGAACTCCATGTGATCGGAGCGAGCCTCTTCCGCGAGGCGATCGCGCGGGTGCTCGGCGGCTGGGTCGCCGAAGGGGCCTGGTCACCGGCCGACGCCCAGCGGGTCGCGGCCCTGATCGCGGCGGGCAACGCCCGGCGGGTGTACGGCCTGGAATGAGCCCGGGACGCGGTGGGGCGTCTTCACCCCGGAGCGTCGGGCGGCACCGGACCGTCCCGGTGTCCGACGAAGCCACCGCCCGGGGAGGCCGCGGCGCCCGCCCCGGGTGGACGCGGCTCAGGGCCGGACCGACGAGAGATTTCCCGGGCCCCGCGATCGACGGCCTGGTGGCCGCGTACGAGGGGTCTATGCGCGCGTGAGGGACGACGAGGCCGCGGGACCCGGCAGGTCCGCCAGGGCCCCCTCCGGGCGCTCGCGCAGGGCCAGCAGGACCCGCAGCACCCCGATCCACACCAGGCAGGAGCCGAGCATGTGGAGGGCGACCAGGGCCTCGGGCAGGTCGGTGAAGTACTGGACGTAGCCGAGGACGCCCTGGGACAGCAGGATCAGGAACAGGTCGCGGGTGCGCCCCAGGGGGCCCCGGGGAGCGTCCACCGCCTTCAGGACGAACCAGAGGGCGAAGGTCAGCGTGACGACGATCCAGGCCAGCACGGCGTGCAGCTTGGCGACGTTCTCCCAGCTGACGGGGATGCGGTCGACCTCGCTGGAGTCACCCGCGTGCGGTCCGGCACCGGTGACGACCGTGCCGACCGCGATCAGCAGGACCGAGGCGGCGACCAGGAACCACACGAGCTGCTGCACCGACTTGCCGACGAGCGGACGCGGCGCCGCGTCGCCCTCGCGGGTGCGCTGCCACATGAGCGCCGCGACGGTGATGAGCGCGGTGGAGAGCAGGAAGTGGGCGGCGACCGTGTACGGGTTGAGGCCGACCAGGACGACGATCCCGCCGAGGACCGCGTTGCCCATGACGATCCAGAACTGTGCCCAGCCGAGCCGGGTGAGGCCCCGCCGCCACGGCTTCTGCGAGCGTGCCGCGACGATCGCCCAGCCGACGGCGGCGCACAGCACGTACGTCAGCATGCGGTTGCCGAACTCGATGGCGCCGTGGAAGCCCATCGCGCTCGTCGCCGTGAGCGAGTCGTCGGTGCACTTGGGCCAGGTCGGGCAGCCGAGGCCGGAGCCGGTGAGCCGCACGGCACCGCCGGTGACCACGATCACGACCGCCATGACGAGCGCGGCGAGGGCCGCGCGCTGCACCGTCCGGGAGGTCGGGGTCCAGCGTTCGGCGATGAAGGCGAGCGGGTTGCGCACCGCGCTGAGGGCATCGGCTCGGGTCAGGTTCTGCACGCGCCCCATCGTAGGGGCCCGCTTGTGCACGCTTTCACGAGGGTCGACCCCCGGAGGGGACGATTCCGTCACTCCCAGCGGAAGAACCGGCCGGCCGCGCCGAGCCCCACGACCGCCCAGACCGCCAGGATCCCCAGATCGCCCCAAGGCATCTGCGCGCCGTGCTGGAGCACCGCGCGCAGTCCGTCCGAGAGCGCCGAGACGGGCAGCAGACCGAGTACGTCCTGGGCGCCCGCGGGGAACTTGTCCAGCGGCACGATCACCCCGCCGCCGACCAGGAGCAGCAGGAAGACGAGGTTGGCGGCGGCCAGCGTCGCCTCCGCCTTGAGCGTGCCCGCCATGAGCAGCCCGAGCCCGGAGAAGGCGGCCGTGCCGAGGGCCAGCAGGAGCAGTACGGCCAGCGGGTTGCCGTGCGGCGACCAGCCCAGCGCGAAGGCGATCGAGGTGAGCAGGATCACCTGGAGGATCTCGGTGACCAGGACCGAGGCCGTCTTCGCGGTCATCAGGCCCCAGCGGGGGAGCGGGGAGGCCGCCAGCCGCTTCAGGACGCCGTAGCGGCGCTCGAAGCCCGTGGCGATGGCCTGACCGGTGAACGCCGTCGACATGACGGCCAGCGCCAGGATGCCCGGCGCCAGGAAGTCGACCGCCTCGCCCGGACCCGTGTCGATGATGTCGGCCGAGCTGAACAGGACCAGCAGCAGCGTCGGGATCACGACCGTCAGCAGCAGCTGCTCGCCGTTGCGCAGCAGCATCCTGGTCTCCAGCGCGGCCTGCGCGCGGATCATGCGGGGCAGCGGGGCGGCGCCCGGCTTCGGGGTGTACGTGCCGGTGGTGGTCACGGACGCGGCTCCTCGCCGGTCGGTTCCGAGCTGTGCCTGGCTCATGGACGCAGCTCCTTGCCGGTCAGTTCCAGGCCGTGCCTTCCCGGGGGACGACCCCCGGACCCCCGGCCGGTCCGCGGTCGAACTCGGTTCATGAACGCAGCTCCTTGCCGGTCAGTTCCAGGAAGACGTCTTCGAGGGTGTGGCGCTCCACGGAGATCTTCTCCGGCATCACACCGTGCTGGGCGCACCAGGACGTCACGGTCGCCAGCAGCTGCGGATCGACCTTGCCGCCGATCCGGTAGGCCCCGGGAGTCAGCTCGGCCGCCGTGCAGTCCGCGGGCAGGGCCTTCAGCAGCGAGGCCACGTCGAGCCCGGGGCGGCCGGTGAAGCGCAGGGTGTTCTCGGCGCCGCCGCGGCACAGCTCCTCGGGGGAGCCCTGGGCGACGACCCGGCCCGCGTCGATGATCGCGACGTCGTCGGCGAGCTGCTCGGCCTCGTCCATGTGGTGCGTGGTGAGGATCACCGAGACGCCGTCGGACCGCAGGTCGCGGACCAGGTCCCAGGTGGCGTGGCGGGCCTGCGGGTCGAGGCCGGCGGTCGGCTCGTCCAGGAAGACCAGCTCGGGGCGGCCGACGACCGCCATGGCGAGCGCGAGGCGCTGCTGCTGGCCGCCCGACAGCCGCCGGTACGTCGTACGGCCACAGCTCCCCAGGCCGAGCCGCTCGATGAGCGCGTCCACGTCCAGGGGGTGGGCGTGCAGCTTCGCGACGTGGCGGAGCATCTCGTCCGCGCGAGCGCCCGAGTAGACGCCGCCGGACTGGAGCATCACGCCGATACGGGTGTGCAGCTCACCGGACTGTCTCGCCGGGTCGAGGCCCAGGACGCGCACCGTGCCGGAGTCCGGCTTCCGGTATCCCTCGCAGGTCTCGACCGTGGTCGTCTTGCCCGCGCCGTTGGGTCCGAGTACGGCGGTGATGCCCGCCGAGGCCACCAGGTCGAGGCCGTCCACCGCGGTCTTCGTGCCGTACCGCTTCACCAGGGCCTGGACCTGGACCACGGGCTCGCTTCGCATGGGCAGCAAGTCTAGGGACGTCGTCGCGGTCCCTGACCCCCGGGGGCGGCGGCGGTCTCGACGTCCAGGTCCCGCGGGCGGTGCACCGGCAGCCACCGCTCGGCGTACGCCACCGCGTCCGCCACCGGGAAGAGCCGGGCCCGGGCCGCGCCCACGGTGCCCCGCACGACGGGACGGTCCCGTTCGAAGTCGGAGCCCAGCTCCTCGAACATCTCGGAGGTGACCGACACCTCCCGCACCGTCTCCCAGCCGGTGGGCGAGGGCCGTCCGACCTCCACGACGGGCGAGGGGACGCGGTACTCGGCCAGGTGGAAGCTGGTGCAGGCGTCGTAGCCCGCGCCGAGCAGCAGGACGCGGGCTCCGCCGGCCTCCAGCCGGGCCAGCGGGCTGCGCTCACCGAGCCGGCAGTCGGCCGCGTGCCCGCCGACGACCGCCGTCGCGTCCGGGCCCAGCGCCGCGAACGAGGTCTCCGGGTGCGCGCTGCGCAGGGCACCGGGCCAGTTGCGGACCGTCTCGGGTATCACGCCGACACCGCGGGAGGGCGTCACGCGGGGGTCGTAGGCGGGCATGGTCGCCCGGATGACCGGCCACCACTCCTCGGGGACCGGGGGCCGGCTCCACAGCGCGGGGTCGGAGAGGTCGCCGGACTGTGTCGGGACCACCAGGGTGCCGTCCGGGCCGAGCGCGTCGAGCAGTGCCTGCACGACGGCCACGGCGCCGCCGTTGACCCAGCCGAGGGCGCTGAGCGAGGAGTGCACGAGAAGCGTCTCCCCCGCTCGTACGCCGAGCGTCCGCAGGTCGGCGGCGAGGGTGTCCCGGGTGACGAGAGGGCCGGTCGGAGGGGGTGTCGGCATGGTCCGGGAGTCTTCCCGAGCGGCGGTCCGCGCGCCACCGAATTGATCGATCAAAGATCGTTTGCCCAGGTCATCTTAGGTATGCCTAAGTGACACAGCACACCGCCCGCCCCGGAGGGCGCGGCTTGTCAGGCCCTGAGGAATTACGCAACAATGGTGTTGTGAAAAACGTCGGCGAGGCTCGGGAGACCCCCGTGGGGGCCCCGCAGGAGGAACTCGCGACCGGTGAGCGTTCGACGCGCAACCGGGTCGCGCGGTCGATCCTGGACCACGGCCCGTCGACCGTCGCCGACCTGGCGGGCCGACTGGGCCTGACCCATGCCGCCGTGCGCCGTCATCTGGACGCGCTGGTCGCCGACGACGTCGTGGAAGCACGTGAGCAGCGGGTCTACGGAGCGCGTACGCGCGGCCGTCCCGCCAAGGTGTTCGCCCTGACCGACTGCGGCCGGGACGCCTTCGACCAGTCCTACGACAAGCTCGCCGAGGACGCCCTGCGCTGGATCGCCGAGCGCGAGGGCGGGGACGAGGCGGTCCTCTCCTTCGCCCGCGCCCGGATCGCCGCGCAGGCCGGGGCGTACCGCGAGGCCATCGAGGCCGCGACCCCCGAGGAACGCACGGAAGCCCTGGCGAAGGCCCTCAGCGCGGACGGGTACGCTGCCACGGCGCGCAGCGCACCGGTCGGCGAGCAGCTCTGCCAGCACCACTGCCCGGTCGCGCATGTCGCCGAGCGGTTCCCGCAGCTGTGCGAGGCGGAGACGGAGTTCTTCTCCCAGCTGCTCGGCACGCATGTCCAGCGACTGGCCACCATCGCCCACGGCGACGGGGTGTGCACGACGTTCATCCCCAACATTTCGCACGACACTCACAACGCATCCGCAAGCACGGCCGGGAGGAACCCCGCATGACGCTCCCCACGGAGACTGCCCACCCCGAACTCGAGGGTCTGGGCAAGTACGAATACGGCTGGGCCGACTCCGACACGGCCGGCGCCTCCGCCAAGCGCGGCATCAATGAGGACGTCGTCCGGGACATCTCCGCGAAGAAGAGCGAGCCGGAGTGGATGACCAAGCTCCGCCTCAAGGGCCTGCGCCTCTTCGAGAAGAAGCCCATGCCCAACTGGGGTTCCGACCTGTCGGGCATCGACTTCGACAACATCAAGTACTTCGTGCGTTCCACGGAGAAGCAGGCGGAGTCCTGGGAGGACCTGCCCGAGGACATCAAGAACACGTACGACAAGCTCGGCATCCCCGAGGCGGAGAAGCAGCGCCTCGTCGCCGGTGTCGCCGCCCAGTACGAGTCCGAGGTCGTCTACCACCAGATCCGTGAGGACCTGGAGGAGCAGGGCGTCATCTTCCTGGACACCGACACCGCCCTGAAGGAGCACCCGGAGCTCTTCAAGGAGTACTTCGGCACGGTCATCCCGGTCGGCGACAACAAGTTCGCGTCGCTGAACACCGCGGTGTGGTCCGGCGGCTCCTTCATCTACGTGCCGAAGGGCGTGCACGTCGAGATCCCGCTCCAGGCCTACTTCCGTATCAACACGGAGAACATGGGCCAGTTCGAGCGGACGCTGATCATCGTCGACGAGGACGCCTACGTCCACTACGTCGAGGGCTGCACGGCGCCGATCTACAAGTCGGACTCCCTGCACTCCGCGGTCGTCGAGATCATCGTGAAGAAGGGCGCCCGCTGCCGTTACACGACCATCCAGAACTGGTCGAACAACGTCTACAACCTGGTCACCAAGCGCGCCGTGGCGTACGAGGGCGCGACCATGGAGTGGATCGACGGCAACATCGGCTCCAAGGTCACCATGAAGTACCCGGCCGTCTACCTGATGGGCGAGCACGCCAAGGGCGAGACCCTGTCCATCGCCTTCGCGGGCGAGGGGCAGCACCAGGACGCCGGCTCCAAGATGGTCCACATGGCGCCGAACACCTCCTCGAACATCGTGTCGAAGTCCGTGGCGCGCGGCGGCGGCCGCACGTCCTACCGCGGTCTCGTCGAGATCGGCGAGGGCGCCCACGGCTCCAAGTCCAACGTCCTGTGCGACGCGCTGCTCGTCGACACCATCTCCCGCTCGGACACGTACCCGTACGTGGACGTCCGCGAGGACGACGTGTCCATGGGCCACGAGGCGACCGTCTCCAAGGTCTCCGAGGACCAGCTCTTCTACCTGATGAGCCGCGGTCTGACCGAGTTCGAGGCGATGGCCATGATCGTGCGCGGCTTCGTCGAGCCGATCGCCAAGGAACTGCCCATGGAGTACGCCCTCGAGCTCAACCGGCTGATCGAGCTCCAGATGGAGGGCGCGGTCGGTTAATCCCGAGCCGCAGTCCCCGTCAAGCCACTCACGCAAGAAAGCGAGCAGACCGACAGCCATGGCTGAGGCTCAGAACATCCCGGTCGGATCCACGACGGCCGGCCAGATCGCGGTGGCCGCCGAGTCGACCGTCGCCACGCGCATGAGCGCGCCCCCGTCCTTCGACGTGGCGGACTTCCCGGTCCCCCACGGCCGCGAGGAGGAGTGGCGGTTCACCCCGCTGGAGCGCCTGCGCGGGCTGCACGACGGCACCGCCGTCGCGACCGGCGGCGGCGTACGGGTCGAGGTGCAGGCCCCCGAGGGCGTCACCGTCGAGACCGTCGCCCGCGACGACGCGCGGATCGGCCGGGCCGGCACGCCGGTGGACCGTGTCGCCGCCCAGGCCTACTCGGCGTTCGAGAAGGCCGGCGTCGTCACCGTCCCCAAGGAGGCGGTGCTCACCGAGCCCATCCGCATCGCCGTGCACGGCGAGGGCGGGGTCGCCTACGGCCACCAGGTCATCGAACTGGGAGCCTTCGCCGAGGCCGTCGTCGTCATCGACCACACCGGTGACGCGGTCCTCGCCGCCAACGTCGACTACGTCCTCGGCGACGGCGCCAAGCTGACCGTCGTCTCCGTCCAGGACTGGGACGACACGGCCGTCCACGTCGGCCAGCACAACGCGCTGATCGGCCGCGACGCCACCTTCAAGTCGTTCGTCGTCACCTTCGGCGGCGACGTCGTGCGCCTGCACCCCCGCGTCGCGTACGCGGGCACCGGCGGCGAGGCCGAGCTGTTCGGCCTGTACTTCACGGACGCCGGCCAGCACCAGGAGCACCGCCTCCTGGTCGACCACAACACCCCGCACTGCAAGTCCAACGTCATGTACAAGGGCGCGCTGCAGGGCGAGGGGGCGCACGCCGTCTGGATCGGCGACGTCCTCATCGAGGCCAAGGCCGAGGGCACGGACACCTACGAGATGAACCGCAACCTGGTTCTGACCGACGGCGCCCGCGTCGACTCCGTGCCGAACCTGGAGATCGAGACCGGCGAGATCGTCGGCGCCGGCCACGCCTCCGCGACCGGCCGCTTCGACGACGAGCAGCTCTTCTACCTGATGGCCCGCGGCATCCCGGCCGACGAGGCCCGCCGTCTGGTGGTCCGCGGCTTCTTCGCCGAGCTGGTCCAGCAGATCGGTGTCGACGACATCGAAGAGCGCCTTCTCGTGAAGATCGACGAGGAGCTGGAGGCGTCGCTCTGATGCCCGGCACCTTCGTGCGCGCCTGTGGGCTGAGCGAGCTGGAGGAGAACACCCCCAAACGGGTGGAACTCGACGGCACGCCGGTCTCGGTCGTGATGACCGAGGGGGAGGTGTTCGCGATCAACGACATCTGCTCGCACGCGAACGTCTCGCTCTCCGAGGGCGAGGTGGAGGACTGTCAGATCGAATGCTGGCTGCACGGCTCCGCGTTCGACCTCCGCACCGGCAAGCCGTCCGGTCTTCCCGCGACGCGCCCCGTCCCCGTATACCCCGTTCAGATCGAAGGGGACGACGTGCTCGTCTCCCTCAACCAGGAGTCCTGAGGCACCCATGGCAACGCTTGAAATCCACGACCTGCACGTCACCGTCGAGGCCGACAACGCCACGAAGGAGATCCTCAAGGGCGTCGACCTGACCGTGAAGCAGGGCGAGACGCACGCCATCATGGGCCCCAACGGCTCCGGCAAGTCGACCCTCGCCTACTCGCTCGCGGGCCACCCGAAGTACACGGTCACCGGCGGCACCGTCACCCTCGACGGCGAGGACGTCCTGGAGATGTCCGTCGACGAGCGCGCCCGCGCGGGCCTGTTCCTGGCGATGCAGTACCCGGTCGAGATCCCCGGCGTCTCGGTCTCCAACTTCCTGCGCACCTCCGCCACCGCCGTCCGCGGCGAGGCCCCCAAGCTGCGCACCTGGGTGAAGGAGGTCAAGGAGACCATGGAGCGCCTCTCCATGGACCCCTCCTTCGCCGAGCGCAACGTCAACGAGGGCTTCTCCGGCGGTGAGAAGAAGCGCCACGAGATCCTCCAGCTCGAGCTGCTCAAGCCGAAGATGGCGATCCTCGACGAGACCGACTCCGGCCTGGACGTCGACGCCCTGCGCATCGTCTCCGAGGGCGTCAACCGCGTCCGCGAGACCGGCGAGGTGGGCACCCTGCTCATCACCCACTACACGCGCATCCTGCGCTACATCAAGCCCGACTTCGTCCACGTCTTCTCCGGCGGCCGCATCGTCGAGTCCGGCGGCGCCGAGCTCGCCGACAAGCTGGAGAACGAGGGCTACGAGGCTTACACGAAGGGTGGCGTATCCGCGTGACGCAGCTGCCGGGCCTCCTCGACACCGAGGCGATCCGCAAGGACTTCCCCATCCTGGACCGCCAGGTCCACGACGGCAAGAAGATCGTGTACCTGGACAATGCGGCGACCTCGCAGAAGCCGCGCCAGGTGCTGGACGCCCTGAGCGAGTACTACGAGCGCTACAACGCCAACGTCCACCGCGGTGTGCATGTGCTCGCCGAGGAGGCCACGGCGCTGTACGAGGGCGCGCGCGACAAGATCGCCGCCTTCATCAACGCTCCGAGCCGCGACGAGGTGATCTTCACCAAGAACGCCTCCGAGTCGCTCAACCTCGTGGCCAACATGCTCGGCTGGGCCGAGGAGCCCTACCGGGTCGACCACGAGACCGAGATCGTCATCACGGAGATGGAGCACCACTCCAACATCGTCCCGTGGCAGCTGCTCTCGCAGCGCACCGGCGCGAAGCTGAAGTGGTTCGGCCTCACCGACGACGGCCGTCTCGACCTGTCGAACATCGACGAGATCATCACGGAGAAGACGAAGATCGTCTCCTTCGTGCTGGTGTCGAACATCCTGGGCACCGTGAACCCGGTCGAGGCGATAGTGCGCCGCGCCCAGGAGGTCGGCGCCCTGGTCCTGATCGACGCGTCCCAGGCCGCGCCGCACATGCCGCTCGACGTCCAGGCCCTCCAGGCCGACTTCGTGGCCTTCACCGGCCACAAGATGTGCGGCCCGACCGGCATCGGCGTCCTGTGGGGCCGCCAGGAACTCCTGGAGGACCTCCCGCCGTTCCTCGGCGGCGGCGAGATGATCGAGACCGTGTCGATGCACTCGTCGACCTACGCTCCGGCGCCGCACAAGTTCGAGGCGGGCACGCCCCCGATCGCGCAGGCGGTCGGCCTCGGCGCGGCGATCGACTACCTGAACTCGATCGGCATGGACAAGATCCTCGCCCACGAGCACGCGCTCACCGAGTACGCGGTGAAGCGGCTCGCGGAGGTCCCCGACCTGAGGATCATCGGCCCCACCACGGCCGAGGACCGCGGCGCGGCGATCTCGTTCACGCTGGGCGACATCCACCCGCACGACGTGGGCCAGGTTCTCGACGAGCAGGGCATCGCGGTCCGGGTCGGCCACCACTGCGCCCGTCCGGTCTGCCTGCGCTACGGAATTCCTGCGACGACGCGGGCGTCGTTCTATCTGTACTCCACGCCGTCCGAGATCGACGCTCTGGTCGACGGCCTGGAGCACGTACGGAACTTCTTCGGCTGAGGGGCTGGCTGGGACGTGCTGTGCTATCCCGGGGGGCAACCCCCGGACCCCCGGCCGGAAGGCCATGTATCGGACGCTGGGATGCGAGGTTCGCCGCAGTGAAGCTGGATTCGATGTACCAGGAAGTCATCCTGGACCACTACAAGCACCCGCACGGGCGCGGTCTCCGGGACGGCGACGCCGAGGTGCACCACGTCAATCCCACGTGCGGTGACGAGATCACCCTGCGCGTGAAGTACGACGGCGAGCGGATCGAGGACATCTCGTACGAGGGCCAGGGCTGCTCGATCAGCCAGGCCTCGGCCTCCGTGCTGAACGACCTCCTGGTCGGCAAGGACGTGTCCGACGCGCAGCGGATCCAGGAGACCTTCCTGGAACTGATGCAGTCCAAGGGCCGGATCGAGCCCGACGACGCGATGGAGGAGGTGCTGGAGGACGCGGTCGCGTTCGCCGGTGTCTCCAAGTACCCGGCCCGGGTCAAGTGCGCCCTCCTGAGCTGGATGGCGTGGAAGGACGCGACGGCCCAGGCTCTGGGCGAGAGCGCCGAGAGGAAGACGGCATGAGCGAGAACACTGTGACATCGGACGAGACCGTCGTGACGTCGGACGAGTCCGCGGTCGCGGCCGGCACCGCCGCGGCGGGCGAGGGCCTGACGTCGAAGCCGGCCTCGGAGGAAGAGGTCCGCGAGGCGCTCTACGACGTCGTGGACCCCGAGCTGGGCATCGACGTCGTCAACCTCGGCCTCATCTACGGCATCCACATCGACGACGCGAACATCGCGACGATCGACATGACCCTGACGTCCGCGGCCTGTCCGCTCACCGACGTCATCGAGGACCAGGCCAAGTCCGCCACGGACGGCCTCGTCAACGAACTGCGCATCAACTGGGTCTGGATGCCGCCGTGGGGCCCGGACAAGATCACGGACGACGGCCGCGAGCAGCTCCGGGCGCTCGGGTTCAACGTCTGATTCCCGGAGCTCCGGCTTCCGGACACCTCGCACGGGGCGGCACCTTCGGGTGCCGCCCCGTCGTGTTGTCCCCGTGGACGTCCCGGGCTCAGGCCCAGCCCCGTACCAGGCGGAACGCCGAGTCCTCCCCGTAGAGCCTGTCGCGCTCGTAACGCCCGAGGACGAGCTGGAAGTTGCGGTGGCGCAGGAAGCGGCCGGGGTAGTTGACCGCCTCCAGCATGACGGCGCCCGAGCGGGAGGAGGTCCGGGGGCAGAAGGTGGCGTCCTCCCGGAAGAGGGCGGAGCCGTCGTTCCGGTCGGCGCGCAGCACGAAGTCGCGGTGGCGCAGATAGGAGCCGTCGACGGTGCTGAAGGAGTAGCAGGAGGACTTCGCCAGTCCCGCGACCACCTTGAAGCTGGCGGCCCGCCGGGTCGTGGCCGAGCTGGACGAGTCGACCGGGTCGAGCCGGACCTGACCGTCACTCACATGCCAGTAGCGTTCCGGGTAGTTGACCGCCTGGACCGACTTCAGCCCGGAGGCCGGCCGGGGCGCGGACGTGGAGGGCGCCGGCTTCCCGGGTGCGGTCGGGCCGCCGGAACCCTTGCCGGACGGGGCCGGTGACGCGGACTCCCGCGACGTCGCGTCCGGCGAGGCCGAGAGTGAACTCCCCGGGGAGGACAGGGCGTTCTTGCCCGCCGGGGCCGTGGTCGCTCCCGCGGGGGCGGCGGGGCCGCCGAGGAGGAAGGGGTTCGCCGTGTCGGAGACGGTCCTGTTGTCCGCCTGACGTGACGAAGCGTCGGAATGGCCCGTCTGCACGGAGAGCACGGCTGTGACGGCGACGGTGACGGCGACCGCGAGCCCGCCTGCCAGCCAGAGCCGCCGCGTTCCCGGCAGCCTGCCCTCGTCGTCCGCTCCGATCGGCTCCCAGGGCCGGGACGCGGGAACGAGGTCGGCCGGCGCCGGGTAGGGCGCGCCGTGCGGGGTGGGGCGCCAGGGCACGATCTCCCTGGAGGGGGTGGATCCGTCGGGACCGGATCCGGGCGTCACTTCTGGCATGCGCGTTCCTAAGCGGGGGGAGGGTCGAGCGCGTGAGGGGGGGCGAAGCGAAAGATGGAGGGTGCGCGCGGCACACGGAGCGGGGTGGTCATGGAGACCCGGTGTGCGGCTGGTGAAACAGTAGTGGAACTGGTGACTACTGAGCAGTCGTTTACCACATCGGTACAGGTATTTACGTGCGGCGTTTTTCGGGCAATCGCCCACAGAAACAGGGGAGTTGGGCGGGGTGGAGGCCCGGCCGGGTGAGGGGCGGCGGGCGGCCGGGGGCGAGGGCCCCACGAGGGGTGTGCGGATCTGTGCGCCTGACGGCACGCTCTTCCGCCGCCGGGTACAGGCGTGCCGGTGTGCCTGGGGCCGGTGTGCGCGTGCCGGTGTGCCTGAGGCGGTGCTTCCGTGGCCGGGGTGCGCGTGCCGGTGTGGCTGTTGGCGGAGCCCTTGTCGCCGGGGGAGACTGCCGTTCATGGCCGTCTCCTTCTACCAACTGACCATCGACGCCCACGACCTGCCGGCGCTCGCCCGCTTCTGGTGCCGTGTCCTCGACTGGCAGGTGCTGTTCGAGGACGAGGACGAGATCGTCATCGGCTCGGACGCGCACGCACTGCCCGGAATCTGCTTCGTGTCCGTGGGCGAGCGCAAGACCGCCAAGAACCGCCTCCACATCGATCTCACACCGGACGACCAGGCCGCCGAGGTCGAGCGGATCCTCGCCCTCGGGGCGCGCCGGGCCGACGTGGGGCAGGGCGAGGACGTCACCTGGACCGTCCTCGCCGATCCCGAGGGCAACGAGTTCTGCGTGCTGCGGCCGAAGAAGTCGTTGCTCGACTGAGCCGCTACGCGACCGGGCCGGGCGTCTCCCCGGCGGCGGACGCGCGGAACAGCACGTCCGCCAGGCCCTCCCGGCGGATGCGCTGGTCGATGTAGAGGAGGCTGGTCACCAGCGGCATGAACACCATGAAGAAGAGCTGGGCGACGGCACTGGCGATCGCCGAGAGCACCAGGGCCGGTCCCAGGTCGGGCAGCATCTGGACGTAGACCTCCGACATGCTCACGGACGTCCCGGTCGAGGGGGTGTAGGGCTGAGGGGTCGGCGTGGCCCACTGGAACGGCAGGTTCGTCACGAGGGAGACGATGAACGCGATCAGGCTTCCCAGCAGTGTGATGCCGAACGTGCGCCACCACGCGCCGCGCACCAGCCGCGCCGACCGGCGAAGGGCCGTCAGGGGGGACGCCCCCTCCAGCACCGCGGCGGCCGGGGCGAAGCTGAACCGGACGAGGAGCCAGAGCGCCGGCGGCACCGAGAGCAGCAGGAGCAGGAAGGCGAGGGCGGCCGGTATGAAGGGCTCGCCGTTCATCACCACGGCCAGCATCGCCGCGAAGATCATCAAGACGAACAGGGCCACCGGAACCGCGATGAACAGGCCCATCAGCAGGGTCACCCCGAGGACGGACGGGGTGCGCGACCATGCGCGCTTCCAGACGGCGCCGAAGTGCGTCCGGCGGCCGAGAACGGCGTCGTGCAGGGTGGCCGCGGACGAGGCCTGGATGAAGGAGCCCGCCACCAGCGCCACCAGCATGCCCACGGCCCAAGCGGAGCCGAACGCGATCAGGACCGCACGCAGATCGGCCCCGTCGACGGACCGGGGCGCCGCGGTCATGCGGTGCAACTGGTCCTTCGTCGCGAGGTAGGCGACCACTTCCAGACCGAGCGTCAGGGCCGCCAGGACCAGGACGCCCGCGAGGGCGACCCCGAACAGCGGCTTCGCGTAGCGGCGCATCGTACCGAAGGCGCCGCCGAGGATGTGGTCCACGCCGAGCGGGGCCAGCGGGATCACACCCGGCTTGGGCGGGGGCGGCGGCATCCAGCCCCAGCCGCCCGGGGCACCCCAGTACGGCCCCGACGGCCCCGACGGTCCCCACCCAGAACTGTCCGACATGCCCCTCGCGCTCCATGTGTCGTCGGGGGTCTGTTCGGCTCCGGCCCCCTTGTGATCGCGAACGATATCCGCTGGGGCGGATGGTGCCCATGGCATATACGGGATCCATGCACGTAACTCCGTGGACGCCGGATGCGTACACCCGTACGCGTCCGCCGCGTCCCATGTGTACAGTCGTACACATGGGATACGTGCTGCTCGCCGGTGCCATAGCGGCGGAGGTCGGGGCGACGACCGCGATGAAGTACACCGAGGGTTTCAGCAGACTCTGGCCGTCCCTGGCGACCGTCCTCGGATACCTCGTCGCCTTCGCGCTGCTGGCGCAGACCCTGAAGACCGTCTCGGTCGGCACGGCCTACGCGATCTGGGCCGGCGTCGGCACCGCCGCCATCGCCGTGATCGGCATGCTGTTCCTCGGCGAGGGACTCACGGCCGCGAAGGCCGCCGGGATCCTGCTGATCATCGGCGGGGTCGTCCTGCTGAACCTGGGCGGGGCGCACTGATGTCCGGGCCCGGTGCCGCGGACGGCGGACCGTGACGGCACGGCGGTACGACCCCGGGCGGCGGCAGCGGATCATCGACGCGGCGATCCGCGTCGTCGGCGCCAGGGGCATCGCCGGGCTCAGCCATCGCTCCGTCGCGGCCGAGGCCGATGTGCCGCTCGGCTCCACCACGTACCACTTCAGGACCCTCGACGACCTGATGGTCGCGGCCCTGCGCCAGACGAACGAGGGCTTCGCCGAGCTGCTCGCCGCGCGCGGAACCCTGGAGGACACGCGCGCGGACCTGGCCGCCGAACTCGCCGGACTGATGGGCGAATGGCTGGCCGGCGACCGTACGGGCGTGGAGCTGGAGTACGAGCTCTACCTCGCCGCCCTCCGCAGACCCGCGCTGCGCCCGGTGGCCGCCGAGTGGATCGACAGCCTCGTCGAGCCGCTGACCCGCCGCACGGATCCGGTCACCGCGCGGGCGCTCGTCGCCCTGCTGGACGGGATCTGTCTCCAGATGCTGCTGACGGGGACGTCGTACGACGAGGAGTACGCGCGGGAGGTGCTGGGCCGGATCCTCCGGTGCGGCGGGGCGACGGGAGACGGTCCGGCGGGGTGACCGGGGCGGTCCGGTGGGCTTGTCGGCGGTGGTCCGGCGGTGGTCCGGCGGGGCGACGGGAGGCAGGCCGGCGAGGTGGGTGGGCGGTTCGCCGGTCGGCCGGTCGCCCGGTCACCGAGACGGACCGCGCACCGGTTCGCCCGCGCGGCCCCCGTCAAGTTAGGTTGCACCCATGACCGACACGACTGCTTCTCGTACCACCGGCGCCGTCGCCGCCGGGCTCGCCACCCTCACCGCCGACGGGACCGTTCTCGACACCTGGTTCCCCGCCCCCGAACTGTCCGCCGAGCCCGGCCCGGCCGGCACCGAGCGGCTGTCCGCCGAGCGGGCCGTGGAACTGCTCGGCGAGGGAGCCGCGCAGGCCATCGGTCCGGACGCCCGCCGGGGCGTCGAGGTGGTCGCGGTCCGTACGGTCATCGCGTCGCTGGACGACAAGCCGCTCGACGCGCACGACGCGTACCTGCGTCTGCACCTCCTCTCGCACCGCCTGGTCAAGCCGCACGGCCAGAACCTGGACGGCCTGTTCGGGCTGCTCACCAACGTCGCCTGGACCTCGCTCGGCCCGGTCGCCGTCGACGACATCGAGAAGGTCCGGCTGAACGCGCGCGCCGCCGGCCTGCACCTCCAGGTGACCTCCGTCGACAAGTTCCCGCGCATGACGGACTATGTCGCTCCCAAGGGCGTCCGCATCGCCGACGCCGACCGGGTCCGCCTCGGCGCGCACCTCGCCGAGGGCACGACCGTCATGCACGAGGGCTTCGTGAACTTCAACGCGGGCACGCTCGGCACCTCCATGGTCGAGGGCCGCATCTCCGCCGGTGTCGTCGTCGGCGACGGTTCGGACATCGGCGGCGGCGCGTCCACCATGGGCACCCTCTCGGGCGGCGGCAACGTCCGCATCACCATCGGCGAGCGCTGCCTCGTCGGCGCGGAGGCGGGCGTCGGCATCGCTCTCGGCGACGAGTGCGTGGTCGAGGCCGGGCTGTACGTCACCGCGGGCACCCGCGTGACGATGCCCGACGGCGAGGTCGTCAAGGCCCGCGACCTGTCCGGCGCCTCGAACATCCTCTTCCGCCGCAACTCGGTCACCGGAACCGTCGAGGCCCGCCCGAACAACGCGGTCTGGGGCGGCCTGAACGAGATCCTGCACAGCCACAACTGATCAAGGGTGGCCGTGACCTGTGGCTGTCTAACCGATCACCGCTCTGACCTGCTGCTGAGCTGTCGGCACCTGTCGACGCTGGTCACCATCGAGCGCCCTCCCACGGCCCCAGGACGGCCCGGGAGGGCGCTCGTGTGTTGAGGAAGGCACGGGAGCTGTTGGGCCATGCCGAGAAGGCGCGGAGAGGGGTGGGGCACGGTTTCATCGGTTGAGTCCCGAGCTGGCTGCCGGGGACCTTAATTCCCACCCCTCATGACCGCGGAGTCCTGTCGGACGAACCTGACCGGCCCAACAGCTCAGACCGTAGCGGACACCACTGACAGAGGAGCCACGAAGGAGAGGCGAGCACCTTCTGATCCGTAGCTCTAGAGAGAACGGTCGATCAGGGCCGTACCGGACGAAGATGAGCCCGTGGCGCCCACTGCTGAGCAGGGACGGCTGCTGTGGTTGCTGTACCTCGCTGCTGTACGCAGAATCACCCGCATGGGATCTATGCAGCCTCAGCTGAGCTGGCCGTTTGAAGGGGAAGCCTTCCCCCATGACTTGCTTGCGATCATCCAAAGGACGGTCTCGGCTGGGGAGTTTCCGGCCCTCACTGTGATCCACGATGACGAGGATGACTGGCTCGTGAGCGACGGCGTCCACGATCCCAACGGCAGTGATGCCTCATCGGTCCTCCACCTCCAGCACGTCTTGGACTTGGACCCGTCAGTTGCCCAGCTGGCCACCATGCCACCTGGATACGTCGCATGGCGATCAACTGCGTCTGATGACTGGGTCGTTGAGGAATGGACCTACGCCGATGACTAGCACCGGATCGATAGGACTGCGGCGCAGGGCTTAGAAGGCGCCTGGCTCGTGCACCCGCGACAGGTTCCCGACCTGGGCGGTCACTGGCATCAACGGCGGCTTACCACGCGACTTCGACAGGCATTCGACACAGCGCGGACTACTCGTAGATGGTCGCGGCCTGCAGAGCTCGTGCGAAGAACGTCCAGTCGCCACTGACCGGCAGCTCGCGGCCAGCGTTGCTGTACCAGCCGTCGGCGTCATCGATCCATGCCGCCAAGGCCTCCAGGCAGCTCGGGAGATCCGCGTTCTCCCATGAGCTTCCGTCCTCGGCGTGACTGTGCTGCAACGAGCGAACGAAGGCGGCCAGGGCCTCTCTGCTGCCCACATGCTCAAGAGAACTCGTCATCCCTGGGACCCTACTTGTGCACCGACCTTGAGGCCCGGTGAGCACCGTCTTGTAAGTTCGATCCGGCGGCCGCCGAACCGCCCTCGCAGTGCTATTGGTGGAGCGTGGACGTTCGCTCAAGGCCGCCTGCGTTCAACATCGTTGGTGTCAGCCGTAGATGTCAGGTCGGACGGGCCGATGAAGCGCGTTGAGACTGTCTTGTTCACTGAAAGCGCAGATGTGACAGCGTAGGACTCAGATGATCGTGCGGACCGCCCCCCGGCCGATCCACATCATCACGAATCACATGATTCAAAAAGCTCAAGCATTTAATTTCTAATTCTTGTCGGCACCGACGAGAGTCACGTCACCACGAATCCAGCGCGCAATGAACTCTGATACCTCCGAGTTCAGATTTAGCGAGCGAAGGGTAGCAAGGGCACCGGGCGTGAAGTCTGGGTCTCGGCGAGCTCTAGCCCACTTCGAAATTACTGTAGGAATGTCTCCGTAAGTTCTGCCATGGCCGTAAGTATCTTCGTCGGCAATAAGTTCGCCTATCGGGCAAAGCATCAAGAGAACGGCTTCGAGTTCTTTTCCCTCTAGCTGAGCGCATGATACATGAGCGCTGCGAAGAATTGCGAAAGCGAGATCCTTTAGGACTGCACTTGCGGAGAACCATGGGGTTGGCAACTGCAGAAGGTAGTCACCTGCTTCCTCGGCTGCCCGCTTCAAGATAACCGGGTCCTCATAGGAGCGTGACACGCTCTGATAAGGAGATCGCAAACTTGGGACCGATAGCACAAGAGGGCGAACGAAAGGCTGCGTGAGATTCGAGTCGACGCCATAAAGACTTTCCACCCCGAATCGCCTAAGTGTCTCCGTGATCGAGATCTCACCCAGAATGACCCGCAACTGCGACGCCCAGTAGGATTCTTCACTGTGCAGTGACAAGTTGTCACGCACTTGAGAAAAGAGCTCACGGTTCAATTTCTGCCAGACTTCAGCATTCGCCGCTGGAAGCGTAGCCGAGTGTCCCATCGCCTGCCCTGGAATATTCCACAAAAATAGGCATTGACACAGCGCACGGGCGTTATCTGGCTCTTCTTCGACCAACTTGAGCACTGATTCACGGATTGCCTTCGCGACAGATGGCAGGTTTTCGACGCTGCAGCGCATGACTGACTCCAAAGGAGCGAAATCTCGCAGAGCCAGAACGTCGCGTGGCGATGGGCTATTTCGCTGGGTTCCGGAAATTCTGACAGCCTTGTCGCAAATATCGCGGATGATCCCGGGTTTTGGCACAGCAAAAGAGAGGGATCGCCCACAGAAGGAAATGATGTTCCTAGCCGCCGAGCTTGAGTCTCCCTCTCGCACCTCGTCGACCGCGAGCTGAAGGAAGTCGTCCGCTCCGTCATCGACATTATTTCCGAGGGTTTGAAGACTCAACTGCGCCACTACGTCCCACTCCGCAGCAGAAATCTTCGGTGCGAGCAAGTCAAACAATGCACGCGCTGAAGAATTCTGTCGGACTATCTGATTCGCTGCGAAATACTCAAGAAAAGTTCGGTGCGTGAAGCCATAAATACCTTGGTTGATATCTGACCCTACGTCCGTCAGCACCCAGGCGCGACCTGTACAAAAGTCGACGAACTTAGTTGCCGCATTCTCTGCTTCCGCTTCGTCGTCAAATCGCTTCTCCAGCAGAAATTTACTGACGAATTGAATTAGATCCTCTCGCTTAAGGCCATGTTGCGCTTTAGGGGTGGAATACATCCATAGAGCAAGAGCGTTCAGGGCATGCTTTACGTGAGCGTCGAACGGAAGCGGGATTCCGATTCCCCGCTGCTTGTCCCACTTCTCAAAAAGTAGTTCCGCACACTTTTTGTAGACATCGGGCCGGTTGGCGGGAATATAGTTCTCTGACGCATAAATGCCACACATCAGAGAAAGCATGAGCGGATTCTTTCGCAGGTCTGCCACGAACTCACTGTCTTGCAGGAATGACTTGGCGAGCTCTGACCTCCTGCCCTTCTCTACCGTCTCATCCAAGAGGAACCATTTATTAGCATAATCCCGAACCTGTTCCCTCTGCAGCTCAGCGAGGTTGACTGTTCGGAAAAGAGAATCATCCAGGGGGGCTTCGTCGTATCCCACTCTTCGGGAGGTGACCAGCACGGGGACGTCAGGGTACATGTAGACAAAGGACTCGACGAATTCTACGACGCGACGCCTTAGTGAAGTGTCAGTCAGCTCATCAAGCCCATCAAAAATTACGAAGGCTCGCCCGTTCTGTAGAACATATTCGATTGCACCCTGTGGCGGTTCGACGTTGTAAGGCTTTTTGCACACGCCCTCGAGATGCTCGACTAAAGTTAGGTTATTTGCCTTGAAACCCTCAATGTGATCTCTGAGAATAAAAAGAAGTGGCACTTGAGCGCCGGTGGCGTGCGCCGTAGTCCGTGCGATTTCGTAGGCAAGCTTAAGGGAAAGTGTGGATTTCCCGCCGCCGGGATCGCCCAGGATAACTGTCCTGTGCGAGGTCGAGAGCATGTCCTGTAGGTGAACATTCGCGAGCAATTTTTCTTGCTCCTGCCCGACTGGAAACTCTAGCCTGGGCTCTACAAAGAGTTTGCTGTACGGCACCTTTTTTGTCGTGCCTGCATGCGGAAGCTTCATGGTCGCGTGCAGGTTTTTTACCTGATCGCGCATTTGGCTCTCAAAGTTATGAAAATTCGCAAGGTCGTCAATATTGCCAAATGCTTTTGCAGACTTTGCGTCAGAAGCGACGTGACAGGCTGAGACTTTAAGCAAAGCGGCGCGGGTTAAGGGCGACTCACCCTGAGTTGCCGCAATCTTGGAGGCATTCTCGAAGCTTTTCTCGACAAGAGCTTGCCATGCAGCCCGAGCGATGTCGTCAATCAGCTCGGGATCTGCCTCGACATTCAGTCGAATTGATTCTTCAAGCTTTTCCCTTGTGGCTGTGAAATTTTGCTCCTGCTTTTTGGCGCCGGCGCTAGCCCAGACTTGCGTAACGAGTGACAGAGCGATCGATTCGAAGTCCGGTGAGTTGAGATACTCAGCGAGGGAGTGCGCCGTCTCTGGGGGAAGGTCGAGGCCAATTGATGCCTCTGTCTGCCGTGTTAGAGCTGCCCTTGTTTTCCGATTTCTCCAACGAGCAGTGAACGCAGCCCCCGGGATGCCAGCGAGCTTCGCAGCACCTCCACCGGTAGCTCTGGCAGCCGCAGTTGCCAACGCCTTACCGATCGCAAGCTCAACACCAACCACAGATCGCAGCCCCCTATCAGATCGTGGGGCCGTTCTATCATGCGTGTCACTAGTTATGCGGGCGATCGGTGCAGATGAGCAGCCAAGGTCGGTGGAGCGGCTTTGGGCTGGAGCTGCTTTGGGGCGAGTGATCATGGCCCCTTAAGCTTCCGGCGAGTCGGGCAGTCTGTGGACCTGCCCGTTAAAGCACGACGTTGGGGCCATGATCTTCGAGGCTCGCCCCAAAGTGGCTGCCTAAAGCCGTGGAGCCGACCGCCCCAGCCGCAGAGGGTGTCTCCCACTTCGTGCCCGCAGCTCGCTAGCGCGCCGCCGGGCGGGGCTGCCGCTGGCGAAGACAGGGCGGCAGCCCCGCCGGCAAGGCGGCGCGCGCCCGCGCTGTGCGCGGGCCTTGATGAAGCAGGGAAAGTCCTACCGCGCCGCGAGCATGAACCAGGTTCGTGGTCTGTCGGCTCCGTGTTCGTCTCGGTTGCCGTTCCATCCCTGTCTTCCGCACCGGACACACCCCAAGGGGCAGCAGTCCTCGCCGAGTTCCTGCTTCCTCCGCTCGGGAAGCTCGGGAACCGCCGGCTGCACACCCAGGCCATGGCTGCCCGGGCGCAAGAGGTCGCTGAGGCTGTGCCTGCGGCTGATCGCGATCACCTGATGCCGAACAGCGAGGCACGCGCTCGGGCCGCCGTCGACCGGGTCTTCCGGGACCCGGAGAGCACCGGAGACGGCCCCGATACGGCCCCGATACGGCCCACGGGGCAAGTCGACCCCCTGAGCTGCATCGAAGTCAGAACAGCCACAACTGACCTCGAGCAGCCGTGACGTGTGGCCGTCCGGGGCGACGCCGGTCGGTGCCGAGCGTCCTTCCACGGCCCCGGGCCGGCCCGGGAAGATCTCCGCCCCGCCGTGGGCGACGGCCGGAAGACCGTGGCGCCTCCGGGCGTTGCCTCCGAGCATGAGGATCGGTGAAGCTTCCAGAGTCGGCGGTGTGAGCGCGAGGTCGTTGCGGCACTACGAGGACCAGGGCCTGATCGTCCCCGGCCGTCTCGACAACGGGTTCCGCGACTACTGCCGGTCCACGATCGACCGGGTGCTCGTCATCCGCTCGCTGCTGGAGTCCGGGCTGCCCGTGCGGCTGATCAGGAAACTCCTGCCCCGCCTCCCCGACGGGTCCGGAGCCGGCACGGGCACGGTGTGCGCGGAGTTCCTGCGGGAGGTGCAGAGCCATCGCGACCGGCTCGCCGCCCGCATCGCGATCCTCGGCGAGCAGCGGGCGGCACTCGACACCTATCTGAGGGAGGCCCGCCGTGCCGGATCTCCGTCCGCCACTTGACCTTGACACAAGTGTCAGACTCCTACGTTCGGCGCATGGAGACCGACGAGCGGCAGAGCACCGCTGAGCAGACGATGCGAGCACTGGTCCAGCGGTCGCACCGGGGACCGGGGGAGCTGGCCCTCACGACCGACCGGCCCCGCCCCGTCCCGGGGCCCGGCGAGTACCTGATCCGTGTCGGCGCCGCCGGGGTCAACTTCGCCGACGTCATGCAGACCCGGGGAACCTACGGAGGAGGCCCGCGGGCGCCCTACGCGGCGGGCTTCGAGGCCGCCGGCGAGATCGTCGGTGCCGGCCCGGACGTCGGGAGTCCCCTGCGGCCCGGCACCCACGTCGTCGGGGTCGGCCCGGGGGCCTTCGCGCAGTACATGACGATGCCGGCCGCGGGAGTGCTTCCGGTGCCGTCCGGCTGGAGCGACGCCGAGGCCCTCGGCCTGGTGCTGAACTGGGCCACCGCCTTGGCCGCACTGAGGCCGCTGGGCGGGATCAGTGCGGGCGAGACGGTCCTCGTGCACGCGGCGGCCGGAGGCGTGGGGCAGGCCGCCGTCCGCCTCGCCCGCCACTACGGTGCGCGTGTGATCGCCACGGCGTCGCCGGCGAAGCACGACGCCGTCGAAGCGCTCGGCGCCGACGAGGTCCTGGACAGCCGACGCCCCGATCTGGCGGAGGAGATCACCCGTCTGACCGGTGGTGTCGACCTGGTCCTGGAATCAGTGGGACGGGCCACGTTCAGGACCAGTCTGTCGGTCACCAGACCGTTCACCGGACGCGTCGTCGTGTTCGGCGCCGCCTCCGGCGACGCCACCCTGACCACGCACGACCTGGTCTTCACCCACCCGGTCCAGGTCAAGGGCCTGCACATCGGGGCGCTGGCGGCCGCGGCCCCGTCCCTCTACCGGTCGTTGCTCGTCGAGATCGAGGCCCTGATCGCCGACGGCGTGTACCCGCCCGGCACCCCCCGGGTCCACCCCCTGGCCGAGGGGGCGACGGTGCTGCGGCGACTCGAAGCGGGCCGGACCCACGGCAAGCACGCCCTCGATCCCTGGCGGTAGGAACGCCCGTGCCGCACGACGACCCCGCCGTCCCCGAGGGGATCCGTCCCGCCGTGCGGTGAGCCGGGTGCCGGAAGGTCCTCACCCGAACCCCGCGCCGTCCGCCGACAACCCCACGGAACGGCGCGGCGGCGGGCAGGATGGCCCCATGACAAAACTGCCCGCGCGGTCGGTCCGTCGTACCTCCTCCGGCTCGGTGCTGTCGTTGTGGTCGCAGGACTCCGTGTTGTCGATCGGCTCGGTGGGATCGGTGCTGTCCGTGGGGTCCGTCGGTTCGGCCCTGTCGGTCGGTTCGATCGGAAGCGCCCTGTCGGTCGGTTCGATCGGTTCCGCCCTGTCGCTGATCTCGACCGGGTCGTGGCTGAGCACGGGATCGCTGTTCTCCGCGCAGTCCCGATGGTCGGTGCTGTCCTGGCGTTCCTCCCGCAGCTTCCTGGCCGCGGGAGCGGTGGGGGCGGCGGCCGGAGGCGCCCTGTTGCTGGCCCGGACGCTCCACGAGGCCGGAACCGGCACCGGACAGCCCCGCTCCTAGACGTCCAGGTCCGCCGCGAACTCCGTCAGGGCCTCGAAGTCGGGCTCGCGCAGGCCGAGGCGGGGGTCGACGTGCCGCAGCAGCGCGGGCGCCGGATGGCGGGCGGCGACGAACGTCTCGTCGGCCGGGCTCTGTTCGTCGTCCACCCAGGCGAACGGGCGGCCGTCGGCGTGGGCCACGATGCGTTCCGTCTTCCAGTGGACACCGTCGGGGCGCTCGGCGAAGAGGGCGCCGGTGAAGTCGACCCAGGGCAGTTCGGGCAGGCCGATCACGGGGGCGATCCAGCGGTTGGCGGCGTCCATCCAGGTGGTGGCCCAGCACAGGTCGTAGCCGAGGGCGAGGAGGGCGCGGCCGTGGTCGGGGCGGAGCCAGACGCGCAGAGGCCGGCCGGGCTCCAGGGCCACCCGGATCGTGGTGTACCCCGCGGGCCGGCGCTCCCGCTGGGCCGCGTACGGATTCAGCGGGCCGTCGACGTCGAGGAACAGCAGCGGGCGGCTCATCGGGCCACCGTAGAGGACGCCCGGGGCGGGGGCGGGTGAATATTTTCGGCTCGGTTCGTACCGGGAGGCATAGCGGGGGGTGACGGCGTGCGTCACCAGGGACACAGGGGTGGGTCGCAAGGGGCCGCCGGGGACGAGAAGGTGACGATGGATGCCGAAGCACAGGAGAGCTTCCGGGACTTCGTGGCGAACAGGTCGCCCGCGCTGCTGAGGACGGCGGCGCTGCTCAGCGGGGGAGACCGGCACGCCGCCGAGGACCTGCTGCAGAACGCGCTGGTCAAGGCGGCGGGCCGCTGGAACAGGATCGACGAACCCGAGGCGTACGTACGGCGGATCCTGTACCGGCAGCAGGTGAGCCGCTGGAGGCTGAAGTGGCGCCGCCGGGAACTGAGCGTCGCCGAACCACCGGAGGCGTCCGGCCCCGCGGCCCCCGGCACGGACTCCTCGGCGGCCGCCGAACTGCGGGTCGTCATGCGGGGCGCGCTGGCCCGGCTCACCGCGAGGCAGCGCACCGTGCTCGTGCTGCGCTACTTCGAGGACCTGCCCGAGGCCGAGGTGGCCCGGCTCCTCGGCTGTTCCGTCGGAACCGTGCGCTCCACGGCCCATCGCTCGCTCGCCCGGCTGCGGGCACTCGCCCCCGAACTGGCCGCGCTCGGCCCGGGTCACGAGACGCGGCCGTCGTCCCGTGACTTCTCGCCCGTGGAGGTACACCGGTGAACGTCGAAGAACTCCTGCGCGACACGTTCCGGGAGCAGGCCGAGGACGACCAGCGCACACCGCCGGGATTCGCCGACCGTGTGCTCGCCGTCCGCCGGCGCCGACGGACCCGGCGCATCGCGTCCGTGGCGGTCGCCGCGGCCGCGGTGCTCACCGCCACGATCGCGGTGCCGGGCGTGGGCTCCGGCGGGCACGACGTACGGCCCTCGGGCGGAGTGGACCACAAGCCGACCACCACGCACCCGGCGCCCTCGGCACACCCGGCACAGTCACCGGTGCACTCGCTGGTCGCGGCCGGGAGAACGGCGATGGCCGCCTACTACACCAACAAGACCGACTGGCAGAGCGTCCACGACGGCGTCCACCGGGGCATCAGGGTGCGCACGTACTGGCTGCTCGACCCGAAGTCCGGCCACTACAAGAAGGACCCCCGATGGTCGTGGGTCGCCGTGGCCCCCGGACTGCGGACCGCCGCCGTACTGGAGCGGCACCTGCCCGCACGCCGCATCGGGCTGCTCGACCTCGCGAGCGGCAAGGTCGAGCGGTGGATCCAGGTCGACCACCCGGTGGGCGGACTGGAGTTCTCGCACGACGGCACGAGACTCGTGGCGACGACGTACAGCGAGAATCCCGACAAGCGGGTCAAGATGGACGACATCGACAGGGTTCCCGTGTCGGTGAAGTCCTCCCGCACCGGCTTCTACGTCTTCGACGTGGCGTCGGCGAAGGGCTCCTGGGCCGATGTGGGGGTGGTCCGGGACGACCAGGGCAACGAGATCAACGCACGCCAGGACTTCGGGTTCTGCCGTGACGGCAGGACCGTCACGGGCCGGCAGTCGATCACGCCCGGCGACCGCTTCTACGACGTGTCCGGCCGGGAGGTGAGCGTGCCCGCCGCGGAGCGGCACCGCGACTGGCTCGTGGCCGCCGGTCCCTCGCCGGACGGCACCCGGTTCGCCGGGGAGTTCGCGGGCGAGAAGTGGCACACCTCCTCGTGGATCCTCGACCGGCGTACCGGCAAGCACGTGGCCGAGGTCCGTGGCCAGATGCTCCTCGCCTGGGCCGACGACAGGTCCCTGATCGCCTGGGACATCGCCGAGGGCGACAAGAACGAGTTCCACAACCGGCTGGTGCTGGTCACCATCGGCAGCGACAAGGAGGTGCCGCTCAGCGGCTTCCTCAAGGGCACCGACGGCACGGTGGGGCGCTGGGAGCCCGTCTTCGCCGAGCGCTGAACCCCCGCGCGGTGGTCCGCTAGGGCCTGTCTGACAATTCCCGTCTGCCGGGCGACGCCATGCACGCTCCCCCGAGCTCTTCGAGCAGGGGGCACCCCCACTCGCCGCACCGGCCCCAGACCCGAGTACGTCCAGTACGCGAGTCCGGGGCCGGCGCGCCGAGAGCACGCACCTGACGCCGCCCGGCCGCCCTTCGGGCGACGACGCGAATTGTCAGACAGGCCCTAGGCCACGGCGAACTCGTCCGTGGCGTGCGCGAGTGCCGTCCGCAGCCCGTCGGCTACCTCCCGGCCGGCGGGCCGCAGCGGTGCGCGGACCGGGCCCGACGGCAGCCCGAGCGCGGCCAGCAGCGCCTTCGCGGTGACCGTGCCGGGCAGACCCGCCGCCATCATCGCCTCGATCAGCGGAACGGCCCGCCGCATCAGCCGGGCCGCCCCCGCCGTGTCGCCCGCGTCGAACGCGTCGAGCACGGCCCGCATCGGTCCCGGCACGACGTTCGCCACCGTGCTGACGTACCCGGCGGCCCCCACCGCGTACAGGGCGAGCGCGTGCTCGTCGCAGCCCGCGTAGTACGCCAGATCCGTCCGCGCCATTACCTTCTGGGCGCCGAGGAAGTCGTAGGAGCAGTCCTTCACGGCCACGATCCGGGGGTGCGCGGAGAGCCGGATCATCGTCTCCGGCTCGATGCGGGTGCCGGTGCGCCCGGGGATGTCGTAGAGCATGACCGGCAGTCCGGAGGCGTCCGCGACCTCGGTGAAGTGCGCCCCCAGCGCGTCCTGCGGCGGCTTCGAGTAGTACGGGGTGACGACGAGCACGCCGTCCGCGCCCGACTCCCCGGCCGCCAGGGCGAGATCGACCGTGTGCCGGGTGTCGGACGAACCGACGCCCGTGACCAGGTGGACCCGGTCGCCGACCGCCTCGCGGACCGCGCGGACCAGCGCGGACTTCTCGGCGTCCGAGGTGGTCGGCGACTCGCCGGTGGTGCCGTTCAGCACCAGGCCGTCGCAGCCCTCACGCACCAGGCGTCCGGCCAGGCGCCGGGCGCCGTCGAGGTCGAGTTCGCCGGCCTCGGTGAACGGTGTGATCATCGCGCAGAGCGCCCGGCCGAAGGGTGCCGGAGACCGGTCGGAGTTCGTCATACGAGCAGTTTCGGCGCTATGACCGTACAGCTCCACTTAAATCTTCTACGGGGTATCGATAAGCGTTGCTGAGATGTCCCGTCGGCCTCCGGTCCGAGGCCCTATGTCCCGTTCGGCCCTTCATGGGCCACCATGGGACGGAAGGTCACCGACCGCAGGTCATGGGAGGCGTCATGAGGCTCGGCAAGGCACTCGCCACCGGAGTCGCGGAGGAACGGGATCGCGCGCACGAGGACACGCTCGAACTCCCCGAGACGATCGAGGAGCCGGAGACGTCCGCGCCCGAAGAGGTTCCGGCCGGCCGATGAGGCTGCGGCTTCCCGAGGAACGCCCGACGGAGCCGCCGACCGGATACAAGATCGCCCACCCGGTGCTGTCCCAGGACGGCACCCGGGCCGGGTTCACCGGTGTATCGCTGGGCGGCGCGCTGCCGTACGGAGTGCTGGACGAGGCGCGCTGCGTCTACGGGCGGCGGCACCGTGCCCCGCACCGCCGCTGCGACTGCGGCTTCCACTGCGTGCACGAGCGGGCCGTCGCCGAGGCGATGCTGTGCACCGCCGAACACCGGGCCGCCGTTCTCCTCGAAGTCTCCGTCCTCGGCGCCTACATCCGCTTCGAGCGGGGTTTCCGCCACGCCCGCCAGCGGGTGCGCGGCGCCACCGTCGGCCCCTGCGGTTGCGGCGCCGTGGCCGCGGCGCTGGCCGACGCGGGCTGGGGGCGTCCGGGCTGGCGCGCCCTGACGGCCGCCTGCGCGGAATGCGTACGCGGTCGTACCTCGCTCTCGCTCGCCTCCTTCGCGCGGCTGGCCGGTGAGGGCCTGCGGGTCCGGGCCTCCGGCGGTTCCGCGGTCGCCGCGAGCGGTCCCGTGATCGCCGCGGACGGTCCCGGGGTGCCCGAACTGGTCGCGGAGGCGGCCCTGCTCCAAGCCCGACTCGACTGGTTCCAGAGCCAGTTGGCCCGGTTGCGGGACCGGGGCGCGCAGGGATAGCGCGGTCCCGCCCGGGTACACGAGCCTCCGTGAGCGAGGAGGGCGGTGACGGCCGCGGTCCGGACGGTGGGCCGCGGGCCGCGGGCGCCGGACCGGAGGTGTCCGTGCCGGGCGGGCGCGGACCTGTCGTCCGGTGTGCCGCGCCGCGGCCCGGCGCGCCTCGGCCGCCATGGTCCGGACGGGGGCCGCACCCCGCCCCGGCGCTCACCGGCAGCCTGCTCCTACGGCGGCGCGGCGGTCGTCGACGGCACGGCCCGGGCCCGTCGGAGGAGTCGGAGGGGAACGATGCGGCGGTGGACCGGACACCGGTCCGCCGCCGCATCGTGGGCGCCCCGCGCCCCGCGCGCCCTGCCCGCCCCGCGGCCTCGGTCCGGACTCCCTCGCCCGGACCCCGGCCCGCGCGTCACACCCGCTCGACGGTGTCCCGGCGGGCCCTCCCGCCCGCCGGAACGATCCCCGTCTCCGCCTTCTCCCGCGCCGCGCGCAACGCCCGCAGGCGCGGGGGCCACTTGCGGGTGTCGCGCGGTTCGACGTAGGGCTCCTCGCCCGGGGGCCGGCCGTGGGCGATGGCGCGCCGGCGGGCCAGCTCCGCGTCGAACTCGAGGCCCAGGAGGATGGCCAGGTTGGTGAGCCAGAGCCATACGAGGAAGACGACGGCACCCGCGAGCGTGCCGTACGTCTTGTTGTACGAGCCGTAGCCGGCGACGTAGACGGCGAATCCCGCGGACGCGGTCAGCCAGATCAGGGTGGCGACGACGCTGCCCGGACTGAACCAGCGGAAGCCCCGGCCGGAGACGTTGGGGGCCGCCCAGTACAGCAGCGCGATCATCAGCTCGACGAACATCAGCAGGACGGGCCACTTGACGATCGACCACGCCGTGATCGCGGCGTCGGCCACCCCGATCGCGGTGCCCGCGCGTTCGGCCAGCGGCCCGGTGAACACCACGATGATCGCGCTGCCGGTGAGCAGCAGCATCAGCGTGACGGTGAGCGTCAGCCTCAGCGGCGTGACCTTCCAGACCGGACGGCCCTCCGGCAGGTCGAACACCGCGTTGGACGCGCGGATGAACGCGCCGACGTACCCGGACGCCGACCACAGCGCCGCGAGCAGCCCGGCGATCGCCAGCACCCCGCCCGTGCCGCCGCTCTGCCCCAGCTGCGTCACCGCGTCACGCAGGATGTCGCGTGCCGGACCCGGAGCAAGGTCCCCCACGTTGTCGAGGAGCCTGTTCGTCACGCGCTGCCCCATGACGCCGAGCAGGGAGACCACCACCAGCAGCGCGGGGAACAGCGACAGCACGCCGTAGTAGGTCAACGCCGCCGCCCGGTCGGGGAGTTCGTCGTCGCGGAACTCCTTGGCCGTGCGCCAGGCCACGGCCGCCCACGCTCGCGCGGGCAGTCCGACGGGGCCGTCCTTCCCGGCGGCCCCCGCCGTCACCGTGTCCGCGCCCGCCCCGGTGCCGTCGTGGCCGCCCGTGCCCGCGTCCCTGTCCGGAAGAGCTCGCTGCTTCGATTCCGGTCGCTTCTCGTCCATGACCGCCGTGTTGCCCGGATCGCGCCGCTGAAGCCCGCCGGGAGCCCCGGGACCGCTCCGGGACGCCCGCCCCGGCGGGGCGCCGGCCGTCCGGGACGTCCGGCCCGCACGACTCACCGACGATTCGAACCGTCTGGACAAGAAAAGTTTTCGGTGAGAGGCTGGAGCCATGCTGGACGTGACCGTGATCGAGGACGCCGAAGCCGCCGCCGTGTCGCTGGACCCCGTGAGGGCCCGGCTGCTCGCCGAACTGGCCGCCGGACCCGCGTCGGCCGCCATGCTGGCCGGCCGGGTCGGCCTGCCCCGGCAGAAGGTGAACTACCACCTCAAGACGCTGGAGCGGCACGGCCTGGTCGAGCTGGCGGGCGAGCGCCGCAAGGGCAACGTCACCGAGCGGCTGATGCGCGCGACCGCGGCGTCCTACGTCATCTCGCCGCAGGCGCTGGCCGCCGTGCAGCCCGATCCGGACCGCTTCCGGGACCAGTTGTCCGCCCGCTGGCTCCTCGCGCTCGGCGCCCGGCTCGTCCGGGACGTCGGCTCCCTCCTCACCGGAGCCGCGAAGGCCCGCAAGCGGCTGGCGACGTACGCGCTCGACGGCGAGGTGACCTTCGCGTCGGCGGCCGACCGGGCCGCGTTCGTCGAGGAGCTGACGGCCGGGGTGAGCGCGCTCATCCGCAAGTACCACGACGGGGAGGCGGAGGGCGGGCGCCCGCACCGGATCGTCGTCGCCGTCCATCCCGAGGTCAGACCCGAAGCCGGGACCGGACCCGAAGCCGGGACCGGACCCGTGGAGGCCCCCGCGGGCCCCGAAGCCACCCACTGATCATCCAGGAGTCGTCATCATGTCCAAGGAGTTCGAGGTCGCCCGCGAGTACGAGGTCGCCGTCCCGCCCGGCCAGGTGTGGGACGCGATCACCAGCGGCAGCGGCGGCTGGCTGTGGCCCATGGAGTACGAGCCCCGCGAGGGCGGGGCCGGCCCCTTCGGCAGCGTCATCACCACCTGGGACCCGCCGCACCGGCTGACCGTGCGCACCGAGGACGTCGGGTTCCCGACGCAGAGCCTCAACCAGATCGACCACACCATCGAGCCGCGTGACGGCGGCCGTGGTTCCTGGGTCCGGTACGTGCACAGCGGCATCTTCACCGACGACTGGGACAACCAGTACGACGGAGCCGACAAGCACACCGACTTCTACCTGCACACCCTGCGCGAGTACGTGACCCACTTCGCGGGCCGCCCGGTGGCCTTCGCCACCTTCGACGGGCCCGGCGGGTCCGCGTCCTCCGACGCCTTCGCGGCCGTCGGACCGGCCCTCGGCCTCGCGGACGACACCGCCGAGGGGGCGCGGGTGCGGGCCAAGGGGCCCGGCGGCGAGGAGTTCGACGCGGTGCTCGACTACCGCGACCCGTACTTCGTCGGGCTGCGCACCGACGACGCGCTCATCCGCTTCTTCGGGCGCGGCCGCTGGGGCGCGCCGGTCGGCATGAGCGTCCACGACTTCGCGCCCGGCGCCGACGCCAAGGGCAACGAGACCGCCTGGAAGGGCTGGCTCGACGAGGTCTTCGCGGGCTGACCCGCGCACGGGGCCGGGGAAGCGTGCCCCGCGAGCCGGAGCGCCACGCCCCGCGAGCCGGGGAGCGGGCGCTCCGGGCGGACGAAGAGCCCGGCCCCCCGGACGACGGGGCCGGGCTCTCGCGCACCGCGGCGGCTAAGGACGGAACCGCAGCACTTGCGGGTCGTGGTCGCTGATCTGGTCGGAGAACTCCGAGTTGATGTGCACGCTGTCGTACTCCAGGTCACAGCCCTTGCGGATCGAGGGGCTGACCAGGATCTGGTCGAGGACCTGGGCGTTGCCCTGGTAGTCGTACGTGTAACGCTGGCTCTTCGGCAGCGACTTGATCGCCGACCAGAGCTCGCCGTCACCCTCGAGGATCTTGGCGGTCTCGGAGAACTCGAAGTCGTTCATGTCGCCGAGCGCGATGACGTCGGCGTTCTTCTGCGTCTTCAGGATCTCGTTCGCGAACGCGTTCACCACGGTCGCCTGGGCGTGCCGCTGGACCTCGGAGCTGCGCGTCGGCGGCTGGTACTGCGAGGTCAGCCCCTGGTCACCGCCCTTGGAGTTGAGGTGGTTGGCGATCACGAAGACCGTCCGGCCGCGGAAGACGAACTCGCCCGCGAGCGGCTTGCGGCTGCTCTTCCAGGCCTCG
>NZ_KZ626896.1 GCF_002911015.1 Streptomyces populi
TCAGCGGCAGGCCGGTGACCGAGACCACGCTCCGCGGCACGAGCCCCTGCCGGACCCGCTCCTCGACGAGGGCGACGGCGGCCCGCCCGAACTCCTCGGTGAAGGGGCCCTCGCGGAAGACCGGAGGGCGCCGGGTGACCCAGGTGGTTTCGGCCGCACGGCCGGCGATCTCCATCAGGTGCTGGGTGCCGGAGGCGCCGCCGCCCACGACGACCACGCGCCGCCCGGCGAACCACTCGGGGCCCGGGTACTGCGCCGTGTGCAACTGCCGCCCGCGGAAGGTCTCCTGGCCCGGGTAGTGCGGCCAGAACGGACGGTCCCAGGTGCCCGTCGCGTTGATCAGCGCCCGCGTCGACCAGGTGCCGGCGCCGGTCTCCACGAGCAGCCGCCCCTCGGTCCCCTCCCGGACCGCCCTGACGTCGACCGGCCTGCGCACTCGCAGGTCGAAGGCGCGCTCGTACGCGGCGAAGTACTCCGGGACGACCTCGGAGGACGGGCGGTCCGGGTCGGCGTCCGTGAGGTCCATGCCGGGCAGGGAGTGCATGCCGTGCACCTTGCCGTACGTCAGCGACGGCCAGCGGAACTGCCAGGCTCCGCCCGGACGCGGCGCGTGGTCGAGCACGATGAAGTCCCGCTCGGGCTCGAAGCCCGTGCGCCGCAGGTGGTAGGCGGCGGACAGGCCTGCCTGACCGGCTCCGACGACGACCACATCGACCTCACGCGCGTTCACCCCGGTGTTGTTCACGCTTCTACGAACCGGACCGGGTCCCGGGATCTTCCCGTCGGACACCCCGCTGTGAGCCACCTGACGGACCCGTGCCGGAAACCGCCGGCGGCCGGTCGTCCGCGCCCGGTCGCCGGGTGCCGGGGTCGCGGACGACCGGCCACCGGATGCCGTGGTCACAGGCCGGTGTCCGGCGCATGGGAGAGGATTGAGGCATGTCCGATGCCTTCACCACGCAGGTCCTGCACATCTCCTCCGGTTCGTCGGAGGCGGTCGTCGACCTCACCCGCGACTGCGAGGCCTTCCTCCGCGAGGTCGCGGCGGGCCGCGACGGCCTCCTGAATGTCTTCGTCCCGCACGCCACCGCCGGGATCGCCATCATCGAGACCGGCGCCGGCAGCGACGACGACCTCCTGACCGCCCTGCACTCCCTGCTCCCCGCGGACGACCGCTGGCAGCACCGCCACGGCAGCCCCGGGCACGGCCGCGACCACGTCCTCCCCGCCATCGTCCCGCCGCACGCGACCCTGCCGGTGGTGGACGGGGCCCTGGAGCTGGGGACGTGGCAGTCGGTGTGCCTCGTGGACACGAACCGGGACAACCCGAACCGCGAGGTGCGGCTGAGTTTCCTCGGCTGAGCGGCCGGCCCCGGGGCTCCGCGGAGCCGGGCCCCGTGGAGTCAGGCCCCGTGGAGTCAGGCCCCGTGGAGTCAGGCCCCGTAGGCCACGAGCGCCATCATCCCAGCCTCGCTGTGGTAGGCGTTGTGGCAGTGCAGCATCCACTGTCCGGGGTTGTCGGCGTCGAAGGCGACGGACATCTTCGACCTGGGCAGCACGATGGTCGTGTCCTTGCGCGGGCCGGTGTCGCCGAGCTGGTAGGTGTGGCCGTGCAGGTGCATCGGGTGCCACATGTTCGTTGCGTTGACGAAGTCGAGCCGGACCCGCCGGCCCTCCTGGACGAGCAGCGGGTTCGCGGTCGGGTCGGCCATGTCGAACCGGTGGCCGTTGATCGCCCAGTCGTAGGCGCCCATGCTGCCGGTCAGTTTGACGCGGAGGACCTGGTCGGGTTCTTTGGCCTCCAGCCGCACGCCGTCGCTCGCGCGCAGCTGTCCGGCCGTCACCGTCCGCCCGTCCAGTTCGCCCGGCCGCACGGCCGGGTCGGGCAGGCCCCCCGATCCGGTCCGCACCATGGCCATGCCGCTGACGTCCTTGCCCTCGGCGAGCGCGACGAGCGGGAAGACGCCGTCGTCGAGGGTGACCAGTACGTCGTACCGCTCGCCCATGGCGATCAGCAGGGTGTCGACCTCCTCGTGCTCGACGGGGAAGCCGTCCGTGTGGGTGATGGTCAGTCTGTGGCCGCCGAGCGCCACCCGGTAGGCGGTGTCGGCGCCCGCGTTGATGATCCTGAGGCGGACACGGCTGCCGGGCCTGCCGCTGTAGACGGCCGGGTCGGTCGGCACGCGCCCGTTGATCAGGTGGTACGGGTAGTTCACGTCCCCGGCGTCGCGGCCGAGCAGAGGGCTGGCGGCACGGCCGAGCCGGAACCGCGTCGGCGCGCCTTCGCCGGAGGGGGCCGACGCGGACGGGGGCGCCGGCACGGACGGGTGCCGCGAGGACGCCGGCCGCCCCGGCTCGCCGCTCTTCATGTTCATGCCGGGCATGCCGTGACTGAGCTCGGCGAAGACGTCCTCGGGCGTACCGGTCACGCCGTCGAGCCAGTCGTCGAGGACGACGACCCACTCGTCGTCGTACGACAGCGGCTCCCTGGGATCCTCGATGATCAGCGGCGCGTACATGGCCCGGTCGACCTGGACGCCCACGTGCGGATGGAAGAAGTACGTGCCGGGTTTGTCGGCGACGAAGCGGTACGTGAAGCTGGATCCGGCCCGCACCGGGGCCTGCGTGATCGGCGGTACGCCGTCCATGTCGCCGCGCAGCGAGATGCCGTGCCAGTGGATGGACGTCGTGGTGGCGCCGGGCAGTTGGTTGGACAGTTCGGCGGCGATCGTGTCGCCGGCGGAGATGCGGATCTCCTTGCCGGGGACCTGGCCGCCGAAGGCCCAGGACTTGACCCGGACACCGCCGCCCAGGTCGAGCGTGGCGGGTGCGGCGGTCACGTTGAGACTGTGGACCCTGCCCGTACCGCTGCGCTTCTTCTCCACGCGGGCGACCTGGGAGCCGGAAGGGCTGAGGAGGGAGGGGGTGTTGGAGACGTCCTTGCCGCAGGCGGCGAGCAGGCCGGTGCCTGCCGCTCCCAGTCCGGCGAGGACGGTGCGACGGTTGATGCTGTTCACGAAGAGTCCTCTTCTCGATGCGCGACACGCGTTCCGGGGCGGTCCACACACGGCCGCACGGCGTCAGAGGACGCGGGAAGCCGTGGGGACGTGGCCTATGTGCGCGGTGGAGAGGGGAGCGGCGGGGCGGGCGTCCGATGCCGGCCCGGTGTGCGGCGGGGTCGTCGGCGTCGTTCCGGCGGTCGTGCCGGGGAACTCGCGCCGGAGTCGCGCCAGGGTCGCGGGGCGCGGTGCGGCGACCGGACCGCGAACCGGGCGGGCGGTGCCGCCGAACCGGGCCCGGAGCAACTCTCGTACCGTCATCAGGGGCGTCCGCACTTCCCGCGAGCTGGGACCGCCACCATACCCCGCGCGGGTATGCGCACCCCGGAACCGCCGATCAGGAATCAGCCGAATGCGGACCGGAGCGGCCGCTACTTCGCCGGGATCTTCTGTTCGAACCAGACGACCTTGCCGCTGCTCACCCGTGTCGCGCCCCAGCGCAGGGCGAGTTGATTGACCAGGAAGAGGCCGCGGCCGCTCTCGTCCCCGAGACCGGCCTGCCGCAGCCGGGGCACCTGGGGCGAGTCGTCGGTCACCTCGCAGCGGAGCACGTCGGTACGCAGCAGCCGCAGCGAGAGGGGCCGCGAGGCGAACCGCACGGCGTTCGTCACGATCTCGCTGACCATGAGTTCCGTCGGGTCGGCCAGGGACTCGAGACCCCAGCGGCGCAGGGCCCTGCGGGTCAGCCGACGGGCCTGCCCCGCGGTCATCGGGTGCGGGGCCAGGTACCAGTAACCGACGCTGTCGGGAGGGAAGCCCTCGAACCGGGCGGCCAGCAGGGCGATGTCGTCGTCCCGGGTCCCCGGGCCCAGGGTCCCCAGCACGTGATCGCAGAGCACCTCCAGGGAGGCGAGCGCCTGGGCGGTGCTCTGGAGACGGACCCGCAGCGCCTCGACGCCGCTTCCTATGTCCGTGTCCCGGGACTCGACGAGCCCGTCGGTGTACAGCACCAGGGTCGCCCCGGCGGGCGCGGCCATCTCCACCGACTCGAAGACGACACCGCCGACGCCGATCGGGGCGCCGGGCGGGACCCCCAGGACCTCGGCCCGGCCGTCCTCGTGGAGCAGTACCGCGGGCGGGTGACCGGCGTTCGCCATCAGCAGGCGGTGCGAGATCGGGTCGTAGATCGCGTAGAGGCAGGTCGCGATGTGGTCGCTGCCCAGCCGCTGGGCCTGTTCGTCGAGGTGGTGCAGGACCTCGTCGGGCGGCAGGTCGAGACCGGCGAGGGTCTGCACGATGGTGCGCAGCTGGCCCATGATCGCGGCGGAGGTCATGGAGTGGCCCATGACGTCGCCGACGATCAGCGCGACGCGGTTGCCGGGGAGCGGGATCGCGTCGTACCAGTCGCCGCCGACCTGAGCGGTCTTCGAGGCGGGCAGGTAACGGCTGGCCAGCCGGACGCCGGTGGGTTCGGGCAGCGACGACGGGAGCATGGTGTGCTGGAGCGTGTCCGCCACGGCGGCCTCGTGGCCGTACATCACCGCCTTCTGGACCCCGAGCGCGGTGTGCGTCGCGAGCTGCGAGGCGACGAGCAGGTCGTCGCCGGTGAAGACGGGGCGGTCCGCGCCCCGCAGCAGGACGACCGTGCCCATGACGTGATGGCTGCCGTGCAGGGGCGCGATGATCAGGCGGTGGCCCGGCGGGAGCGCTCCCGCGGGGCCGGTCCCCGCCGCGAGCAGTTCGGCGACGGCGGGCGCGTTGCCGGGCGCGTCACCGAACGCGGGGCGCCCGTCCCGCAGCAGCTCGGCGAGCCGGCCGCCGCCGGCCGGCTGTACGCGCTCGGCGACCTCGGGGAGCGGCGGCGGGGGCGTGTCGGCGTGCGTCGGCGACACGCGGTCGGCGCTGTGCAGTCGCAGCACGACGGGTGCCGTCGACCGTTCCGCGCCCACCGGCAGCGGATCGTCGAGATGGACGAAGACCGCGTCCGCGAACGCCGGTACGGCCGCCTGCCGCAGTTCCCGGAGCGTCTCGTCCAGATCCATCCCGCGGGCGATCCGCCGCGTCGCCACGTCGAGGTACCGGAGGCGGTCGGTCTGCGGCACGGGGCCGTCCGCCACAGTGGCAGGCGGGAGGAGGCCCTGCGGTGGGGCGGTGCCCTTGTGTGGGGTGTGGTGCTCGGTCACGCGTTCTGTCCCGTCCGGTGGGTGGCGCGGTCCGCGGCTCGGACTCCGCCTCCTCAGTCACACCGCCTGCAGCACAGGAACACCTGCTCCTCGGGCGGAACGTCGGTCACCGCGGGGGCGTACGTGTACGAGGTCTCCTCGACGATCTCGAAGCCCGCCTCCTCGACGACCCTGTGCAGGTCCTCCCGCAGGTAGCCCGAGACCCTGATCGTGTTCCCGAGGAACGGGATCGCGAAGTCGTCCACATCGGCCTCGACCATCGACAGGACGAACAGGCCGCCGGGTGACAGCAGATGACGGACGGTCAGCAGGGCGAGGGGGATCTCCGCGCGCGGGAGCATCAGCAGCGAGAAGAAGGCGGAGACGGCGTCGAAACGGCCGAGGTCGCGCGGCCCGCCCGGGCGCAGGTCGGCGAGGTCCAGCTGATGGAAGGTCGCGTCGGGCACGTAGGCGCTCGCGAGTCCCACCATGCCGCCGGAGAGGTCGACCCCCACCACCTCGAACCCCGCGTCCGTCATCTGGCGCGCGGTCGGCACCCCCGTGCCGCAGCCGAGATCCAGGACCCGCGCCCCCTCGCCCAGCGACCTGATCAGCCACTCGCCCGCGGCGACCTGGCCTTCCTTGTGCGGAAAGGCCTCGTCGTAGCGGTCGCCGATGGCGTCGAAGGCTTCGGCCTGGCCCTTGCGGTCGAGCGGAAGGCTCTCGTAATCAGTCCCGTGATTGCTGTTGATCACGAAAGGAACCTTTCATGGGGGATGGTGAAGTGGTCCGTGATGTGGATGAAAGCGGCCATGACGGGATCTCCGAGCTTTGCCGGTCGCTCAGGAGACGTCAATTCGAGACGATAGTCGTTCGGCGTCCGTCGGGATGCCCGAGTGACCGAAACTGTTCGGCCGGCGGAACGGCTCCCGTGACGACTGCCCGGCCGCTGACAGCACCCGAACTCGCCTTGAACGGAACCGCGTTGCCGGTCCGGCTGATGCCGACACGGCTGGAATCCGCCCGGCGGGAACGGACGGCCGCGGCGGCTCGCGGCGTCAACTCGCCCTCGGCGCACGCGACATGGCGAAGTCAGCTCCTCGTGCGCGGAGTCGAGGCCCGGTTCGGCCGTTCCCCCGGCCTTCCGGCACCGGACCGGGACGGGGCCGTTCGGCGGATCCCCCCGTGGCCGGTGCGACGCCCGGATCGCCGCCAGGAGCGGTGCGAACGTACCGGGCGTCGACCTCGGCGGGCCGGCTTCCTCGCCGAACCGCGTCCGCCGCCCCGGGCGTTTCGGATACGGACAGGGGCGTATCCGCTCCTCTTCACCCGTTGACCGGTACGGACGGCGATCACATCGTTACAGTTCGTCCGAAGGCCAGTCGGTGAGCGTTAGTGGGGCTGCGCGTGGGGCGGAGATTCTTCATAGCGTTGGGCACAGGTCGCTACCGCCATCTCCCGGCGGAGGAACAACTCCAGGAGGTGCCGGCGGACGTCCGGTCGCTGACCGAACTCTTCGAAGGCTTCGGATACCGGTCCGTGCTGCCGGGACTCGGTGATTACGACGGGGCCGAGCAGGTACGGCAGAAGCTCGGCCACTGGTCGGCGGACGCCCGTCTGACCCCCGACGACGTGGTGGTCCTGTACTTCGCGGGCCACGGACTCGTGGAGGGCAGGGACCGGCACTACCTGATGTGCTGGGATTCCCGTGAGGAGGACCCGGCGACGACCGCGCTGGCCACCGAGGACCTCGTGCGCATTCTCTGCCGGGGCGACCTGCGCAATCTCCTCGTGATCCTCGACACCTGCTCCGCCGGAGCCGGAGGCGCGGACGCCGCCGGAGTCGCGCTCCAGGCCCTCGCGTACCGGCACGGCGGCTCGGGGGCCTCGAGCGGGTTGTGGTTCCTGGCTTCGGCCCGCCGGAAGGACCTCGCCGAGGACGGCGCCTTCGCGGCCGCGCTGCGTCTCGCCGTACAGGTCACGACGGATCGCACCGGACAGCGCCAGCAGTACGTGGACCTGACCGAGCTCGTGAAAGCCGTCAACGAGCACTTCGACGCCGACGGGCACGGGCAGCGCGCCGAACTCGCCGGAGGGCTGGTGACCGGCCTGGCACCCTTCCTGCCGAACGCGGGCTTCCGCGAGGAACTGCCGCCGCTGGGTACCGACCTGGAGGTGCAGCGGCGCGTGGCCGCCCGCGATCTGACCGAACACTTCGGCCCGCGATCGCGAGGCGTGGAGTTCGAGTCCGAGCAGGGCCTCTACTTCAGCGGACGGATCCGCGTTCTGACCGAGCTCGTGGAGTGGCTCACCGCCGTCGACAGCGACGGCAGGGGCCGGGTCGTCACCGGAAGCCCCGGATGCGGGAAGTCGGCGGTGCTCGGCAGGATCGTGGCCCTGTCGGACGACGGGTACCGCGCGCGCTTCGACCTGGCGGGCGTCGATCCCGCCACCGTGGTCCACGAGGGGTGCGTGACGGCCGCCGTCCACGCGCGGCACAAGCGGCTCGAGGAGGTGGTCGAGCGGATCGCCACCGCGCTCGGCGCCGAGGTGGACGGCACGGCCGCCCTGCTCCAGGAACTCACGCGTCGAAGCCGCAAGGGACCACCGGTCGTCATCGTGGTGGACGCCGTGGACGAGGCGGGCTCGGACACCGCCGCCGATGCCGGAGGACACGGCGAGCCGCGCCGGATCACGCGTGAGCTGCTGCGGCCGATGGCGGACATCCCCGGGGTACGGCTGCTGGTCGGCACGCGGCATGAACTCGTGACGCCGCTGGGACCCACGTTCACCTGCCTGGACCTCGACCTCCCCGGCTACTGCGCCGACGAACAGGACGTCACCGGATATGTGACCAAGGTGCTGCTGGCCACGGAGGAACCCGAGGTCCGCACGCCTTACCGCGGCCTTCCCGAACTGGCCCGGACCGTCGCCGCAGGCGTTGCGGCACGGGCGGACGGCGTCTATCTCTACGCCCGGACGACCGCTCGTACGCTGAGGTCGGACCGGTGCGTCGTGGACGTGACGCGGCGCGGCTGGGAGGAGCAACTGCCCAGCGAGGTGGGCGAGGCGTTCGACGACTATCTGGCACGCTTCGGCCCGGACGAGCCACGCGTGCGCCGCATGCTGCTTCCGCTCGCCCTGTCCGAGGGCAAGGGCCTGCCCCGTGGACAGGTGTGGACGACGCTCAGCTCCGCGATCTCCGGGGTGCCGTGTACCGAGCAGGACACGTCGTGGCTCCTCGACGTCGCCGGTGCCTACGTCGCCGAGGTCATCGACGACGACGGCCGCTCGGTCTACCGGCTCTACCACAAGGCACTGGCCGAGCATCTCCGTACGACGACGGGCCTGCCGGCCGCGGAGATCCAAAGGACGGTGGTCGACGCTCTCACCGGCATCGTCCCGAGGGCCGCCGGTGACGGCCGCCGCGACTGGTTCGCGGCCCCTCCCTATCTGCAGCGGCACCTGGCCACCCACGCGGGCGCGGCGGGAGTGCTCGTCGATCTCGTGCAGGACCCGGGTTTCCTCCTGGCGAGCGAATCGCTCGGCCTGTTGCGCGCGTTCACCTCGATCGAAGGTGACGGGCCGAGGCGGGTACGCACCGCGTACGAGCAGGTGGCGCACCGCATGAGTCCCGACCGGCCGCTCGGCGGCAGGGCCTCCGACCTGCAGCTCTCGGCGAGGCGCTGCGAGGCGGACGAACTGGCCGATCGGATAGGCGGGCTGGGCGTCGCGCTCCCGTGGACCGCGTGCTGGGCGTGGTGGTCGGCGAGCGGCGCCCACCGGCTCCTCAGCGGGCACGGCAAGTCGGTCCTCTGCGTGGACATCGGCGATCTCGACGGACGGCCCATCGCCGTGACCGGCGGGCTGGACAAGACGGCGCGGGTCTGGGACCTCACGACCCAGCGGCAGATCGGCGAGCACCTGCCGGTCGGTGTCGCCGTGGGCGCGATCGCCATCGGCGACCTGGAGGACTACACCGTCGCGCTCACCGGAGGCGTGGACGGCACGGTGCGGGTCTGGGACCTCTCGGCCGGGCAGGAGTACGGCAGAGCGCTGACGGGTCACACCAACCGGATCGACGCCATGCGCATCGGCGCCATCGACGGGCGTCCTGTCGTGCTGACGGCCAGCCAGGACGGCACCGCGCGTCTGTGGGACCTGATCGCCAGACGACAGCTCGGATGCGAACTGGCCGTGCACAAGCGCACGGTCCGGGACGTGGCCCTCGGTGAACTCGACGGACGTCCGGTCGCGGTCACCGGAGGTGAGGACAAGGCCGTCTACATCTGGGATCTCAGTGACGTCCTGGCCGGCGGCGACGCCCGGATCGACGGCAGCCCGCTCATCGGCCCCGCGGAGGCGGTCACGGCCGTGTCCCTGGGCCGGCTGGACGGGCGCACGGTCGCGCTGGTCGGCGACCAGTCCGGCATGCTGAGCCTTTGGGACCTCGCCGAACGGCGACAGCTCGGCGAGCAGGTCGTCGCTCATCGCTACCTGGTACGCAGCGGGGTCGCCTCGGCCAGGATCGGGGAGTTCAACGGCCGTGCCGTGGCCCTCACGGCCGGGGCGCGCGAGGCGAAGCTGTGGGACCTGCGGACGCTGCGCCGGCTGGGTCATCCCCTTCGCGGTCACGTGAACGACATCCTGGCCGCCGCGCTCACGGACCGGGGCGACGCGTCGCTGGCGGTGACGGTGGGCGACGACCGCACGGCGCGCATCTGGGACCTGGCCGGCGACCGGCCGTCCGACGGCCACTCGGGGCAGGTGCGGTCCGTCTCCTTCCACGCGTTACGCGGCCAGCCGCTGGCTCTGACCGGGGGAGAGGACGGTTCGGCGCGGTTGTGGGACCTGCGCACACTCGACCAGGCCGGACGGCCCATGGAAGGGCACCACGGGCAGGTGCTCGCCGTCGCCCTGGGAGAGGCGGGCGGCCGGCCGATCGCCGTCACGGGCGGGTCCGACACCGATGTGCGCCTCTGGGACCCGTTGCGGGGTGAGGCCTGGGGCGCGCCGCTCCAAGGACACACCAACGTCGTGCGATGCGTGGCGATCGGCCGGCTCGCCGACGAGACGCTCGTGATCAGCGGAGGTGAGGACGGGACGGTCCGTGTCTGGTCCGCGCTGTCGGGGAAGGCCGTCCTGCCCCCGCTGTCCGGGCACATCGGCGCGGTCCGGCACCTCGCGGTCCGCTCGACCGCCCGGTACATGGAGATCGCGATCGCCACCTCTCTCGACCACGCGTACGTGTGGCGCCTGCGATGCGACGAGGAGGCCCGGCCGGACGCCCCCGTGGCGCACTTCGACATCGAGGACCTGACGTCCACCGCGCGGGCGGTGGGCGTGGCCTTCCACCAGGACCGTCCGGTCGTCCTGTCGAGTCGTGAGGGGAACGGCCTCCACGTGCACGACATCGAGCACCGGACACCCGTGGGCCGGCCCCTGCTCGGGCACACCGGACTCGTCACCGCCGCGAGCCTGGTCCGTGCCGGGGCGGCCACGCTCCTGACGTCCATCGCGTACGACGACACCGCGCGTGTCTGGGATCTGGAACGGGGCACTCCTCTCGGTGCGCCGATGGAGGGTCTCAACAGGCTCAGCGGCACCGAGGACCCGCCCGCTCCAACCGTCGGGCGGGTGGACGGAGCCCTGGTCGCCGTCACCGCCTACGCGCGCGAGGTGCGGGTGTGGGACCTGACCACCACGCAGCCGATCGCGGAACCGCTGTGCGGCGTCAACCACGCCCTCGTGTCCGTCGACGTGGTGCCGGGTCGGGACGGCCGGAGGACGGTCGTCACCGGAGGCGCCGACGGCACGGTGCGGATCCACGACCTGGGCGACGGCAGGCAGATCGCGGCCCATGTCGCGTCGGCCGCCCAGTCCGTGTTCGACGGATCGAGCATCGACTCGGACGGCGAGGTCGTCGTGGTCCGCGGGACGTGGACGGAGGTGGAGGCGTGGGCGCTGAAGCCCCGGCACCGTCTCGGCAGACATGCCGGATCGTCATGGCGGACATGTCTGCACGCCGTGGAGGACGGGCTCGTCGTGGTGTCGGCCTCGATCGAGCACACCCTGCACGCCTGGGACCTGCGGACCCAGTCGCCCGTATGCCCGCCCATGGCCGGTCACACGGCCGAGGTGATGGATCTGAGGGCACGCAGGATCGGCGCGTCGGACCTCGTGGCCAGCGCGTCGATCGACGGAACCGTCCGGTTGTGGGACCTGCGCACGGGCGACCAGCGCTGGGAGCCCGTCGGTGGCCACGGCCGGGGAGCGTTCAGCGTGGACTTCCTCCGACTCGAAGGACAGGTGGTCGTCACGGGCGCGGGCGACGGAAGAGTGCGCTTCTGGAATCTGGCCGACGGGTCCGACGCGGGTGTGGAGCTGGAACCGTTCCCGTCGGCGGTGCGGGCGCTGAGGGCCGGGGACATCGGTGGAACGCCCATGCTGATCGCGGCCGACGGCTACGGCATCACCCGGGCGTGGGACTTGCGGTCCGCGGACTGGTCGGCGGAACTCGACATCGGCAGTGGTGTCGCAGGTCTCGCGGTCGGTGGCGACCGGGTGTGCGTCGCGACGCAGATGGGTGTCGTCGTCCTCGGTGTCCACCGGGCAGGTCTCGCGAAGGAACGAAGGGGTGTCGCATGAGCCGGGTCGTCCTCGTCCATGGCATCGCGCAGCAGTTCAAGGGAGCCCAGACCCTTCTCGGGGACTGGTATCCCGCCCTGTGCGACGGGATCGGCCTGGCCGGTGGGCCCCCGGTGAGCCCGGCCCAGGTCGCCATGGCCTTCTACGGTGACATGTTCCGCCCGGCGGGGCACCGGGGGCTCGGCATCCCCGAACTCGACGCGGGTGACGTCGAGGAGGGATTCGAACGCGAACTGCTCCTGCTGTGGTCCGAGGCGGTGGCCGATGCCGAGGACGGGACCGGCCGCCCGCGGGCGACCGCCAGGATGCGCGCCTCCGACACGGTGCAGCGGGCACTGAACGTACTGAGCCGTTCGGCGTTCTTCGCCGGACTGAGCGAGCGGTTGATGATCTACAGCGTTCGGCAGGTCCGCCGGTACTTCACCGAGCCGGAACTGCGTGCCCGTATCCAGGACAGACTCGTGCGTGAGGTGACCGATCGCACGGAGGTGATCGTCGCGCACTCGCTCGGCAGCGTCGTGGCCTACGAGACCCTGTGCCGGCATCCGGAGTGGCCCGACCTGACGCTGGTCACCCTCGGCTCACCGCTCGGCATTCCACGCCTGGTGTTCGACCGGCTTCTTCCGCGGCCCGACGCGGGGTCCGCCAGATGGCCGGCTCCGGTCCGTCGCTGGACCAACATCGCCGACCGGGGCGATGCCGTGGCCCTGGTGAAGGAACTGAGCCCGCTGTTCGGCAGCCGCGTCCAGGACCTCGCCGTCCACAACGGCGCCAAGGCGCACGACGTCCGCCCCTACCTCACGGCGAGGGCGACCGGACAGGCGGTCACCGACGGGATGAAGCGGTCCTCCTCCGAGCGGGCGGAGGGGGCCCGGCGGGCGCCGGTCGCGCCGCCCGGGGTGCGGGGCGATGCGGGGGACGCGGGAGAAGCTGTCGATCCCGGCCCGGCCCGTTCGACGTACGGGTGAGAGCGGGACACCACGAACCCGTGGAGACGGTCCTCGCCCGTGCCTTCGAGGCGGCGGCGGGCAAGGACGTCCAGCTCGGGGGCGGGGCGGCCACCGTCCAGCAGTACCTGCGCGCGGGACTCGTCGACGAGATGCACTGCGCCGTCGTGTCGCGGCTCCTGTGCCGGGGAGAGCGCCTGTTCGACAACCTCGGGGACGGGATCGACGGTTACCGGGTGGCCGAGCTGGTCGGATCGCCGACCGCGGCGCACGTCCGGCTGGTCCGCCGCTGACCTGACCGCTCGCCCGGCAGCCCTTCGGGAGCGGGCGGCGGGTCCGTCCCTCCCGCGGGGCGTCCAGGGCGGGCGGCCCCGGACGCCTGCCGGATCGGAGCCCGCCGCGGTGTCCGGCCCGCCGGTGCCCCCGGTGGCCGAAAGGGCGCCCGGCGTGTTCCACCGGCTGCGCCCTCAGCCCCGTGCCGTCCGCCCGATCGACTCCACCAGCGGCAGCAGCCGGTGCGGGACACGTTCGCGCAGGGCCACCTCCGTCCGGGTGCGGACCACGCCGGGCAGACTGATCAGCGCCTGGATCACGTCCTCCAGGTGGGCGTTGTCCCGCGCCGCGACCCGGGTGATCAGGTCGCCGCCGCCGGTGATCGAGAACGCCTCGATGATCTCCGGTACGGCGGCGAGGGCGTCGCCCACGTCGTCCAGATGGCCCTGGGTGACCTCGATGTGCACGAACGCGAGCACGGGGTGGCCGAGGGCCGCGGGGGACAGCGACGGGCCCGTGCCGGTGATCACCCCGTCCCGTTCCAGCCGGTCGAGACGGGCCTGGAGCGTGCCGCGGGCGATGCCGAGGACGCGGGCGTATTCACGGACGCTGGTGCGCGGCTGTTCCAGGAGCAGCCGCAGGATGCGGGTGTCGAGCTCGTCCACGGGCATGGTCCGTTGGCCTCCTCGCGGCCGACAATGTTCACCTGTGACTGTACCAATGGCCCAGTCTAAATCGCGCCGGTTGAGCCACTTCTGGGCTGCCGCGTACCTTGTCCGTATCGATGGCGCTGCGCAGCGCCGGACGGCAAGGACGCCGTACCGGACCCGCGGCGCCTTTCGCATGTGCGCTGCGCATGCCGAATCTCTGTGTCGAACGCGAAGTGGGGGCGGGCCGCCTACGGTGAAGAAGATGTTCATGGCGCCGGATCCGGGACTGTTCCGGCTGCGGGTCTCGCTCCGGGCGGTCGTCGGGATCGGCCTCGCGGTCACCCTGTGCCAACTGACCGGACTCTCGCTTTCCGCCTCGATCGCCGGCGGGCTCGCGGCGCTCCTCGCGCTGTTCACGGTCGGCGACCCGACGGTGCGCGGCCAGGCCGGCACCACCGCGCTGCTTCCCGTGGCCGGTTTCCCGGTCCTCGCGGCGGCGACCGCGCTGCACGGGACGCCGCTGCTGCGGGACGTGACCTGGCTCGCCGTGGTCTTCGCCGGGGTGTGGGCCCGCCGCTTCGGTCCCCGTGGGCACGCGCTCGGCATCTTCGCGTTCATGATGTTCTTCACCACCCAGTTCCTGCACGCCGTGCCCGGCCAGCTCCCGCAGCTGTACGCCGCCGTCGTCCTGTCGCTCACGGCGTCCTCGGCCGTGCGGTTCGGCGCCTGGTGCATCGAGCGGCGCAGCCCGCTGCCCGCCGCGCCGTTGCCGCTGGAGGGGCGCGGGCTGGACCGCCCCGCCACCCGCCAGGCCTTCCAGGCGACCGCGGCCTGCGCCTTCGCGCTCGGCGCGGGCCAGTTGCTCTCGCACGACCGCTGGTACTGGGCCGTCGGCACCGCGTGGTGGATCTTCGTGAACACGGCCTCGCGCGGCGAGACGCTGGTCCGCGGCTTCCGGCGCGTCCTCGGCACGCTCACCGGCATCGTGGCCGGGCTCCTGATCGCCGTACCGCTGCACGGCGCGCCGGCGCCCACCGCCGTCCTCGTCGCGGTGAGCGTCTTCGGGATCTTCTACACGGCCGCGCCCTCGTACAGCTGGATGATGTTCTTCGTCACCGTCATGGCGGGCCTGCTCTACGGGCTGCTCGGCGTGCTGCACCCGGGACTGCTGGTCCTCCGGCTCGCCGAGACCGGCGTCGGCGCGCTCGGTGCCGCGCTCGCGGTCGCCCTCGTCCTGCCGATCACCACGCACACGGTCACCGACCGCTGGATCGAGCGCGCCCTGCACGCCGTGCACGGCTGCACCGCGGCGGCGGCCCGGCGGCTCGCGGGCGACGAGCGGGCCGACCCCGCACCGCTCGCGGGGGAGCTCGAAGCGCTTCTGGCGCGTGTGCGCATGGCTCTCGCACCCCTGGTGCACCCGCTCAACCCGATGCGGCAGCGCAAGGGGCGGGCCCGCGCGATCCTCGCCCTGCTGGACGACTGCGCCCGCGAGGTGCGGGGTCTCGCGGCCGTCGCCGCCGACCCGGACGCCTCGCACGACGCCCGCCTCACGGCGGCCTGCCGACGGGTGGAGACGGCCATGGAGGCCCTGGTCGGCGCCGTACCGGGAGGTGCCGCGGCGGTCCACCACGACGTCCCCGGTCATCACCCCGGTGCCGAGCAGGCGCTCGTGCACCTGCACGGCCTGGAGCGGGCGCTCGTCGACATGGCGACACCGCTGCGCGGACCGGTACGCGACTCGCGGCTCGTCGGCGTCTGAACGCCGACGGAACTTTCCCCGGCCCCGACCCCGGCCCTAACACCCGACCCCCGGCCCCCTGGAGCGCTGCCCGGCGCTCCAGGGGGCCGCTCCCGTTCCGGGGGAGGGGAGCCCCCGTCCGGAAGATCCACCGCGAGGGCGTGGACGCCCGCCGGGCGGCCCCGGGGCGGCCCCCGCCGCCCTTTCCCCGACGCGCGCCCAGGAAGCCCGTGGTGGCCGCCGTACGGACTCCACGCACCTTCGTGACCTGCGCGTACCCGGTACGCGCGCGGGTTCCCGGCGGGCCGCCCCGATTCCCGGGTGCCCGCCACCGCCCGGAAGCGGTGGAACGGGGGGCCGGGCCCGTCCCGGCCCCGTCACCGCCCCGGGCCGCGGCCGACCGCTCCCGCTTTGGTCTAGACCGCGGCGCCGTGACTGCTACCGTCGCCCCGACGGCGCGGGATCGAGAGGGGACAGAAGTGGCGGACGGCGGCAGGCGGCGACAGCGGGCGTTCATCGGCTCGTTCACGGCGGCGGGAGGGCCCGGCGTCCTCACGGCGGCCGTGGATCCGGACAGCGGCGCGCTGACCGTCCTCAGCACGGTCGACGACGTACCCGACCCCTCGTATCTCGCCCTCGCGCCCGCGGGCGACGTCCTGTACGCGGTCAGCGAGACCGCCGAGGGCGCGGTGGCCGCCTTCCGTGTGCACGGCGACAAGCCGGAACTGACCGGTCCGCCGACCCGGACCGGCGGCAGCGGCCCCACCCACCTCAGTGTCCTCGACGGGCACGTCCTGACCGCGGACTACGGCTCGGGCAGCGTCAGCGCGGTGCCCGTCCGCCCCGGCGGCGAACTGGCGCCCGCCGCCTCCGGCGTGCTCCGGCACACCGGTTCCGGTCCGCACGCGCAGCGGCAGCGGGGCCCGCACGCCCACCAGGTGCAGCCCGATCCCACCGGTCGCTGGGCCGTCAGTGTCGACCTCGGCACGGACTCGGTCCGGGTGTGCGCCCTCGACGGCGGAGCGCTCACCCTGCACCGCGAGATCGCCCTGCGTCCCGGCTCGGGCCCGCGCCATCTCGCCTTCCACCCGGCGGGCGGACACGCGTACGTCCTCAACGAACTCGCCCCGACCGTCACCGTCTGCCGCTGGGACGCCGCGGAGGGCTCGCTGCGGCCGGTCGGCGAGATCCTGGTGCTGTCCGCGGCCCCGGACGGCGACGCGTACCCCTCGGGCATCGTCGTCTCGCCCGACGGACGTTTCGTGTGGACCGCCACCCGTGGCCGGGACACCGTCTCCGTGCTCGGCGTCGACGCGGCGGGCGAGGGGCTCACGCTCGTCGCCGAGGTGCCCTGCGGCGGCGTCTGGCCCCGCGCGCTGGCCCTCGACCCCTCGGGGCGCTTCCTGTACGCGGCCAACGAGCGCTCCGGCGACGTGACCTGGTTCACCGTCGACCCGGACACCGGCGTTCCGCGCCGCGGCGGCTCGGTCGAGGTACCCGCCGCGTCCTGCGTGGTCCTCGGCTGAGGTCCGCCCGGCCGCCCCGGAAGGGGATGTGCCGGGTGCGCCCCACGCCCATGGGAAAGGGCCCCTCCTGGTTCAGGAGAGGGCCCTTTCGACGTTCGGGTGGTACGGGTGGTGCGGGTGTGGCGGCCGACTAGAAGGCCGGCGCTCCCTGGGTCTGCGGCGGCGCGATGCCCAGCGCCGTCGTGTACTGGGAGAGCGCGAGCTTGCCGATCGCCGGGTACGGGCCGAGCGCCTCGGCGGCGCTGCAACCGGCCTCCTTGGCCGCGGCCTCGAGGAGACCCGCGTCGAGCTCCGGACCGATCAGGTACGGGGCGAGCGCGAGCTGCTGCGAACCGGAGTCGCGCAGCTGCTCGGCGATGGCCGAGATGGAGCCCTCCTCGTCGAGGGCCGCCGCCATGACCGGCACGGCGAGCCGCGCGGCGAGCAGCATGCCGGTGATGCCGGCCGCCTGCACCGCGTCCTCGCCGCCGACGGTGGCGAGCACGATGCCGTCCGCGGCGGTCGCCACGGTGAACAGCCGGGCGCGGTCGGCGCGGGCCAGACCGGCCTCGGAGAGGCGCACGTGCAGAGCCTCGGCGAGCAGCGGGTGCGGACCGAGGACATCGGTCAGTTCGGCCGCGACACGGCTTTCCATCACCGCCTGGCGGATGCGGCGCAGCAGGGCGTTGTCCGGACCGGCGAGCAGCGGGACAACGATGCCGACGGGGCCGTCGGGCTCGGAGACGTCGGAACCGGCGGCGCGGGCCTGCTCGAAGCGCGCGGTGCGCTCCTCGGCGGCGTGGGCCAGCACGGACTGCAGCGTGGGGAACTCGTCGTCCCCGTCCAGGTAACCGATGCGGGCGTCGAGGCCGGGGAGCTCGGAGCGGGCGATGCTCACGACCTCCTCGGCGAGGCTGCGCGTGGCGGCGCTGGGGGTGCCCGGCACCGCGAGGACGAGCGCGGGCGCGCCCTCGGGAGCCGCCAGGGGTTCCGGACGGCGGTGCCGCCCGGCTTGGCGGGGTCGCGGCATTCGTACTGGCAGGCCGGACGCGGGCCCAGTGGGGGAGCTCATGGCGCCGCATGTTACTTGTTTCCTGGGTTCCCCTGTTCGGGGAGGGTGCAGGTGAGCGGTATCCGTCCGCTTTTGTCTGATGAGTTACGTGCGAGTCGGAAGTGATCGGTGATCACCGGCTTGTCGGCCTTATGCTGAATTCGGGCCATGTATTTCCCCGTACGGCTTTTCCGCGGCCACGTACAGCATTCGTTCGTCCGGGGGCAGCGCGAGCCGGCCGTCGGCCAGGTCGGCCGCGATCCGGAGCGCGCCGTCGAGGGGGCCGCCCAGGGCCGGTACGCACCGGGCGTGCGGCAGCCGCTCGGCCAACTCCTCGGTCAGGGGCCCGAGGACCGCGGCACCCATGTCGAACACGCCCCCGGTGAGGGCGAGACGGGACTCGCCGCCGTCCGGGCACACCGCGGCGGCGGACTCGGCCATGTGCCGCGCGGCGGTCCGCAGGATGCGCGAGGCCGCGGGGTCGTTCCCGGCCTGCCCGGCGACCTCCGGGGCGAAGGAGGCGAGCACGGCGGCCCGGTCGGTACGCGGGTACAGCAGGCCGGGCAGTCCCGGCACCGGCCCGAACATCTCCTCGGCCCGCGCCAGCAGCGCGGCCGAACCCCCCGGGCGGCCGTCGAACGCGCGCAGGGCGGCCTCCAGGCCCGCGCGGCCGATCCACGCCCCGCCGCCGCAGTCGCCGAGCAGATGACCCCATCCGTCGGCCCTGCGCCAGGACGTGAGGTCGGTGCCGATCGCGATCATGCCGGTGCCCGCCGCGATCACGGCACCCGTCCGGGTGCCCAGGGCGCCCGTGTACGCGGTCACGGCGTCGGCGGCCAGGGCGAGCCGCCGTACTCCCAGTTCACGTTCCAGGACGGGGGGCAGTTCGTCGCGCAGTTCGTCGCCGAGCGTGGCCAGGCCGGCCGCGCCGACGGCGACGGCACCGAGCCGTTCGGCGCCCGCCTCGGCCATCAACCGCCGCGCCATCGGCAGCAGCTGATCCAGCAGATGCTCGGCCGAGATTCCGCGCGGACCGGTTCGGACCGGCTCCTTGGAGGTCAGCGGCGCACCGAGCGGGGCCGGATGGGGACGTGCCGGGGTTCCACGGCGTACGGGAGGACCGTCGTCGCCCGGCACCGCGTGCGCGGCGAGAGCCACGCGCAGCCCCGAGCCCCCGGAGTCCACGGCCAGGACCACGGAAGGGCCCCGCCCGTCCCGTGTCCCGCCGCGTACGCCGTCGGCCGTCACGGCAGGCGCCAGTCCACAGGCTCCGCTCCCTGCCCGGCCAGCAGATCGTTGGCGCGGCTGAAGGGGCGCGAGCCGAAGAAGCCGCGGTCCGCCGACATGGGCGAGGGGTGCGCGGATTCCACCGAGGGGAGACTGCCGAGCAGGGGGCGCAGATTGCGCGCGTCCCGGCCCCACAGGATGGACACCAGCGGCCGGCCGCGTGCCGCCAGCGCCCGGATGGCCTGTTCCGTGACTTCCTCCCAGCCCTTGCCGCGGTGGGCCGCGGGACTGCGGGGCGCCGTGGTCAGCGCCCTGTTGAGCAGCAGCACGCCCTGATTCGTCCAGGGGGTGAGGTCACCGGTGGACGGCTGGGGCACTCCGAGGTCGGTGTTCAGCTCGCGGAAGATGTTGATCAGGCTGGGCGGCAGCGGACGTACCTCCGGGGCCACCGAGAACGACAGGCCCACGGCGTGTCCCGGGGTCGGGTAGGGGTCCTGGCCGACGATGAGGACGCGCACCTCGTCGAAGGGCTGCTGGAAGGCCCGCAGGACGTTCGCCCCGGACGGTAGGTAGGTGCGTCCCGCGGCGATCTCCGCGCGCAGGAAGTCGCCCATCTGGGCGATCCGTCCGGCCACGGGTTCGAGGGCTTTCGCCCAGCCCGGTTCGACGATCTCATGCAACGGTCGTGGTGCCACGGGCGTCACCCTACTGCCGTACACATGGCCGAGATCAAACCGGTGGCCGTTCCTCGACCGGGGATGACCGATTCGCTGCCGAATCGGACGTCTCCGGTCGCAAGGCGCCTGTCGCGGTGGGGCGTTGGGCTCGCTCCGGCCGACGGGTTCCGGGAACGGCGGCGTCGGCGGGGTCGCGGTCGCGCCGGGACCGACCGGGCGGGCCCGTGCTCGACGCCCGGACGGTGTCCCGGCGGCCTGGGCCGTTCGTACCTCCGGCGGATACGGCGTTCCGGGTAGGCGCGGATACGCCGGGAGAAGTGGTCCGCCCGGTCGCCCGAAACGTTGGCGGAAATTCAGCCGCCCGCCGGATGGCGATGATGATACGGGCCGATGAGAACCGGAATCGACGGCCGATCCGACGGGATTGGCGCATAAAGAATCGCGAGAAATTTTCTTGCGAGCCGGGCATTCCCTGGTATAGACAATGACCGGCGAGACATGGGGGCTCGTGGAGGTGGGGGATGCTGAGGATTCATTTCACGACCGAAGATCTCTTGAAAACCAGAGTGGCCACGTCGCCGGATCCCATGTGGGAACTGGTATTGAGCGTCTTCCGATTACGCAGACGGCTGGCCGTGGCTCGATATGAACCGTGGTATCGGCAGGTCAGGGCCGATGCGTCCCGCAGTGATCTGTTGCAGCGCATTCGGCTCATGCTGATGCCCATGATCCCGGCCTCGGGATATTTTCCGGACTTTCTGACTCCGGAAAACCGACGGCACGAAGGAATCGAATCGATCATCGAGTCGGTGGCCGGAAGTCCCAGGAGCGTCCTGCGCGGTCAACTCGACCTTCTCGACCGGGGCCGGGGATCCACGTGGCTCGAGCGGTTGCGCGAAGCGGATCCCGCGGCCCGGGAAGACTTGCGGCGACTTTTGAGGGACTACCACCGTATCGCCCTCGCCCCTCACTGGAATGCGATCCGCAGCACCGTCGAGGCGGATCGGGCCATTCGCGCCCGGGCCCTTCTCGACGGCGGGGTCCACGGACTGCTGAACAGCTATCGGCCGCTGATGCGATGGGCGCCTCCCGTCCTGCACGTCCGGTACTCCGTCGACCAGACGCTTCACCTGGACGGACGAGGGCTGCTTCTGACCCCGTCGCACTTCGGCCAGGGACCCGCGAACTCGCTCGCCGATCCCGCCCTGCCGCCCGTCCTCGTCTATCCCGCCGGGTACGACAAGGCGGTGGTGCCGGTGGCGCCGGTGGCGGTCCGGGCTCTGGGCCGGCTCATGGGCGGCACCCGTGCCTCCATCCTGATCGCCACCGGGACCGCGACCACGTCCGGGGAACTCGCGCGCCGGGTGGGCGTGTCCGCCGCGACGGTGAGTCACCATCTGTCCGCACTGCGCGCGGCGGGTCTTCTGAGCACCCTGCAACGGGGCGAGCTCATCCTGCACACCCGTACCTCCACCGGATCCGCCTTGGTCAACGCGGCTCACACCGCGGGCACTTGATACCGGAAACGTGGCCAGGGCCTCGGCCACCTGCGGGTTTCGACCGCGATGGAAAGGGGTGTCCCTCGACCGAACACGCTGGCGAGTATGGCTGGCAGCCCGCATCCGTACCGGAAGGGATACGACACACCGTGAAGAACATACGTCGCTCGGCAGCCGTCGCGGCCGTCCTGGCCGCCGGTGCCACCGCCCTCACCATCAGCCCCGCGTCAGCGGCCGACACGACCTGCTCCAGCGGCTACGCCTGCATCTACTACCACCCCAACTACCAGGGGGCCTTCTTCAAGCAGTTCCCCAGCATCCCCAACTACTCCGGCTACACCTTCACGGCCAGCGCCAACGGCAGTGACGGCGCGGGCCAGGGGGTCCGGAACAACGCGGCCTCGGTGGACAACTGGGACTTCAACAACGCCTTCACCGTGTACTACCACATCAACTACACCGGAGCGAGCCAGCGCTTCGCCGCGGGCGGCGGCGGGAACTTCAACAGCACGCTGCGCAACGAGAACGCTTCCGGAAAGTTCGGCTGACCCGGAGGGACGTCCCGACCGACCCAGGTCCGTCCACCGCAGCCTCACGCAGGGGGTGCCCCGCTCCGCACGCCGGGCGGGGCATCCCCGCGCGCCCCGGCCGCACGCTCGGCCGTCCTTGCGTACCCACCCACCGCAACGAGGACACCCGGCTCATGACTTCGTCTCCCGCCTCCGGCCGTCCGAAAGCCGCTGTCGTCCTGGCGACGGCCGCCGCGCTGCTGGCCGGGGGCTGCTCCTCGTCCTCGCCGTCGTCCTCCGGGCCTTCCCGGCCGAAGGGCGCGGCCGTCGCCATGCCGGAGGTCTCCGCCGTGCCGCGGCTGGTCACGGCGGCCGACCGGTCGCTGCCGATCGCCCCCTACCTCCTGAGCGACAAGCAGTCGGACGAGCTGACCGCGGCCCAGGCCAAGCTGACCGAACGGTGCATGACCCGGTTCGGGTTCCGCTACACGTCTCCCGTCCCGGTCCCGGTGTTCAGGCCGAGGACCCCCACCCAGTTCCGTTACGGCGTGACCGACCCCGAGGCGGCGGCGGTCGACGGATTCGCTCCGGCCGGCAGCAGGACCGCCCCGGCGGCCGCCGAGCCCGCGTCGCTGTCCGCGGAGACGACCCTCGTACTGACGGGGACGAACGACCCGCACGTCAAACCCGGCTCCACCGCGGCCGGCGGGCAGGTCTACAAGGGCCGGAAGGTCCCCGTCGGCGGATGCGTCGGTGAGGCGCGGGCACGGTTGCTCTCCGAAGGGCCGGAAGCCGGAGGCGACGCGGAGCTCTCCAACGACATCAACATCGACAGCTTCGAGTCCTCGCGGAAGCATCCCCTGGTCAGAGCCGTGTTCGCCAAGTGGTCGCGGTGCATGGAGGCCCGCGGCTTCTCCTACCCCGACCCGCTCGCGGCCACCGGTGACAGCGCCTGGCACACGAACACCGCGTCGGCGAAGGAGAAGGCGGCGGCCCGCGCCGACGCGGACTGCAAGAGGCGGAACAACGTCGTCGGGGTCTGGTACGCGGTCGACGCCGCCCTGCAACGGCAGGCGATCGAGAAGAACGGCGCGGCTCTGGACAAGATCAAGAAGGCGATCGCCGCCCGGGTGAAGATCGCGGCCGCCGTGCTCGCGGGATGACGGGCCGCACCGGATCAGGCGCCGGGTTCGCGCGCGTACGCGTCGTTGCGGGGAGCGGGTGAACGCCCGTGGCTCGAGTCACGCCGCTCGTACCGTTCACGCCGTTCACGCCGCGACCGTGGTCGAGCCGCTGTCCGGGCCACGCCGCTCCGGACGGGCCCTAGGCCAGGACCGCCGCGCGGACGCACAGGACGTCCGGCAGATGCGAGGCGAGCTGTCGCCAGCTGTCGCCGTCGTCCGCCGACGCGTACACCTCGCCGTTGCGATTGCCGAAGTACACGCCCGCCGGGTCCGCGTCGTCCGTGCACATCGCGTCGCGCAGCACCGTGCCGTAGTGGTCCTCGGAGGGCAGCCCGGCCGTCAGCGGTTCCCAGGTCGTGCCCGCGTCCTCCGTACGGAAGACACGGCAGCGCCGGTCGGCCGGGACCCGGTCCGCGTCGGCGTTGATCGGGAAGACGTAGGCCGTGTCGCCGCGGTGCGGATGCGCCGCCACCGTGAATCCGAAGGTGGACGGAAGGTCCGCGCCGATGTCGGTCCACCGTCCGGCCCCGTCGTCGCTGCGGTACACCCCCCAGTGGTTCTGGAGGTAGAGCCGGTCCGGGTTCGCCGCGTCGCGCGCGACCTTGTGCACGCACTGTCCGAACTCCGGGTTCGGATCCGGCAGGAACACCGCGGAGACACCGGAGTTGGCGGGCTCCCAGCTCGCTCCGCCGTCGGCGGTACGGAAGACCCCGGCCGTGGACACGGCGACCGTCACCGCCCGCGGGTCGCGCTCGTCGGTGAGGACGGTGTGCAGTCCCTCGCCGCCGCCTCCGGGGACCCACTTCGAGCGGGTGGGGTGTTCCCACAGGGGGCGGACGAGTTCGAAGGACTCGCCCCGGTCCTCCGAGCGGTACAGCGCGGCCGGTTCCGTCCCCGCGTACACCACGTCCGGTTCGGCGGCCGCCGGGTGCAACTGCCACACCCGCTCCAGTGAAGCGCCCGTGTCCTTGGGGAACTTGACCGCCGGCCGCGCGGGTTCGGTCCATGTGCGGCCCAGGTCGTCGGAGTGGAACACGGACGGGCCCCAGTGCGCGCTGTCCCCGCCGGCCAGCAGCCGCGGGCGGTCGCCCCGGGAGTCGATCGCGACCGAGTACACGGCTTGTGCGTTGAAGTACGGACTCTCGTCGAACTCCCAGGCGCCGTCGCGCCGTCGCCCGATGAAGAGACCCTTGCGAGTGCCTACCGTGAGCAGTACGTCGGCCATGGCCGGACACCTCCGCGACGTCGTTGTCTGCGCTACGGGCCAGTCTGCACCCCGGCACTGACAGTCACCTCCCGGCCCGGCGTTCCCGCAGCTCGGACGGGCCGTGCCGGCGGACGACGGGGGCCGGCGGCGCCGGTCGCCGGGCCGTGCGCGGGGCGAGCCACGCGGCCCCGCCTCCCCGTGACGGACGAGCCGGCGGGCACGGGATGTGAGCATCGCGCGGAGCGCGCGCGTAAGGGAGGGGGATGTGGTGTGTCCGTGCGGTCGTGAGGAGGGTGCCCTCGATGGCGGCGTTCCGTGGTCCGAAGGTCTGGCTGTGGCGCTGGCGGCGCAACCCGCTACGGCGGCGGAGCGATGTCCTGGAGGCCTGGATCATGCTCGCGGCCTGGGTGTTCACGGTGCTCGGCGGTGCGGTCACGGGCCTGGTGACCGTCCACGCCGTGGAGAACGGTCTCGCGCGGGAGCGCGCGGAGGGGCGCGCCGTCCCCGCCCAGCTGATCGAGGACGCGCCGGGCGTGGGCACGGCCGAGCCCGCCGGGCGCATCGTGTGGACGAGGGTCCGCTGGACGGCGCCGGACGGCACGCCTCGCTCCGGCCAGGTGCGGGTCTCCGCGGGCATCCCGGCGGACACCCCGGTCCTGGTGTGGACCGACCCCGGAGGGAACCTCGTCAACCGGCCCACCGGTGTCGCCGTGGGCCGGTTGCGGGCCTGTCTGACGGGCGTCTTCGTGGGCGCGGGGGCGGGTGTCGTCCCCTTCGGCGTCGGCCGTCTTCTCCGCGGCCGGCTGGAACGCCGGCGCATGGACCGGTGGGACGAGGAGTGGGAACGGATCGGACCGTTGTGGGGCCGGACGGCGAGCTGAGCGGGCGGCGGCCCGAGGAACCCGCCCGGCGCTCCTCTCCCGCCGCTCCGGCCTGATCGCCTCCGCTCCCGCGCCGTCTCGCCGACCCCACCGCTCCGGACCCCGGGCTCCGCCTCCGCTAAGCGGCCTCCAGCGCCGACCGGCAGTCCCGCAGGAGCAGTTCGTCGTCGAGCACGTCGTGGCTGCCGTGGCCTCCGGAACGGGCCCGGTGGCGCCGGGGCGAGGCCAGTTCCGCACGGACCAGGTCGTGGACGGGCGCGCCCGCTCCGCCCATCCGGACGAGGCACGCCGTGATGGTGCCCCGCGTGTACGGGTTCTGCCGCCAGGCGTCACGGAACACCGGCAGGACGGGGCTCGGATCTCCGCCGACGTCCCACAGGGCGCAGGCGGCGGCCGTCCGCTCCCATATCTCGGGGGAGTCCGCCAGGCGGCGCAGTCCCGGGAGCGCGGGTGCGGCCGCCGCCCCCGCGCGGCCGAGGGCCTCGGCCGCCGTCCGGCGACGGCCCGCGTCCCGCTCCGGGGCCAGCGCCCCGAGCAGCGCCGGAAGGACCGCCTCCACGTCCCCCTCCACGGACCGGAGCGCGTCGGCCGCCGCCACCGCGTCCTCGCCCGCCAGCAGCTCCCGCAGCGCCGGTACGGCCTCCTGGGCCCGCGCCCCGAACGCGCCCAGCGTCCTGGTCAGCGCCTTCACCAGGGCGTCCCGGAACCGCAGTTCGCGGGGCGTGCCCTGTAGCAGCCGCAGCACCTCCGGCACGGCCTCGGCGTACCGCAGTGCGCCGAGGCCGTGCAGCAGCGGCGCGGCGCGGTCGTAGGTGTCCGGGGAGCCGAGCGGGACCTCGGCCAGCCGGTCCCGCAGCAGCGGAGCCAGGGGGGCCGCGGCCGGGCCCAGATGCCCGATCACGTACCCGGTCTCGTTCGGTACGGCCGGGTGGCGCAGCACCTCGGCGAGGGCCGGGACCGCCCGCGCGTCCCCGCACCTGGCGAGCGCCTTCAGGGGGCGGTCCAGCGTCGCCCTGCCGTGTCCCCGGAAGTCCGTGCCCGACTCCACGAGGGCGGCGAGCCGGTCGGCCGCCGGAGCCGCCAGGGTGAACAGGAACTCCAGGACGGACACCGCGGCGCCGCGCAACCGCTCCTCGTCCGAGCCGAGTTGCTCGCCGATCAGCGCGACCGGCTCCTCGTACGCGGCCCGCCACTCACGGAACAGGCCCGCCGACATCCAGACCGCGTTGCACCGGTCGGCCGTGTTCCGGCTGCTCAGCTGGCCCTTGAGCAGAGCGATCCGGTCCGCGGTGCGGGCGCCCAGCGCCTGGTGGAGCGTCCGCAGCAGCTGAGCGCCCTCCTCGTCCGCGGGGCGCATGCGGCGCAGACTGCCGATGAGGGTGTCGGAGGACGTCCGGACGGGCTCACCGGTCGGCCGGGTCCCCTGCGACCTGGTGTGGAGCAGGGCGACGACCGTGGGCACGAGATCGGCGGGAAGCCGGTGGGGGGCACACGAGGCGAGCTGTCCGAGCGCCGCGAGCCGCAGTCCGGGGTCGTGCGGGGCGTCGCACAGCGACACCAGACAGTCCACCGCGGGAGCCGCGGAACCGGGGTGCAGCCGGGCGAGGAGCCCGAGGCCCTCGACCAGTGCCGGCCGGACGCCGTCCTCCGGCTCGTCCCGCAGCCGCTCCCTCAACAGAGCCAGGACGCGGGGCGGTTCGCCGTGGAAGCGGACGAGCGCCGACGGCGCGGCACGGCGCACCTCGGGGTCCCCGTCCGTGACGAGGTCCAGGAAGACCGCGGCACCCGCCCGGACCGCCGCGTGCGCCATCGCGTGGTTGTCGTCCTCGAAGTCCTCGTCCTGGCCGTCTCCGGACTCGTCCTCGCCGTCCTCGCCGTCCTCGTCGTCCCCGAGGGCGTCCCCGTCGTCCGATCCCCCGATGCTGGCGAGCAACTCCACGATTCCGCCCCGGTCGGGGAGCCCCGGATGTCCGGCGAGCGCGAAGAGGAAGGGGATGGACGCGAGCGTCGAGTCGTACACGTCGCCCTGGTGGTGCACGGCTCCGTACATCCCGTCGAGCGCGGTCTCCCGCTCCTGGGGGAGCGGCGAGGCGAGCCCCCGCAGCAGCTCCGGCACGTCCGCGGCGCTTCCGTAGGCATGTTCCATCGAGGCCCAGTCGACCTCGTCGATCCCCCTGAACACGGTGTCCTCCCCATGCGTACGGCCATTGATCGTGAGTGTGCACCACGGCACTGACAGTGACGCCCGGGAACCGTCCCGTCGACGGGGCCGGTCCGGCCAACCGCCGGGCGGACGGCCGCTTTCCGACGGTCGGCCGGAGCGAAGCCGTCGACGGCACGGCACGGCACGGCACGGCACGGGGGAGGAGGGCCGTGTGCCCTAGGGGGTGGGGCGGCCGGACCGGGCCGTGGGCGTCGCCCGGGGCGGTGCGGGAAGCGGCCGGTCCGGGCGCGACGGGCGCCGGGAGGCGAACCGGGGCAGGGCGGGCGGGGCGAGGAAGCCCTCCGCCCGGGCCGCGGCGATGCCGATGCGGGGGAGGTCGGCGCTCTTCTCGAAGAGGAGGTAGCGGGGTTCCCAGACCGGCCGGTACTTGGCGTTGGCCCGGTAGAGGGATTCGAGCTGCCACCAGCGCGAGAGGAACGTCAGCACCGAACACCACAGCCGCAGCACGGGTCCCGCGCCCAGCCGGGTGCCACGCTCGAAGACGGACCGGAACATCGCGAAGTTCAGGGAGATCCGCTCGACGCCGAACTCCTCGGCGCGCAGCAGCAGTTCGATCACCATGAACTCCATGAGCCCGTTGTCGGAGTTCCGGTCGCGGCGCATCAGGTCCAGCGAGAGCCCCCGCTCTCCCCACGGCACGAAACTCAGCACGGCCCGGGGCTGCCCGTCGCTGTCGTGGCACTCCAGCATCACGCACCGCCCGTCGGCCGGATCTCCCAGTCGGCCGAGCGCCATGGAGAAACCGCGTTCGGTCTCACCGTCGCGCCACTGGTCGGCCTTGTCGGTCAGGGCGCCCATCTCGGCCTCGGGGATGTCCTCGTGCCGCCGTACGCGGACCGTGTAACCGGCGCGCCGGACCCGCTTGTGCGCCTGCCGGACGCCCCGCATGGCGCGTCCCTCCAGGGTGAAGTCGGACCGGTCCACTATGGCTTCGTCACCGAGCTCCAGGGCGTCCAGGCCGTGCCGGGCGTAGACGGTGCCGGCCTCTTCGCCGGCGCCCATCACCGCGGGTGTCCACGCGTGCCGCCGTGCCTCCCGCAGCCACGCCTCGATCGCGCCGGGCCAGGCCTCCGGGTCGCCGATGGGGTCGCCGGACGCGAGGGTCACGCCGCCGCGGACGCCGTACGCGATCGCCGCCTTGCCGCTCGGGGACCAGATGACCGCCTTGTCGCGGCGCAGCGCGAAGTAGCCGAGGGAGTCGCGTTCCCCGTGCCGGGCGAGCAGGGCACGCAGCCGGGTCTCGTCCTCCTCGCCGAGGAGTTCGAGGCCGCGCGGTGAACGGAAGCACGCGTAGAGCACCAGCAGGAAGGTGGCGGCCACCATGATGTTGACCAGGACGTCGACCCAGCGGGGCGCGACGACGTCGTCGAACCGGTCGGCGAGCGGGCCGACGCTGATTCCGCGCAGCAGGGTGTACGCGATCCGGTCGCTCAGCGGTGTTCCCGCCACGCGGTTGGTGGCGCTGACGAGCAGGGTGCCGAGGGTGGCGCCGACGAGCAGGCCGCCCGCGCCGACGGCCAGCGCGAGACGGGGATTGGAGCGGTCGCCGACGGCGTGGAACTCCTTGCGTCCCAGCAGGAGGGCGACCACGAAGAGAGCGGTGAGCAGGGCCGAGATCCAGTTGAAGACGTGCCGTTGGTAGCGGTCCTGGGTCAACGCCACGGTGTAGAGCGCGAGGAGCGGCCCCGCGAGCAGCAGGTTGAAGATCCACGCGGCCCGTTTGCGGCGCCGCATCACGAGCGCGAGGAACAGCGCCAGCGCTGCCGAGACCAGCCCGGCGGTGGCCAGGTAGGGGGTGAAGAACTCGCCTCCGTTGTGCTCGTGCACCTCTTCGCGGAACGGCAGCGAGATGACGGCGACGATGTTGAGGACGGCGAGCAGCCGCAGGTACCAGACCGTGAACGCGGCGGCTCGTGGCCGGATCCCGTCGCCCGCTCGTCCGGACCGGGTCTCGCGGCGCGGGTTCGCGTTCCGCTGTTCCGGGATGAGCGCTGACTGTTGTGCGGACACCGTGGAGCATCACCTTGGGGGAGGCCGGGAGAACCGGTGGGGACAGAGGCCGGAACACTACATCCTGTAGGGAAGAGTGGGGTCATGGCCAGGCGGGAGCGGCGTGAGGAGGTAAGGAGCTGTTGAGAATACGGACCGCCGGTCCGGTCGTGCCTGTCCGGCGGGCGGGGCACCCGTCCCGGATTCCTCAGTGGCGGCGCGACGCCTCCCGGTCACGGCCCGGGTTCCCGGCGCGCCCGCCCGGGTGCGGCCCCCCGCCGCCGCGGAACGGGCGGTCGCGCGTGGTCGCCCACCACAGGAGGTCGCCGAGCGCCGCGCCCGCCGAGACCAGGGCCGCGATCACCCCGGCCATGGTCAGTCCGTCGCCGAGGTGCGGGCGTCCGTGCAGGGCGTGCAGGTCGAACCCGCACAGGTGGTACACGCCCAGCGCGGCGATCCCGAGACTCGGCACGAGCAGTGCCAGCACGGACGCCGGTCCGCGTGCCGAGCGCTCCGCGTCACGTTCCTTCACGGGTTCCCTCTGGTGTACGACGCTCACCGCCGGGACCCTACAGCACGTAGGGTCGCCGTGTCCTGGCCCTGTTTCCATCGCGCTCCGGCGGATACCCCGGGCGACGGCCGTCATGCGGGACCGGGACGTCCGGGCCGCGTGATCCGGATCACGGGCACGCCCCCCGTCCGGTGGCCGGCCGATCTCCTGCCCCCATGGCGTCCGGCCCCGGGTGCGAGGACGGGGCCGTCGCGACCGCCGGCCGGTGTACGCGCGTGCCGCGGGCCGTGATGTTCTCGACCGTCCGCGCGGTGTTTCCCGGGGCGTGCTCCGCAGCGCTTTCTCGGTCGCGCGGTCCCTCGCGCGCACCGGTACGGGCCGGGGAGCCGGGCAGGCCGACCGTGCCTCTGCGACTCCGCTGGCTCTGCCGGCGCCTCGTACCGGCCGGGCATCCGGGTGCGCCGGCGCTCCTCGGCGCGGACCGGCGGACCTGGCGGGTGGCGGACGGACGCGCCGTCCCGACGCCCGGCGCCGTCCCGGCGTCTTCGTGGTCCGGTGCCTACACGGACCGGTGGTACTGCTCGGGTACGCGGACCTCGGCCCCGAGTTCGCGGGCCGCGAGTCGGGCGAAGGACGGGTTGCGCAGCAACTCCCTTCCCAGCAGCACCGCGTCGGCCTCCCCGTTGGCGACGATCTTCTCGGCCTGCTCCGCCCCAGTGATGAGACCGACGGCGGCGACGGCCAGGGAGGTCTCCCGCTTCACCCGTGCGGCGAACGGGACTTGATAGCCGGGTCCGACGGGAATGCGTACGCCGGAGGCGTTTCCGCCCGTGGAGACGTCGAGCAGGTCCACGCCGTGCTCGTGCAGTTCGGCGGCGAAGCGGACGGTGTCGTCCACGCTCCAGCCCGCTTCCTCCAGCCAGTCGGTGGCGGAGATGCGGAAGAAGAGCGGCTTGCCCTCGGGCCAGACCTCCCGTACGGCGTCGACGACTTCGAGGGCGAACCGGGTGCGGTTCTCGTAGGAGCCGCCGTACGCGTCGGTGCGGTGGTTGGAGTGGGGGGAGAGGAACTCGTTGATGAGGTAGCCGTGGGCGCCGTGGATCTCGACGATCTCGAAGCCCGCGGCCAGGGCGCGGCGGGCCGCGTCCGCGAACTGGCCCACGATCTCGCGGATCCCGTCCACCGTCAGCTCGTCGGGGACCGGGTGGTTCTCGTCGAACGCGACCGCGCTCGGGGCGAGCGCCCGCCAGCCGTGCGCGTCCGGGCCGACGGGGGCGCCGCCCTTCCAGGGGCGGTCGGTCGAGGACTTGCGCCCGCCGTGGCCGAGCTGCACCGCCGGCACCGTGCCCTGCGCGGTCAGGAAGCCGGTGATGCGACGGAAGGCCTCGACCTGGGTGTCGTTCCAGATGCCCAGGTCGTACGGGGAGATCCGGCCCTCGGGGGAGACGGCGGTCGCCTCGACGATGACCAGCCCCGTCCCTCCGGTGGCACGGGCCGCGTAGTGCGCGAAGTGCCAGTCGTGCGGGGCGCCCGCCGAGGGGCCGTCGGGCGCGGCCGAGTACTGGCACATCGGGGGCATCCACACCCGGTTGGGGATGGTGACGTCGCGCAGGACGCAGGGCTCGAAGAGGGCGCTCACGGCCGACTCCATTCATGGCGGGACCGGTATGTGCCTCGTACGATAAACCTCGTAGTACGGCGAATGTCAAACTACGATGGGTCTCGTACAATGACGGTGTCGGGTGAAGCCGACGATGCCGAGGTGAGGGGGCGAAGGCCGAGGCCCCCGGACGAAGTGGAGCCGCCGTGACACCCCCCGCCGCCAGTGGCCGTGATCTGCCGCACCCCGTGCGGGAGGAGATCCGCCTGGAGTCGGTGCTGCACGCCCTGTCGGACCCGATGCGGCTCCGGATCGTCCGCGAACTCGCCGCCGAGGGCCGCGAACTCTCCTGCTCGGACTTCGCCCTGCCGGTCACCAAGTCCACGACGACGCACCACTTCCGGGTGCTCCGTGAGAGCGGGGTCGTCCGCCAGGTCTACCGCGGCACCGCGAAGCTGAACGGCCTGCGCGCGGACGACCTCGACGCGCTCTTCCCCGGACTCCTCGACCGCGTCCTGGAGGCCGCCGACCGGCAGGCCGGGCGCGTCTGACGCCGTGACGGACCGCGTCCGGCGCCACCGGAACCGCCGGACGTCCGTGGTCAGGACCTCGCCGTCCGCGCCGCCGTCCGCAGCGCGTCCCAGCCGGGCAGCTTGACCACGTCACGGCCCAGCCTGGCCCCCAGTTCCGCCTCGGCCCGCTCGATCGCCTGCCAACCGGCCCATTCCACCGGCCGTACCCCCTCGGCCCGCAGTGCCGCGAGCGGGTCGTCGGCGGCCTGTCGCCGCAGGAGTGCGGGGGCGTCCTCCAGCAGGGAGGCCACCGTCTCCTTCGCGCACGGACGATTGGTCCCGATGACCCCGGTGGGGCCCCGCTTGATCCAGCCCGCCACGTACTCGCCCGGCGCGACCACGCCGTCCCGCAGGACCCGACCCGCCCGCTGCGGCACCGTGCCGCGCTCGGCATCGAACGGCATTCCGCCCAGGGGCACCCCGCGATAGCCCACCGAGCGCAGCACCAGCTGGGCCTCTATCTCCTCGAACCGGCCGGTTCCCCTCACCCCGCCCGCTCCGTCCGGCGCCGTCCGCTCGAAGCGCACCGCGCCCACCCGGCCGCCGTCGGCGAGGAGTTCGACGGGCCGCAGGAAGAAGCGCGGGCGGATGAGGCGCGGGCGGCCCGGCGGCGCGGCTGACGCCCAGTCCCTGAGGACCTCCACGTTGCGGCGCCGCGCGGCGGGCAGTCCCGACGGATCGAGGTAGTCCGGATCGAGCGCCAGTTCCGTCTCGTCCACGCTGATGCCGGCCTGCGGCAGGCCGCCCAGCTCGCGCAGCTCCTTGGTGGTGAAGCGGGCCTGCGAGGGTCCGCGCCGCCCGACCATGCTGATCTCGGTGATCTCACTGGCCGCCAGCGCGCCGAGCGCCGCCTGGGGTATGTCGGTGGGGCTCAGCTCGGGCGCGGTGCGGGCCAGGATCCGGGTCACGTCGACGGCGACGTTCCCGACGCCGATGACGACGGCCGAGCGGGCGCCGGCCACGAATCCGTCGGCCACGGAGTCGGGGTGCGCGCTGTACCAGGACACGAACTCGGTCGCCGACCAGCTGCCGGGCAGGTCCTCGCCGGGCACGCCGAGGCGCCGGTCGGCGGCGGCGCCGACGCAGTACACGACCGCGTGGTACAGCTCCCGCAGTCGAGTCACGGGCACTCCGCCGGGTCCCACCTCGACGCCGCCGAGGAAGCGCACCCGCTCGTCCTCCAGTACGGTGCGCAGATTGTTCTGGAGCGACTTGATCTTCTCGTGGTCGGGCGCCACGCCGTAGCGCACCAGGCCGTACGGGCAGGGCAGCCGGTCCAGGACGTCGACGCGGACGTCGGGAGGCCCGCTCCGCTGGACAAGCCCCTGCGCGCTGTAGACCCCGCTGGGTCCCGAACCCACGACGGCGACACGCAGCACGGCGGAACTCCTCACCCGAGGGATCAGGAAGATCGCTGACAGGACATCGCTGGTGCTCCCAGGATCGCACCACCGGGTGCTCCGCTGACAGGGTGCGGTGCGTACCGGTCGCGCGCGTGTCCATTCTGTCGGTTGTGATCATGCGGTTACGTTCCGTGCGTGCTGGATGCATCGTTTCTCAATCTGTCCGACCGCTGCCGCGCGGACGGCGACGTGTCCGTGTGGCCCGCCTGGGAGGTGCGGGAGTCCGGGACGGGTGTCACGTCCTGGTACAACGTCCGGCTGGCCTTCACGGACGGTGCCCGGGTCGACCTGCTCGCCGTGCTGTCGGAGGCGGCCCTGTCGATCGAGGACGTGCGGGCCGATCCGCCCCTCTCGCTGGACGATCTCGCGGTGGTCGCCGAATGGATCGAGGAACCGCTGTCCGAGGTGTGCGGCAGCCGTCTCGGCCCCGGCCGCGACGGGGACCGGGAGGGTCGGGCGCGGCGCGCCCGCCCCGCCTGGCCGCGGGGTGCCGAGGGCCGCCGGCTGGTCGCGGAGGAGTACCGGGCCGCGCAGGGGGAGGGGCTGGACCCGGTGCTCGCCGTCATGGACGCCACCGGCCGCAGCCGCCGCGAGTCCCTGAGGCTGATCGCGGGGGCCCGTGACGCCGGATTCCTGACGCCTCGTCACGTCCGTCGCTGACCGCGGCCGGGCGCGTGCTCGTTCCCTTCGCGCGGGCCCGGCGTCCGGGCCCGCGTCCTCGCGCGGCGCGGCTACTCGGGCCGGCCGTCCTCCGGCGCCGGACCGGTCGCGAAGAAGCGGGACAGATCCGTCTCGCGGGGGCCGTTCCGGGTCCCGGTGTCCGGCGGCGCTCCCATTTCCCAGTCCAGCCGGTAGCGCTTGAACAGTTCGGCCCGCAGGACCGGGACCTTCATCGGCACGCCCGGCACCAGCGCCGAGTAGACCGCACCCATGAGCAGGGCGCGCAGCATCGGGTAATCGGCCGCCACCTGCTCCGATCCGTACCGCGCGACGGTGTCCCCGAGCAGCTCCGAGAGCCGTACCTGTTCGGGGCACTGGACGAACCCCTCGGCCTGGAGCAGTCCGGCCATGTGCTGCCGCATCAGCACCGGCTGGTCCTGGGTGAGGCCCAGGATCGCGTCGATGGCCCGCGCCATCCGCTCCCGGCCGTCCTCGCTGCGCGGCTCGCGTTCGAGGGCTTCCTCCAGCGTGCGGTGCATCAGCCGGTGCACCGCCGACTGCAGGAGCTGGCGTTTGCCGGGGAAGTAGTACGAGACGAGTCCGCGCGCCGATCCCGCGCGATCCGCGATGTCCCCGAGGGTCGTGGCGTCGTAACCGCGCTCGCTCACGAGCTCCACCGCGGCCTGCAGCAGCCGTTCCCGGGAACGCCGCCGCAACTCTTCATTGACCGAGGCGCTTCGCGGGGACATGCTGTAACTCCTGCGTTGACTGGCTGCCAGCCAACTATACTCAACGCGTCCGGATCCAGGCCCTCCACGGGGCGGTTCCGGGCTGCCGCCGACCTGGGGCGACGCGGGGGATCGCCTCAGGTCGGACGGGCGGCGGGCGTCGGGGCGGGCGCGCAGCCGGTCGGTGACCGCGCGTCAGCCGGTCGGCGGGTTCGGCGGCACATCACCGACGGGGGCTTTTCCGTCGTCGCCGCGAGGCGGGATTCCGGGCGACGGGCGACCCGGGAGAGACGAACAACCGCTTCCGCGTGGGCCCGTGAAGGTGCGTCAGGTCGAGCACCGGCCGTGCGGGAACGGGCCGAGGACCCGGCCCGGAGTCGTCGGGCTACCCCAGTGCCCGAAGCCCCGGCGCGAACGCCACGACGACCGGTACGACCGGCACCAGTGCGGCCGCCGCCGTCAGTTGCAGCCTGCGGGCCGCCGGGAGCCGGTCCCGGGGGGTGAGGAGACGGTCGACGCGCTGGGGGACGTACGCGTCCGGGGCCGACCCGGGGCCGAACACGCCCCGGTCCTCGTTGAGTTCGACCAGGGCGAGGGCGATCGCGAGCCGGCCGAAGCGACGTGACGCCATGTCGTCGGCGGCGAGTTCGACGAGTCGGTGCATCTCGTCGCGGAACGCGGCGAACACGGGCACCTGCGGAAACCCGTTGGCCAGCGCCGCCGAACAGTGCAGCAGCCAGTCGTGCCGGGCCCGCGCGTGCCCCTGCTCATGGGCGAGCACGGCATCCAGCTGACGCCCCTTGAGCCGGCGCAACGCGGCCGTGGTGATGACCAGTTGGGGAGCGGTGCCGGGCAGCCGCCAGGCGTCGGGGCGCTCCCCCTCCAGGACGACGAGACGGTCGTCCCCGGGCTCCTCGCCCGGCAACAGCGGCGCGCGCAGCAGCAGTTCGGACCGGCTCTGCCGACGGCGCAGCCGTGCCCGCACGACCTCGCGCGCCAGCATCGCCGCGGTCCAGGCGCCGCCGCACGCGAGCGCCACGGCCGTGGCGGCCGCCCAGGGAGCACCCGCCCCCGGCGCGTAGGCGTCGACGACCGAGGCCGGTGCGCCGTCGAAGACATGGCCGCGCACGGCCACCCAGGCGGCGGACGCGCTCAGCGTCATCGACAGGACGCAGCACAGCAGGACGGCCGCCACCACGCATTGCCACACCCACAGGGCGACCACGGGTTCCCGGTCCGGCCAGTCGGCCCGTGCGAGCAGTCGCGGAGCGACCACGGAGGCAAGGGCGCCGAGCAGCAACAGTGCCGCGGGAACCATCATGGCCGAAGCCTATGGAGCGGGGCCCGCCGCTGGATACGGCCGACGACTCCAAGTGACGTACGCCACGGCCTCGTGCCGCGCCCGGACTCCCGCCGGGCGCCCTCGACTTCGGAGCGCGACCGGGCGTTCGGGGCGCGGCCGCGCCTCCGGAGGCCGGAGGGCGAACGGCGTCAGAGCGTGACCAGCATCGCCAGCATCGCGATCCCCATCGACAGGCGGCAGGCCTGGGAGAGTTCGGGACGGTCGCCCCAGCCGACGGCGTGTACCGCCGGACCCGGTGCGACGGCCAGGGGCAGGAGACGGACGCCCGAGCGGAGCACGTAGCCGGTGAAGTACAGCAGGAGCGCTCCGGTGAGGACGGGGACGCCGGTACCGCCGTGGACGTGGTGGGCCGGTGCGCCGGTCATCACCGCCGCCATGTAGGCCATCGCGACGGTACCCATCAGATGGTGCAGGTGGTGCCGGCTGCCGCGGGCCGTCCACAGCGCGCGCAGCGCGGCGGCGCCGAAGACGGCCGTGCAGGCGAGCCAGGCCCAGCGCGGCGGAGTCACCACGGCCGCCGGTACGGCCATCGCGGCCATGCCGAACCCCATGAGTGCCTCGCCGCCCGCCGTACGGCGCTGTTCCTCGACCGGGCTGCGCATCCGCAGCAGGCAGTAGGCCCCGGTCGCCGCGCACAGCGCGACGAGCAGCCAGCCGGGTGAAGCCGGTCCGTGCACCGCGTACCTCCCCGCTCGACGATGCCGGACACGCGACGCGGGACACGCGATGCCGGGCAGTGGGTGCCGGGCGGCGGTGCCGGACATCGGACAGTCGGTCAGGGCATGCCCAGGGCGGCCGGTGCGCATACGAGCGCAGGGGTGTACACGGGGGAGCGTGCGGGGGTGCACCGCAGGTGGGAGCCGTCCGGGAAAACTAATTTACAGATAAAACACCTGCTAAGGTTATGGTCATGAGCAGTGCGACCCCTTCCGTCCCCCCGTGCGCACGGCGGCTTCCGCTGGCCGCCGCGCTGCGCCTCGGGGGGCCCTCCGACATCTGGTTCAAGCCCGCCCTGAGCGTCGTCGCCGCGGTCGCCCCGCCGAACCTGACGCTGCTGGCGCTCGGTCGGCTGGACCTGGCGATGTACACCATGGCCGGATCGCTCTGCGCGCTCTACGCCCACAACCGTCCGTACGTCGCACGGGCCCGGGCCCTCGCCTGGGTGGTGGCCGGGATGATCGGCGGACTCGGCGTCGCCCTCGTCACCGCCTCGCTCACCACGAACGCCGTCGCCCTGGTCACCGTCGGCGCGCTGCTGGCCGCCGCGCAGAAGATCCTGTGCGACGCCACGCGCATCGGCCCGCCGGGGCATGTCGTCCTCGCCTTCATCTCCTCGGCGTCCCTGTTCGTGCCGCAGGACCTGGGCCAGGTGCCGGGTCACCTCGCGCTGGGCGCGGCGGCGGGGGTCTGGGCCTGGATCGTCGGCATGGCTCCCGCGCTCGTGCGCCCGCACGGCCCGGAGCGGCGCGCCACCGCGCACGCGCTGAACGCCGCCGCGGTGTCCGCCGGCGCTCCGGACGACGCCCGGGCCCGCGCCGCCGCGACCGCCGCCGTGCACGGAGCCTGGCAGTCGCTGCTCTCCACGGGAAACTGTTCCGAGCCCCGGCGCGCTCTCGAACGGCTCGTCGTACGGGCCGAGGTCGCGCTCGCCGCACCCGTCGGCACCGACCCCGAACGGCTGCGCGGCTGGGCCCGGGAACTGTCCGGCACCGGACCCGTCCCGCGCCCCGACGGCCTCGGGGACGCCGCGGACGAACTCCTCGGTGTCGAGGCCGCCCTCGCCTTCGGGGAACCGCCCCTGCTCACCCGCCTCGGCCCGCTCGCCCCCGTCGCCCTGCGCACCGCGCTCGGCTGCGCCCTCGCCGGATACGTCTCGCTCGCGTTCGGCGTCGGCCGCCCCTACTGGGCCCTGGTCACCGCCGCCTCCCTCTACCAGGCCAACGTCACCCTGACCTGGAGCCGGGGCGTCCAGCGCGTGACCGGCAACCTCCTCGGCGTGGCGGCCTTCGCCGTCCTCGTACCGCTTGCCCACACCGGGCAGGCGGCCCTCGTCCTGTGCTGCCTCGCCCTGAACTTCGGCGCCGAGGCGCTGATCGGCCGCAACTACTGGCTCGGCAGCGTCTGCGTGACCCCCATGGCCCTGCTGATCACCGAGTTCGCGCACGCCCAGCGGCCCGGGGAGCTGATGACCGACCGGGTCCTGGACACCCTCGTGGGAGCGCTCGTCGGCTTCCTCGCGGCCGTCGTCGTGACCGACCGGTGGGCCGGCGACCGTGTCGAGGCGGCGCTCACCGCGGTGGGGCGGGCCCGGGAACACGCCGCCGGACTGCTCGCCGAGGAGCGGCCCGAGCCCGGCGCGCTGGAGTCGGCCCGCCGTGGTCTGTCGGCCGCCGTCGTGCACCTGCGCTCCGTCGCGGACGCCGCGGCGGGCGAATGGTGGCGGCGCGCCCTGCCGGAGGAGCGGGTGATGCGGGTCGAGCAGGCCGGACACCGTACGCTCGCGGCGACGGTACGACGCCAGGGACTGCACTGCCGGGAGGACGCACGGGCATGACGACAGCGGACGGGCGGAGAACGGCGGACGGCGGCCCGGCACGGGGTGGTGATCCGTCACCGGACCGGGCGGCACCCGCCGGGGAGACGCCCGCCGGTACGGAGCCTGCCGGGAGGGTGCCCTCCGGCACCGAGCCCTCCGGCGCCGGACCCGTCGGAAAGGCGCCTGCCGGTACGGGGCCCGCCGACACCGGGCCCGGCAGGAAGGCGCCCGCCGGTACGGGGCCCGCCGACTCGCCGGCGGCCGACACGGTGGCGGCCGTCGTGCGCCAGTGGGGGGTCGTGCGGCCCGACCTCGACACCGGGCCGATGGAGGTCATCGGGCGGGTCAACCGCTGTGCCGCGCTCCTCCAGCAGGCCGAGGACGCGCCGCTGCGCCGGGCCGGGCTCACCCGCCCGGAGTTCGACGTGCTCGGCACGCTCCGCCGCACCGGGCACGAGCTGACCCCGAGCGAGATCGCCCGCGAGACGTTCTCCTCGGGTGCCGCCGTCACCAAGCGGCTCAAGCAACTGACCGAACGCGGTCTGGTCGAGCGGCGCGGCGACACCCGGGACCGCCGCGTCGCCCACGTCCGGCTGACCGACGCCGGACGGGACCTGGTCGACGGTGTCCTGCCCGATCAACTGGCCTACGAGACCGGGGTCCTGTCGGGCATGGACCGGGACCGGCAGCGGGAACTGGCGGGACTCCTGGGGGAGTTGCTCGGGCAGCTGGAAGGCCGGCTGAGGCTGCCGCGCGCCTGAGGCCGGCCGGGATCAGTCCTTCCCGCCCTCCGCGTAGATGCCGAAGGCCGCGCCCTGCCGGTCCCGGGCGACGGCCAGGCGCCGGCCGCCCGGCTGCGAGACGGGCTCCATGAGCAGGTGGCCGTCCGCCATGAGGACCGCGTTCGCCGTGGCGTCCACGTCCTCGACGGCGAAGTAGGGCAGCCAGTGCGAGGGGACCTCGTGCGCGAAGTTCTCGTCCATCGTGACCATGCCGCCGAAGTCGGCCCCGTCGACGCCCCACTGCGGGTAATGCGGAGAGGGGTTCACGGTCCAGCCGAACACCGTCGTGTAGAACTCGGTCACCCGGTCCGGGGCCCGGGTCAGGAGTTCCGCCCAGCCGAGCGTCCCCGGCGCGTTGAACAGCCCCGCGCCGGTGAAGGAGCGCGCCTGCCACATCTGGAAGGCGGCGCCGCCCGGGTCGAAGGCGACCGCGAAACGGCCCATGTCGAGCACGTCCATCGGGTCGAGGGCGACGACGCCGCCCGCGGCCCGCACAGCCGCCGCGGTCGCGTCCACGTCGGCGACGGCGAACGACACGTTCCAGGCGACGGGCTGGGACTCCTGGTAGACCGGGGCGATACCCGCGACGGCCGCGTCCCCCAGGTGCTCGACGGTGTACCCGCCCGCCTCCGGACGCGGGTCCGTCTCCGGGCGCCAGCCGAACAGATCGGCGTAGAAGCCCTTGGCGCCCTCCAGGTCGTCGGTACCGAGCTCGGTCCAGCAGGGTCCGCCGGTCACCGGCCTGTCGAGCTTCATGACGCTCCTTCCGCAGCGAACCCCCTCAGCACGCTAAGCCCGCCGCGGAGCACCGGCCATCCGGCGCCGGCCCCGCGTCCGGCCGGCGGCCGTCCCCGCGTGCCGCCGGGCACCCGGGGCCCGTACCCCGGTGGAGCCGGACGGCCGGTGAGGCGCGCGGGCCCGTTCGACCGGCCGGGCCCTCAGGGCCGGTGGCGCAGTGGATGATCGGCCGGGACCTCGACGATCACGATCTCGGTCCCGTCCGGGTCCGCGATCCACATCTCGACCAGCCCCCACGGCTCCCGCACCGGCTCGCGCACCACCGCGACACCGGCGGCCGTCAGCTCCTCGCGGGTCACCGCCATGTCCGCGACCTGGAGCCACAGCTTCAGGGCCGGGGAGGGCGGGGTCTCGGACCGTCCGGCGACCTCCAGGAAACCGCCGCCGAGGAAGTACACGGTCCCGCGCTCGGGTCCCGTACCGAACTCGCGGTAGACGGCCAGGCCGAGCTGTTCACCGTAGAAGACGCGCGAGCGCTCGGGGTCGGCCGGACGCAGCAGGGTCCGGCTGCTCAGTACATGCACCATGCGTCCGGAGCCTAGGGCGTGTCCGGTCGGTCACGGCGGAGGCACGGGCACGGTGCGCACGTCGCCGCGTCGGGCCGGCCGGGTCCCGTCGGCGTCCCCGCCGCGGCCGACGGGCAGGTCCCGGGGGAGCGTTACGCTCGGGCGTGCCCAGCCGCGCCACTGATCGGAGAACCGCTCCCATGGAAACCGCCGCCGCCACCGGACTGACCTTCCGCGACGCCGCCGACAGTGATGTGGAGGCCCTGGTCGCGCTGATCGAGTCGGCGTACCGAGGGGACTCCAGCCGGGCCGGCTGGACCACGGAGGCGGACATCCTCGAAGGACAGCGGACCGACGCCGAGGGGGTCCGCGCGGTCGTCGAGGCGCCCGACAGCCGGCTCCTGACCGTGGAGCGCGACGGCGTGCTCGTCGCCTGCTGCCAGCTGGAGCACCGCGGTGCCCACGCCTACTTCGGCATGTTCGCGGTCAGCCCCGCGCTCCAGGGCGGCGGCCTCGGCAAGGCGATCATCGCCGAGGCGGAGCGGACCGTCCGCGAGACGTGGGGCGCCACGGAGATGCACATGACGGTGATCTCCGTGCGCGAGGACCTCATCGCCTGGTACGAGCGGCGCGGTTACCGCCGCACGGGACGGATGACCCCCTTCCCCTACGGCGACGAGCGCTTCGGCATCCCGCAGCGCGACGACCTGCGCTTCGAGCTGCTGGTGAAGCCGCTCGTCTAGACGGTCCCGCACGGGCCCGCGGCCGGGCCGCCCGGCGCGTCCTCGCCGGGCGGCCCGTGGGCGTCGCCCCGGGGGCGCGGTTCGCCCGGTCCGGCTACGCCGTGAAGCGGCCCGTGCGCTTGATCTCGGGGTAGTCGGTCGTGGCGCCGTCCAGTTCCAGAGCGCGCACCAGCCGGAGCTGGTCCTGGGTGTTCACCACCCAGCCGATGATCCGCAGGTCGGCCTTGCGGGCCTCCTCGACGACCTCCAGGCTCAGCCTGTGGATGTTGAGGCACAAGGTCGCGGCGCCGGCCTCGACGGCGCGCTCCACCACGTCGGTGCCGTAGCGGCTGGCGATCAGCGCGGTGCGGACCCCCGGCACCAGCCGGGCGGTCTCGGCGATCGCCTCGTCGTGGAACGACGACACCTCGACCCGCCCGACCAGGTCCTTGCGGTGCATCACCTCGGCCAGTGCCCTGGCCGCCGCGACGTCCTTGATCTCGGCCTGCAACGGTGTCCTGACCGCCTCCAGGACCTCCTCGAAGACGGGGACGCGTTCGCCGAGCCCCGCGTCCAGCGCGCGCAGCTCCGCGAGCGTCTTGTCGGCGATCGGCCCCGTGCCGTCGGTCGTACGGTCCACTTCGGCGTCGTGCATGACGACGAGGGCGCCGTCCTTGCTGAGGTGCAGATCGAGTTCGATGAGGTCGAGGCCCGCGTTCTGGGCGGCGACGAAGGAACGGAGGGTGTTCTCGGGCTCGACACCCATCACTCCGCGATGACCGATGGTGAGGAAGTTCAAGATTCGACTCGCTTCCGTCGACGGCGGCTCGGCTCGCGCGTGGTTCCGAGGGGCGGCCACGCGGCAGGCCGCAGCCTAATGGCCTCGCTGTTCTGTGTACCCGTTCCGACACCGTGCAATGGGAGTGTCGGGTTCACACGGCGTGGCGGGAGCACCGAGCCCCGGGTGCTTCCTCACGGCGGCCCGCCGGCCGCGGGCTCGCCGAGGCCCGTTCCGTTCGGAAGGCTGTGGCGTATGTCATCGCATGGACGGCGTCAGACAGGAAAAAGAGCGGTGAAGACGGGGGGTGAGCAGGACAATCTCCCGGGTTTGCTCTTGCGTAACGGAACCTCGCATACATACGGTGTCCATACGCGAGGTTTTCCTGTGGAGGATGGGACATGACGGAAGTTCTTGTGCAGGTGGGTTCGGAGGAGCGGGTTCCTCCCGTGGCCAGGGTGGTGGAACACCCGGCGTGGCCCGTCCTCAAGGCTGCCGTGGAGCAGATCCGCCCCTGGCAGTCGAAGGACGGCTCCATCGACTTCGAGGCCGAGGGCGCTCCCGCCGTCGCCGACGCCGAGGCCGTGGTGCGCCGGGTGGCCGAGGCGATAGACGAGCTCTCCCCGCTGCTGCCCCACGACGTCGCGTACCACGAGGCGCTCGTGAAGGACCTGCGCCGCTGGGCCGACGGCGGATTCGAGGTCCCTGACTTCCTCGACTCGCTGCTGGCCTTCCACCCCGCCGCGAAGCGCGAGGACGGCCTCCAGCACCTGGTCGTCTTCCCGATGTACACGCAGAACGGCAACCCGGACCGCAACCTCGAGGCGGTCGTGCTGCGCATGGTGTGGCCCGAGTGGCTGGCCGAGCTGGAGGCGACCCGCTACGACAACCCGCTGTTCTGCGGCATCACCTTCGAGGACTTCACCGCCGGGTACGACACGAACTCCGCCGTCCTCTTCCCCGAGACGATCGCGGTGCGCGAGGCCCCCGAGCGCTTCACCTGGGGCGGCATCTTCTGCGACCGCGAGGCCGCCCGCTTCCGTGCCGTCACCGACGCGGCCGTCGACATCCTGGGCCTCGAACTGCCCGAGGACATCGCCGCCATGGTCCACGACCAGGAGCGCTGCGAGAAGGCCTTCGTGCTCTGGGACATGGTCCACGACCGCACCCACAGCCACGGCGACCTGCCGTTCGACCCCTTCATGATCAAGCAGCGCCAGCCGTTCTGGATGTACGGCCTGGAGGAGCTGCGCTGCGACCTCACCGCCTTCAAGGAGGCCGTGAAGCTGGAGTCCGAGGGCAACGAGCACGGCCGTGACGTGCAGTACGCCGTCCTGTTCGACCGGATGTTCCGCTTCCCCGTCTCCGGCGACCGCAACCGCAACTACGACGGTCTCGGCGGCCAGCTGCTCTTCGCCTACCTGCACAAGCACGACGTCGTCCGCTGGACCGACAACAAGCTGCACATCGACTGGCAGCGCGCCCCGCAGGTCACCAACCAGCTGTGCTCCGAGATCGAGGAGCTCTACCGGGCCGGCATCGACCGCCCCAAGCTCGTCCACTGGTTCAAGGCCTACGAGCTGGTCTCCACCTACCTCGCCCCGCACCCGGGATCCCGCTGGGCCAAGGGCCCCGACGCGCTCGACCTGACGCAGCCGCCGCGCAAGCTCGTGGACGACGTGCTTCCGGACGAGTTTCCCCTGAGCATGTTCTATGAGGCGCTCTCCAAGAAGCTGAAGAACGTGATCGCCTCCACCAAGGGCATCACCGCGGCCGGCTCCGAGCGGGTCGCCGCGTGACCGACCGCGGTAGCGAGAACATTGCTCAGGAGGCGAAGACCATGGGGAACGGGGCTCTCAGCGGTGCGGTGATCGCGGTGGCGGGCGCGGGCGGACCCGCCGGCCGCGCGGCGCTGCTCCGGCTCGCCGAGGCGGGCGCGACCGTCATCGGCGCCGACAACGACGCGGAGCGGCTGGCGGAGGCCGTCGACGCGGCCCGCTACGCGCACGGCGGCTCCACCGTCGTCGGCGACACCGTCGACCTGCTGGACCTGCAGTCGACCCGCGACTGGGCCGCGCGCATCCAGAAGGACTTCGGCCGGGTGGACGGGCTCGTCCACCTCGTCGGCGGCTGGCGCGGCAGCGAGACGTTCACGAAGACGGTCCTGGACGACTGGGACCTGCTCGAACTCCTGCTGATCCGCACGGTGCAGCACACCACGCTCGCCTTCCACGAGGCGCTCCAGGCCAGCGACCGCGGCCGGTACGTCCTGATCAGCGCCGCGGGCGCGAGCAACCCCACCGCGGGCAACGCGGCCTACTCCGCGGCCAAGGCCGCCGCCGAGGCGTGGACCCTGGCCATGGGGGACTACTTCCGCAAGGCCGGGATCGCCGAGGGCGCCGACGGCGCGACCTCCGCCGCCGCCATCCTGGTGGTGAAGGCGTTGGTCCACGACGCGATGCGCGCCGAGCGGCCGAACGCGAAGTTCGCGGGCTTCACGGACGTCACGGAACTCGCCGAGTCCATCGTCGGCGTCTGGGACGAGCCCGCCGCCGAAGTGAACGGAAAGCGCCTGTGGCTGACCGAGAAGCCGTGAACCCTCAGAAGACCGACGCCCGGCGTCACCACGACCCGGCCGTCCGCGGCTTCGCCAGCGACAACTACGCGGGGGCCCACCCCGAGGTGCTCGCCGCCCTGGCCCTGGCCAACGGCGGGCACCAGGTCGCGTACGGCGAGGACGAGTACACCGAGAACCTCCAGACGATCGTCCGCAGTCACTTCGGTGGCGGCGCGGAGGCCTTCCCGGTCTTCAACGGCACCGGCGCGAACGTGGTCGCGCTCCAGGCGGTCACCGACCGCTGGGGCGCGGTCATCTGCGCGGAGAGCGCGCACATCAACGTCGACGAGGGCGGCGCCCCCGAGCGCATGGGCGGTCTCAAGCTGCTCACGGTGCCCACGCCCGACGGCAAGCTCACGCCCGAACTGATCGACCGGCAGGCGTACGGCTGGGACGACGAGCACCGCGCGATGCCCCAGGTCGTCTCGATCACCCAGAGCACCGAGCTGGGCACCCTCTACACGCCCGAGGAGATCCGCGCGATCTGCGACCACGCCCACGCGCACGGCATGAAGGTGCACCTGGACGGGTCCCGGATATCCAACGCGGCCGCCTCCCTGGACGTCCCGATGCGGACGTTCACCAACGCGGTCGGCGTCGACATCCTGTCGCTGGGCGGCACGAAGAACGGCGCGCTGTTCGGCGAGGCCGTCGTCGTCCTGAACCGGGACGCCGTCAGCCACATGAAGCACCTGCGCAAGCTGTCCATGCAGCTCGCCTCCAAGATGCGCTTCGTCTCGGTGCAACTGGAGGCGCTGCTCGCCAAGGACCTGTGGCTGCGCAACGCCCGGCACGCCAACGGGATGGCCCAGCGCCTCGCCGAGGGCGTCCGCGCCGTGCACGGAGTGGAGATCCTCCACCCGGTCCAGGCCAACGCGGTCTTCGCCCGGCTCCCGCACGACGTCAGCCTGCGGTTGCAGAAGCGCTACCGCTTCTATTTCTGGGACGAGGCCGCGGGTGACGTCCGCTGGATGTGCGCCTTCGACACGACCGAGGACGACGTCGACGGGTTCGTGGCCGCGGTCAAGGAGGAGATGGCCCAGCAGTAGGGCCGATGCAGGGAACGTGATGCATAAATATGCGACCACCCGAAAAGTTATTGACTCTCGGGTGGTCGCATTCCTATGCTCTACGGGCATGGAGCTGATCCAGAAGACAAGCGACCTGTCCGCCTATCTGGCCGCCGATGACGTGGTCGACCATCATCATCCGCTCGTCCGCGAGACGGCCGCGCGGCTCGCCAGGGAATCCGTCGACTCGTATGCCTATGCGCGATCGGCGTTCGAGTTCGTACGGGACACCATCCCGCACTCGGCCGATTCCGGCGATCCCCGGGTCACCTGGCGCGCCTCCGACGTCCTGGAGCAGCGCACGGGCATCTGCCACGCCAAGGCCCATGCGCTGGCCGCGCTCCTGCGGGCGGAGGACATCCCCACGGCGTTCTGCTACCAGAAGTTCGAGGTGCTCCACGGTCTCGTCGCCGTGCGCCTCGACGGCGCCTGGCACCGGCAGGACCCCAGCGGCAGCAAGCTCGGTGCGGACGCCCGCTTCTCCCTGGACGGCGAGCGGCTGGCCTTCACGCCCGACCCGGACCTCGGCGAGCTCGACCATCCGGGGCTGTACGCCGAGCCCCACCCGGCCGTCGTCGGCGTCATGAAGGCCGCCCCGGGCCTCGCGTCCCTGATGCGGACGCTTCCCCTCGTGCTGTGAGACGGGGGAAGCGTCCCTTCCCGGGGGCGGGGGGAAGGGGTCAGCGGGCCTCGGCTGCGCGCACCTCTTCGGGGGTCGGCGCGGTGCCGCCGAGGTGGGCGGGCATCCACCAGGTGTCGTCCGGTCCCTTGGGGCGTACGGGGTAGGCGCGCTGTGCCGATTCGAGCAGCTCCTGGACCCGCTCGCGCAGCCGCCGGGTGATGGCGCCCGCGTACTGGTCCTTCGGGGCCTCCACCGGCTCGCCGACGCGGATGGTGATCGGGGTGTGGCTGCGCTTGAAGTTGCGCGGGTGTCCCTTGGTCCACAGCCGCTGCGTGCCCCACAGGGCCATCGGGATCAGCGGCACGCCGGCCTCCTGGGCCATGCGCGCGGCGCCGGACTTGAAGCTCTTCAGCGTGAACGACTGCGAGATGGTCGCCTCCGGGAAGACGCCGACGATCTCGCCGGAACGCAGCGACTCCAGCGCGTGCTGGTACGCCGTCTCGCCCTGCGCCCGGTCCACCGGGATGTGCTTCATGCCCCGCATCAGCGGACCGGAGATCCTGTGCCGGAAGACCGACTCCTTCGCCATGAAGCGCACCAGGCGCTTCTGCGGCAGGGCGGCCAGGCCGTCGAAGATGAAGTCCAGGTAGCTGATGTGGTTGCTGACCAGCACGGCGCCGCCCGAGCGCGGAATGTTCTCCGATCCCTTGCAGTCGATCTTGAGGTCCCACGCCTTGAACAGCGTTTGGGCGAGGCCTACGACGGGACGGTAGACAAGCTCTGCCATGGACGGGGTGGACCCTTCTCTCTGCCTGGGAAGGGGGCTCCCGGCGGGAAAGTTACGCTGCCGTAGGTTTACGGCGATGCGCAGATCGTGCCCGAAGAACGGACGGGTGGCCAGTCCTGGTGCCGCGGAACGGCGAGATCCTCGTCACGTCGCCCCCTTGATCCACCTGGAGCTTTAACACGCCTTTACTTTGCGCGTACCGTCACACGCCGTACGACCAGGTACATCTCGCATCCGAGGCAGTACCCGAACGCGGCATTGAGAAACGCCGCCGCGAGCGCGCACGCGGTCGCCGCCGAGCCCAGCCAGGCCGGTCCCGCGGTCCAGCCGATCAGGCCCACCACCGCGAAGCCGAGCCCGACCGTCTGCGCGAACCGCGGGGGCTCCGGCGACTCGAACTCCGTCGGCGGTCCGAGCCGCGGCCGTACGACCTTCCCGAAGGCCAGGCCGTACGGCGAACGCGCCACGCCGCCCGCCGCGCCCAGGGCGAAAGCCAGTGTCTGCCACGCCAGCAGCCAGACGCTCCCGGTGATCAGCGCGACCGCCAGGACGACGGCCGTCACCGCCGCGCCGAACCGTGGCCCTCTCGCATCGATGTCCATGAATCAAGCATTCCGCACGAAGGGCGCCGCCCGGCCCCGGGAATCTTTGCGGTCTCGTGAATGCTTGTGCATGTGATGAGCGGACTCGTGGTGTGCGTGGCGGTGCTCGCGGCGGCGAGCGTCTACGGAGTGCTGCACCGGCGGCGGAGCGGGAGGGTGCGGGTGAGCGGGCGCGACGGCGGCAGGCGGCTCGGGACGGCGGAGCTGGGGCAGGCCCTCGGGGAACGGGCCACGCTCGTGCAGTTCTCCAGCGCCTTCTGCGCCCCCTGCCGGGCCACCCGGCGGGTGCTGGGCGAGGTGGCCGGCATGGTTCCCGGCGTCTCGCACGTGGAGATCGACGCCGAGGACCGCCTCGGTCTCGTACGCGATCTCGGCATCCTCAAGACGCCCACCGTGCTCGTGCTCGACGCCGACGGGAGGATCGTGCGGCGGGCGGCGGGGCAGCCGCGCAAGGCGGACGTCATCGCGGCGCTCGGGGAGGCCCTCTGACCGGCGGCGATCATGGTGAGGCATCTCCCACATGCCGGTACGCCCTTGACTGCGCCCGTCACCTCTCGTCAGCCTGACCGTATGTCACCGCACAGCCTTCTTCCCGAGCTCGCCGACACGGACCCGGCCCGCACCGCGGGCGCGCACGGTCCGGGCTGTTGACCGGCCAAGGACCGTCTCCCGCTCCCGGTTCCGTCCGCGCGGCCGGAACCCCACGTCGGATCTCGCAGAAGGACAGCTCCATGACGGTCACGCCCGGCCTCGGCACCCCACTGCCCGCCTCGCCGGAGCTGCTGCGCTCCGTGTTCCGGCGGCACGCGGCCGGTGTGGCCGTGATCACCGCCACGGGGGCCCGCGGTCCCGTCGGTTTCACCGCCACCTCGCTCACCTCGGTCTCGGCCGAGCCCCCGGTCGTCTCGTTCGGCATCGGCACCGGGGGCTCCAGCTGGCCCGCGATATCCGAGGCCGGCCATGTCGGCGTCCACGTGCTCGGCGAACACCAGCGGGAGCTGGCCGCCACCTTCGCCCGCAGCGGCGCCGACCGGTTCGGCGCGCCCACCCGATGGCGTAAGGGGCCCGAGGGAGTTCCCGTGCTCGACGACGTCCTCGCCTGGCTGGTCTGCCGTGTCGTGGCGCGCGTGCCCGCGGGCGACCACCGCATCGTCCTGGCCGAGGTCGTGCTCGGCGACCACTCGGGCGCGGGCAGCCCCCTGCTGTACCACCAGGGCCGCTTCAACGGCCTGCGTGACTGAATCCGCAGGCCGGGGGAAGCGGCTTTGCTACTCGCCGGTTCTACTCGCCGGTTACACAGCGTTGCGAAGGTCACAGTCCAAAGCGCTTGCTTAGTGTGCGCCCACTGGGTGTACTGGTGAGTAATATTTCGTTCGGAGCGCGGGCCGCCCCGACCGGGATCGGCCGCTTCAGGCGCCTATGCTGCCTGAAAGAAGGCAGCCCAGAAATGACGATGCAGTAGGAGAGCCGGCGTGAGCTTGAGGATCGTTGTCACTGTGAAGTACGTGCCCGACGCCACTGGCGACCGGCACTTCGCCGATGACCTGACCGTCGACCGTGACGACGTGGACGGCCTGCTGTCCGAGCTCGACGAGTACGCCGTCGAGCAGGCGCTGCAGATCGCCGAGGACGCGGACGACGCCGAGATCACCGTGCTGACCGTCGGCCCCGAGGACGCCAAGGACGCGCTGCGCAAGGCGCTGTCCATGGGCGCCGACAAGGCCATCCACGTCGAGGACGACGACCTGCACGGCACCGACGCCGTCGGCACCTCGCTGGTGCTGGCCAAGGCGATCGAGAAGGCCGGCTTCGACCTGGTGATCTCCGGCATGGCCTCCACCGACGGCACCGCGGGCATCGTCCCGGCGCTGCTGGCCGAGCGCCTGGGTGTCCCGCAGGTCACCCTGCTGTCCGAGGTCTCGGTCGAGGACGGCGTGGTCAAGGGCCGCCGCGACGGCGACACCGCCTCCGAGCAGCTCGAGGCCTCCCTCCCCGCGGTCGTGTCGGTGACCGACCAGTCGGGCGAGGCGCGTTACCCCTCCTTCAAGGGCATCATGGCCGCGAAGAAGAAGCCGGTGCAGTCCTGGGACCTGTCCGACCTCGACATCGAGGCGGAGGAGGTCGGTCTCGAGGGTGCCTGGACCGCGGTCGACTCCGCCGCCGAGCGTCCGGCGCGCACCGCCGGAACGATCGTCAAGGACGAGGGCGAGGGCGGCAAGCAGCTCGCCGAGTTCCTCGCGGGCCAGAAGTTCATCTAGTCGCCGAGGGTCCGGGGGAAAGCCCCGGACCGTCGCAGCGGCCAAGGTCCACCCCGCTCACCGCCCCTCAGACTTCGCAATCCGCAGGAGATCGCTCTCATGGCTGAAGTTCTCGTCTACGTCGACCACGTGGACGGTGCCGTCCGCAAGCCCACCCTCGAACTGCTGACGCTGGCCCGCCGCATCGGCGAGCCCGTCGCCGTCGCCCTCGGCTCCGGTGCCGAGAACACCGCCGCCGCGCTCGCCGAGCACGGCGCGGTGAAGGTCCTCACGCACGACGCCGCCGAGTACGCCGACTACCTCGTCGTGCCGAAGGTGGACGCGCTCCAGGCCGCGTACGAGGCCGTCTCCCCGGCCGCCGTGCTCGTCCCGTCCTCCGCCGAGGGCAAGGAGATCGCGGCCCGTCTCGCGGTCCGCATCGGCTCGGGCATCATCACCGACGCCGTCGACCTGGAGGCCGGCGACGAGGGTCCGGTGGCCACGCAGTCCGCGTTCGCCGCCTCCTTCACCACCAAGTCCCGTGTCTCCAAGGGCACCCCGGTCATCACGGTCAAGCCGAACTCGGCCGCCGTGGAGGCCGCCCCGGCCGCCGGCGCCGTCGAGGCCCTGGCCGTCTCCTTCTCCGAGAAGGCCACCGGCACCAAGGTCACCGCCCGCACCCCGCGCGCCTCGACCGGCCGTCCCGAGCTGACCGAGGCCGCGATCGTGGTCTCCGGCGGCCGTGGCGTCAACGGTGCCGAGAACTTCTCGATCATCGAGAACCTCGCCGACTCGCTCGGTGCCGCCGTGGGCGCCTCGCGTGCCGCGGTCGACGCCGGCTGGTACCCGCACACCAACCAGGTCGGCCAGACCGGCAAGTCCGTCTCGCCGCAGCTCTACATCGCCTCCGGCATCTCCGGCGCCATCCAGCACCGCGCCGGCATGCAGACCTCGAAGACGATCGTGGCGATCAACAAGGACGCCGAGGCGCCGATCTTCGACCTGGTCGACTACGGAGTGGTCGGCGACCTCTTCGACGTCGTCCCGCAGCTCACCGAGGAGATCAAGACCCGCAAGGGCTGATCCCGCGGCACCGACGAAGGCCCCCGCGACCGCACCGGTCGCGGGGGCCTTCGTCCGTCCCGGAGCGGCGGCGCACGCACGGGCGGGCCGCCCGGGAACCGGCTGTGCGGCGGGA
>NZ_KZ626897.1 GCF_002911015.1 Streptomyces populi
GGAGGCGCGACGCTCCGGGTCGTGGTGGATCTCCACGCCGCCGGAGTCGCCGAACGTGAGCCGGCAGGTGTCCGCGCGGTACGTGGCCACGGACACCGCCGTGGTGCGCCCCTCGGTGACGAAACGGGTCGTGACGACGAGAACCGGCGCCCCGGGAAGGCGGTCGAGCTCCTTGGCGTCGTCCGCGCGGGCCGAGCCCAGCTCTACGGCACGGTCCTGGCCCTCCAGTTCCAGACGCTGGAGCTCCCGCAGCACGGCACGCGCGCGTGCGGCGCCCGAGGGCGCGTCGATCGCCGACAGGTCCGGCACCGACGACGCCGGGATGTACAGGAGTTCGGCGGCGACGGGCTGTCCGTGCGTCACCAGGGACCGGCGTACGGTGTGCACCGACTCGCCGTCGGCGGTCTCCAGCATGCCCGCGACCGCCGCGGGCGGCACGGCCACGGTGCAGTCCGCCGCGTGCCAGGCGTCACCGGCCGCCCCCGGCCACACGTGCTGTTCGGTTCCGACGGCGACACCCACGCGCGGCGGCGCGACGGTGGTGCCCACACCGCGACGGCGCTGTAGACGGCCTTCCAGCTCGAGCTGTTCGAGCGCCTGGCGCAGGGTCGCCCGGGCGACACCGAAGCGGGCCGCCAGGTCACGTTCGTTGGGCAGGATCTCGCCCACGGCGAACTCGGAGTCCAGCGCTTCGCTGAGCACGGTCCTGAGGTGCCAGTACTTCGGTTCCGGCACCGATTCCAACTGCGTGGTCCCCACCCTGTCCTCCGCAATCGCCGTGGCCCGGGGGCGTTTTAACGCCCTTGTTTATTAAAGGTTCCTGCACTATCCCTGCGACCATAGGGCCGCCCCCACCCTTGGTCAATACCAATCCTCGATCCCTCACCGATCGCGCAGGGGCCCGGCCGTGGAGCGTTCACGGGGTGTTCTCGCCGGGCGACGTCCGTGACACGACGCCGAAAGCCCCCGTACAAGAACGGGGCTTCCGCGGTCCCGCGGCGGACCCTCCGGCCCGACACATTTCCCGGTGTCCCGGCGAAACGGCCGCCCCGGCAGCACAATGACCGCGGGCCGCCGGTGACCGGTGGTCCCGACAACGGGAGGAACGACGATGCGATACGGGGTACTGGGCACGGGCGACGTGGGGCGCGCCCTCGCCGGCAAGCTGGTCGAACTGGGCCACGAGGTCACTTTGGGGTCGCGCACCAAGGACAACGCGGCGGCCGTCGAGTGGGCCGACGCCGCGGGTCCCACGGCGCATCACGGCACCTTCGCGGACGCGGCGGCGTTCGGCGAGGTGGTCGTGAACGCGGTGGGCGGGCGGGTCGCGCTCACCGTGCTGCGATCGGCCGGGGAGGACCACCTGGACGGCAAGGTGCTGCTGGACGTCTCCAATCCTCTGGCGATCGAGGAGGGCGAGCTGCGGCTGTCTCCCGTCGAGTCGGACAGCGTGGGCGAGCAGATCCAGCGGGAGTTCCCGGGGGCCCGCGTGGTGAAGAGCCTCAACACCGTCAACTGCCAGGTGATGGTGGACCCTTCCAGGGTGCCGGGCGAGCACCAGATCTTCGTCTCCGGTGACGACGAGGGCGCCAAGGAGCAGGTGACGGCGCTGCTGGGCGAGTTCGGCTGGCCCGAGCGGCGCGTGTTCGACCTCGGGGGCATCCGGACCGCACGGGCCACGGAGATGTACCTCCCGCTGTGGGTGAACCTCATGCAGGGCATGGGGCACGCGGACTTCAACGTGGAGGTCCGCAGGGCGCGCTAGGGCCGCCGGTAGCGGGGCACGAGCGGCCCGGGCCGTACTGATGCGGCCCGGGCCGCACCGCGCCGGCCGCACCGCGCGGCCCGTACCGCACGGCCCGTACGGAGTGGTCCGTACCGAGGAACGCCCGAACGGCGGTCCCGCTCCGCGGTGACTGATGTACGGTTCGTGACGGTCCGGGGCTACCCGTCGGTAGCACTTGCTGACAAGCTGTCTACAAGATGGTCCGTCACGGCGTCCAGACGAGGAGCAGTCCCATGTCCGACACGGTCACCGTCAGCCTCCCCACACCGCGCGGCCCGAAGGCGGTCACCGTGTCCTACGCGCGCGTGGGCACCGGCGAACCGCTGCTCCTGCTGCACGGGATCGGGCACCACCGGCAGGCCTGGGACCCGGTCATCCCCATCCTCGCGGCCGAACGCGACGTCATAGCCGTCGACCTGCCCGGCTTCGGCGCGTCCCCGGCGCTGCCCGAAGGGCTCACCCACGACCTGCCGACGGTGGTGCCCCTGCTCGGCGCGCTGTGCGAGGCACTGGAGATCGAGCGGCCGCACGTCGCCGGCAACTCGCTCGGCGGACTGCTGGCCCTGGAGCTGGGGCGCGAGAAGCTCGTGCGGTCCGTCACCGCGCTCTCGCCCGCCGGTTTCTGGTCCCCGGTGGAGCGGCGCTACGCCTTCGGCCTGCTGATCGCCATGCGGCAGACGGCCCGGCGCATACCCCTCCCGGTCGTCGAACGGCTCTCCCGCTCGGCGGCCGGGCGGACGGTGCTGACCAGCACCATCTACGCCCGGCCCGGCCGGCGTTCACCCGACGCGGTCGTCGCCGAGACCCTCGCGCTGGCCCGTGCCGAGGGATTCGCCGAGACCCTCCGGGCGGGCACGAACGTCCAGTTCACGGACGACATCCCGACGCTTCCCGTCACCGTGGCCTGGGGCACCCGCGACCGGTTGCTGATACGCCGCCAGGGCGTCCGGGCCAAGCAGATCATTCCGCGGGCGCGGCTGGTGCGGCTGCCCGGCTGCGGCCACGTCCCGATGAACGACGACCCGGCGCTCGTCGCCCGCGTCATCCTCGACGGCAGCCGCTGATCCGTCCTCGGCGGCGTCCGCCCGGCCGTCCCGGGCTGCGACGGCGGGGCGGCCGTGGGCGGCGGCGGGCGAGCCGTCCCGAGGGGCGGTGGCCGTGCGGGCCCCCGCGGCGGCCCGTGAGCCGCGTCCGGCGACGAGGCCCAACGCGCCTGATCCGAGGGCGACTCCGGTGCCCACGAGGGCGCTTCCGGCGGCCTGCGCGACCCCGTAGGCACCCGCGCCCACGAGCGGCGCGGTGCAGGCCGCGGAGACCGGGATGAGGCCGGAGAAGAGCGTGGCGCGCTCCGCGCCGATGCGCTGCACGCCCATGTACCAGCAGACGAAGCCGACGACCGTGACGACCGCCGCCTGCCACAGCAGCGCGGTCGCCTCGGCGGCGTCCGGCAACCGCAGCCACGCTCCGCGGCCGGTGACCGTCCCGGCCAGGGCCGACTCGGCCGCGGCCACACCGCACACGGTGGCCGACAGCAGCCGTGGCCCGAGCGGGCGCAGCACCGGCACCGCCAGTACCGCGAAGCCGACTTCCCCGGTCAGCGCGCCCAGGGAGTACGCGATCCCGGCCGCGTCCGTGCGGCCCCATCCCTGGACGGCGAAGGCGCCCAGCGCGACGAGCGACGCCCCGTACAGCACCCGGCGTCGTGGCCGCCGGCCCTCCCGGAGCGGTACGAGCACCGCCACGACGACCGGGGCGCAGCCCACGAAGACACCGGGGACCGCGGGTTCGGCCGTGCGCTCGGCGGCGAGCACCGCGAGGTTGAAACCGACCATGCCGACGGCCGCGATCAGCCCGAGGCGCCCCCACTGGCGGGGCGCGAGCCGCCGCAGCGGGGCGGCACCGCCCCGCCCGACGAGGGGCAGCAGCAGGACGCAGGCGAGGCCGTAGCGCAGGAACTGGCCGCCCGCGTACGGGTAGTGGCCCAGGACGCTGTTGGCGGTGAAGGAACCTCCGACGAGGACACAGGCGAGGGCGGCGAGCAGTGCGCCCCGGGTGGTGGTGGCGTTCATGTCCTCGACGCTATGAACGGAGGTGGTCCGGTTTAAGGTCCACTTCCATGACGTCATCGGGGACCAATCGCGGCGGACCGCCGCATCCCGCTCCGGACAGGCCGGGGCCCTCCGGGTCGGCCGCGTGGGAACTGCTCCTGCCGGCCGCGGCGGCTCCGCCACGCGCGCGTGGACGCACGCTGCAGGCCGCGCTGCGCGAGGCGGTCCGCTCCGGGCGGCTCGCTCCCGGCACCCGGCTGCCGTCCAGCCGTGAGCTGGCCGGCGATCTCGGCGTGTCGCGGGGGCTGGTCACCGAGGCGTACGAGCAGTTGACGGCGGAGGGGTACCTGCGCAGCGGCCGTGGTGCCGGCACCTGGGTCGGCGGCGCGGTCCGCGCGGTCGGTCCGCGCGCGCGGGACCGCGCCCCGCGGGCGGCCGGGGTGCGGGCCGACTTCGTCGCGGGAACCCCCGACCTGTCCCTCTTCCCGCGCTCCGCCTGGGCCGCCGCGCACCGCGGAGTGCTGGCCGAACTGCCCCACCGGGCACTGGGCTACCCGGATCCGCGCGGTCTGCCGGAGCTGCGGACCGCCCTCGCCGAACTGCTCGTGCGCCGCCGGGGCGTGGCCGCGGACCCGGAACGCGTCGTCGTGGTCTCCGGCGTCGCCCAGGCGATGACACTGCTCGGATCCGTGCTCCACGCGCGCGGGACGTCCCGTGTGGGCGTCGAGGATCCGGGCAGTCCGGAACACGGCTCGCTGTTCGCCTCGGCCGGCGTCGGCACCGTACCGCTGCCGCTCGACGACGAGGGACTGGCCGTCGCCGCGCTCGAGGCCTCCGGCGTACGAGCCGTGGTGACGACGCCCGCCCACCAGTTCCCGACGGGGATCGCGTACTCGGCGCGGCGCCGCGGTGAACTCCTCGACTGGGCCCGGTCCGTGGACGGGCTGGTGATCGAGGACGACTACGACGGCGACTTCCGCTACGACCGCGCCCCGGTGGGCGCCCTCCAGGGCCTCGACCCCGAGCGTGTCGCGTACACGGGCTCGGTCAGCAAGTCGCTCGCCCCGGGGCTCCGGCTCGGCTGGCTCCTCGTCCCCGCCTCCCACCTGGAGGAGGTCGTCGAGCGCAAACGCACCATGGACCTCGGCAACCCGGTCCTCGACCAGGCGCTCCTGGCCCGTTTCGTCGAGCGCGGCGACTACGACCGCCAGTTGCGCCGCTGCCAGCGCGCCTACCGGGAGCGGCGCGACGTCCTGGTCGCGGCCCTGGAGGAGCACTTTCCGGGCACGGAGGTGTCGGGCGTCGCGGCCGGTCTGCACGCGGTCGCCGCCCTGCCCGGCCGGTACGGACCACAGGACCGCTTCCTCGCACGGGCCGCGGCGGCCGGGGTCGTGGTCCGGCCCTCGGCGCACTACGGGGCGACGGCCGCGGACGGTGTACGGCTCGTGCTGGGGTACGCCCATCTGCCGCCCGCGCGGATACGGGACGGCGTGCGGCTGATGGCGGAGGCCGTGCGCAGCCAGGGGGTCCGTGACGGGTCCCCGGCGCTCTGAGGCACCCGCGCCCCGGCTCGGGACGGGGGCCTCCGGGACCGGGCCGGACCGCCCCGCCGGGTTCACCGAGCCGGGCGGCCCGGCCCGGTCCCGGGTCTGTCCCGCGCGCCGGAAACCGGTCCGGCCCCGCGGCGGCCGTGTCGGTCCCGTGCTTCCCGGGACCGGTTGTTCACCCGTGGTTTCCGTGCGCGCTGCGGCGCACCAGTAGTTGTGGCTGTGCACACTGGCCGAATCCGTCCCCGGAGGCGTATCCATGGCGCACCGTCCGCTCAGCTCGTTCCCCGGCCGCCGCAGCGTGCTGCGCGGCTCCCTGGCCGCGTCGGCGGCACTGGCCCTGCCCACCGCCCTCGGCACGGCACCGGCGTTCGCCCTGTCCGGCCGGCCGAAGGCGGGCTGGGGCGTCCAGGCCGGTGACGTGACCGCCGACTCCGGCCTGGTGTGGGTCCGTTCCGACCGCCCCGCCCGGATGGTCGTCGAGACCTCGGCGACCGCCTCGTTCCGCGACCCGCGCAGATGGCACGGTCCGCTGCTGGGCGCGGACACGGACTTCACGGGGACGACCCGGCTGCACGGGCTGCCGTCCGGCGAGCAGATCCACTACCGCGTCCTGCTCGCCGACCCCGACGATCCCCGGCGCACCGGCGAGCCGGTGAGCGGGACGTTCCGTACGGCTCCGCGCGGGCGGCGGGGCGGCGTGCGCTTCCTGTGGTCGGGCGACCTGGCGGGACAGGGCTGGGGCATCAACCCGGACATCGGCGGCTACCGCATCTTCGACGCGATGGCCCGGCTCGACCCGGACTTCTTCCTGTGCAGCGGTGACAACGTCTACGCGGACGGCCCGATCGCGGCGACGGCGGCGCTCCCCGACGGCACCACCTGGCGGAACGTCACGACCGAGGAGAAGTCCAAGGTCGCCGAGTCGCTGGCGGAGTTCCGCGGCAATTTCCGCTACAACCTGCTCGACGAGAACCTCAGGCGGTTCAACGCCCAGGTGCCCTCCGTCATCCAGTGGGACGACCACGAGGTGCGCAACAACTGGTACCCCGGTGAGGTGATCGCCACCACGGACACGCGCTACGCGGAGAAGAGCGTCGACGTCCTGGCGGCGCGGGCCCGGCGCGCGTTCGGCGAGTACTTCCCGGTGTCGACCCTGCGGCCGGGCGACAAGGACGGTCGCGTGTACCGGGTGATGCGCCACGGTCCGCTCCTGGACGTCTTCGTCCTCGACATGCGCACCTACCGCAACGCCAACTCCCCGGACGACCAGGCGACGGATCTTCAGGGCATCCTCGGCTCCAGGCAGTTGGAGTGGCTGAAGCGCGAGCTGTCGCGCTCGCGGGCCGTGTGGAAGGTGATCGCCGCGGACATGCCGCTCGGGCTCGTCGTGCCGGACACGACCGAGGGAAAGCCGAACTTCGAGGCCGTGGCGCAGGGCGACCCCGGCCTGCCGCTCGGACGCGAACTCCAGGTGGCCGAACTGCTGCGGTTCATCAAGCACCGGCGGATCACGGGCACCGTGTGGCTCACCGCCGACGTGCACCACACCTCGGCACAGCACTACCAGCCGTCGCGGGCCGCGTTCACCGACTTCGAGCCGTTCTGGGAGTTCGTCTCCGGTCCGCTCAACGCCGGGGCGTTCCCGGCGAGCGCGCTGGACGGCACCTTCGGTCCGGAGCGGGTGTTCGTGAAGGCACCCACCGCCTCGAACGTCTCGCCCGCCGGCGGTTACCAGTTCTTCGGCGAGGTCGACATCGACGGCGACAGCGGCGAGCTGACGGTACGGCTGCGCGAACAGGACGGGTCCGTGCTGTTCACGCAGGTGCTCCAGCCGGGGCGCGTGGGGCAGTGAGGCCGCGGGGCCGACCTCGCCGTCGACGGGGCGGGCGGCGGCGCGGTACGGGGGCTGGGTGAGCTGCCGGCCGTCGCCGCCGACTGCGCCGAGCGGTCCGGGGCGCGCGGTGATCTCGCACATCTCGCCGTCGTCGCCGAGCGGCACGGCTCGTCCAAGGTGGTGACCCAGGCCCGGCGGCTGCGGACCGCGCTGACGCGGGAGGCCACCGGCTGACGCTGGAGGACACCGCCCGGCGCGGGCCGCCGCACTCGTGGCGCAGGGCGGCCGAGGAGCCGGCCGTCCTGACCAGGTGGGCAGCCGGCTCCCGCATTCGAGGCAAAAGACCCGTAAAAAGAACTGCAAAAAGGACAGAACGACGCTTAACCGATCAGTCACAAGCCGTTCGTGATCACGCAACACCATTCCTTCACAGTGACTGTATGACTCCAGACATGTCTGATGTGACGCGTGCGAAGCACGGACGGCCCGTTCACCACTGGCGACGGGACCTCGTCGAACTCGCCGCGCTGTTCACGGCCGTGGCGGTCGCGGACGGGGTGGCCAACCTGATCGGGCACGGGCCGGACGGCCCCGCGCTGCTGGTGATCTCGGCGGTGCTCCTGATCGCCACGGCCGGCTTCCACACATGGTGGGCACGGCGCCACGGTCACGCGCCGCCGACGAGCGATACCGGCGCCCGGCCGCCCTCGGACGGGCGAACGGGCGGACACTCCGGGCAGGAGACCGCGGCCTCCGCGCCCCTGACCGACGCCGGGGCGACCGTGCTGCTGCGGATGCGCACGACGGTCGAGGACGCGCCGGGCTCGCTCGCCGCGCTGTGCACCGCGCTCGCAGAGCACCAGGTCGACATCCTCAGCCTCCAGACGCATCCGCTGGCGGACGGAACGGTCGACGAGTTCCTGCTGCGCGCGCCCGCGGAGCTGGCCACGTCCGAGATCACCCGCGGTGTGGCGCGGGCCGGCGGCAGCGCGACCTGGATCGAGCGGGCCGACGCCCACGACCTGGTGGACGCGCCGACCCGGGTGCTCGGCCTGGCCACCCGCACGGCCCTCGACGCTTCCGAACTGCCGCTCGCCCTCAGGCAGTTGCTCGGCCGGTGCACGATCCGTTCGCTGCCCGCCGCCTCTCCCGTCTCCGGCCTGGCGGCGGAGGGGGCTCCCGTGGAGGGGGCGCTCGAGGACACGGTGATGCGGCTGCGCGTGCCGGAGGGCGGGACGATCACGGTGGAGCGGCCGTACCTGCCGTTCACGCCGACCGAGTTCGCCCGGGCGCGGGCCCTGGTCGAACTGGACGCGCGACTCGGCCCGCGCGTCCCGCGCGGACAGGACGTGCTGACCCTGCCCGAGGGCAACCCGATCACGGTGCAGCGCGCCGACGTCTCCGACGTCGAGGCCGCCAAGGCGATGCACGAGCGCTGCTCGCCGCGCACCCTGAGCATGCGGTACCACGGCCCCGTCGGGGACGCGGACCGGTACCTCAACCACCTGCTCAGCCCCCGTTTCGGGCGCACCCTCGCCGTCCGGACGGCGTCCGGCAGGATCGTCGGGCTCGGTCATCTCCTGTGGGACGGGGACGAGACGGAGGTCGCGCTCCTCGTCGAGGACGACTGGCAGCGGCGCGGAATCGGCGTCGAACTGCTCGGCCGTCTGGTGGCGATGGCGGCCGAGGCCGGCTGCGAGAGCGTGTACGCCGTCACGCAGGCGTCGAACACCGGCATGGTCGCCGCCATGCGTGGCCTCGGTCTCCCCCTCGACTACCAGATCGAGGAGGGCACCCTGGTCATCACCGCCCGCCTGGACCCGGCGCCGGCCGCCCCGCCGCTGCCCTACGCCCACGGTCACGCCCAGCACGGGACGGGCGCCAGGACGACGCCCGGGGACGGGTCGCACCGGGACTAGTGCCGAGAACCGGGCACCGCGGGCACGACGGCCACCGTACGCGCCGCGGACACGGCAGACGTGAAGGACGGGCCCCGGCACCGGGTGGTGCCGGGGCCCGTCCTCCCCCCGTCCTGTCACCGCCCGCCGGGGCCCCCGAGGGCCGCGTCCAGGTCGGTCCACAGGTCATCCACGTCCTCCAGGCCGACCGACAGGCGCAGCAGCTTGTCGCTGACGCCCGCGTCGTGGCGGTCCGCCGTGGGGACGATGCGGTGGCTTATGGAGGCCGGGTGCTGGATGAGGCTGTCGACGCTGCCGAGGCTCACGGCGGGGGTGACCAGCCGGACTCCGGCGATCACCTCGTGCGGGTCGCCGTGCACCTCGAACGCGATCATGGCCCCGCCGATGCGCGGGTAGTGGACCCGGGAAACGCGCGGGTCGGCGGCGAGCCGGCGGGCGAGTTCCGCGGCGTTCGCGGAGGCGGCCCGGACCCGGACGGGCAGAGTGGACAGGCCGCGCAGCAGCAGATAGCCGGCCAGCGGGTGCAGGACGCCTCCCGTCGCGAACCGCACCTGGCGCAGCTTGCGGGCGAACTCCTCGTCACAGGCGACCACTCCCGCCATGACGTCCCCGTGCCCGCCCAGGTACTTGGTTGCGCTGTGCAGGACGAGCCGCGCGCCGCTCTCGGCGGGGCGCTGGAGCACCGGGGTGGCGAAGGTGTTGTCGGCGAGGAGCGGGACGGACCCGCAGGCGTGCGCCACGGCCCGGAGGTCCAGTTCGGCGAGCGTCGGGTTGGCCGGGGACTCCACCATCACGAGCCCGGTGTCGGGCCGCAGGGCGTCGGCGATGCCGGCCGGGTCGACCCAGGTGACCTCGGAGCCGAGCAGCCCGGCGGTCAGCAGGTGGTCGCTGCAGCCGTACAGCGGACGTACGGCGACGACGTGGCGCAGGCCCATCGCGTTGCGGACGAGGAGGACGGCGCTCAGCGCGGCCATGCCGCTCGCGAAGGCGACCGCGCTCTCGGTGCCCTCGAGGCGCGCGAGGGCGGTCTCGAAGCGGGCGACGGTCGGATTGCCCAGGCGGGCGTAGACCGGCGGGCCCTCGGGTTCGGCGCCGTCGGCCGCGAAGGCGTCGATCCGGGCCGCCTCACCGCGGCTGTCGTACGAGGGGTAGGTGGTGGACAGGTCGATCGGGGCCGCGTGCAGCCCCAGAGCGGCCAGGTCCTCCCGGCCGGCGTGCACGGCCTCCGTGGCCAGTGCCCTGGCCGGGGTCGCGATGCCCCGGCCGTCGCCGCTCAGATCGTCCTGCGCGCCGAGCGCGCCCTGCCTGTCGTGCACAAGGGAGTCCATGCGGCGAAGCCTGAACACCGGGCGGGGCTTCGGCGCCACATCCCGTGTTACGTTCGCGCCATGGCCGATTCTGTCGTACTCGATCCGGTGGATCTTCATCTGCTGCGACTGTTGCAGAACGACGCACGGACGACCTACCGCGATCTCGCGGCGCAGGTCGGCGTCGCTCCGTCGACCTGCCTCGACCGGGTGACCAGGCTGCGGCGGGCGGGGGTGATTCTCGGCCATCAGCTGCGGCTGGACCCGGCGAAGCTCGGGCGGGGTCTGGAGGCGCTGCTGTCCGTGCAGGTCCGCCCGCACCGCCGGGAGCTGGTGGGGCCCTTCGTCGACCGGATCCGGCTGCTGCCGGAGTCGCGGACCGTCTTCCATCTGACCGGCCCCGACGACTACCTCGTCCATGTCGCGGTCGCGGACATGGCGGATCTGCAGCGGCTGGTGCTCGACGAGTTCACCTCGCAGCGTGAGGTGGCGCGGGTCGAGACGCGGTTGATATTCCAGCAGTGGGACTGCGGCCCCCTGCTGCCACCCGCCGCGCCGGGACCGTCGTCTCCGGCCAAATCCGGCTGATGCGGTGAAAAGCCCGGTTGGGCGTGCTGACGCGGCGCCCGTGCGCGTATGAGTATGTGCGCATGTCAGAGACGAAGAACCAGCTGCCCCGTGAGCTCGCCGACGCGTACGTCGACGAGCTCATCGCCCTCGACCCGGTTCTCGGCACCTACCTCGGGGTGAAGGAGAGCCACGGCAGGCTTCCCGACACCTCGCCCGCCGGCCAGGAGGCCGTCGCCGAGCTGGCGCGGGTGACCCTCGCGCGGCTGGAGGAGGCCGAACGGCTTCCCGGCGCGGAACGCGACATCGAGCGCCGTTGCGCCCGGCTGCTGCGTGAGCGGCTCACCGCCGCGCTCGCGGTCCACGAGGCCGGCGAGGGCCTGCGGACGGTGGGCAACCTGCACACACCGGTGCACTCGGTCCGGGAGATCTTCACCCTGACGCCGACGGAGACCGACGAGGACTGGGCCACGGTCGCGGAGCGGCTGCGCGCGGTGCCGGCCGCGCTCGCGGGCTACCGGGAGTCCCTCACGCTCGGACTCGACCGCAAGCTGTACGCCGGGCCGCGCCCGACCGCGACCTTCGTCGAACAGCTCACGGAGTGGTCGGACACCGACGGACAGGGCCGCGGCTGGTTCGAGGACTTCGTCTCGGCGGGCCCCGACACCGTGCGCGAGGAGCTGGACACGGCGGCGCGTACCGCGACGGAGGCCGTGGCCGCCCTGCGGGACTGGATGCGCGACGTGTACGCGCCCACGATCGAGGGTGCGCCGGACACCGTGGGCCAGGAGCGGTACGCGCGGCTGGCGCGCTACTTCAACGGTACGGATCTCGACCTCGACGAGGCGTACGCCTACGGCTGGGCCGAGTACCACCGCCTCCTGGCCGAGATGAGGACCGAGGCCGAGAAGATCCTGCCCGGCGCGGCGACCCCCTGGGTGGCCCTCGCGCACCTCGACGAGCACGGCCGCCACATCGAGGGGGTCGACGAGGTCCGGCAGTGGCTCCAGGGACTGATGGACGAGGCGATCGCGGCCCTGGACGGCACGCACTTCGAACTCGCCGAACCGGTACGGAGGGTGGAGTCCCGCATCGCCCCGCCCGGCGGCGCGGCGGCCCCCTACTACACCGCCCCGTCGCAGGACTTCTCGCGGCCGGGCCGGACCTGGCTGCCCACGATGGGGCAGACCCGCTTCCCCGTCTACGACCTCGTCTCCACCTGGTACCACGAGGGGGTGCCCGGCCATCACCTCCAGCTCGCGCAGTGGGCGTACGTCGTGGACGACCTGTCCCGCTACCAGGCCACCGTCGGCCAGGTCAGCGCCAACTGCGAGGGCTGGGCGCTGTACGCGGAGCGGCTGATGGACGAACTCGGCTTCCTCACCGACGCGGAGCAGCGGCTCGGCTATCTCGACGCGCAGATGATGCGGGCCGCCCGGGTCATCGTCGACATCGGCATGCACCTGGAGCTGGAGATCCCGGCCGACTCGCCCTTCCACCCGGGCGAGCGGTGGACCCCGGAGCTGGCGCAGGAGTTCTTCGGCGCGCACAGCAGCCGGCCGGCCGACTTCGTGGAGAGCGAGCTGACCCGCTATCTCACGATGCCCGGCCAGGCCATCGGCTACAAGCTCGGCGAGCGCGCCTGGCTGCTGGGCCGTGAGAACGCGAAGCGGCGCCACGGTGACGCCTTCGACGCCAAGGCCTGGCACATGGCCGCCCTGTCCCAGGGTTCCCTGGGTCTGGACGACCTGGTGGACGAGCTCTCCCGGCTCTGACGGCCCCGCGCGGCGGCCGCTCCGGCCGCCGCGCGATGTCACCCGGAGCACCCCGGCGTCAGGTATCAGGCGTCAGGGCGTCAGCCGACGCAGCTGTACGAGTCCCACCCAGGTCTCGGGTCCCGGTTCGACGCGGGCCGCGCGGACCCCGTACCGGCCCGGTTCGAGCACCACCCTCAGGTGATCGGTGCTCTCGGAGGCGGTTCCCGGCCAGGCGGCGTCGAAGAGGACGACGGGGCCGGGAACCGTCCATTCCGTCTCCGGCTCCCAGGCGGCCTGCGCCAGCGCCGCCGGGACGACGGCGAGCAGTTCGTCCTCGGAGTCGGCGGCGCACCAGCGCACGAAGACGCCGTGCTCGGGGAGGTAGGTGGTCGAGGCGGGGTCGTCGCCGAGGACCAGGGCCCTGGTGTCGCCCACGGGCAGGAGGCCGATGAACCCTTCGACGTCACAGGCCCGGTCGTAGTCGCAGGACATGTCGTCGCCGTCGGCCCCCGCCCAGAACGGGAGCACCGTCTCCGGAATCGCTATGAGCGGCCCGCCGCCCGACTCCACCCACTGGACCGCACCGGGGTCCGCGTATCTTGGCATGCGCAGAAGTTACACGGCACGCGTCCGCCCCCGTACGGCAGCCCGCTCCCGGGAAACCGGATCCGGACACCGGCCCGGACGCGGGGGCCGAGACCGTCGGCACGGCCCCCTTTCCCCGAGGTCAGCAGCCGCAGTCCGCCGCGTCCACGGGCGCCGTCAGCGGGTCCGCGGCGCGGCGCTCGAGCCCCTGCCAGGTCTCGAACTCGAAGCCCTCGCGCGCCCAGTACTCGAAGCCGCCGAGCATCTCCTTGACCTGGAAGCCGAGTTCGGCGAGGGCGAGGGCGGCGCGGGTCGCGCCGTTGCATCCGGGCCCCCAGCAATAGGTGACGACCGGCACCGACTTGTCCAGAAGCCGCTCGGCCTGCTCGGGGACGAGCGCGGTGGGCAGATGGACCGCTCCGGGGACGTGGCCCTGGTCCCACGAGGCGGTGGAGCGGGAGTCGACGACGACGAACCCGGGGTCGCCGCCGGCCGCGAGGGCCGCGGCCACGTCGGACACGTCCGCGTGGAAGGCGAGGCTCGCGCCGAAGTAGGCGGCGGCCGCGGCCGGGGACGCCGGCGGCACCCGCAGGACGGCGTTCGTCGTCGGCGTGGAACCGGTCGACGTGGCGTTCGTGGTGCCCTCGGCAGTCGTAGTCATGATCGGCCTTTCTCGGTCCCTGGCCCCGCCGGACGGATGCCGCCCTTGCCACCCCGGTGCTTCCTCCGCACCTCACCCCGCGGGACTTCCCGACCAGAAATCTATGTCTTCCGGTCTCCGCCCTGAAGTGACGATCCACGGCAGTACGGTTGATCGGCCGGGGATTCTCCTGGTATGCATCGAGGATGACCGCGTATTCCCCGGACGCCACCGACTGGCGCATCCTCGACGTCCTCCAGCGCGAGGGCAGGTCCAGCTTCGCCGAGCTGGCACGGGCCGTCTCCATGTCACCGAGCGCGGTCACCGAGCGGGTGCGCCGCCTGGAGGAGGCGGGCGTCATACGGGGGTACTCGGCCGTCGTCGACCCCGAGAGCCTCGGACTGCCGATCCTGGCGTTCGTCCGGCTCAGGTACCCGAACGGCAACTACAAGCCGTTCCACGACCTCGTGGAGGTCACACCCGAGATCCTGGAGGCACACCACGTCACGGGTGACGACTGCTTCGTCATCAAGGTGGCGGCACGGTCGATGGGCCACCTGGAGACGGTGTCGGGCAAGATCGGCGCGCTCGGGTCGGTGACGACGAGCGTCGTCTACTCCTCGCCCCTGCCACGCCGGCCGCTGGGTCGCTGAGACCGCCCCGGCGCCCCGCTCACTCCCGCGCGCCCCGCTGCCGTACGACCGACCCCGTTCTCCCCTTCACGACCTCCAACTGGGCGTGGACGCGGCGGCGCAGGTCCCCGACGTGGCTGACGATGCCGACGCTGCGGTCGCGTTCCCGCAGCGAGTCGAGGACGTCGAGCACCTCGTCGAGGGTCTGGTCGTCGAGGCTTCCGAAGCCCTCGTCGATGAAGAGCGTGTCGAGCCGTACCCCGCCGGCCTCGTCGGTGACCACGTCCGCGAGACCGAGGGCCAGGGCGAGGGAGGCGAAGAAGGTCTCGCCGCCGGAGAGCGTCGCCGTGTCGCGCTCCCGTCCGGTCCAGGCGTCCACGACGTGCAGTCCGAGCCCGCTGCGCCCGCGGCCCGCCCGGTCGTCGGAGTGCACCAGGGTGTAACGCCCCGAGGACATCCGCTGGAGGCGGACGGTCGCGGCGGCGGCGACCTGTTCCAGACGCGCGGCGAGGACGTACGCCTCCAGGCGCATCTTGCGTTCGTTGTCCGCCGACGTGCCCGCCGCCAGACCCGCGAGGCGGGCCACACGGTCGTACTCGTCGCGCAGCGGGGCGAGCCGGCGGCCTTCTCCGGCGGCGCGGGCGGAGAGCGCGTCCAGCTCCTCGCAGCGCCGGGCCGCCGCGTCCCGCGCCGACGCGGTGTCCCGCAGCCGCCGGGCGGCGGACTCGGCGGCCCGCTCGGCGGCCCGCAGGTCGACGGCCGGGCGCCGCGCCGCGGCCGCGGTGTCGGCCTCGGCGAGTACGGCACGCACCGAGGACTCCTCCGACTGCCACTCGTCGAGCTGCCGTTGGAGATCACGGTGGGCGGCGGCGTCGAGCAGCGCGGCGGCCGCGGCCCGCGGGGTCTCGAAGCCGGCGCGGAAGGCCGCGTCGGCGAGACGCGCGTCGGCGTCCTTGAGGCGTCGCGCGACGTCCTCCGCCGCCCGGACACCGTCCGCGGCCTCGGTGAGCAGCGCGACCTGCCGCTCCAGTTGCGTGGCCCGCTCGGTCACGCTCCCGGCGGCCCCCCGGGCCTGTTCCAGCTCGCCCTCCAGCGAAGCCTTCTCGCGATCGAGGGAATCCCGGTGCGAGGCGCGTGCGGCGACCCTCCGTGCGGCCTCCTGCCGGGCGGCCAGCCGCCGCTCGTGTTCCCGCTCGGCCTGCTCGCGGGCCTCGCGCGCGGCGTGCAGTCCGGAGGCGACCGTCCGGGCCTCGGCGTGCAGCCGGTCCAACTCCTGTGCCTGCTCGGCGAGTTGCGAGACAGGCGTGTCGCCCCCCTCGGCGCTCGCGGCGGCCAGTGCCTCGCGTACGACACCGAGCCGGCGCTCGGCCTCGGCCCGCTCCTCCTCGGCGCTCCGGTGGGCGGCGAGGGCCCGCTCCTCGGTCTCGCGGTCGACATGGCCGACGGCCTTCCGGGCGGGCGCCGGATGTTCGGTGGCACCGCACACGGCGCAGGACTCGCCGTCCACCAGACGGGCGGCGAGTTCGGCGGCGATGCCCCGCAGACGCTGTTCCTTCAGGTCGAGCCAGTGGGCGTGCGTCCGTGTCGCGTGCTCGCGCGCGGCCAGGCTCCGGGCGTGGGCGGTCTCGGTGTCCCGGGCCAGCTCGTCGCGCAGCCGGGCCGCGGCGAGTCGCTTGAACGCCGGTTCGCGCTGGACGGCGAGCTGTTCGGCGCGCGCCGCGGCCTCCTGCGCGGTGTCGATCCGCGCCTCGACACCGGCGCGGGTCTCCTCCCAGTCGGCGAGCCAGCTCTCGGCGTCCTGGAGGACGTCCTCGTCGGCGCGTTCCTGGCGGTCCAAGGAGGCCCGCTCCGCGCCGAGTTCCCCGAGGCGCCGCTCGGCGCGCCGTGCCGACCCCAGACCGCCCAGTTCCTCGGCGGCCTTCCGCGCGGCGGCCGCGAGACCGGCCGCCCCGGCACCGGCGAACGTCTCCGGCAGGGCGGCACGCGCGCGTGCCTCCTCGGCGACCGCGCGCCGGTGCTCCGCCTCGGCGGCATCGCGCAGATCGAGCGCGGGAGCCACCGCCTCGGCCTTGCGGGCCCGCTCCATGCGCGTCCGGGCGTCCCGGTGGGCGTCGGCGCGCCGCTCCAGACGTGCGGCGCGCTCCTGCGCCTCGGCGAACCGGCGCTGCAGCCGGTCCACCTCGCGTACGTCGTCGAGCGCGCGGCCGGCCGCGGCCTGCGCCGATTCCGCGGCCTGACGGGCGCAGTGGGCGACGGCCAGCGTCTCGCGGGCCGTGCTGCGGGCCACCGCGGCCCAGGCGAGCACCGACTCCGCGAGGCCCGGATCGCCGGGCGCGAGGTCGGGCAGCGGCTCCTCGGCGGTGGGCCCGGCCGCCTGGTGCATCCGGTGCGCGTGCGCCAGCAACGCGGTGTCACCGGCCCGCACTTCGGCCTCGGCGGCACGCCGGCGCTCGGCGAGGCGCTTCTCGACCTCGGCGAAGCGGCGGGTGTCGAAGAGCCGGCCCAGCAGTTTGCCGCGGGCCTCGGCGTCGGCCCGCAGGAAGCGCGCGAAGTCGCCCTGGGGCAGCAGCACGACCTGGCAGAACTGCTCGCGGCTCATGCCGAGGAGCTGGGTGATCTCCTCGCCGATCTCCTGGTGGGAGCGGCTGAGGTCCTTCCAGGAGCCGGCCGCGGAGTCGTACTCGCGCAGCCAGCTCTGGGCCTTCTCGGTGGTCGTGCCCGTGCCGCGCTTCTTGGGGCGCTCCCAGGGCGGCTGCCGGGTGACCTCCAGCCGGCGTCCGGCGACGCTGAGTTCGAGGCGGATCTCGGTGCGGGTCTCCGGCGCCGCGTGGTCGCTGCGCAGGCCCAGGCCCTGGCCGCTCTGCCGGGCACCGGGAACCGCCCCGTACAGCGCGTAGCAGACGGCGTCGAGGACGGAGGTCTTGCCCGCGCCCGTCGGGCCGTGCAGCAGGAAGAGCCCGGCGGCGGACAGCTCGTCGAAGTCGACCCGCTGGGCACCGCCGAACGGGCCGAAGGCGGTGATGTCCAGGCGGTGCAGCCTCATCGGTCTCCCCCGGTCTCGGGGCGGGCGGCCCCCTGGGTGTGCGGCGGGCGTGGTGTCACCGGGCGCTCTCCCGTGCGGTCTCGTCGGCCCGGACGGCGTCGAACGCGTCCCGGAGCACGGTCTGTTCCCGGGTGTCGGGGCCCGCGCCGCGCACGTGGGCCACGAAGTCCTCGGCGATCTGCTCCTCGCTGCGGCCCGCGATCCGGCGGGCGTACGAGACGTCCGGGGCCTGCGGCGGGCGTTCGGGGTCGAAGACGAGGCTGAGCGTGTGCGGGAAGCGCTCGGCCAGCCGCGCCATGGGGTCGGCGGGCCGCACCGGGTCGGTGAGGGTCGCCTCGACCCAGGCGTCCGTGTGGCGCTCCAGCTCCGGGGCGGCGAGCAGGTCCTCCAGGTGTCCGCGGAGGCGGGCGAGCGGGCGGGGCACCGGACAGTCGATCCGCTCGGCGGACAGGAAGCCGTCGGGGCCGAGGTCCACGAGCCACATGCTCTTGCGGTGGTCGGCCTCCGAGAAGGAGTACGGCAGCGGGGATCCCGAGTAGCGCACGCGCTCGGCGATGGTCTGGCTGCCGTGCAGGTGGCCGAGCGCGGTGTAGTCGACGCCGTCGAAGACTCCGGCGGGCACGGAGGCGACGCCGCCGACGGTGATGTCCCGCTCGCTGTCGCTCGCCTCGCCGCCGGTGACGAAGGCGTGGGCGAGGACGACGGAGCGGGTGCCCGGCGCACGGCCGGCGAGGTCGGCGCGGACCCGGTCCATGGCGGCGGCCAGCACCGTCTCGTGGCCCGCTCGCTCCACCCCGAACTCGTCCTTCACCAGGGCGGGTTCGAGGTAGGGGAGGCCGTAGAAGGCGACGTCGCCGTGGGAGTCGGCCAGCACCACGGGGGTGCCGCACGCCGCGGGATCGGTCCGCAGGTGGATGCCCGCGCGCCCGATGAGTCCGGCGCCGACGCCGAGCCGGCGCGCCGAGTCGTGGTTCCCCGAGATCATCACGGTGGGCACACCGAGATCGGCCAGCCGGTGCAGGGCGTCGTCGAAGAGCTGGACCGCGGCCAGGGGCGGGACGGCACGGTCGTACACGTCTCCCGAGACGACCACCGCGTCCACCTCGCGCTCGCGCGCGGTCGTGACGAGATGGCCGATGAAGCGGGACTGGGCGTCGAGCATGTTCACCCGGTGGAACGCCCGGCCCAGGTGCCAGTCGGAAGTGTGCAGGAGCCTCATGATCCCCGAAGAGTAACGGCCGGGTCCGACATCACGGGCGGTTACTCCCGTATCAGCCCGCCGTGACCATCGCCGGAAAGCGGCCTTTGGTCACGATCGTCCGGATCGTCACACGTCTCCGTAGGCCTCCCCGCCCAGCTCGAAGCCCGCCGTTCCCGCGGTCGCGTCCGCCAACCAGGCCCGGAAGGCCTCCACATCGGCGTCCGGCAGTCCGATCTCGATGGTGACGGCCTCGCCGTAACGCACATCACGCACCTCGCGGCCGGTGGACCGCAGGTCGTTCTGCACCTTGCCGGCCCGCTGGTGGTCGACGGTCACCGTGGCCAGCCGGAACCGGCGGCGGGTGATCGTGCCCATCGCGTCCAGCGCCTCGCCCACCGAGCCGCCGTACGCCCTGATCAACCCGCCGGCGCCCAGTTTGACCCCGCCGTAGTAGCGGGTGACGACGGCGACGACGTACCGCATGTCCCGGCGCAGCAGCATCTGGAGCATGGGGACGCCCGCGGTGCCCCCCGGTTCGCCGTCGTCGCTCGCCTTCTGCACGGCGCCGTCGGCTCCGATGACGTACGCGAAGCAGTTGTGCGTGGCGTCCGCGTGTTCCTTCCTGACGGCCGCGACGAAGTCCTGGGCCTCCCGCTCGGTGGCGGCCGGGGCGAGGGCGCACAGGAAACGGGAACGGTTGACCTCGGTCTCGTGCACGCCCGTGCGGGCCACTGTGCGGTACTCGTCCTGCATCACGCCAGCGTATGCGCTGCGCGCGCGTCCGCCCGACGGGCCGGACGGCGACCCTGCGCGGGGCCGCGCTCACGTTCCGCACGCACGGGCCGGGAGCCGGGACCGGGTCCGCGCGCACGGCCCGTGAGCCGGTACGAGGACGACACCCGGCCCACGGTCACACGCCGTGCCCGCGCACGGCCGCCACGGCGGGGCCGGGGCCCCGCCCCTGAGCACGCGATCACGCGCGTGGCCGACGTGCCACCGGACCGGAAGGGACCCGGGTCCGCGGAGCCGTCACCCGGGCGCGCGTCGGCCGGGACTCACTCCTTTTTCCCCCTCGGTACGACGACGTCCGTCAACAGCGCGTCGCCGGGCCCGAGTTCGCTCCAGGCGCTGCCGTGCCAGACCAGGACCGCGACGGCCGAGGTCGGGAACTTCGTCCGGACCCGGTCCAGCGTGTCGTCGAAGCCGTCCCCGGCCAGTTCGAGGACCAGCTCCTCGAGGCCCGGGTTGTGCCCGATCAGCAGCAAGGTCCGTACGTGCTCGGGCACTTCGCCGACAGCTTCCAGCAGCTCCGGCACCTCCGCCCCGTACAGCCGCCCGTCGAGCCGGACGGGCGGCGGAGTGGCCCACTGCCGCGCCGCCAGCTCCCAGGTCTCCCGGGCGCGTACGGCGGTCGAGCACAACGCGAGGTCCGGCATCAGGTCGGCTTCCGCCAGGGCGCGTCCGGCGGCGGGGGCGTCGCGGCGGCCGCGCGCGGCGAGCGGCCGCTCGTGGTCGGGTACCCGGTCGGGCCAGGCGGACTTGGCGTGCCGCAGGACGACCAGTCTTCGCCTCGGGCCCGAGGCCGCGCGCGCGTTCACAGCGCCGCCCCGATCTCGCGGGTGAGTTCGAGGCCGAGCAGCCGGTCGGCGTAGGCGTACGTCTCGAACCGGGCGCCCTCCGGGATGTCGGAGTCCTCCACCGACCGCAGCACGTCCAGCACGGCGGGCACGTCCAGGTCGCCCTCCCACGCGGCGCGCAACCGCAGGCGCACGTCCTCGGGAACCGGCCTGGAAGGCCGTGCCGCCCAGCCGGCGACGGCGGCGCGCCAGCGCCCGAGCGTGTCCTCGGCCTCCGCGAGGACCCCGGCGTCGAGGCTCAGCGGGAGATCCCGTCGCCGCGCGAGCAGCGCCAGCCGCAGCGCGGTGGGATCCCCGGGGACGGGGGCGGAGCCGCTGTCGACGGGCGCCACCTCGACGCGTGGTCCGTCCGTCGTGGCGGCCCCCTGAGCCACGACGTCGACGGTCCACGCCGCCGTCGGCCCCTCCTCCGTGTCCCGGTGGTCCTCGAACGGCCGGATCCCGAGTTCGGCGGCGTGCGCCCGGAGTCCCGCCCCGCCCCGGGAGGCCGCCGGGTCCGGGGCCGAAGTCAGCGTCGCCCAGACGGTGTTGCCGCCGATCTCCAGGGCCCGCACCAGGACGTCGGCGACCAGGAGCACGCGCAGACCCGTGATGCCGGACCCGGGCGGGCGCGCGTGGACGCGGACCAGACCGTGGCGGGAGAGGGCTGCGTCGACGGGTTCGCCCGTGCGGGCGTCGAGGATACGGAGCACGGGGCGAGCCTAGGCGGACGTGCGGGCGGGCGCGGGGAGGTGGGGACCGTTCCGGACACGCGCCCGCACCACGGCCGCCCGGCACGAGGAATCATCGCGCTCCGCACACCGTTGAGGAGAAGAGCGGACACCGACCGATTCCATGGAGGCCGAGCGTGTACGGCGACGCAGAGACGATCCGTAAGATCCTCACCGAGCGGGGCGACACCTGGGCGGTCGTCGGGCTCTCGTCCAACCAGCGCCGCGCGGCCTACGGCGTCGCCGACGTCCTCCAGCGCTACGGCAAGCGGATCGTGCCCGTGCACCCGAAGGCCGAGACCGTCCACGGGGAGCAGGGGTACGCCTCGCTCGCGGACATCCCCTTCGAGGTCGACGTCGTCGACGTCTTCGTGAACAGCGACCTCGCGGGGCCCGTCGCGGACGAGGCGGTCGCCGTCGGCGCCAAGGCCGTCTGGTTCCAGCTCGACGTGATCGACGAGGCCGCGTACGAGCGGGCGCGGGCCGCCGGACTCGACATGGTGATGGACCGCTGCCCGGCCATCGAGATCCCGCGGCTGGGCTGACCCGACGGGGCGGCTCCACCGCCCGGCGAACCGCCCCGGAAAAGACCGGGGAAAGGCTGTTGACGTCATGCGGCCCGCGCCGGTTTCCTGCTCGGGTGCCCACACTTCGCGTCGAAACGCCGGACGACGAGGCCCGCCTCGCGGACTGGCGGCATGTCCACAACGTGATCGTCCCGCCCGCCGCCATGTCGCTCGACGAGGTGCGCGGGCGCGCCCGGCGCTACCGTCTGGAGGTCGCCTACCTCGGCGACGTCCTCGTGGGCTGCACCACCGTGCGTCCGCCCGCCGACGGCGGCGCGACGGCGACCGTGATCGCGCGCGTGCTGGCCGAGCACCGCGGGCGGGGCTTCGGCGAAGAGCTGTACGCACGCGGTCTGGAGCAGGCTCGCGCGCTGGGGGCCCGGGTGATCGAGACCGTCGTCCTCGCGGCCAACGAGGACGGACTGCGCTTCGCCCTGCGACACGGCTTCGCGGAGACCGAGCGCTACGTCCTCCCCGGGGAGAGCGCGGAATGGATCGACCTGAGGCTGGGCTGAGTCCGCCGGACCGTCCTATCGGCCGTCGTGGCGGTCGGCCGCCCGGTCGAGGAACCCCGCGACCGTCTCGCGCAGGGCGTCGGGGGCGTCGAGCCACGGGAAGTGGCCAGCGCCCGGCAGGACGGTGAGTTCGGCCCGGGGGAACAGCTCCGCGACCGCGGCGGCCACGCGCGGCAGCGGGCCGCTGTCCAGCTCGCCCGCGACGAGCAGCACGCGCACGTCCCAGGCGGCCGCGACGGCGCGGGCCTCGGCGGGCCGGAAGGCCCCGGGACCGGCGTAGCGCTCGGCGGCCTCGTCGTTGTACTGCTCGGCCCCGCTCGCGGCGTGCGCCCTCGCCGCCGCGTCCCAGCGGCCGTAGAAGAACGGGAGGGCCGTGTCCTCGTCGGCCTCCGTCCCGGTACCGTCCCAGAGCCGTGTGTACGCGTCGTGCGCGCCCTCGAACCAGGGTTCCGCCGTGCGCAGCGCCGCGCCCTCCGCACGGTGCTCCGGGGTGAAGTCGACGCCCAGGGCCCGCGCCCGTCCGGTGATCATGGTGAGGGTGCGGACGCGCCGCGGATGGCGGACGGCGTAGAGGAGCGCGAGGTCGCAGCCCGCCGAGTGGGCGAGCAGATCGACCCGGTCGAGTCCGAGGTGCGCCCGGAAGGCCTCGACGTCGTCGACCTGCCGGTCGCAGCGGTACGTCGCCGGGTCGGCCGGGAGCGCCGAGTCGCCGGTGCCCCGCAGATCGAGCACGTGCAGCCGGCGGTGCCGTGTGAGTCCGCCGAGGTCACCGAGATAGGCGGAGGCCCGCATCGGCCCGCCGGGCAGACAGAGCAGTGGTTCGCCCTCGCCCCTCACGTGATGGGCGAGTCGGGTTCCGTCGGGCGCGATGAAGGTCGGCACGCCGGTCATCCTCATCCGCACGGCACTGTACGGGCAAGCGATTTGACGGACCGTCGATTTCCTTGCCCCACGGGGATGTCGCCCGTCGAGGCCGCACGCGTGCGCGCGTCCCGGATCCGGCTCGCGCCGCCTTCGCCTCCGGTTCTCCCTCCGTACGCCTCCGATTGCTTCCATCGAGGACGGACCGCATCGCGTTCCTCGTGGTGGCGTACGGGATCCGTGCGATCGCGTCGCGATTCCACCGGACCGGCGGGAACGGGGTGATCGGCGGACAATCGGAGCACGGGAAGAGGAGGGCGGGATGACAGAACTGCCGGCGGGGATGCGGGTGGACCACACCGACCACGACGACCCCGTACTGGTCCGGCCGGACGGCAGCCCGGTGGACACCTGGCGGGAGAACTATCCGTACGAGCGGCGCATGGAGCGCAAGGAGTACGAGTGGCACAAGCGGCTCCAGCAGATCGAGCTGCTGAAGCTACAAAGCTGGATCAAGGAGGCCGGCCGTCGGCTCGTCATCGTCTTCGAGGGGCGCGACGCGGCGGGCAAGGGCGGCACGATCAAGCGGTTCACCGAGCACCTCAATCCGCGCGGCGCCCGGGTGGTGGCGCTGGAGAGGCCGACCGAGCGGGAGCGCGGGCAGTGGTACTTCCAGCGGTACGTGGAGCACCTGCCGACCGCGGGCGAGATCGTGATGTTCGACCGGTCCTGGTACAACCGGGCGGGGGTGGAGCGCGTGATGGGCTTCTGCACCGACGACGAGTACCGGCGCTTCATGCGGCAGGCTCCCGCCTTCGAGCGGATGCTCGTCGACGACGGCGTGGACCTGGTCAAGTTCTGGTTCTCGGTCTCCCGGAGCGAGCAGCGCACCCGCTTCACGATCCGTCAGGTCGACCCGGTGCGGCAGTGGAAACTGAGCCCCATGGACCTGGCCTCGCTGGAGCTGTGGGACGACTACACGGCGGCCAAGGTCGCCATGTTCCGCGAGACGGACACCGCGCAGGCGCCCTGGACCGTGGTGAAGAGCAACGACAAGAAACGGGCCCGCGTCGAGGCCATGCGCAGCGTCCTGGCCCGCTTCGCCTACACCGACAAGGACGAGGAGGTCGTCGGCAGCCCCGACCCGAGCATCGTGGGCGCGGCGGCGAACCTGCTGGAGGAGGGCGAGGACGACACCCCGTCCACGGGTGACCGCGCGTTCACGGCCGACGGCACGCTCACGCGCTGACCGTCGCGCCCGCACGGGGAGCCGGCCCCGCATCACCCCGGATGCGCGGACCCGCCCGCACCGCGGCTCCGGCCCGGGCCCCGCGGGCCGGCCTCAGTCGTGTGCCGGGCGGCCGGAGAGCCGGTGGTCGGCAAGGCTCAGCGCCTCGTCGACCACCCGGCGCAGATGGCCGTCCCCGAGCGAGTAGATCACCCTGCGCCCTTCCTTCCTCGTGTTCACGAGCCCGGCGAGACGAAGCCGGGCGAGATGCTGGCTGACGGCCGGACGGGCCGCCCCGCACGTCTCGGTCAGCGTCGTGACATCGGCCTCGCCGCCGGTCAGGGCGTGCAGCAGCGCGAGGCGGGTGCGATCGCCGAGGAGGGCGAGGAGTTCGGCGGCGAGCTCGAACTGCTCCTCGCCGGGGGTGCGCGGATGCTCGTCGTGCGCAGGTGACAGGTGCATGCGTGCGCTCATACGCACATAATGGCGTCGTGGACACCAGCGCGTCCACTCCCGCTCACGGAAGGGGACGCACGTGAACGACCGGCACGACCACGACCGTCGCCAGGGGAACGGCCACGGAGGCGAGGACGGCGGCGGACAGCCCCACAGCCACGACGACGGGCTCGGCCCCGGCCACGGACACGAGGACACCGACCGGCCGGAGCACGGCCATGGGCACGGGTACGGGCACACGGACCGGAAGGGGCCCGCCCACGGGGACGAGGGCGGCCACGGCCACCCCCACCCCCACTCCCCCGGCCGCCCGCACCCCCGCCCCCACCCACGTACGGGCGGCCACGGCCACCCGCACGGCCCCGGGAGCCGGCTGCGCCATCTCCTCACCCCGCACTCCCACGAAACGGCCGACAAGCTCGACTCCGCGCTGGAGGCGTCGGCCCGGGGCATGCGGGCGTTGTGGGTCTCCCTGGCCGTCCTCGGCGCGACGGCCCTGGCGCAGGCGGTCGTCGTCGCGCTGTCGGGGTCGGTCGCGCTGCTCGGCGACACCGTGCACAACACGGCCGACGCACTGACCGCCCTGCCGCTCGCGGTCGCCTTCACGCTGGGCCGCCGGGCGGCGACACGGCGCTTCACCTACGGCTACGGGAGGGCGGAGGACCTGGCGGGCCTCACGATCGTGCTGACGATCGCCGCCTCCGGCGCCTTCGCGGCCTGGGAGGCGGTCGGCCGGCTGCTCGATCCACAGCCCGTCCGGCACCTTCCGGCGGTCGCGGTCGCCGCGCTCATCGGCTTCGCCGGCAACGAGTGGGTCGCCCGGTACCGCGTCCGCGTCGGGCACGAGATCGGCTCGGCCGCCCTGGTCGCGGACGGACTCCACGCCCGTACCGACGGATTCGCCTCGCTCGCGGTGCTGGCGGGGGCGGGCGGCGCGGCCCTCGGGTGGCGGCTCGCCGACCCGCTGGTGGGACTGGCGATCACCGCCGCGATCCTGCTGGTGCTGCGGGACGCGGCCAGGGAGGTCTTCCGGCGTGTGATGGACGCCGTGGAGCCGGAGCTGGTGGACCGGGCCGAGCGGACCCTGCGGCAGGTCGCGGGGGTGCGTGACGTGGGTGAACTGCGACTGCGCTGGATCGGGCACAGACTGCGTGCCGAGGTGGCGGTCGTGGTGGACGGCGAGGCGACCGTGCGGCACGCCCACGACATCGCCGTGGACGCCGAACACGCCCTGCTGCACGCCGTCCCGAGGCTGGCCGCCGTCCTGGTGCACGCCGATCCGGCACCGGCACCCGGCGAGGCGGACCCGCACCGGACACTGGCGCATCACACCGCCGCGTGAACGGGGCGCCGATGCCCGGCGGGAACGAGCACCCGTCGGGCATCGGCCCGTCGGCGGGCGGGAGCCGCGGCCGGGCACCGGCCCGCCGGCGAGGACCGGGCCCGCCGGGCGTTCGCGCCTCACGGACGGGAGGACGTCAACCGGCGACGCCCAGGCCCTCCAGCACCACCGCGTTCGGCAGTTCCGCGAACACCTCGCCCGGCACCAGGAGTTTGCCGCGCCGGCGGCCGCTGCCCACCAGGACGTACGGCAGCTCCACGACGGCCGGGTCGACCAGCACCGGCCAGCTCTCCGGGAGTCCGACGGGGGTGATGCCCCCGTACTCCATGCCGGTCTCGCCCGTCGCGACGTCCATCGAGGCGAACGAGGCCTTCCGGGCGCCCAGTTGACGCCGTACGGCGCCGTTGACGTCGACGCGGGTGGTGGACAGGACGACACACGCGGCGAGCGTGGTCCCGGCGCCCCGTCTGCCCGCGACGACCACGCAGTTGGCGGACGTGTGGAGCAGTTCCTCGCCGTAGTGCTCGACGAAGACGGCGGTGTCGGCCCACTCCGGGTTCGTGTCGACGTAGACGATCCGCTCGGCGGAGGTGCCGCCGCGCCATCCGCGCACCGCGTCGGCGACGGGGCCGACGAGTTCGTCCAGCCGGTCGGGGGCCGGGAAGGCGTGGTCGAAGTGTCCGATGGGCGCGCGCATGACGGCACGCTAACAGCCCCGCGGACCCGCCCGGCGGGAGCCCGCCACGGCCGACGGGACCGGCCGTGCGGGGCGGACGGAGCCGCGCGGGACCTCAGCGCACGAGCGGGACCGACACGGCCATGACCATCTCGACCGGGACCTCGCCCTTGTTGGCGTACGTGTGGGGGGTGTCGGCCTCGAACGAGACGCTCGCCCCCTCGGGGACGTGGTGCTCGACGCCGTCGACGGTGAGGGTCATGTCGCCCGCGAGGACATGGACGAGTTCGACGGTGCCACCGGGGTGCGGGTCGGACGGACTGCCCTCGCCCGGCATGAGCCGCCAGTCCCACATCTCCAGCGGGCCGGGCGCCTCGGTGCCGGCCAGCAGCCGGTTGTAGCTGCCCGTCTCGGTGTGCCACAGCCGTACGGCCTGGTCGGCGGGGACGATCCGGACCTTGGGCCCCTGCTCGTAGTCGAGCAGGGTGGTGATGCTGACGCCGAGCGCGTCACCGATCTTGACGACGGTACCCAGGCTGGGATTGGTCCTGGCCTGCTCGATCTGGATGAGCATGCCGCGGCTGACTCCGGCGCGGGCGGCGAGCGCCTCCAGGGTGAAGCCGCGCTCGGTGCGCCAGCGCTTCACGTTGCGCGCCAGGGATTGAGTCAGCAGATCGAGATCCGACACATTCCGTCCAATATTTTGAATGACAGAGTTCAATCAGGTGGACTATCGTGTGGTGCACCCGATCGTTCACCGAACTGTACTGCGAGGCTCCCCGTGACAGCGTTCTTCGCCCTGGCCACCAGCCTCCTGTGGGGCCTGGCCGACTTCGGCGGAGGCCTGCTGACCCGGCGCACGCCCGCCCTCACGGTGGTCGTCGCCTCCCAGTCGATCGCCGCGGTGGTCCTCGGGGCGATCGTGCTGGCCACCGGCGGCTGGAGCGCGGCGGGACCGCAGCTCTGGTTCGCGGTCGCCGCGGGCCTGGTCGGGCCGGTCGCGCTGCTCTCCTTCTACAAGGCGCTCGCGCTCGGGCCGATGGGCGTGGTCTCGCCGCTCGGTTCGCTGGCCGTGGCCGTCCCCATCGGCGTCGGCCTGCTCCTCGGAGAGCGTCCGGGTCTGGTGCAGATCGCGGGCATCGCGGTCGCCGTGGCGGGTGTCGTCCTCGCGGGCGGACCCCAGCTGCGGGGCGCGCCCGTGCAGCGGCAGGCGATCCTCCTGACCCTGATCGCGGCCGCCGGTTTCGGCACGGTGTTCGTGCTGATCGCGGAGGCGTCGTCGTCGGTCACCGGGCTCTTCCTGGCGCTGTTCGTGCAGCGCGTGACCAATGTCGTCACCGGCGGCGCGGCGCTGGCCGTCTCCGTCCGGCACGGCGGACGGGCCCTTCCCGAGGGGGGCTTCCCCTGGGCCTCGCTGCCCGCGCTCGCCTTCGTGGGCCTCGCCGACGTCGCGGCCAACGGCACGTACTCGGTCGCGGCCCAGCACGGCCCGGTCACCGTCGCCGCCGTCCTCGCCTCGCTCTACCCGGTGGTCACGGCACTGGCCGCGCGCGGCGTCCTCAGGGAGCGGCTGCGGGCGGTGCAGGCCACCGGAGCGGCACTGGCGCTGGTCGGCACGGTCCTGCTGGCGACCGGCTGAGCCGGCTCCGGCCCGGCGGCCGGCCGAACCGGCCCGCTCGACGGGACGCACGCCGGGGCGCCCCGCCGGACCCCGGCCCGCCCGCCCCTCCTGGGCCAGGACCCGGCGCGGACCGTCTCCGGCTCAGGGCTCGGCGCGGACGTCCCCGGACTGCGCGTGCACGTCCTCGGCCACGTCCCGCACCTCGAGGTCCAGCTCCGCGAGCCGGGCGACGGTCTCCTCGTCCAGTTCCGCGAGCGCGTGGAGCTGCTCGGAAGTCACTCCGTCGGGAATCGGCACCGGCGGCGGCGTGCGCAGCGGTGGCTGCCACCCGGCCACCGGGTCCCAGCGGCGGACGACCTTCGCGGGAGCACCGGCGACGACGGAGTGGTCGGGCACCTGACCACGGACCACCGCGCCCGCGGCGACCACGACGTTCCGTCCGATCCGCGCGCCGGGAAGGATCACGGCGTTGGTCCCGATCCAGCAGCCGGGCCCGATCTCCACGGGCTCCATCCGCGGCCACTGCTTGCCGATGGGCTCGTGCGGATCGTCGTACGAGTGGTTCGTGGAGGTCACGTACACATAGGGCCCGAAGTAGCAGTCGTCGCCGATCGTGACCGTCGTGTCGGCGATGACATGGCTGCCGCGGCCGAGCACGACGCCGTTCCCGATGCGCAGGATCGGATCGGGGCCGAGGTCCAGGTCGGGCATCAGGCCCGCGGTCAGCGTGACCTGCTCGGCGACGATGCAGTACGAGCCGAGGTGGATCCAGGGTTCGCCGAAGACCGTGCCCAGCGGGAAGGCCAGCTTGGTGTTCTCGCCGATGGCGCCGAAACGGAACCGGCCCGGCCGCTCGGCCGAGACCGTACCCGCGCGCCGCATCCAGGCCCAGCCCGCGTGGACGGCGCGCTGCGCGAGGCGTCGCCGCCATGATGAGAACGTGTTCTTGCTCCTGGACACGCGTTCACGGTACTCAGGGCGGGGCACCCCGATGCGATCACACGGCTGTGATCTTCGCCCCACCGGAGGTACGCGGGGGTTCGGCCGCCGGTGCGGGTTCTGTCCCTGCGGGTTCCGCCCACCTCCGGACGGCCGCCGTCCCGGCCGCGCGGGCAGTCACGTCGAGGGCGCCCACGAAACGTTCCTGTCACCGCGTCCCGTCAAGCCTGTACCGGCATGCGACTCCGCCTGCCGCACCGATCGACTTCCGCGCCGAACCGCGGGGCTGGTCAAGGATTGCTACCGATGGGTAACATAGCGGCATGAGCGCAGACCAGATGACGATCGGCGAGATGCTCGCCGCGACCGTGCCGATGGCCCGGACCCTGAACCTCGAGTTCGTGGAAACCACCCCGGAGAAAGCCGTCGTGGCGCTCCCGGACCAGGGCGACTTCCACAACCACGTCGGCGGACCGCACGCCGGAGCCATGTTCACGCTGGGGGAGTCGGCGAGCGGGGCGATCGTGCTCGCCGCCTTCGGGGACCAGCTCTCCCGCGCCGTGCCACTCGCGGTCAGCGCCGAGATCGCGTACAAGAAGCTCGCGATGGGCCCCGTCACGGCCACCGCCACGCTCGGCCGGCCCGCCGCCGACGTCGTCGCCGAGCTCGACGCCGGTCAGCGCCCCGAGTTCCCCGTCGCCATCGCCATCCAGCGCGGCGACGGCGCGGTGACCGGCGAGATGACGGTGATCTGGACGCTCCGCCCGAACGGCTGAGTCCCGCTCCGCCCGCAGGGCCCTGATCGGGGAGTACGAGCCGATCGGGGCCCTGGGCCGTCGCGCGAGCGTTCACGCGGGTGGCGGGACCGCCGCGGTGCCGGACCGGGGACCGGTCCGCGCGGCCCCGGACGCCGACGCGTGTCCACGGATGCGCCGTACCGGCCCGCGCGGACTCCGTCGCAGCCCCGTACCGAGACCCGGGCACGGACTCCGACGCAGGCCCGCGCCGCCCGTTCAGCCGCGCGGCACCCGTATGCTCACCGTCTGGGTGACCCGGGTGCAGAGCTGCCGCCGGTCGTCCTCGATGTCGCACTCCACGACCGCCGTCTCGCGGCCCACCCGCAGCACCCGGGCCTTCGCGTACGCGGCTCCCTCGCGCACGGGCCGCAGGAAGTGCGTGGTGGAGGTGGTGGTGGCGGGAACGGCGCCCGCGGGACCGTTCAGCGCGGCACACACCGCCGAGGCGACGTCGGCCAGGCCCATGAGCGCACCCCCGTGCAACCCGCCTCCCACCGTGGACAGTTCGGGTACGAAGTCGAGTTCGGCGTCCACGCCCTCGGCCGACAGGGCGGTGAAGCGGACACCCAGGGTCCTGGCGTAGGGGGCCATCGCGTAGATGTCTTCGGCGGTGACGGTCACAGCGGACTCCTTGTGGGGGCGGGACGGAAGTCGGTGATCCTTTCTATCAACTCCCTTGCCATCCAGGGGTGTTCCTGCGGTGCGGAGTACGTGGGCGATCCGGTCGCCCGCCGTGCCGTCCCGCCGCCGCGCCGGTCACCGGTCGTGCGGCGAACACGAGGCGTCGTTCGACCGGCTGCCATCGCCCGGCCATGGCCGGTCGCCACCGTGCCACCTGACCCCGATCCCGCTCGTCCGGAGGACACCTGGGCACGGCAGGACAGCGGAACGGGCCGGACAGACGAACGCTGCTGCGCGCCGGCGGCCGGGAGCGGCTGGTGCTCGCCCTGGACTGACGGGTGCCGGACAAGGGGCCGCGCCGGGATGATCCGCACGCACTCCTTCGACCTGGCCCGGGGCGTCATCGACGTCGAGACGTTCACGCCCTGGTCCCTCGCCCGGGACCCGGGGAAGCGGAGGCCGAGACGGTCGAACCGACGGGCCCTGTCGACCGGTTCGGCCTGCGTGTCGACTTAGACACCCGCATCGTCGGCCACGCCCTGCCCGTGCGGGACTTCCTCGCACCGTTCCCCTGGACACCTGTTCCCTTCCGGCCCTCCATGCCCGACCCTGGCCCACGAGCGATGCGCGCACCGCCCGCGGGCCGGGGCCGGGCGACGCGCCGGGCAGCGGACCGAGGAGTGCGAGCGTGGGTGTGGGCGGGTGGGACGCCGTTCTGGTGACCGGCGGCAGCGGGTTCGTCGGAAGCCATCTGGTGAGGCGGCTGCTGGAGCGGGGCCACCGGGTCCGCACCACCGTACGGAGTGCCGCGGACACGGCGAAGGTGGCGCCGCTGCGGGAGATGCGGGAGGCCTTTCCCGGCAGGCTGGAGCTGTTCGAGGCGGATCTGCTGGCCGACGGGTCCTTCGACGCGGCGATGAGCGGCTGCCACGTGGTCTTCCACGTGGCGTCGCCGTTCCTGATGCCGGAGAAGATCAAGGACGGCCGCCGGGACATGGTCGATCCGGCCCTGCTCGGCACACGCAACGTGCTGGGAGCCGTGGAACGGACGCCGACGGTCGGCAGGCTCGTCCTCACCTCCACCGTCGGCGCGATCTTCGGCGACTACGTCGACGTCCGGAGCATGGACGGCGGTGTCCTGTCGGAGAAGTACTTCAACACCACCAGCACGGTCGAGAACAACCCGTACCACTACGCGAAGACGCTCGCGGAGCGCGAGGCGTGGGCGGCCGAGGCGGCCCAGGACCGCTGGCGCCTGGTGTCCGTCAACCCGGGCCTGGTCCTCGGCCCGTCCTTCACCCCCGCGTCGCGGTCCGGCAGTCTGTTCCTGCTGGACGAACTGTTCAAGGGGTACTTCTTCTACGGCGCCCCCGATTTCAGCTTCACCACGGCGGACGTCCGCGAGGTCGCGGACGCGCACATCGCGGCGGCGGAACACGACGGCGCCGAGGGCCGCTACATCGTCGCGGCCGAGACGATGACGTCCTTCCACGACATGGCGCGCGTCATCCGCGGCCGGTACCCCCGCTCCCTCCGGCTGCCCCGCACCGCGCTCCCGCACTGGCCGGTCCGCGTCCTCGGCCCTGCGTTCGGACTGACCCAGGACTACATCCGCAAACACCTCGGCATCCGGTTCCGCGTGGACAACGGCCGGAGCGTGCGGGAACTGGGGATCACCTACCGTCCGGTCGAGGAGACCCTGCTGGACCACTACGAGAGCTGGAGGCACCGGAGGACGTGACGAGCCCCACACGTCCGGGCCGCTGTTCAGGACGACCGGGTAGGCTTCCCGGCGGGCGCCGCGGGGAAACGTACCTCGCTGATCATGTGAAACGCGGTCGCCCGGGTCACGTACACCGAAACGGGAGGAACCGGCGTTGCACGTCCAGGACTGGCTCGAGACGGTGCCCGCGGTCAGTATCTACGCGCTCGTGGCCCTGGTCATCGGACTGGAGAGCCTGGGCATCCCCCTGCCCGGGGAGATCGTCCTGGTCTCGGCGGCGCTGCTCTCCTCGCAGCACGGCGGCATCAACCCCGTGATCCTCGGCGTCTGCGCCACCCTCGGCGCGATCGTCGGCGACTCCATCGGCTACGCCATCGGGCGCAAGGGCGGACGCCCGCTGCTCGCCTGGCTCGGCGCGAAGTTCCCCAGACACTTCGGTGAGGCCCATGTCGCCACGGCCGAGCGTTCCTTCCAGAAGTGGGGCATGTGGGCCGTCTTCTTCGGCCGCTTCATCGCCCTGCTGCGGATCTTCGCGGGACCGCTCGCCGGTGTGCTGCGGATGCCGTACTGGAAGTTCCTGATCGCCAACGTCCTCGGCGGCATCATCTGGGCCGGCGGCACCACCGCCGTCATCTACTACGTCGGTGTCGTCGCCGAGGACTGGCTGAAGCGCTTCTCCTGGCTCGGCCTGGTCGCCGCGGTGCTCGTCGGTCTCGCCTCGATGCTGATCGTCCGCCGCAAGGCCAGGAAGACGGCGGCGGAGCACGGCACGGCGGAGACGGAGCCCGTCCCCGCCGCCGAGTAGCGGTCGCCCGTACGGTCCCGTGGCACGGGCGCCGGACGCGTGACGCCGGGCCGCGGGCCTACGCGTGGATCTCGCGGTGCGCCTTCGCCAGCTCCACGTAGAAGACGCCGTTCAGCGAGAGGCCCTCGCGCTCCTCGTCGGTCAGCGGGCGCTTGACCTTCGCGGGGACGCCCGCGACGAGCGAGCCCGGCGGGACCCGCATCCCCTGCGGCACCAGCGCCTGCGCGGCCACCAGCGAGCCGGCGCCGATCACGGCCCCGTTGAGCACCGTGGCGCCCATGCCGATCAGACAGCCGTCCTCCACGGTGGCGCCGTGCACCACGGCGTTGTGGCCGATCGAGACCCGCTCCCCGACGGTGACGGAGAACCCGGGGTCCACGTGCAGGCTGCAGTTGTCCTGCACGTTGCTGCCGGCGCCGATGACGATCGGGCCGCAGTCGGCGCGCAGCACCGCGCCGTACCAGACGCTCGCACCCGCCTCCAGCGTGACGTCTCCGATGACCACGGAGGTGGGGGAGACGAACGCCTCCTGGTCCACCCGCGGGTCCTTACCGCCGATCCCCTTGATCAGCGCCTGCTGCGTCGTCACCGTGTCACCGTCTCGTCGTCTCGTGGTCCGGTCCCTCTGGGTACACCGGGCACCGTATGCCATCACCCCTGTGACCCGACGGGTTCCCGGGCCGGGATCGGCCGGCACTCCGGGACGGGACGGAGGTCCCGGCCGGGACCACATGGGGTTCCGAGCCGGGATCAATGGGACAAGTGGTATGACGGTGCGGTCGTTTCGGGGACCGCCGTGGCACCCGTGCCGAGGGCCCCTCTATCGTTACCAGCCATGTGGCCAGGACAGCAGCCGCCCGGGGGCGAGCAGAATCCGCAGGACCAGAACCCGTACCAGCAGCCGGGTTACCAGCAGCCGAATCCGTACCAGCAGCCCGGATACCAGCAGTCGGGGTATCCGCAGCCCGGTCCGTACGGACAGCAGCCGGGGCAGCCGCAGTGGGGAGCGCCGTCGGATCCCCTCGGCATGCCCCAGGCGTCCGGGGGCGGCGGTGGCGGCGGCAACAAGACGAAGATCACCGCGATCGTCGCGGCCCTGGCGGTCGTGATCGCGGCCGGAGTCACCGGATTCCTCGTCCTGGGCGGTGACGACAAGGACGACAAGGCCGGAGGCGACTCGTCCGAGTCCCCGAAGGCGTCGGCCTCCACGTCGGCGAGCGCCAGCGCGAGCACTGCCAACCCGCGTGGCGGCGACGACGAGAAGGCGACGATCGACGGCTGGAAGGTCGTGGTGAACCCGAAGTGGGGCACCGCCTTCGACGTGCCGCCGGACTGGAACGTCAGCACGTCCGGCACCTTCATAGGCTTCGAGGACGACAAGAAGGGCGACGGGTCCCTGCTCATCGGCATGTCCGCGCCCGCGTTCCTCAAGGAGAAGTGGTGCACGTCCGACTCGGACAAGGACGGCCGCACCGAGGACACCTCGCTCGCCGCCGCGGGCACCAAGGGCCAGAGCGGTGCCAAGAACACCGACGACGTGGCGCGCAATGACTCCGCGTGGTGGGTGTTCGGCGGCTACACCGATCAGAAGGACGCCTCGAAGAAGCTGCTGAAGATCGGCAAGCCCGAGGCGTACACCACCGCGGCGGGCATCGAGGGCAGCGTCGCGACGACGTACTCCAAGGGCGTCGCCAAGAAGGGCAAGTGCGACTCCGACGGCAAGGCGACCACCTTCGCCTTCAAGAACTCGGCGGGCGACTTCGTGTCCTGGACGCTCTACGGCGCCAAGGGCGTGAAGGAAGAGATCCCGGACGCGACCGTGCGGAAGATCCTCAGCACCGTACGGCTGCACGGCGACCCGACCGGTTCCTGACTCCCCGGCCGAGGCGCACGGCCCCGGCCGGCCCGGTCCCCGGCGTCCTCGCGCGACGCCGGCCGCACCGGCTCCTCCGCTCCGGGCGGGAGCGGGAGGCCCGACGGAACGGAACGTACGCCTCCGGCGCTGCCGCGTGCGGACACGACGGCCGCCGGGCGGGCACGAGCACCCGGGCGGGCGCTGCCGGCGCCGGGCGGGGTGAGCGCCGGCGAGCGTGCGGATCACGGGTTTGGCAAGACGGGCACCGGGCGGCGATAGTCTCCCGGTGACCTCAGCCGCCGACCTTCCCCGACGCTCCCGCCGCCCCTCCTGGGCGGGCCGGAACTACACCCTTCTGACCGCCGCCGCGGTCGTCACCAACCTGGGCGGCCAGGGCGCGCTGATCGCCTCGGCGTTCGCGGTGCTCGAAGCGGGCGGCGACGGCGGCGACGTGGGTCTGGTGGCCGCCGCGCGGACCCTGCCGCTGGTGCTGTTCCTGCTGATCGGCGGGGCGGTCGCGGACCGGCTGCCCCGGCACCGGGTGATGGTCGCGGCCAACGCCCTCAACTGTGTGTCGCAGGCGGTCTTCGCCTTCCTGGTCCTCTCCGGTGAGGCCCGGCTGTGGCAGATGATGCTGCTGTCGGCGCTCGGCGGCACCGGGCAGGCGTTCTTCAACCCGGCCGCCGAGGGCATGCTGATGTCCTCCGTCCGCGGTGAGCAGGCGAGCCGCGCGTTCGCGATGTTCCGGATGGCGATGCAGGGCGCGGGACTCGGCGGCGCGGCCCTGGGCGGCGCGCTGGTGGCGGTCATCGGCCCGGGCTGGGTGCTCGCCGTGGACGCGGTGGCCTTCGCGGTCGCCGGTGCGCTGCGTTCCTTCCTCGACGTGAGCCACATACCGCCGCGGGAGCAGGGCGGCGGCCTGCTCGCCGACCTGCGCGACGGCTGGCACGAATTCGTCGGACGGCCCTGGCTGTGGACGATCGTCGCGCAGTTCTCCGTGGTCGTCGCGGTCGTCTCCGCCGCGGACGCGGTCTACGGTCCGTTGGTCGCCCGGGACAGTCTCGGCGGGGCGGGCCCGTGGGGCCTGGCGCTCGGCGCGTTCGGCGCCGGGACCGTGGGCGGCGCGCTGCTCATGACCCGCTGGAAGCCCCGCCGCCTGCTGCTCGCGGGCACCCTGTGCGTCTTCCCGCTCGCGGCGCCCTCCGCCGCGCTCGCGGTCCCGCTGCCGGTGGGACCGCTGTACGCCGTGATGTTCGTCAGCGGTCTGGCGATCGAGGTGTTCGGCGTGTCGTGGATGACGGCGCTCCACCAGGAGATACCCGAGGACAAACTCTCGCGGGTGTCGGCGTACGACTGGTTCGGCTCGATCGCGATGGTCCCGCTGGCCACGGCGCTGGCGGGCCCCGCGGAGCAGGCCTTCGGCCGGACGCCCGCGCTGTGGGGCTGCGCGACGCTGGTCGTGGTGGTCACGGCGGCGGTGCTGTGCGTCCCGGACGTCCGGAACCTGACGCGGCGGACCCGGCCGGTGGCGCAGGGCGCTCCCGCCGCGGAGTCGGCCGCGGAGCAGGCGTCAGCCGATGCCGAAGGACCCGCCGGGCGGCTCGGGTGAGGGAACCGCGTCCTCGTCGCGCACCGGAGCGGCCGCGCCGATGAAGTCCCGCAGCGCGGGGCCGTGTTCGACGCGTGCCGGAAAGGCGTCGGCGGCGGTACGGCGGGCCAGCGCGGCCGTGTCGAGCGGGTGGTGGGAGGCGACGAGCACGGCGTTGCCGAAGCGCCGGCCGCGCAGCACGCCGGGTTCGGCGATGAGGGCGATCTCCTCGAACACGGTGGAGAACGTGGCGAGCTGGGAGCGGAGGAAGGCGAAGGGCGCCGCGTCGGCGAGGTTGGCGAGGTAGACGCCGCCGGGACGCAGCACGCGCTCGGCGGCGCTCGCGTAGGCGGTGGACGTCAGGTGCGCCGGTACCCGCGAGCCACCGAAGACGTCCGCGATCAGGGCGTCCGCGGACCCGGGGGCGGCGGCTTCGATCCAGGCGCGGGCGTCGGCGCGGTGCAGCTCGATGCCCGTGCCGCCGGGCACCGGCAGACACTCCTCGATCATCTCCAGCAGGCCCTTGTCCGCCTCGACCACGTCCTGCCGCGAACCGGGCCGGGTGGCCGCGACGTAGCGGGGCAGGGTGAGCGCACCGCCGCCGAGGTGCAGCACGTCCAGGGCGCGCCCCGGCTGCGTCACCGTGTCCAGCACGTGTCCGAGGCGCCGGGTGTACTCGAACTCCAGGTGCGTCGGTTCGTCCAGGTCGACGTACGACTGGGGCGCGCCGTCCACGGTGAGCAGCCACGCCCGCTCGCGGTCCACGTCGGGCATCAGCTTGGCGGTCCCGTGATCCACGGCCCGCGTCACGGGTATCGGCTCGTCCACGGGTCCATTGTGCGGTACCCGTGACGGCGCGGACGGGACGGCCGCGGCGCCGCGAACAGGGTCTTCCGCGACGGCGCGGACGGGACCGGCCACGACGACGGGAACGGGGTCCGCCGTGGTGCGGCGGACCCCGTGTCCCCGTCTTCCGGCCCGGGTGTCAGCCGACCGTCGTCACCGTCCCGGCGCCGACCGTGCGGCCGCCCTCACGGATCGCGAAGCCGAGGCCGGGCTCCAGCGGGACCTCGCGGCCGAGCTCGACCGTCATGACGACGGTGTCGCCGGGCCGGGCGACGGCCGCCTCGCCGAGGTCGACGTCGCCGACCACGTCCGCGGTGCGGATGTAGAACTGCGGCCGGTACCCGGTGGAGACCGCTGTCGTACGGCCTCCCTCGCGCGTCGACAGGACGTACACCCGCGCCGTGAAACGACTGCTGGGCACGACGCTGCCGGGCGCGGCGACGACGTGTCCGCGGCGGACCGCGTCGCGGGGCACACCGCGCAGCAGCAGTGCCACGTTGTCGCCGGCCTGCGCCTCCTCCATGGGCTTGCCGAAGGTCTCCAGGCCGGTGACCACCGTGTCGACGCCCGCGCCGAGCACCTCGACCCGGTCGCCGACGCGGACCGTGCCGCGCTCCACGGCACCGGTGACGACCGTCCCGCGTCCGGTGATGGTGAGCACGTTCTCGACCGGCATCAGGAACGGCGCGTCGAGATAGCGCTCGGGCATCGGCACGTAGGTGTCCACGGCGTCGAGCAGCGCGTCGATCGCGGCCGTCCACCGGGGGTCCCCCTCGAGGGCCTTGAGGCCGGACACCCGTACGACGGGCACCGAGTCGCCCCCGTAGCCCTGCGCGGAGAGCAGTTCGCGGACCTCCAGCTCGACCAGGTCCGTGAGTTCCTCGTCGCCCGCGTCGGCCTTGTTGAGGGCGACGACGATGTGGTCGACACCCACCTGCCGGGCGAGCAGGACGTGCTCGGCGGTCTGCGGCATGATCCCGTCGAGCGCGGACACGACGAGGATCGCCCCGTCGAGCTGGGCCGCGCCGGTGACCATGTTCTTGACGTAGTCGGCGTGGCCCGGCATGTCCACGTGCGCGTAGTGCCGGGTGTCGGTCTCGTACTCGACGTGCGCGATGTTGATGGTGATGCCGCGCGCGGCCTCCTCCGGGGCCCGGTCGATCCGGTCGAACGGGACGAAGGTGCCGGAGCCGCGCTCGGCGAGGACCTTGGTGATGGCGGCGGTCAGGGTGGTCTTGCCGTGGTCGACGTGACCCATGGTGCCGATGTTCAGGTGCGGTTTGGTGCGTACGTAAGCCGTCTTGGACATGACTGTTCCTCGAAGCCTCTTCGATGTCGGCGGAGCCGAGTGGTGGCCCCGGCGCGTGCGGGCCGGGACGGGGACCCCCAGGAGTTACCGACCCTCCCCCTGCGGGGTCCGCCGGACGATCCGGGAAGGGTCAGCTTCGGGCGCCGTCGACGGCTGCCGTGATGATCTGGACGGCAGCCTTCGGCGCATCCGCGACTGCGGATGCTGCGAGGAGGAAGGCGTACCGGAACATGAGGAGATCATCTCCGACGCGTCTCACCGCGTCGAACGATTTTCGGTGCCCCGGGGACAGGTGGGGTGCGGGTGGTGTTCCGGGGGCCGTGGGGTTCGTCGGGCGGACGCTTGGGGACGCCCGGAGACGCCCGAGCCGGTCGGGCGGACGCCGGCGGTCACGCCACGGTCCGTCGGACGGGCGTCCCGGGACCGTCCCGGGCGGGGTGCCGGGGCGTCCGGGCCGTGCGGTCTCAGGGGCCGATGTTCTTGAGCGCCTCACGCACGGACAGCGGCGCGAGCCTCGCCCGCTCCGCCTCGACGAAGTCCCGTACGGCGCGCGGGTCGGTCTTGGCGTACTCGCGCAGGCACCATCCGATGGCCTTGCGGACGAAGAAGTCGGGGTGGCCCGACCGCCGGACGCAGTACGCGAAGAGGCGCCCGGTGTCGGTGGCCTCCTTGTACCGGAGCTGGTGGAGCAGCGCCGTGCGGGCGACCCACAGGTCGTCGTCCTCGATCCAGGCGTCCATGTCGGTGCGCAGGCGCGGGTCCGCGGCCACCAGGCCACCCACCACGTGCGCGGCGAGCAGGTCGACGGTGTCCCACCAGGAGTCCGTGGAGACGAGGTGCCGGGCCACCGGCAGGAAACCGGACGACAGACGCTTCACGTGGCGGCGCAGATAGTCGACGGCGAAGTACCGGTACTCGCGTTCCGGCAGCCGCCAGCAGCGCAGGGCGAGCGCGGTGCAGTCCGCCTCGTCGGGCCGGGGGGCGCCCAGGAGCACGGTGCGGGACAGGGCACGGCGCTCGGGTGTCGTCAGCCCGAGGAAGGGGGCGACGTCCTTCATGTACGCGCGCATCGACGCGGCCCGGCCGGGGTCGGCGGCCGCCGGGTAGAGGGTCGTGAGCCGCTCCAGGACGGTGTCCGCGAGGACGCTCTCCGGCACCTCGAACCGGGCACCTGACGTTCCGGAAGCTGTGACGCCCATGAGACGAACCATACGGCGATCACACACATCCGTCGGTTAGTGTCACCGGATGCTCGATGCCACCACCCGCTCTGGGGGCACCGCCACGGCCACTCCCCAGGCTGCCGCCACGGAGCTCGCCGCCGCCCTCGGCCTCGCCGTCGGCCCGGAGACCGCCGTCGCCGCACCCGCGGTCCCGACCGTCCCGCGCACCACCCCTGCCGCGCGCCTCCTGAGAGCGCTGCTCTCCCCCTGGGCGCGGCTCTCCCTGCTGGCCGTGCTGCTCGCGGCGGCCGCGTCGAGCGTGCTCCTCTTCGACCCGCAGCAACTGCTCGCCGACGGCTGGCCGCCCCAGCTCGGCGGCGCCACGGCGGCCGTCGCGTTCGCCGTGGCGTACGGGCTGTGCACGGTCGCCTTCGTGCCCCGGCCGCTGCTCAACCTGGCCGCCGGCGCCGTGTTCGGCTCCCAACTGGGCCTGGGGACCGCGCTGGTGGGCACGGTGCTCGGCGCCGGTGCCGCCTTCGGGCTCGGCCGCGTCCTCGGACAGGACGCGCTGCGGCCGCTGCTGCGGGCCCGCTGGCTGAAGGCGGCGGACGGTCAGCTCAGCCGGCACGGTTTCCGCTCGATGATGGTGGCCCGACTGTTCCCCGGTGTGCCGTTCTGGGCCGCGAACTACTGCGCGGCCGTCTCCCGCATGGGCTGGATCCCCTTCCTGGTCGCGACGGCGCTCGGGTCGGTCCCGAACACCGCCGCGTACGCCGTCGCCGGCGCCCGCGCGTCGTCACCGACCTCCCCGGCGTTCCTGATCGCGATGGCCCTGATCACGCTCCCCGCCCTGGCCGGAACGGTGGTGGCCTGGCGCAAGCGCCACCACCTGCGCGGCCGCTGAGGCACGCGCGGCACCGGTACGCGGGCGTGGCCCGCGCCCCGGTCCACGACCGCTACGGGCGCACGGCTTCCAGGATCATCGCGTTCGCCAGTCCGCCCGCCTCGCACATCGTCTGGAGCGCGTAGCGGGCGCCCCGGGCGCGCATCGCGTGGACGAGGGTCGTGGTGAGGCGGGTGCCGCTCGCGCCGAGCGGGTGGCCGATCGCGATGGCTCCGCCGTGCACGTTGACCTTGGACAGATCGGCGCCCGTCTCCTGCTGCCAGGCGAGAACGACGGAGGCGAAGGCCTCGTTCACCTCGAAGAGGTCGATGTCGCCGAGGTCGAGACCGGCCTTGCGCAGCACCTTCTCGGTGGCCGGGACGACGCCGGTGAGCATCAGCAGCGGGTCGGAACCGGTGACGGCGAAGCTGTGCAACCGGGCGAGGGGCCGCAGGCCGAGGCGGGCGGCGGTCTCGCTCGACGTGATGAGCACGGCGGACGCGCCGTCGTTGACCGGGCTCGCGTTCCCGGCCGTCACGGACCAGTCGATCTGGGGGAAGCGCTCGGCGAAGGCGGGGTCGTGGTACGCGGGCTTCAGCCCGGCGAGTATCTCGGGGGTGCTGCCGGGGCGGACGCACTCGTCCCGGGTGAGGCCTTCCAGGGACGCGGTCTCGGCGTCGAACAGACCGCCGTCCCACGCCCGTGCCGCCTTACGGTGCGATCCGACCGCGAAGACGTCCATCCGCTCGCGGGTGATGCCCCACTTGGCGGCGATGAGCTCGGCGCTGATGCCCTGGGGCACCAGGCCCTCGGGGTAGCGCCCCGCGACCCCGGGGCCGAAGGGGTCCGCACCCGCCGGCACGTTGGACCACATCGGCACCCGGCTCATCGACTCCACGCCGCAGGCCACGGCCATGTCGTACGCCCCCGACATGACGCCCTGCGCGGCGAAGTGCACGGCCTGCTGCGAGGAGCCGCACTGGCGGTCCACGGTGGTCGCGGGGACCGTCTCGGGGAATCCCGCGGAGAGCACGGCGTACCGGGTGGTGTTCATGGCCTGCTCGCCGACCTGGTCGACGGTGCCGCCGATGACGTCGTCGATCAGCGCCGGGTCGATCCCGGAACGCTCGACGAGCGCGCGGAGGGTGTGGGCGAGGAGTTCCACCGGGTGGACGTGGGCGAGCGAACCGCCCGGCTTGCCCTTGCCCACGGGGGTGCGTACGGCTTCGACGATCACGGCGTCACGCATGGATACCTCTCAGGTCTGTCAGGTCTCTGAGGTCGGAAGAAACGGCGACCGGGCGGGCCCAGCCGCCGAGCCGAGTGAGTTGGAATTCCAAACCCACTAAGTGACCCAACAGTAACCTAGTGAGTTGGAACATCCAACCCACCTTCGTAGACTGACCGCATGAAGGACCCCCGCCCCTGCTCGATCGCCGAGACGCTCGCCCTCGTCGGCGAGAAGTACTCCCTGCTGGTCCTGCGCGAGGTGTCGCTCGGCGCCACGCGCTTCGACCAGCTGGCGCGCAACACCGGCGCCCCCCGCGACGTGCTGACGACCAGGCTGAAGCGCCTCGTCGACGCGGGACTGCTGGAGAAGGCGGAGTACAGCGACCGCCCCAAGCGCTACGAGTACCGGCCCACCCGGGCGGGCCTCGAACTGGGACCCGTTCTGCTGATGCTGATGTCCTGGGGCGACCGGTACCTCCAGGAGGGCGGCTTCCGGCCCATGGTCCTGGAGCACACCTGCGGCCACGAACTGGTCCCCCAGGTCGTCTGTCGGGAATGCGGGGAGCGGGTCGAACACGAATCCCTCACGCCCCACCCCCAGGTCCCGGGCTGGACGGTGACGGGGCCCGTGACGGAGTGACCGCCGTCACGGAAGCGGCGGGCGGTGACACCCCGGCCCTCACGCCGCCGCGTCCCACCGGGACCCGCCCCCGGCCGGCCCGGCACCTCGGTCACCGGGGACGACACCGTCCGGCGCCCCTCGAGGCCGGAGCTTCCCCGGGCACGGCGGAAGGCTCCCCCCTGAAGTCCCGAAACCCCCGTGGCCGGGCCGTGATCCGCGCCGGTTAGGCTTCCCTCAGCGCCCGTGACCGCCCCGTACCGCGATCCGGCGTGCCCATCTCCCGTTCCACGATCAGCACTTGGACCACGTAACTCCATGTCTTGGTTTCAATCCCTCGTCCTCGGACTCGTCCAGGGGCTGACCGAATTCCTCCCCGTCTCCTCCAGCGCACACCTGCGGCTGACCGCGGCCTTCTCGGGCTGGGACGATCCCGGTGCGGCGTTCACCGCGATCACGCAGCTCGGCACGGAGGCCGCGGTGCTGATCTACTTCCGCAAGGACGTGGGGAACATCCTGTCGGCGTGGTTCCGCTCGCTCACCGACAAGGCGATGCGCGGCAACCACGACGCCCGGATGGGATGGCTGGTGATCGTCGGCTCGATCCCGATCGGGGTGCTGGGCGTCACGCTCAAGGACCAGATCGAGGGGCCGTTCCGCGATCTGCGGGTCACCGCCACCATGCTGATCGTGATGGGCATCGTCCTGGGCGTCGCCGACCGGCTCGCGGCCCGCGACGAAGCGGGCGGCAGGCACCGGGCGGCCAAGCAGCGCAAGGTGCTCGAGGACCTGAACACCAAGGACGGCCTCCTGTTCGGCATATGCCAGGCGATGGCCCTGATCCCCGGCGTGTCCCGCTCCGGCGCGACCATCAGCGGCGGTCTGTTCATGGGCTACAGCCGCGCGGCGGCGGCCCGTTACTCCTTCCTCCTCGCCATGCCGGCCGTCCTCGCCTCCGGCGCCTTCGAGCTCAAGGACGCTGCCGCGGAGGGCCACGTCTCCTGGGGGCCGACCGCCTTCGCGACGATCATCGCCTTCGCGGTCGGATACGCCGTCATCGCGTGGTTCATGAAGTTCATCTCGCACAAGAGCTTCATGCCGTTCGTCTGGTACCGGATCGTCCTCGGATTCGTCATCATCGGACTGGTCGGCACCGACGTCCTCAGCCCTCACGCGGCCGAGTCCTCCGGCTGAGCCGGCCGCGCCCCGGGGCTCCCTCGGCGCGGAGCCGCCGGGTTCCGGGCGCCGACCGGGGCGGTAGGCCGTCTGGCCGAACACTTCTGCGGACCGGGTTGCGGCGTTCTAGCGTGGCCTCCCCGACTGGAGGTGGAGCATGCTGAAGGATCCCGCGCCCGGCCGACTGGGCACGGAAGCGCGCTGTGTGAAGTTCCCCGACGGCAGCCGCGGGGTGATCCTGGTGAGGGCGGGCATCCCGCAGGACGAGGCGGACGAACTCGCGGCGCGGATCTGGACGGAACGGCCGGATGCGGGCGGGCCGCGCGGTTGAAGCCGTCGAGTCCACGCGGATCCCGCGGATCACCCGGGCGGGATCTCCGCCCCCGTTCACCCGTATCGGTCATATCCGCAGCTCCGGCCGTGCCCGCCGCTCGGCCGTGCCCGCCGCATCCGCTCCGCCCCGCCCCGGCGTCCTGCCCGGCCGTGACCGGAGGCGGGCACGCGCGGCCCCCGGCCGTTCCGTCCCGCCCCGGGGCCGGGTCCCGCACGACCGCTCCGCTCCGGCGGGCGAGGGACCCGGCCGCCGGAGCGGAGCCGGCGGTGAACGCCGTGACGCAGCACATACGGCTCGAGTAGCCGCCCGGTAGCGCAGCGTCAGTCCTTGCGCCTAGGCTGGTCCGCATGTCCCCCGATGCCACTCCGCCTGGTTCCGTGCGCTCTGCCGCCGCGTTGAACGAACAGATCCGCGCCCTGTGGACGCGGACGGGCGGCTCCCTGTCCGCGCAGGAGCGGGCGGAGTACGAGCTGTTGATCGTGAAGTGGGCCGAGGCGATACGCGGCGAGATCATCGAAGCGGCGTAGGCCCGCCCGCGCTTCCCCCACGCAAGGGCTCACCTCCCGCCGGACACCCGTAGCACCGCCCCCGTCGTGTACGACGCGTCGGGCGACATCAACCACGCGACGGCGGCGGCGATCTCCTCCGCCGTGCCGACGCGGCGCAGCGGAATCGAGGCGGCGGCGCGTCCGGCGCGGCCCGGATCGCCCATGGCCGCGTGCATCTCGGTGTCGATCATGCCGGGCGCGACCGCGTTGACACGGATGCCGTCGGGGCCCAGCTCCTTGGCGAGGCCCGTGGTCAGCGCGTCCACGGCCGCCTTGCTCGCCGCGTAGTGCACGAATTCGCCGGGACTGCCGAGCGTGGCGGCGGCCGAGGACACGTTCACGATGGCACCGCCGCCCAGGGCGGCCATGGAGCGGGCGGCACGACGCGAACACAGCAGCGTGCCGAGCAGGTTGACCTCGACCACACGGCGCAGATCGGCGGTGTCGGCGTCCGCGAGCCGTCCGAGCGGTCCGGTCACCCCGGCGTTGTTCACCAGCCCGGTCACCGGTCCCAGCCGGTCCGCGGCCGTGTCGAAGAGCCGCTCGACAGCGGCCTCGTCGGAGGTGTCCACCCGCACGGTGACACAGCGTGCCCCGGCCGCGCGGACGGCGGCCGCGGTCCGCTCCGCGGCCTCGCCGTCGCTCACATAGCCGACGACCAGGTCGTGCCCGTCCGCCGCGAGCCGGATACAGGTCGCGGCGCCGATGCCGCGACTGCCTCCCGTGACGATCGTGACCGGACGTGCCATGTGAGCCTCCTGGAGGGGAACGACGCCGAGGGGACCGCCGGGGCGGGGACCGTCCGCGGTCGATCATGGAGCACCGACGATCGCAGATCCGCGCCGCTCCCGGCACGGGGCCCGCACCTCGGACACCGGCTCTCCGCGCGGGCACCGTCCCGGCCACCGAATATCCCCGCACGGACTCTTGGCGTGGCAGGCGGAGTGGCCAACACTGAACCGATGACGCAGCGTGTGGAGCTCGCGACCGTGCTGGACCGGTTCTCCGTGGACGAGGTCGTCACCGCGTACGCGGTGGCCGTGGACGACGGCGACTGGGATGCGTACAGGGGGCTGTTCGCACCGAAGGGCCGCGCCGACTACCGCTCGGCCGGTGGCGTCGAGGGCGACGCCGACGAGATCGCCAGGTGGCTCGCGCAGAGCCTGGACCTGTTCGCGATGCGCCAGCATCTGATAGTCAACCGGCGGGTGCGGTTCGGTGTCCTGGACCAGGACACCGGCGACACGGCCGAGGTGCGGGCCGACTACGTCAATCCGATGCGGTTCGCCGCGCAGGACGGCGATTCCACCGCGCCCGACCTCGTGTGCGGAGGCCGGTACGTCTTCGGTCTGCTGCGCACCGCCGAGGGCTGGCGGCTGCGCCAGGTGGTCGTCCAGGAGAAATGGCGCCGGATGCCCGGGGTCCGGAACGCGCCCGCGGACACCTGAGCGGTCACCGCCCGCTCCCCGCCGGAGCCTCTCCGCCCCGCCGCCGGGCACCTGCCGAAGCCTCTCCGCGCCGCCTCCACGGCCCGGGGCGCTCGGCCGGCGGCGCGCCCCTTCCCGATCTCCACGCCCTCTGTCGGAGATCGCCGACGACGCGCACACTGGAGAGACCCCGGGGCAGGGAGGCGAAGGATGAAAAGGCCCGACCGTGCGTTCGGCCCATGGCTGGTCTCCCCCTGGCGGCGCGGTGTCGTCGCCGTGCTGGCGGGCGCGCTGCCGGTGTTCGCGTTCCCCGCCCCGTCCTGGTGGTGGTTCGCGTACGTGGCTCTGGTGCCCTGGATCCTGCTGACCCGCTCGGCGCCCACGGGCAGGCGTGCCGCGTACGACGGCTGGCTCGGCGGGTTCGGGTTCCTGCTGGCGGTGCACCACTGGCTGCTGCCGAGCCTGCACGTCTTCCTGGTGGTCATAGCCGCGCTGCTCGGCGCCCTGTGGGCCCCCTGGGGCTGGCTCGTCCGGCGGTTCCTGGCCGGAGTGCCCTCACCGGGGCGGGTCGGCGCCGCGCTCCTCGTCCTGCCGTCGGGATGGCTGACGGTGGAGCTCGTCCGGTCCTGGCAGGGCCTGGGCGGTCCCTGGGGTCTGCTCGGGTCGAGCCAGTGGCAGGTGGAGCCGGCGCTGCGGCTGGCCTCGGTGGGCGGCGTGTGGCTGCTGAGCTTCCTGGTGGTGGCGGTCAACGTCGCCGTCGCCGTGCTGGTGTCGGTGCGGGAGTCCCGCATGCCCGCCGTGGCCGGACTGGTCGCCACGGCCGCCGCGACCTCGGCGGCCTGGGTGTGGTCACCGCGTCCCGACGTCGACGGCCGGGTGCGGATCGCGGTCGTGCAGCCCGGTGTCGTGGGCGGGAGCACGAGCGGCGACGAACGCTTCGCGCGCGAGGAGGCGCTGACCCGTGAACTCGCGGGCCGGGGCGCCGACCTGGTGGTCTGGGGCGAGAGCAGCGTCGGCTTCGACCTGGCCGACCGGCCCGACCTGGCGCACCGCGTCGCGGAACTGTCCCACGAGGTCGGCGCCGACATCCTGGTGAACGTCGACGCGCGCCGTTCCGACCGGCCCGGCATCTACAAGAGCTCGGTCCTGGTGGGACCGCACGGCCCGACCGGCGACCGCTACGACAAGATGCGGCTGGTCCCGTTCGGCGAGTACGTGCCCGCGCGCTCCCTGCTCGGCTGGGCGACCTCCGTCGGCAAGGCCGCGGGCGAGGACCGCAGGCGGGGTACCGAGCAGGTGGTGATGGACGTCGGGCACGGGCTGCGCGTCGGCCCCATGATCTGCTTCGAGACGGCGTTCCCGGACATGAGCCGCCACCTCGCCGAGGACGGCGCCGAGGTGCTGGTGGCCCAGTCCTCGACGTCGACGTTCCAGCACAGCTGGGCCCCCGGGCAGCACGCCTCGCTCGCCGCCCTGCGTGCCGCCGAGACCGGCCGCTCGATGGTGCACGCGACCCTCACCGGCGTCTCCGCCGTGTACGGCCCCGGCGGCGAGCGCGTCGGTTCATGGCTCGGCACGGACGCGAGCGGCGCGGTGGTCTACGAGGTGCCGCTGGCCCGGGGCGTCACCCCGTACGTCCGGTTCGGCGACTGGCCGGTGCACGGCGCCCTGCTGGTGCTGGCGGCGCTGTGCGTGACGGAGGGCGCGCGTACGTTCAGGCTGCGGCGGCCCGCTCCTGGACGGCTCGTACCACGCGCTCGCACAACTCGTGAGTCGCCAGCGCGTCCCGGGCGCTGAGCACCTTTCCCGTGCGCACGGCGTCGAGGAACGCCAGGACCACCTGCTCGATGCCGCGCTGCCGGGCCACCGGTACCCAGTCGCCGCGCCGGCGCACGGTCGGCTGGCCCTTGTGGTCGATCACCTCGGCGAGGTTGACCACCTGTCGCTTGGTGTCCTGGCCCGAGACCTCGAGGATCTCCTCGCTCGAACCGCTCAGCCGGTTCATCACCCCGAGGGCCGTGAAGCCGTCCCCGGCGAGCTGGAGCACGACGTGGTGCAGCAACCCGTCCTCGGCACGGGCCCGCACCGTCACGTCGTCGACCGGCCCCGGCACCAGGAAGCGGAGGGTGTCGACGACGTGGATGAAGTCGTCGAGAATCATGGTGCGGGGCTCCTCGGGCAGCCCCGTGCGGTTCTTCTGCATCAGGATCAGCTCGCGGGGGTGCTCGGCGCACTGTGCGTACGCCGGTGCGTGACGCCGGTTGAAACCGACGGCGAGGCTGACGTTCCGCTCCTCCGCGAGCCGCACCAGCCGTTCCGAGTCGCCCAGCTCGTACGCGAGCGGCTTGTCGACGTACGTCGGTACGCCCGCCTCCAGCAACCGGGTGACGATCTCCGGGTGGGTGACGGTGGGCGCGTGCACGAACGCCGCGTCGAGGTCCTGGGCCAGCAGGGCGTCCAGGTCGGTGTGGCGCCGGTCCCGCGGCAGGTGGAGGCCGTCGGCGACCCGCTCGAGCGTGGCGGGCGTCCGCGTCTGCAGATGCAGTTCGATCCCGGGCTGCACGCCGAGCACCGGCAGGTACGCCTTCTGCGCGATGTCGCCGAGTCCGATGCAGCCGACCTTCACAAGGGTCTCCTTCAGTCGCCGACGCGGGTTCCGTCGGAAGCATAAGGCCGTCGCGGCGGCCGCACGTAGGGAGCCGGGGGCCCCGGACGGCGGCCGGCCGGTCGTGCCGGTTCCGGGCGGTGTGCGCCCGGACGGCGTGTCAGCTCACCGACGTCCGTGACCGCCGGAGGAGCGGAAGGATCACCCGTGTGGGGCATCCTGTGCCTCTCCGCTCCCCCTGAGCGGTCCGGAACCAGCAGAGTTGCGCGGGTGTACCGAACGATGACGACCGCAACGCTTCTGGTCGCCGCGGCAGCCACCACCCTCTCCGGGTGTGTGACCGTCCAGCGGCCGCCCGCCTCCGGCACTCCCGCCTCTCCGTCCGGACTCACCGCGCCGCGTCCGGACGGCAAGGGGGGACCCGGGCCGACGCAGGTACCGGCCCGGGAGGCACTGGGGCGCGTCGGCCCCTCGCGCGAACCCTCGCCCGACGCCACGGCCCGGGACCGGACGACTCCCCCGCCGCGGACCGTGGCGCCCTCGGCCCCGCCGCGGCACGCCCACCCGGCCCCGCGTCCCGAGCCACGGCACGAGGAGCGCCGGGTGGCCGTCCCGCCCGGCGTTCCCGGCATTCCGAAGGATCTGGACGTGTGCGCGCTCGGCAGGCAGTACGGGGGCTGGAAAGCGAACAGCCGGGAGGCGATCCGCTGCGCGAAGGCGTACGGGAACTGACGGCGTCCGCGGCCCCGGTGAACGGGGCTCAGGGGCCACGGGAACATACCCGTAGGGGCGGTTCAGGGCCGTCGTCTGGGCGGTCCCAGGGTCTCGCCGCCCGGTCCGTCGAAGCGGTCGGACCCGTCGGCCTCCGCGGAGGTGCCGGTGCCCTGGAGTCTCAGTTCGAGGCGGCCGATCGCCGCGCGGACGCCGTCGCCGTACCGGTCGTCCGCGAGGACGTCGGCCGCGCCGCGGGCCCGGAGCAGATGGGTGCGGGCGGCCTCCGAGCGGCCGAGCTTCGCGTAGTCGGCGGCGAGGTTCAGATGCAGCGAGGGGTAGAACGCCCGCACGGCGAGGGACCCGTGGGGCTCGGCGGCATGGCCGTCGGTCAGCTCCTCGGCCGCCGACAGAGCCCGCAGGTCCCAGGCGAGTTCGTCCGCGGGGTCGTCCTGGGTGTCGGCCATGTAGTGCGCCAGCGTGCAACGGTGCAGGGCGTCGCCGTCGTCGCCGATCTCCCCCCACAGGTCCAGGAAGCGGCCCCGGGCCTCCTCGCGGTCACCGGCGTGGTGCAGCATGACGGCCTGTCCGATCCGGGTCATCATGGCGTCCGGCGCCGCCTGCCCCTGTTGCTCCGCCACCGCGTCCTCCAGGCTCGTCACTGTCCCTCACGACGCTAGCCGGAGCCGCTGACAATCCCGCTCAGGCGCCCCCGGGCACCGCTGGGCCAGGCCGGTGACGGTCCCGCCCAGCGGCCCGGCCGTCAGCCGAGGTCGGGGATGCTCCAGTCGATCGGCTCGTGGCCCTGGGCGGCCACGGCCTCGTTGATCTGCGTGAAGGGACGTGAGCCGAAGAACTTCTTCGCGGACAGCGGCGACGGGTGCGCTCCCTTCACCACCACGTGCCGTTCCTCGTCGATCAGCGGGAGCTTCTTCTGCGCGTAGTTGCCCCACAGGACGAAGACGGCCGGGTCGGGGCGGTCGGCCACCGCGCGGATGACCGCGTCGGTGAACTTCTCCCAGCCCTTGCCCTTGTGCGAGTTCGCCTCGCCGGAACGCACGGTCAGCACCGCGTTGAGCAGCAGCACGCCCTGTTCGGCCCACGGCATCAGATAGCCGTTGTCCGGGATCGGGGTGCCCAGCTCCTCCTTCATCTCCTTGTAGATGTTTCGCAGCGACGGCGGGGTCTTGACCCCGGGACGGACCGAGAAGCACAGGCCGTGCCCCTGGCCCTCGCCGTGGTAGGGGTCCTGGCCGAGGATCAGTACCTTCACCCGCTCGTACGGCGTGGCGTCGAGCGCGGCGAAGACCTCCTCCCGCGGAGGGTAGACGGGACCCTTCGCACGCTCCTCCTCGACGAACTCGGTGAGTTCCTTGAAGTAGGGCTGCTGCAGCTCGTCACCCAGGACGCCGCGCCAGGACTCGGGCAGCATGGCGATATCGGTCACGTCAACGTCCTTCGATGTGCGATGACTTCCTGACCACAGAACCTACCGTCGCCCACTGACAATCGGTTCCGGGCCCACATCGAGGCCGTACGACGGCTACGGTACGCCCCCACAGCCCCCACAGCC
>NZ_KZ626898.1 GCF_002911015.1 Streptomyces populi
TGAGACGCTGCGCCTGCGTCCCGGGGCTGAGCAGGGTGCCCGTGGCGACGGTCTTCGCCCAGTGCCGCAGGTCGCGCAGGTTCGAGATCATCGCCCCGGCCGCCCAGGCCCAGCTGGGGGTCCAGTCGGTGGCGTCCTCGACGGCGCCGCTCAGGGTCTGGTCGGTGTAGCCGTGCGAGTGCGGCTGGGGGAACTCGGCGCCCTCGGGGAACAGCGTGTGCCGCAGCCCGGCGGGGCGCAGGACCTGCCGGTGGATGAAGTCCCGGAGCCCCTGCCCGCCGGCCTTCTCGACGACCAGGCCCAGCAGGACGAGGTTGGTGTTGGAGTACTCGAACCGCGCGCCGGGCGCGAAGGTGTTGGGGTGCTTGAAGCCGTACGCGAGCAGTTCGCGCGGGGTGAAGCTTCGCTGCGGGTCGCTGAGCAGATCGTGCTGGAAGTCCGGGTCGGAGGTGTAGGGGAACAGCCCGCTGCGCATCTCGGCGAGCTGGCGCAGGGTGATGTTCCGGCCGTCGGGGACCCCGTCGACGTAGCGGGAGATCGGGTCGTCGAGCCGGACCCGGTGCCGGTCCACGAGTTCGAGCAGCGCGGTGACGGTGAAGGTCTTGGTCTCGCTGCCGATCCGGACGTAGGAGCCGGCGGACATCGGCTCGCGGGTGGCGGTGTCCGCGACACCGGTCGCGCGGACGTAGTTCCCCTTGCCGGGCATCCACAGTCCGACGACGACACCGGGGATGTTCGCCTGCCGCCGGACGTCCTCGACGGCCTTGTCCAGCCGCGCGCTCAGCCGGGGGTCCAGACTGTCGAGCGCGTCGCCGTCCTCGGTGTCCTTGCCGTATCCGCCCGTGTCGCTCACGTGGGCGCGGCCCGCGCCTGCCGCGGGAACCGCCCCGGCGGAGACCGCTGTCATCGGGGCCAGCACGGCCGCCGCGAGCAGTGCCGCGGCGAACGGACGGCGGTGGGGGGTACGTCGCATGGGGCGCCTCTTCCAGATCAGGTCCGGGTCCAGGCCCAGGTCACGGGGACACGGGGACGCGGGGAACAGACGGCAACACCACCATCCGCGCCCCCGGCGGGGGCGCCGGTCCGATCGGCGCTCCGGCAAGTCCACTCGATCGGAGTCCCGGGGCGTGGAGGCAGGCGGTACGGCCTGCAACCATCGGGCGCGCCCGTGTGTCTGCAATACGCCAGGAGAGATCAGGACCGGGACGGTCCGGGACCGGAGGGCGGGATGAGCGGACGGACGAACCGCCGGGAACGGCTCCGGGAGAGGATGCCCGCAGGGGGCCTCCTGCTCGTGACCGCCGGTCTGCTCGTCGTGGGTGCCGTCGTCACCTGGCTCGCGGTGACGCATCTCGCCTACACCTCGGGCCTCGCGGGCACGTCCGGTCACCTCGAGGTCGAGGCCTGCACGTGGAGCGAGAGCGGAGGGCACCGGTATCCGCACTGCCACGGCGTCTTCCGTTCCGACGACGGGACCGTGGTGGACCCCGGTGCCACGATCGACAGCCGCCTGCCCGTCGGCAGTACGGTCGGCCTGCGGCAAACGGCTTCCGGAGGCTACGAACGGACGGGCTTCGGCGCCCTGTTCGGATGGCTGGCGGTCTCCCTGTTCGGCCTGGCGGTGCTGGTCCTGGGCGCCGCGGCCGTGAACGTCCTGGCAGGCGCACGCGGCAGCCCCCGCAAGCTGATGCTGCTGCTCGCCGGACTGCTCGCCGCGATGCTGGCCAGCGCGCTCGTCGGCGGAGTCGCGGGGATCGTCGGGGCGTTCTGAGGCCGGGGCCCGGAGCACACCGAAGCTCCGCTCGTGCGGGGGGACTTGGCGGGTCACCCCCGTACCACCGGAGCTTCGTGTCCAGGCAGCCGCCCGAGCGTGCGGGCCGGCCGTCGGGACGCGGACGCGGTACCGGCCGGGGGCCGTCACTTCGGCATATGGAACCCTGGGACGCCCGACCGGGACGGAGAACCCCCTGAACCGGACGCCCGGTCGTGTACGTCCACGCCCCCCGCACGGGGACCGCCCCCGGAACCGGAACGCGGCGAGACCGTCGGGCGCACATCCGAGGAGCATTGCCGCCATGACCGTCGAAAAGTTTCTCGTCAATCCGGAGGACCTGCGGTCCCTGTACGGCCGCATCCCCCGTCTGGCGGGAATTCGGGTGCGGTCGGTCAATCTGAATTGGCGCGGGCCCACGGTGACGCTACGCGTCGACCTGCCTTCCTTTCCCGAGTCGGCGCCACGGGAATGGGTCGACGCGGGGTTCGACACGGTGCAGTGCCAATTCCAGTTCCTGGCGGTGGAAAGGATCTCTCTCGCCGATTGGACCCCACCGGCTCTGGGCGGATTGGAGATGGCTCCGCACGGAATCGAGCGACGCATGCGGGTGGCCTTCAGGGGCGATGGGTTGTCACTGGAATTCGATTGCAGCGAATCCGTGCGCGTCGGCCACGTGAGCGCGTTCAAAACGGCGGAGAACGGACTCGACGACGGCGGTCACCTGTTCATGAGCAGGATCGACGCTCGACGGCACAGCTCCCTTCCCGGCACCCAGGACAGGACGTTCTATGAGCGCTGACTGGTCGCGACTCCTCGCGTCCCCCGAATTCCTGGGAAAACTGTACGGAAGCGACCCTCCCTCGGCCGACTCCTGCGACCCGTTCTACGTGCACGTCGACGAACGTGAGAACTCGGTGACCCTGGGGTTCGACACGCGGGTTCTGCCGGTGCGCATTCCTGCTGCATGGCGGGAGAAGAGGTTCAACGCCTTTGAGTTCCACCTGGTCTTCGAAAGGGTGAGTGGACTCCGGGTCACCGGCTGGGACGCCGCTGCGGCGAGAAGGATCGGCATGGTCGTCCGGGAGGAAAACTTCGAGGTGATCCTCGGGTCGCCCGGGTCGGGAATCGCGTTCCACGCCTCCACGGCCCGGTTGGCCAGGACGCACGCGTATCTCGCCTCGGGCGGTATCTGAATTCCGGGGCGGCGACCGTCACGGGCGGCCGAGGAGCGAGCGGGGTGACGTCGCGGATGGCGACCGCCCACTCGTCATCGACGCGTGGTGGGCAAGCGCGAGCCACCGCTCCGCAAGCCGGCCGACCGGCGGCACGTCGATCCTGATGCCGTGCGCGGTGACGAACGACCGCGCCCGACGCGTCAGTCCATCGAGTACGGCACCGCCGAGATGTCGCTCCACGCGCCGGACGCCACGTGGCCCGCACGGGCGACTGCCTGCCTTCCGCGGCCGACGCGCTCCGTCGGATCGAGCGACGGATCGAATAATCGGTGGTCACCTGAGCCGGCCGAGCCCACGCTGTACGCCATGGAAGAACCGCACCGCAGGATCCGCGCGCTCCACACGGCGTCCACGATCACCGTCTACCAGGCGTACCGCCCGGAGATCGGCGGCCCCGCCGCCCGCAAGGGCCGTTTCCCCGCCGCGTGGAAGCCCGACCGCATGACGTGGATCAAACCCAGCTTCCTGTGGATGATGTACCGCTGCGGCTGGGGCACGAAGGAGGGTCAGGAGACCGTCCTCGCCGTCGAGATCACCCGCGACGGCTTCGACTGGGCGCTGCGCAACGCGTGCCTGTCGCACTACGTCCGCGGACTGCATCCCGATCGCGCCGCATGGCAGCGTGACCTCAAGCGCGCACCGGCCCGGGTCCAGTGGGATCCCGAACGCGATCTGCACCTGCGTCCCCTGCCGCACCGTTCGCTGCAACTGGGGCTCTCGGGCGAGGCGTCGACGCGCTACGCGAACGAGTGGATCGTGTCCATCAGTGACGTGACCCCGCTCGCCCACGAGATCCACGCACTCGTCAGGGACGGCGAACTGGACGCAGCCACCCGCCTGCTCCCCCAGGAGCGGGGATACCCCGCAGGCGAAGAGCTACTGGCCCATCTGTCTCCCTGACCGGCAGTCCGGGCACAACCGCCGACGCCACCCACGGATCACACGGCGGAAGAGGTCTGTGAACGCTGCTCGATGATCCAGGTCAAGCCGCGTTCGCAGACCTCTTCGCGGCCGACGCGCCTCGTGGGATCAACGCTGTGAAGGGCGACCACGTGGGCACTGTAGGCCGGTACATCCCCGGAGACTTCATGCGGCCGGTCCGAACGCCGTCATGCGGAAGCCACCACCTCGCCGGCCATGACCTGGGGAGGGTTGGGGAGCAGCGACGCAAGGTTGTCCCGCACGAAGTCCGCGGCCCTCGAGATCGATTCCTCGGCACCGGCCCGGTCCTGGAAGACGCTGGTCGAGACCATCACCCCGTCCCCGGCATCGATCCAGTAGTAGGCGACGAAGCCGGAGACCTGGCGCATGAGCTCCACGAACCCTTCGTTCACGAGCCGTGCCGCCTCGGCCGAGTCGGTCACCCCTTCGTACCGCCGGACTGCTGCGTACATCGCCAAGCTCCTCACGGCGTTCCGGGCTCTTTCTCTGCTGAGACGTCGTACCCCTGCGACGGCTGCCTGTCTCATGAGGCGTCCGGCAGTCACCTGAAGGGCCGCCTCCGGTGATCCGAACGGCGGCCGCCGGCCCGGACGCACGGCCCTGCGCATGTCTCCCACGAGACGGCATCGACGTGGAGTGGAGCAGCCTCGGGCGTGACGGCCCTCAGCACGGAAGAGGCTGTGAACGCGGCACGGCGATCCACGTCAAGCCTCGTTCACAGGCCTTTACGAAGGGCGGTCCAACCACCTTGTTCCGATGTGGAGCGGCTGGTTCCCACATCCCGAGTGCGCTTGGGCAGCAGTAGCGTCCTTCCGTGGAGAGAGATCGGGGGAGGGGCGGGGTGAAGACGTGGTGGCTCATGCGTGGAAACATTCGGGTCGGTGAGCTTCGCGAGTACGGATATCCATGGCGGCATCGAGTTCCGCCATCCCGGCACCGGTGCCGACTACTACTACTACGACGGCGAGCCGTGGGTGGCCGCCATGGATCTTCGGCCGCTGTATGACGAGACCGATTACGCGGCCTTCGGCTGTCTTTTCGGACTGCGCAACTACGCGGGCCTCCAACCGCTTGCACCGGGCGGGTGGAGTGGACCACCGGCGAACTGTCCTGCATGTACGAGCCGTTGACGGTCGGTGCTGTACTGGGTCATGAGACTCACCAGCCCCACGTTTTTGCCGTGATGAAGGCTCTGGCAGGCGAGCGCTCACCTTCGCGCCGAGAGAGGAGAGAGGGCGGGCGCAGTCGCTACAGAGCGTCGAACGGGGGCACGATGCGGACGATGACGATGAGTGGGGCGCGTGGGGCCACGAGGAAGTAGAACCACCCGCCTGCCGCATCCATACGTCGTAGACCGCCCGGTCTCGGGCCGTTGCCGAGATCGCTGACGTCGATCCCTGTATTGGCGAGTTCGACGAGTTGGCCCGCCAGACGTTCGACTTCCGCCACGACGTGGGCCGGGAGGCCGCCTGCCACGTGGTCGTGATCAGGGTCGTATTCCCAGTGCCAGTCCGGAGTCACCGGGTCGGGAGACCGACGGCCGCGTGGGCTTCGTCGAGAATTCGTCCGATCTCGGCGGCGGCCTGTCGCGTCTGCACGGGATCGCCCGCTTCGGCGGTGTCCTCCCAGCGGCGGAAATCCGCGGCCAGGCCGGGCTGGCGGTGGATGTGGACATAGACGGCCCACTGGGTGATGAATCGCCGGAGAGGAGCGAGATCGGAGCTCTGGCGGGACTGGTCGGCGGCCTGGTCCAGCTCTCGTGTGAAGGCGGGGAGCGAGGCGGGCGCGATCTGGCTGATGGCCTGCCGTAGCGCGGCGACCGTTGCGGGCGGCTGAGGGATGAGTGGCTGCTCAGCGGCTGGGGTGGTCATGGCTGCTCCCATGGGCGCGATTCTGTCCCACGCCTCAGCCTAGCGGGCAGGAGCACTGCCGCTCCGCTCGAACGAGTGAGGGAGAAGCGATTCCGCTGTCGCCCGGACCGGGACCGGGAGCCCGGGGGACGGGCGGCCGGTCCGGGATGACTGGCAGGACGCGGCGCCACCAAGGATCCTGAGGGGAGGGGAGCGGCTGCTGCCTCACTCCCCGCGGAGGAAGCCGTATGCCACGAACGTCTCCCCGAACGGACGTGAGCGCTGCCGTCGCCACGAGCGGCCCGGCAGGGCACCCACCGGTGACCCGTCCAGGAAGGCCCTGGATTCCTCAGCCCCTCCTATGACAGCGGCCCGACAGGATCCTCATGCCCGATGCAGCCTCCCGAGCCGAGCGACGGATCGCACTGGTCCGGGACGACGTGGCCGCACGCCTCGCGCTGGCACGGGAGTTCTACGCGCACTCCTCCGAGCCCCTGCGCCGGTACGGCCACGCCGAGCTGAGCTTTCTGCGGTGGTCCGCCGCACGCGGAGTGCTCGCCGCGGAGTCCGGTGCGCGCCCGGGCAGCCCATGGTGGCGTTCCGTGAACGAGGGCCTTCTCAGGGACAAGGTGGAGGCGGGCCTGCTGTGCGCCGGCGCCCCCGGGGCGGCGAGCGCCAGGAGCGTCGAGTACCGGGTGGACTGCATCCGCAAGCCGTCGCCGGCCGCCTGGTACCGCGCCCACAACGCCAGCATCGTCGCCGGCTACCTGCGCCACGAGGACCTGGGCGCGAAGGAATCGCAGGTGGAGCGGTTCATGATGAACGTCGCCCTGCTCCGCGTGCTCTTCACCCACGCCATGCTCGTGCGGCCGCGGTTCATGCTGCGGTGGCCGTCCTCTCCGGCCCGCCGCCGCACGGTCCCGCTGCACGGCTGAAACCGGCTGCCGTGGTGCACCGGACAGTACCGACGCGGCGCGCGACAGCCACTGCCGCCGCCCCGGTCACCCCCCGTCGCCCCGGCCCCGCACGCCCGGCCGACCCCCGCCTCCCGTATGCGGTCTGGCACCCTTGTGGGGTGCACCCCACGCCCATCACGCCCGAGGCGCCGACCGTGGTGCGCAGTCCGCTCCTCACCCAGCGGTGGCTCGACCTCACCTTCATCCACTGGGCCGTCGATCCCGCGGCCGTCGCCCCGCTGTTGCCGCACGGGCTCACCGCGGACACGTACGACGGGGTCACCTACGCCGGTCTCGTCGCCTTCCGGATGGACAAGGTGGGCTGGCTCCGGCTCCCCGGGGTGCCGTATTTCGGCTCCTTCCCGGAGACCAACGTGCGCCTCTACTCGGTCGACGCGCACGGCCGCCGCGGGGTCGTCTTCCGGTCCATGGACGCGTCGCGGCTCGTGCCGGTGCTCCTGGGGCGCCTCGGCTTCCGGCTCCCGTACGTGTGGTCCCGCATGGACGTACGAGCGGACGGCGACACCGTCACGTACAGGAGTTCCCGGCGCGGGCCCGGAACCTCCCGGGCGCGGAGCCGAATTGTCGTCAGAGCCGGCCGACCCATTCCGGAACCAACAGGGTTGGAGCACTTCCTCACGGCCCGCTGGGGCATGCACAACGCCTTCTCCGGCGGCACCGGCTACCTCGCCAACGACCATCCGCGCTGGCCGCTCCACCGCGCGGAGCTGATCACCTGCGAGGAGAACCTCCTCGCGGCGGCCGGGCTCCCGCCTCCCGGCGGGCCACCCGTCAGCGTCCTGTACTCGCCCGGAGTCCCGGTACGCCTCGGCAGACCCACCGACCTGACACCCCGGAGTCATGTCCCGCCGACGGAGCCGACGGAGCCCTGACCCGGGCCTCTCGCCCTTGGGCGACAACGGCTCCAGTCGGATCTGGCGGGCGCTTGATCATGCCGAGCCGCGTTCACGGACCTTTCCAGCAGGTTCAAGAGGTCGACCGGACTGACGGGGCCGCGCTCCTCACCAGCCGACCTGGGCGTTTCCCGGCACGGTGCTGCCGAGGTGCGCGGCGAGTTTCTCCGCCCGTGGAAGATCACCCCATTTGTCCACGTGGACGAAGACGGTGTGGTGGTCGGCCGGCCGGGACCAGTCGATCTCGTCGCCGTTGAAGAAGATCTCCACGCCGTCGTACTTGGCAACGCCGTACGCCTCTGTCTTTGCGTCGTCCGGCCATCTGCCGTGCAAGCCGATCAGGCTCGCGGTGGTGACAGGCACCCTATGCCTTGGGGGTACTGGTCTCCGCGCTCGGATCAGGGCGAGGAGCCGCGAGAGAGGCTCGGCCGGAGCTGTTCAGGCATGATCCGGAAGGGGCGGTCCCGTCGATCGGGTGTTACCTCGCAGCTGCCGGACACCGGCGTCAGTGCGTACTGCGAAACGCCGCGGTCGATCCAGGGCAGCGACGATCCCGCCTCCCTCAACGGGTACGGATCACTCGTCGTGAATCTTTCCCGTGCCGGCGTCGAGGACCGTGTTCGTCGGGTCGCAGCCGCCGCCGTCCTTGTCGGGGACGCACCCCGTGTCGGTGACGCTCACGGACCACACCACGAGCCAAGGTCCCTGCCAGCCCTTTGCACGTTCGGTCTTCAACACGTCGGCGTGGATCCGCAGGTCACGGGGATCGGCGCCGTTCCGCTGCTGCTCCTTGCGGACGATGTCCTCGGCTTGGTCGGCCAGGATCAGCCGCGCCGGGAGTTCCACGTGCTTGGGCCCGAAATCGACCAGCATCTGGGAGACACGGCCTGAGCGGTTGATCTGCACGTCGAGGCTTCGTGGCATGGTCACCCCGCGTTCCTTGAATCTCCACGACGTGAGCCATCCGAACTCGGCTTTGTTGCCGACGGGTTGCGTCTCGTGCCGGGAGGCAGTCGCCGCCCACGGGTAGTGGGTCTTCATGTAGGAGCGGGCGATGCGGTACGCGTCCCGGGCATCATGGGGTGTGGTAGCGCCGGGGACGGGGAAGCTTGCCCGGGTCGGGTGCGTGGAGTCCTCGAAGCTCACGCTCAGTTGACGCCCGCCAGGCCACATCAGCTGCGCGGGAAATGAGTCGGCGATCTGGATGGACATCCAGCCGTTGTAACCGTCGAGGCCGGGGCTGACTCGCACGGCATCGACACGGTAGTGATCGCCGAAAGCCTGACGTATGGCACGCTCGGCGGCCTTCCGTTCGTCGCCCCGTGCGTCGTGACTGGTGGAGCCATCCACATGGTCAGCGGTGATCGCCGTCTGGAAAACGATCGTCCCGGTCACGGCGAGCACTCCCGCCACAAGCAGCGTGGGCTTGGCCCATGAACGCCAGTCGACGCGGCCCCGCACCAGCATGAGCGCGGCGGCTGCGCCCGTCACGCCCCCGCTGACGTTCATCTCGACATCGGCGCTGTCGCAGATGCCGCTCACGAACGGCGCCAGGGCCTGGGCGAGTTCGATAGCACACGGCAACACGAGCACACCGGCGAGCACGGGTAGCGGACGCCGTAGTGCCAGAACACCGAACAGGCCGAGCGGGACGAACATGGCCAGGTTCCACAAGCCTTGCGTGGTGTTCAGCGGTTCGGTGATCTCATGGTTGATCACGCATGAGGCCGACCCCGACTCGCCACCCCGCAGCGCGAGGGTGACACCGAAGACGCCGGTCAGGCAGAACACCAGGAGAAACCACCAGACCGCGTGATGCACTTCGCGGCGACGGGCGACAGCCGACGCTGTCATTCCCACAACTGTGGCGACGACAGCGAGCCCGGCCAGGAACCACACGTCGTCACCGAAGACAGCGCTGAACAAATCCTTGCTCTTCTCTCACTCGGTGCCCAAAGCGCCCCCGAGGACGACTCGGGGGCGCACACGAAGTGCCGTCAGGTCAGCACTTGGCGATAGGGGTCTGGCGCTTGTCCTGGCCTCGCTGCTGCAGGAGCCCGATCGACGAGGTGCACTCCAAGTTCATGCGACCGAAGTTCCAGGACTTCACCTTGGAATCACCGGACCTCATCGTGAAGTAGCTGCTCCAGTGCTCACTGCCGTTGCGTGTGTAGCCGAGTTTGAGTGAAACACTGCCACCGCTGCTCTTCTCGTAGCGGGTGTAAGCGCGTGTGTAGTTGTCGACGGTCTTCTTTCCGTGCACCATCCATCCGTTTTCCAGCTTCGTGCAACGTTCCCGCGGATCTCCGGTGTGCCCGCTGTGATCGCAGTCGATGTGCTGCACGGAAGAAAGGCCCGACGGCTCGTCGGGCAAGGTGTCGGCATCGTCGGTTTGGTCGGCATCGCTACCGGAGTCGACGGTCGTCGCAGTGCTGGTCGGGACGCTGTCAGCGGCGTATCCGCTGGCCGGGGTCATGGCGAAAGCGAGCGAGATGAAGAGAACGGCGGATCTGCCGCCCTTACGAACGGAGCGCATCGAAGAATCCTCCCCTGAATTCCATTGGTACAGGTGACGCCCACAGGCGGCACTGGAGTCGGGACGGAACGCGGGAAGCGATCAAGGCCGATGGCATGACGGCGCGCAGGAATGGCCGATCAAGCGGTACAAAATATACTCCCCCGAAAAGACGCCCCCGATGTATTCGGCGGGCGCGCGCTCCGATGGCCTGGTCAGGGCCCCGAGCATCGGGTTGATCATAAATCATCAACAGGGCTATATCAAAGTGTTCTTGATCACTCGTCAATATAATTGCCATGAAACGGATTCTTGAATTCCGCTCGGTGGTTCCGGCGATATCCGCTCCTCTGTCAGAGGCCGGTCTGGCGGCTGGAGAGCCATTCGGGGTGCGGCACGCGGAGTCGGTGTCGCTCCTCAGGCGTGGTGAGGATGACATCTGCGCCGCCGGCGTAGGGATGGTGGACGCGTCGTAGTTCCTCCGTCGTTTGCGCGAACGCGGCCTGACCGGGGTGCGGCTTGTCATCGGCGACCACCACCTCGGGCTGGTCAAGGCCATCCGGAAGGTCATGCTCGGCGCCGCCTACCAGCGCTGCCGGGTCCATTTCCTGCGCAATGTGTTCAGCGTGATCAGCAAGGACGCCGGCGAGATGGTCGCCGCGACGATCCGCACGGTCTTCACCCAGCCCACCGCCGACGCGGTCCGCACCCAGCTCGACACGGTCGCGGACATGCTCGGGGTGCAGTTCCCGAAGGTCGAAGAGATGCTGCTGGAGGCGAAGGACGACCTGACCGCGTTTGCCGCTTTCCCGGAACGACACCGGAAGAAGATCCAGTCGACCAGTCCGCTGGAGCGGATCAACCGTGAAGTCAAGCGCCGCACCGACGTCGTCCAGGTCTTCCCGAACGACGACGCGCTGCTGCGGCTGGTCACCGCCGTGCTCTTCGAGTTGCACGACGAGTGGATCGCCTTCCCGCGCCGCTACCTGCCCGAGGGCAGCATGGACCCGCTCTACCCGGAGCTCCCCGGCGATGCCTCCGCGCTGCCCAACACCACCAACACGACTTCTCATTGGTCGGCTACACCACAAGAAGGGACACGATCAGTTGCAGGGACCGGTGGGCCAAGGGCTGCAGCAGTGGGTCCCGTTCCGGGACCCACTGCACCCGGGTGGGCGCCTGCCTCAACTGCCGCTTCCAGGCGCCCGGTCGGCGTGCGGCCCGTGCACGTGGTGCGACGGACACGCGTTGCGCAGGGCCTGGTCGAACCCGTCGCGGGTGATCCCGACGGCCAGAACGGTCTCCTGGCCCTCCTTCGTGCCCCAGCCGCAGCGGTACGTCATCCACAGGAACGACGGCTTGATCCAAGTCATCCGGTCCCGCCGGTCTTCGGGCGGTACGTCTGGTGGCCGGCGGGCGCCGGGGCGGCGTCGTCGCCCCGGCGTCGATGGAGGGACAGCGTCGCCCCCGCCGGCGTCAGTGCGACAGCGTCGCCGGGCTTCCGCCGTTCGCCTCGTATCCCGCCACCGCCAGGGCGCGGTATATCGCGTAGTCCGCGGCCGGGTCCGGGCTCAGGGTCCAGGGCAGGGCGCCGACGTGACCGTCCACGTGCACCAGCTGGTTCATCGCCTCGGACCAGCGCTCGCCGCGGACCAGGAAGCAGATCAGCAGGTGGCGGACGTGGGCGAGCATCGGGTCGTCGGGGCGGGCCGCGTGGACCGCGTACAGCGCGCCGTGGACCGCCTTGGTGACGACCTCGCTCTGGTAGAAGCTGCTGACCAGGTTCACCTCGGGGAGGTGCTCGAAGACCGCGAAGAGCGGCATCGCCGCGAGGAGGGAGCCCTGCGGCGCGCGTGCCGCCGCGGACTCCGCGAAGGCGTACGCCGTCTCCCGCGAGCCGTGCCACTTCTCGCACCAGTAGTGCAGGGCCGCCAGGTGCGCGCCCATGTGGGAGGGCGCGCGGTCCAGGACCTTCAGCCAGAGCTTCTCGAACTCCGGCTGGGAGTAACCCAGTCCACGGGCCACGGACAGCTCGATGATGTACGGGATCGGGTCACCGGGGGACAGTAGTGCCGCGTCGCCGCACGCGGACCGGGCCTCCTCCATGATGATCCGGAAGTCGTCGGTCCCCGGCGTCGACGTCCGCCAGGCCTGCTGCACCAGGAACTCGGCGTGCACCGCGGCGCCGCCCGCGTCCTTGGGGGCCTCGGCGCGCCACACCCGCAGCCACTGTCCGCCCGGCGTCTCGCTGACCCCGCCGGGGCGCTGCTGGAGCTCCAGCGACGCGGCACCCGCGAAGGCCTGCACCCGCTGCCAGCGGGTCTCGCCCTCGGTCTCGGTGCCGGCGAGCAGCTGCGAGGCCGCGCGGTAGTCCTGGGTCCGCTGCACCACGTCCAGGACGTCCAGCAGGTCCGCGTCCGGGCCGGGCATGCGGATGTCCAGCTCCTCCTGGCGCAGGAAGCCGTAGTCCGCCGGGTCCGCCGCGTCCGGGTCGCCGGGCGTGACCAGCTGAATACCGGAGCTCCTGCGCCGGAACACCGGCAGCAGGACCATGCTGAACATGGCCAGCGCCATCAGGACCCAGAGAATCACCATGGCTCAAGCGAACCAGACGGGTCCGGCAATTGGCCAACCCGGTCCCGTCACGCTTTCCGCGAGGACCCGCCCCGCGGCCCGGCGACCCGTCCGCGACGGCCCGGCGACCCGTCCGCCACGGATCCGGCCACCGGTCTCGTCACGGGTTCCGCGACGGGATCCCGCGCGTCCCGCGAGGGGCGTACGCCGCCATGGACCCCGGGGGAGCACTACGCTCGGGACTCATGAGCGACAGGCACATCAGTCAGCATTTCGAGACGATCGCGATCCACGCGGGCAACACCGCCGACCCCCTCACCGGAGCGGTCGTCCCGCCGATCTACCAGGTCTCGACCTACAAGCAGGACGGCGTCGGCGGTCTGCGCGGCGGCTACGAGTACAGCCGCAGCGCCAACCCCACCAGGACCGCCCTGGAGGAGAACCTCGCGGCCCTGGAGGGCGGTCGCCGCGGCCTCGCGTTCGCGTCGGGACTGGCGGCCGAGGACTGCCTGCTGCGTACGCTGCTCAGCCCCGGTGACCACGTGGTGATCCCCAACGACGCGTACGGCGGCACCTTCCGGCTCTTCGCCAAGGTCGTCTCCCGGTGGGGCGTGGAGTGGTCGGTGGCCGACACCAGCGACCCCGAGTCGGTACGGGCCGCCCTGACCCCGAAGACCAAGGTGATCTGGGTCGAGACGCCCTCCAACCCCCTCCTCGGCATCACGGACATCGCCGTGGTCGCGCAGATCGCGCGTGAGGCGGGCGCCCGGCTCGTCGTCGACAACACCTTCGCGACCCCCTACCTCCAGCAGCCGCTCGCGCTCGGCGCGGACGTCGTCGTGCACTCCCTGACCAAGTACATGGGCGGCCACTCGGACGTCGTGGGCGGTGCCCTGATCACCGGCGACCAGGAACTCGGCGAGGAGCTGGCGTACCACCAGAACGCGATGGGCGCGGTCGCCGGGCCCTTCGACTCCTGGCTGGTGCTGCGCGGCACCAAGACGCTCTCCGTGCGCATGGACCGGCACAGCGAGAACGCCGGCCGGATCGCCGAGATGCTCACCCGGCACGCGCGCGTGACGAGCGTCCTGTACCCGGGCCTCCCGGAGCACCCCGGTCACGAGGTCGCCGCCAAGCAGATGAAGGCGTTCGGCGGCATGGTCTCCTTCCGGGTCGTGGGCGGGGAGGAGGCGGCCGTCGAGGTCTGCAACCGCGCCAAGGTGTTCACGCTCGGGGAGTCGCTGGGCGGGGTGGAGTCCCTGATCGAGCACCCGGGACGGATGACGCACGCCTCGGCCGCCGGTTCGGCGCTGGAGGTCCCCGCCGACCTCGTCCGCATCTCCGTGGGCATCGAGAACATCGACGACCTGCTCCAGGACCTGCAGCAGGCCCTGGGCTGACCGGGAGGCGCCCCGGGGCCCCGTTGCCCCCGCCGTCCGCGGGCCTGCCCGTGGACGGCGGGGGCCGGTCACCAGCCCGTCAGCGGTGGGGTCGTCTCCGACGGCGGCTCCACCCACGGGCGGACCGTCGCCGCCCAGACGGTGAAGACGACGGCCGCGGCGAGCAGCGCGAGCCACAGCAGCCGTCGGACCGCCCTCCTGCGGCGCAGCATGCGCCCTCCGCGGCGTACGACCGCGCCGTACAGGTCGGGCGGCACCGGGGGCGGCGGTTCCTGTTCCAGCATCCGCCGCACGGCAGCCTCGCGCTCCGGCAGGTTCATGACGGTGCCACCTCCATCCTGGCCGGCACCGGGTCGCGGGGCGGGTGCAGCAGCGTCGCCATGGCGCGGGCGCAGATCGCCCGTACCCGTTCCGCGGGAAGGCCGAGCAGGGCGGCCGCCTGCTCCTCGGCGATCCCCTCGTACAGCCTGAGGACGAGGATCAGCCGTTCCTGGGGCGTGAGCCGGGCCAGGCCGTGGTCGGGGGAGGCGCGCCGGCGCCCGAAGCCCCCGTACTGGTGCCAGGCGGCGCGCTGGAAGCGCACGGCCAGTTGCCGGCGGGCGCTGTCGTAGGGGTCCTCGCCGTGCAGCCGGTCCCAGGAGGCGTACGTATGGGCGAGGGCCAGCGTCAGCAGCCGCCGCGCGCGCGGGTTGGCGTCCCGGGGCTCCGCGGTGAGCAGCGTGGCGGTGTGCAGCAGCCGGCCCGCCGCGCCCGCCACGAACGACTCGAAGTCCCGGGCCCGGCGGATGCCTTGGGAAGCACGCCGTTCTCGCACCGTGCCTCCCGCCTGAGGGTGACCATGAGGAAGGGCCCGCGGCCGCGTACGACCCGTCACCCGGTGTACGACGGGGACCCGGTCTCATATGAGGCCAGAGCACGCCTTCCGGTCAAGGGTTCGGCGCACACGCGCGTGAAGGGGCGCCGGGCTCCGGGGGCACCGGGCGCGGCGCACCGCCCCCGCGCGGCTCAGGAGGCCGGCTCGGACTCCGGCGCCGGCATGCTCTGGGTGGCCTGGCGGGCGGAGAGCGCGCCGTTGAAGCGCGTGAGGAGCGCGCAGAACACCTCGCGCTCCTCCGGGGCCCAATCGTGTGTCAGCTCGGCCATCAACTGACGCCGGGAGGTGCGTACTTCGTCGAGCCGGGACTGGCCGCGCGGGGACAGCTGGAGCACCACGGCACGTCCGTCCTCGGGGTGCGAGGTGCGCTTGACGAGTCCGGTGTCGACCAGCGGGGCGACCTGCCGGGTGACCGTCGAGGAGTCGATTCCCATGCTCGCCGCGAGCGCCTTGACGCCCATCGGGCCTTCCTTGTCCAGGCGGTTGAGCAGCAGGTAGGCGGCCCGGTCCATGGAGTTGCGCACCTGCCCCACCCCACCGAGCCGGGTCTGTTCCGCACGGCGCGCGAAGACCGCGACCTCGTGCTGAAGGGATTCGAGAAGACCGGTGTCACCGACGGTCGTCATGTCCATCGACATCTCTGGTGTAGTGGGCATGGCCGGGGGCTCAATTCATGCGTGGGGAGCTGGGTTGGGGGACAGGTTACGCGGCCCGGGCGCGGGCCGTACCGGCGCTGCGCAAACCGGGTCTCGGAGGGTGGTCACCCCGGGAGCGCGGCCGCGTGAACTGCGAGACTGGCGGTCATGAGCTACAGCACGGCTGACTCCTTTCCCAGTGTGACCCTCGACGACGTGCGCGGCGCGCAGAAGATGCTCTCGGGTGTGGCACGGGTGACCGCGATGGAGGGCAGCAGGTACCTGTCCCGGCTGGTGGGCGCGCCGGTGCAGTTCAAGTGCGAGAACCTCCAGCGGACGGGATCGTTCAAGCTGCGCGGCGCGTACGTGCGGATCGCGGGCCTGCTCCCGGAGGAACGCGCCGCGGGTGTCGTCGCGGCGAGCGCGGGCAACCACGCGCAGGGCGTCGCGCTCGCGTCCTCGCTGCTCGGCGTGCGGTCCACCGTGTTCATGCCGAACGGTGCCCCGCTGCCGAAGGTCGCGGCCACCCGCGAGTACGGCGCGGAGGTGAGGCTGCACGGGCAGGTGGTCGACGAGACCCTGGCCGCGGCGCAGGAGTACGCGCGGCGCACGGGCGCGGTGTTCATCCACCCCTTCGACCATCCCGACATCATCGCGGGCCAGGGCACGGTGGGCCTGGAGATCCTGGAGCAGTGCCCGGAGGCGCGCACGATCGTCCTGGGGATCGGCGGCGGCGGGCTCGCGGCGGGCGTGGCCCTCGCGGTGAAGTCGCTGCGCCCGGACATCCGGATCATCGGGGTGCAGGCGGAGGGCGCGGCGGCGTACCCGCCCTCGCTCGCGGCCGGGCGGCCGCTGTCGATCGACAACCCGGTCACGATGGCCGACGGCATCAAGGTCGGCCGTCCCGGCGACGTGCCGTTCCGCCTGGTCGAGGAGCTGGTCGACGAGGTCCGCACGGTCTCCGAGAACGATCTGTCCAGCGCGCTGCTGCTGTGCCTGGAGCGCGCCAAGCTGGTCGTCGAACCGGCCGGCGCCAGCTCCGTCGCGGCGCTGCTGAGCGATCCCGGCTCCTTCGAGGGCCCGGTGGTGGCGCTGCTGTCGGGCGGGAACGTGGATCCGCTGCTGATGCAGCGCATCCTGCGGCACGGCATGGCGGCGGGCGGCCGCTACCTGGCGGTCACGCTGCGGCTCACCGACCGGCCCGGCGCCCTCGCCACGCTTCTCGGGGTGTTGTCGGTGGCGGACGCCAACGTCCTCGACGTGAGCCACGTACGGACCGATCCACGGCTCGGGCTCACGGAGGTGGAGGTCGAGCTGCACCTGGAGACGAAGGGCCACGAGCACTGCGCCGAGGTGAATCTGGCGCTGCGCGAGGCGGGGTACACGGTCATCGACTGAGGCCGCGGCCGCCCGGGGAATCCGGTCGCCGTCCTCGGGAAAATCCATTGAGCGACGCGATACATCGCGTTACGGTGGGTGTTCGGATCGGCGCCTACGGGGCCGGGGCGATGACTTTCCCGTCCCGCACGAGTCTCCAGTAGGCGCACGTCCGAAAGCGCGCGCATCCGAAAATCCCCAACGACGTGGAGAACACTCATGCCGGGCGCCATATACGCCGAAGGCCTGGTGAAGACCTTCGGTGACGTAAGGGCTCTGGACGGCGTCGACCTCGATGTCCCGGAAGGCACCGTGCTCGGCCTGCTCGGGCCGAACGGCGCGGGCAAGACGACCGCGGTCCGCTGTCTGACGACCCTGCTGCGCCCCGACAGCGGCAAGGCCGTCGTCGCGGGCGTCGACGTGCTCAAGGACCCCGACGCGGTACGGCGCAGGGTCGGCCTCTCCGGGCAGTTCGCGGCGGTCGACGAGTACCTGACCGGCCGCGAGAACCTGCAGATGGTCGGGCAGCTCTACCAGATGCGGGCGAAGGCCGCGAAGGCCCGCGCGGACGAACTGCTGGAGCAGTTCAACCTCGCCGACGCCGCCGACCGCACCGCGAAGACGTACTCGGGCGGCATGCGCCGCCGCCTCGACCTCGCGGCGGCCCTGGTGGTGTCGCCCCCGGTGATGTTCATGGACGAGCCCACCACCGGCCTCGACCCGCGCAACCGCCAGCAGCTGTGGGAGGTCATCAAGCGGCTCGTCTCCGGCGGTACGACGCTGCTGCTGACCACGCAGTACCTCGAGGAGGCCGACCACCTCGCGCACGACATCTGCGTGGTCGACCACGGCCGCGTCATCGCCCGCGGCACCGCCGACCAGCTCAAGGCGCAGACCGGCGGCGAGCGCGTCGAGGTCGTCGTGCACGAGCGCGAGCACATCGCGACCGCCTCCGAGGTGCTGCGCGGCTTCGGCAAGGGCGAGACGACGGTCGAGGAGCACACCCGCAAGCTCACCGTGCCCGTCACCGGCGGCGCGAAGCTCCTCGCGGAGGTGATCCGCGAGCTGGACGCCCGCGGCATCGAGATCGACGACATCGGCCTGCGCCGCCCCACCCTCGACGACGTCTTCCTCTCGCTCACCGGCCACGTGGCCGAGGAGAAGCCCGAGGAGAACGGCGTGCCGGCGGAGGCGCGTACGGGCAAGAGCAGGAAGGAGGCCGCCAAGTGAGTGCCGTCAGCGACGCCGTGCGGCTCACGGCACCCTCGAACCCGGTCTACCAGTCGATCCGGGACTCCCTGGTCATCGCCAGGCGGAACCTGATCCGCATGAGCCGGATCCCCGAGATGGTCATCTTCGGGCTGATCCAGCCGATCATGTTCGTGGTGCTGTTCACCTACGTCTTCGGCGGGTCCATGAAGATCGGCGGCAGCACCAGCTCCACCGCCTACACCAACTTCCTGATGGCCGGCATCTTCGCCCAGACGGTCACCTTCGCCACCGCGGGTGCGGGTGCGGGCATCGCCGACGACATGCACAAGGGCCTCATCGACCGCTTCCGGTCGCTGCCCATGGCGCGGGGCGCGGTGCTCACCGGCCGCACCCTGGCCGACCTCGTGCAGACCGCGCTGACCCTCCTGGTCCTCGCGCTGGTGGCCCTGATGGTCGGCTGGCGGGTCGGCTCGGACGGCAGCACCGACGCGTTCCGCGTCCTCGGGGCCTTCGGGCTGCTGCTCCTGCTCGGGTACGCGTTCACCTGGATCGGCGCGCTCATCGGCCTGTCCGTGCGGACGCCCGAGGCGGCCACCTCCGGCGGGCTGATCTGGCTCTTCCCGGTCACGTTCATCTCGAACGCGTTCGTGGACACCAGCAACATGACCCCCTGGCTGCGCCATGTCGCGGACTGGAACCCGTTCAGCGCCACCGTGCAGGCGTGCCGGGTGCTGTTCGCCAACCCGGGGGTGTCGACGTCCGACGCCTGGCCCATGCAGCACCCCGTCTGGGCCTCGGTGATCTACTCGATCCTGATCGTGGTGGTCTTCCGGACGCTCGCCGTCCGCAAGTACCGCTCGGCGACGGCGTGACGTACCGCCCGGCCACCGCGTGACACATCGCCCGGCGACCGTGTGACGCGGCCGTACGGATCGACGCGGACATGACGATGCCCCCGGCAGTGTGCCGGGGGCATCGTCGTCGCCTGTCCGGGACTCAGCCCCGGTGCGGTTCGGCCTTGAGGATCTTCACCGAGGCGAGCTTGCCGTTCGGCAGCTCGTACTGGGCGTCCTCGCCGACCTTCTTGCCGTTCACTCCGGAGCCGAGCGGCGACTGCGGAGAGTACGTCTCGAGGTCCGAGCTCGCGTATTCGCGGGAGCCGAGCAGGAAGACCAGGGTGTCGTCCTCGTCGCCGTCGAAGGCGATGGTCACGACCATGCCCGGCGCGACCACGCCGTCCGCCGCCGGAGCCTCGCCGACCTTGGCGTTCTCCAGGAGCTGGGTCAGCTGGCGCACACGGAGCTCCTGCTTGCCCTGCTCTTCCTTGGCCGCGTGGTACCCGCCGTTCTCGCGCAGGTCGCCCTCCTCGCGCGCGGCCGCGATCTTGGCGGCGATCTCCGTGCGCGCAGGACCAGACAGGTACTCCAGCTCGGCCCTGAGCTGGTTGTACGCCTCCTGGGTCAGCCAGGTGACGTTCTCGCTGGTCTGGGTCACAGGTGCTCCTCGTAGGTACTGGGAATACAAAGCATCGCCCTACCCTCAAGCATGTTCTCTCACGGGTGGGCGAAACCACGAGCCTAACAATTCAGCGGCTCAGAGGGGAGGACATAAGGCATGAGAATTTAATCGACGCAGGTCAGCCACCGGTCGCCCGGAGCGAGGGAACCTGTGCCGATGCCGTCCGGCCCGAGTCGGCGGGGCCGCTCAGCCCGAATGGCAGCCGAGGAGTTCCGCCGTGGAACCCCGGGCCGTCGTACGCAGGGTAACCACCTTGTCGAGGCGGGACGAGTGCTGGTCGAAGCGGAAGTCCGCGCGGCCCACCTCGGCGCCGTCCGCGCTCTGCGACCGCAGCGTGCAGTAGCCCTTCGTACCCGCGTTCTTGTGCACCTCCAGGTGCACCTCGACCGCGCTGTCCGAGACGGCCTTGAAGGTGATCACCTGTGCGCTGATCTCGGCCCCGGCGATGTGGTCGTAGCCGAACCAGCCGACCAGGCCGATCAGGCCGACTCCCAGGACACTGCCGATGATCTTGAGCTTCCGGTCGGCACGCTCGTCCGCGGAGCGGCCGTACCGGCCCTCGGGCAGCTGTGTGCTCGCCGTACTCATGATCGTCCTCTCGGCCGGGATCCGCGGGGCGGACCCCGGAATTATTCGCCCCCCGATTCCGTCACTATAGAAGCCGCCCAGAGCGCGGAATCACGCCGGGCGCCGACAGCCGACCTTCTCAGGCGACAGCCGACCGACCGAGGATTGAGTCTTGACTGACCAGCTGCGACTGATGGCCGTGCACGCCCACCCCGACGACGAGTCGAGCAAGGGTGCGGCAACCATGGCGAAGTACGTGTCCGAGGGGGTGGACGTGCTGGTCGTGACCTGCACGGGCGGGGAGCGCGGCTCCATCCTCAACCCCAAGCTCCAGGGCGACAAGTACATCGAGGAGAACATCCACGAGGTACGCAAGAAGGAGATGGACGAGGCCCGGGAGATCCTCGGCGTCAAGCAGGAGTGGCTCGGCTTCGTCGACTCGGGCCTGCCCGAGGGCGACCCGCTGCCGCCGCTGCCCGAGGGCTGCTTCGCCCTGGAGGACATCGACAAGGCGGCCGGCGAGCTGGTCAAGCAGATCCGCTCGTTCCGTCCGCAGGTGATCACCACGTACGACGAGAACGGTGGTTACCCGCACCCCGACCACATCATGACCCACAAGATCACGATGGTGGCGTTCGAGGGCGCGACGGACACCGAGAAGTACCCGGAGTCCGAGTTCGGGCCGGCGTTCGGACCGCAGAAGCTCTACTACAACCAGGGCTTCAACCGCCCGCGCACCGAGGCGCTGCACAACGCGCTGCTGGACCGCGGGATGGAGTCGCCCTACGGGGACTGGCTGAAGCGCTGGAGCGAGTTCGAGCGCGTCGAGCGCACGCTGACCACGCACGTCCCGTGCGCGGACTTCTTCGAGATCCGTGACAAGGCGCTGATCGCGCACGCCACGCAGATCGACCCGGACGGCGGCTGGTTCAAGGTCCCCATGGAGATCCAGCGGGAGGTCTGGCCGACCGAGGAGTACGAGCTCGCCAAGTCCCTCGTGGACACATCCCTCCCCGAGGACGACCTCTTTGCGGGCATCCGCGACAATGCCTGACATGAGCGCAAGCCTGGCACTGACGCACCTCGTCCCCCTCGCCAAGGAGGTCGACGAGAACAAGGTCACCCCCGGCGTCCTCGGCTTCATCGTCTTCGCGGTGATGGCCCTGGCCGTCTGGGGTCTGATGAAGTCCATGAACCGTCACATGGGCAAGGTCTCCTTCGAGCAGGACCCCGAGAACGGGTCGGAGGGCTCGGGCGGCACGGACCGCTCCGCCTCCGGGAGGCCCAGCCCGGCGAAGGGCTGAGCGGACACCGCACCCCGCGGGCGCCGTGACCCGCGCGGGCCACGGCCCCTGCGGGAGCACCGGCCCCTGCGGGAGCACCGGTCCCTGCGGGAGCACCGGTCCCTGCGGGCGTTCCGGTCCCTGCGGGCGTTCCGGCCTTCACGGCTGCTCCCGTCCCGCGGGGGTTCCGGTCACTCGTGCGGCACTCGGCTCCTGGTGGGGGTCGGCCTTTGCCGGGGGACGGTCCCTGTCGGGGACGGTCCCTCCTCACGTCACCACCGGTACGCCCATCACGTCGCGGGCGTGCCGGTCCGGCACCATGCCCAGGCGCCAGGCCTGCCAGCCCGCGTCCAGGTCCACCCCCCGCTCCAGCAGCAGCTGGTACGCCTCGATGAAGTCGTCCAGCCTCCCGTCACGGGTGGCGTGGCCCGCGCGCGCGAGCTGCGACAGCTCCTCCAGGGCCACCGCGGCGCCCACCTCGTGGCCGCCCGGCGCCGCGTAGGGGAGCAGGGTGCAGCGCAGGAAGCGGGCCCAGTCCTCCCCGCGGCGGTCGCCGTACGAGGCGAACAGGCCGACGGCCTCGTCGCACAGGGACAGCGCCTGCTGGGTACGGGCGTTCCCGGCGTCGACGACGGCGAGCTCCAGGCAGGTCCACGCCTCGCCGTGGGCCACCCCGATGCGCTGGAAGTCCGCGCGGGCGTCGACGAGGAGCTGGCGGGCGAAGCCCGAGTTCCGCAGGGAGCCCGTCTGCGCGGCGCGCTGGTCCCGGGTCACGCGGGCCGAGTGGTGGCGGGCGCAGGCCAGCCCGTAGACGTCCCGCATGCGGGAGAACATCGTCCGGGAGCGCTCCAGCTCACGTACCGCCTGGTCCAGGTTCCCGGTCTCCTCCAGGGCCTGGCCCAGGTAGTAGACCGTCCAGGCCTCGCCGCGCGCGTCCTCGTTCTCGCGGTGCCGGGAGGCCGCCTGGCGCAGCCCGTCGACCGCGGCGGACGGGTCGCCCTCGACGAGCCGGGCGCGGGCCAGCTGGGTGAGCGCCCAGGCCTCGCCGCGGGCGTCGCGCGTACGGCCGTACAGGTCGAGCGCCTCGCGCAGCTCCCGCTCGGCGCGCGGCACGTCGCCCATCCGCAGACCCAGCTGGCCGAGCTGGAAGTGGGCCCAGGCCTCGCCGTGCACCGAACCGCTCTCGCGGTGCAGGACCAGGGACTCGGTGAGCAGGCCGAGGGCCTGGCCGAGCCGGGACCTGTCGCGCTCCACCGCGGCGAGCGCGTGCATCGTCCAGGCACGGTCGGCCGCCAGCTCGGGCGAGGCTTGCAGGTCCATGGCCTCCTGGAGCTTGGCCGCGGCCTCGACGAGGGTGCCCTGGTGGTGCAGCGTGATGCCGAGGGAGCACAGGGCCCTGGCGGCCCCCGCGTCGTGGTGGGCCTCGAAGTACAGGTCCACCACCGCGGCCAGGGTCGTCCGCGCCTTGTCCAGCTCGCCGAGCTGGCGGGCCGCGATACCGGTGCGCCACTGCACCGAGCGGACCAGGAGCCCCTGGTCGACGGCCTGCGTCAGCTCGCTGATCTCGCCCAGCCGGTACAGGTCGCCGCGCAGCAGGCAGTAGTCGCACAGGGCGCCCAGGAGATGGAGCACCGCCGCCTGGTCCACCCCCTCCGCGTGTCTGAGGGCGGCCGTGATGAAGCTCGACTCGTCGTCCAGCCAGCGCAGCGCGGCGTCCAGGGAGGTGAAGCCGTGCGGTCCGAACTGGTCGGCGCGCGTCGACGTCTTGCCGTCCACCAGGCGGATCACCGAGTCGGCCAGCTCCGCGTAGTTCACGATCAGGCGTTCCTGCGCCGCCGTGCGCTCCGAGGCCTCCTCCTCGTCGAGCAGACGGGCCGCGGCGAAGGCCCGCACGAGGTCGTGCAGGCGGTAGCGGCTGCCGCGCACGTGGTCGATCAGGCCCGCCCGGGACAGGGCGGTCAGATGACGGACGGCCTCGGGTTCGTCCGTCGCGAGGAGCGCCGCCGCCGCTGCCGCGCCCAGTGAGGCCCGGCCGGCCAGGGCCAGTCGGCGCAGCAGCCGGCGTGCCGGGTCCGACTGGTCCGTGTAGCGCAGCCACAGCACCCGCTCGACGGGTTCCACCGGGCCGTAGGCCGCGAGGTCGCCCGCCAGGGCGCGCGGGGTGCGCGGGCCGAGCGAGGAACCCGCGACCCGCAGGGCCAGCGGCAGGCCGCCGCACAGCTCCCGTATCCGTTCGGAGGATTCGGCGTCGTAGGGGCCGGACGCGTCCTGGGCCGCCGCGGTCAGCAGCTCCTCGGAGCCCGCCGCGTCCAGCGCCTCCACGGGGAGCTGGTGCACCCAGGCGGAGAGGCCGCCGGTCAGGTCGAGGGGCTCCCGCGCGGTGACCAGGACCAGGCTCTCGGAGCGCTCGGGGACCAGGGTGCGCACCTGCTCGGCGTCGCTCGCGTCGTCCAGCACGATCGTCACGGGCAGGCCCGTCAGATGCTGGTGGTACAGCTCGCTCAGCCGTTTGACCTGCTGGTCCTGCGAGGAGCGCTCGCGGAAGAGGAGCTGTTCGCGCGGGGCGCCCAGCCGGTTCAGCAGGTGCAGCAGCGCGTCGCGGGTGGTGAGCGGCGGATCGTCCGGGCTGCCGCCCCGCAGGTCGACCACGCAGGCGCCGCGGAACTGGTCCTTGAGGGCGTGTGCCGCCCGGACCGCCAGCGTGCTGCGGCCGGATCCGGGCGCGCCGTGCAGCACCACGACCGTCGGTCTCGTCTCCGTGCTCGCCCGGGCCGCGTGAACCCACCGCGCGATCCGCGCCAGTTCGCTCCGGCGTCCGGTGAACGGTCCCTCCTGTTCCGGCAGTTGGCCGAAGGACTGCTCGAGCACGCTGCGCCGCCGGGCCGCCGCGCTCTTGTCGGTGCGGCGCAGTTGGGGCGCGCCCTTCTTGGCGCCGGTGGTGGCGCTGAGCACCCGCTGCTGGTCGAGGAACGGGCGGACGCCCCGTACGTCCAGGGCCGTCAGCCACTGCAGACGCAGCTGCTCGGGGCCTCCGGGCTGCCCCAGGGCCCCGGCGCGGCGGCTCGCGGCGGGCAGGTGCGAGGCCGTCACCTTGAGGACGGTGGCCGCCGCGCCCGCCACGGCCACGGTCGCCCCGGCGCCCACGGCCGTGCCCGCGCCGGTGCCGAGGGCCAGGTCGGCGACGACGGCCGCGAGCGCGCCGACCGCGGCCACCAGCAGGGGAGTTCCGGAGCCCTCGCGCGCGAACCGCTGCCCGAAGGTCTGCCGTCCCGCCTCGGACTCGTCCAGCGCCCGTGTGTAGGCCGTGTACTCCTCGGCGGCCGTCTCCGCCATCGCGTCGAGCGAGGCCCGCGCCCGCGACAGCAGGGCACCCCCGTCCGTACGCCCCCCCGAGCGGCGCACCTCCTCCTCGACGGCCCGGACCAGCAACTGCTCGGCCTCCACCCGATGGCCGTCCCGCATGTCACGTCCCCCTTAGGCAGCAACTCCCTTGCCCACGAGTGTCCTTCGGCCGGGACGCGAGCGCGAGAGGGCGGTCGATCATTCGCCGCGACCGAGGGTGCCGGACTCCGGAGCCGGCCCCCTCGAAGGCGCGCACCCCGGCTGTCCGCCGTGCGGGGCGCGGCTCTTGGCGAGGGCGAGGAACACGCAGGCGCAGGCGAGACCCGCCACCGCGCGGGCCAGGGCCTGGACCAGAAGGGCGCCCGGCCGCGCGGTGGCCGTGCCGAACCGGGCGTCCGGCACCGCGACGGCGGCTGTCGCCGACGCGGTCGGCCGGGCGCGCTGATCGCGGTGCGGTCCCGGCACGGCGGTGGCCGCGCGGCCCGCGGCCGTCGGTACGTCCGGTCCCGCCCGGGCCACCTGCCGGTTCCGCACCTCGGTGCCCGCCCGGAGTGTCCGCACGAGGAGCACCGCGACGGTGGCGCCGAGCAGCGCAGGGGCCCGGTGCGGCCGCGCCCGCGAGGGCGCCCCCTGACGGGGCGCGCCCGGTGCGTCTGCGCTTCCGCGTCGTCCCGGACGCCGTGGGAGAGTGGCAGGGTGAACCGACTGGCCCATGAGACGTCCCCGTACCTGCTCCAGCACGCCGACAACCCCGTCGACTGGTGGCCGTGGTCGGCCGAGGCCTTCGACGAGGCCCGCAGGAGCAACCGGCCCGTTCTGCTGAGCGTCGGGTACAGCAGCTGTCACTGGTGCCATGTCATGGCCCACGAGTCCTTCGAGGACGAGGCGACGGCCGCCTACCTGAACGAGCACTTCGTCAGCGTCAAGGTCGACCGCGAGGAGCGGCCCGACGTCGACGCCGTCTACATGGAGGCGGTGCAGGCGGCGACCGGGCAGGGCGGCTGGCCGATGACCGTGTTCCTCACCCCGGACGCCGAGCCCTTCTACTTCGGCACCTACTTCCCGCCCGAGCCCCGCCACGGCATGGCGTCCTTCCGGCAGGTGCTGGAGGGCGTGGCGGGTGCCTGGAACGACCGGCGGGACGAGGTCACCGAGGTCGCGGCGAAGATCGCGCGGGATCTCGCCGAGCGGGAGATGTCCTTCGGGGACGGCCGGGTGCCGGGCGAGGAGGAGCTGGCCGCCGCGCTGCTCGGGCTCACCCGGGACTACGACGCCGCGCGCGGCGGATTCGGCGGCGCGCCCAAGTTCCCGCCGTCCATGGTGATCGAGTTCCTGCTGCGCCATCACGCCCGGACCGGCTCCGAGGGCGCTCTGCAGATGGCCGTGGACACCTGTGAACGGATGGCGCGCGGCGGTCTCTACGACCAGCTCGGCGGCGGCTTCGCCCGCTACTCCGTCGACCGGGACTGGGTGGTCCCGCACTTCGAAAAAATGCTCTATGACAACGCGCTCCTCTGCCGCGTCTACGCGCACCTCTGGCGTTCCACCGGGTCCGAGCTCGCCCGGCGGGTCGCGCTGGAGACCGCGGACTTCATGGTGCGTGAACTGCGCACCGACGAGGGCGGGTTCGCCTCCGCGCTCGACGCCGACAGCGACGACGGCACCGGCCGCCACGTCGAGGGCGCGTACTACGTCTGGACGCCGGAGCAGCTGCGCGAGGTGCTCGGGGACGCGGACGCCGAACTCGCCGCGCAGCACTTCGGGGTGACCGAGGAGGGCACCTTCGAGGAGGGCGCCTCCGTGCTCCAGCTCCCGCAGCGGGAAGGGGTCTTCGACGCCGCCAGGATCGCCTCCGTGCGGGAGCGGCTGCTCGCCGCGCGGGCGGGGCGGCCCGCCCCCGGGCGCGACGACAAGGTGGTCGCCGCCTGGAACGGGCTCGCGGTGGCCGCCCTCGCGGAGACCGGCGCCTACTTCGACCGCCCCGATCTGGTGGAGGCCGCGATCGGCGCCGCCGACCTGCTCGTGCGGCTGCACCTGGACGACCGGGCGCGGCTGGCCCGTACCAGCAAGGACGGTCTGGCGGGCGCCCACGCGGGGGTGCTGGAGGACTACGCGGACGTCGCCGAGGGCTTCCTGGCGCTGACGTCCGTGACCGGGGAAGGGGTCTGGCTGGAGTTCGCCGGGTTCCTGCTCGACCACGTGCTCGCCCAGTTCACGGACGCGGAGTCCGGCGCGCTGTACGACACGGCGGCCGACGCGGAGCGGCTGATCCGCCGTCCGCAGGACCCCACCGACAACGCCACGCCCTCGGGGTGGAGCGCGGCGGCCGGGGCGCTGCTGTCGTACAGCGCGCAGACCGGCGCGGAGCCCCACCGCACCGCCGCCGAGCGGGCGCTGGGTGTGGTGAAGACGCTGGGGCCCCGGGTGCCCCGCTTCATCGGGTGGGGTCTCGCGGTGGCCGAGGCGCTGCTCGACGGTCCCCGGGAGGTCGCGGTGGTGGGCGAGGGAACCGATCCGGCCACGAGAGCCCTCGCGCGGACGGCACTTCTGGGCACCGCGCCGGGCGCCGTCGTGGCGGTGGGGGCGCCGGGGAGCGACGAGCTGCCGCTCCTGGCCGACCGCCCGCTGGTGGATGCGAAACCGACCGCGTACGTCTGCCGCAACTTCGTGTGCGACGCCCCGACGACCGATCCCGACCGGCTCCGCACGGCCCTGAACGGCCGAAACGCGTAACCACCAACCGGGCCAAAGGCTCTCCAGAGTGCGGATTGTTCAGCAAGCCGACCGAGTGTGACGAAACGTGTTCTTCATTAGTACAACCCGCACCCTTCACAGATCGCCCATAGTGTCGACATAGTGACGCGACGACAGTGGCGTGCTGTCGCGACCGGGGGTTTCGGGGGATCTGGGGGGATCTGTTGCTCACGTCTGTCTTCATTGCTGCCGTTTCACTGGCGCTCTTCTGCATGGCCGCTTTCACCCTGTGGTGGCAGATGCACGCGTGGCGTACGCCCGAGGTGCTGGCCTCCACCCGGTTCGCCAGCCCGGACGGGGGTGGGGGCCTGTCCTTCTCGCTGCTGCTGCCCGCGCGGCACGAGCAGGCGGTGCTCGACCACACCATTCGGAGGCTGCTGGAATCCAGCCACACCGACTTCGAGATCATCGTGATCGTGGGGCACGACGACCCGGAGACCGCCGAGGTGGCCCGGAGCGCGGAGGCGCGCGACCCGCGGGTGCGGGTCGTCGTCGACCACCACGAGAGGAAGAACAAGCCGAAGGCCATGAACACGGCCCTGTCGCACTGCCGCGGCGACGTGGTCGGGGTCTTCGACGCGGAGGACCAGGTCCACCCCGAGCTGCTCGCCCATGTCGACCAGGCGTTCCGCACGACGGGCGCGGACGTCGTCCAGGGCGGGGTGCAGCTCATCAACTTCCACTCCAGCTGGTACAGCCTGCGCAACTGCCTGGAGTACTTCTTCTGGTTCCGCTCGCGCCTCCACCTCCACGCGCAGAAAGGGTTCATCCCGCTCGGCGGCAACACCGTCTTCGTACGGACGGACGTCCTGCGGGAGGCCGAGGGCTGGGACCCCGCGTGTCTCGCGGAGGACTGCGATCTCGGTGTCAGACTGTCCAGCGTCGGCAAGAAGGTCGTCGTCGCGTACGACTCCGACATGGTGACCAAGGAGGAGACGCCCGGCTCGCTGATGTCGCTGCTCAAGCAGCGCACCCGGTGGAACCAGGGATTCCTACAGGTCTACCGCAAGCGCGACTGGAAGCAACTGCCCACCATGGGGCAGCGGTTGCTCGCCCGCTACACGCTGATGACGCCGTACCTCCAGGCGGTCTCCGGAGTGATCATCCCGCTCGACGTGGCGGTCGCGCTCTTCCTCGACGTGCCCGTCGGGATCGCCTTCGTCACCTTCCTGCCGGCCGTGACCGCCCTGGTCACCTTCGTCTTCGAGCTCGTCGGACTGCACGACTTCGGCAAGCAGTACGGGCTGCGCGTCCGCACCGTGCATTACCTGAAGCTCGTCGCCGGCGGTCCCTTCTACCAGGTGCTCCTCGCGGGTGCCGCCGTGCGCGCCGTCTGGCGCGAGCAACGGGGCCATGATGACTGGGAGTTGACCAGTCATGTCGGCGCGCACCTCACCGAGGCGACCCGAGAGGACGTTGCCGCGTGACCTCCACCCTTCCCGCGACGGCCACATCCACGGTCCCCGCCCAGCGGCCTTCCGCACCCGAAGGCGTCTCCGCGCCGTTCACCGGCTTGCGTTCTCGCGGCTCGCGCGCCGATCTGATCCTGTGCGCGGGCCTGCTCGTGGCGATCCTCCTCGTGCAGGGCTGGAACATCGCCGCCTATCCCACCCTCAGCGACGACGAGGGCACCTACCTCGCCCAGGCCTGGGCCGTCCAGCAGGGCAAGGGCCTGGCCCACTACACGTACTGGTACGACCATCCACCGCTCGGCTGGATCCAGATAGCCCTGCTGACCTGGGTCCCCGCGCACCTCAGCCCGTCCCTCATGACGGTCGGCCCGATGCGCTCCACGATGCTCGTGGTCAGCGCGGTGAGCGCGGTCCTGCTGTACGTCCTCGCGCGCCGGCTGTCGCTGCCGCGGTGGGCGGCCGGGCTCGCGATGGTCCTCTTCGGGCTCTCCCCGCTCTCGATCGTGCTCCAGCGGGAGATCTTCCTCGACAACATCGCGGTGACGTGGACGCTGCTCGCGTTCTGCCTGGCCGCGTCGCCGAGCCGCCACCTGTGGCACCACTTCGGCGCGGGCCTCGCGGCCGCCGCCGCCGTGCTGACCAAGGAGACGATGCTGGTCGTCCTGCCCGCGCTGTTCGTCACGATGTGGCGGCACAGCCACCGCGACACCCGCAAGTTCGCGCTCACCGGTGCCGTCACGGCCTGCGTGCTGATCGGCACCGCGTATCCGCTCTTCGCCCTGCTCAAGGGGGAGCTGCTCCCCGGCGGCGGACACGTCTCGCTCTGGGAGGGCATCACCTACCAGATGAGCCGGCCCGGCTCCGGGTTCGTCCTGGAACGCGGCACCGGTTCGTACGGGGTCCTGCACTCCTGGCTGTACTACGACCGGATCCTGCCGGTCGGCGGCCTCGCGGGCGCGCTGCTGCTCCTGGTCACCTTCCGCTGGTCGGTGACGGCCCGCGCCCTGGCCGGACCCGCGCTCACCGTGGCGATCCTCGCCCTGGTGGCGCTGCGCCCGAACGGCTACCTGCCCGCGATGTACGTCATCCAGGCGCTCCCCTTCCTCGCCCTCGTCCTCGCCGGAGGCACGGCGAGCGTCGCCCACGCCGTGCTGCGCAGACGGCGGACGGAACAGGAGCGGGCGTACGTGACCCGGGGGCGGCGCGGGCTGGCCGCGGCGCTGGTGCTGGCCGCGGGCGCCTACGTCGTGCCCCGCTGGTACGACGGCGACCGCACCGCCGTGACGGCCGACGCCAACGCCCCCTACCGGGCGGCCTCCGCCTGGCTGCGGACCGAGGTGGAGGACCCGGAGGACACCCGGGTGCTGGTCGACGACGCGCTCTGGCTGGACCTCGTGCACGACGGCTACCGGCCGGGCCTCGGCGCCATCTGGTTCTACAAGGCCGACCTCGATCCCGCGGTCACGAAGACGATGTCGCGGGGCTGGAGGGACCTCGACTACGTGGTCGCCTCCCCGACGGTACGGCGTGACGCGGCCGACCTGCCGAACGTGCGGGCCGCGATCGGGCACTCCACGCCGGTCGCCACCTTCGGCAGCGGCGAGGACCGCATCGAGATCCGGCGGATCGACGCCGGCCACACCACCACCGCCCGTTCCGGAGGCAGCCGATGAGCAGCTTCGAGAGCATCGTCCCGGGCGAGCTGGGCGACCCCGCGGTACGCGCCGCCGAGGTCCCGGAGCCGGGCGCCGTCACCGTCGTCGTCCCGACCTTCAACGAGTCCGCGAACATACGGCAGTTGCTGTGGCAGATCACCGAATCGGTGCCCGCCCGGCTGCCCTGCGAGGTCGTCTTCGTGGACGACTCCACGGACGACACCCCCGAGGTGATCGCCGAGGCCGCGCGGGACTGCCCCTTCCCGGTGACCGTGCTGCACCGCGAGGTGCCCGAGGGCGGGCTCGGCGGCGCGGTGGTGGAGGGACTGAAGACGGCGGGCTCCCAGTGGATCGTCGTCATGGACGGGGACTGCCAGCATCCGCCGTCCCTCGTACCGGAGTTGATCGCTGCGGGAGAGCGCGCGAACGCCGGTCTCGTGGTCGCCAGCCGGTACGTCGAGGGCGGCAGCCGGGCGGGACTCGCGGGCGGCTACCGGATCGCGGTGTCGCGCGGCGCGACCTGGCTGACCAAGGCGCTCTTCCCGCGCAGGCTGCGCGGCATCAGCGACCCGATGAGCGGGTTCTTCGCGATCCGCCGCAGCGCGGTCACCGCCGAGGTCCTGCGCCCGCTCGGCTACAAGATCCTGCTCGAACTGGCCGTGCGCAGCCGCCCCCGCCAGGTCACCGAGGTGCCGTTCGTCTTCCAGGACCGCTTCGCGGGCGAGTCCAAGTCGAGCGCGCGCGAGGGCCTCCGGTTCCTGCGCCATCTCGTCGGGCTGCGCACCGCCTCGCCGGTCGCCCGCATGCTGGTCTTCGGGCTGATCGGCGCCACCGGCTTCGTGCCGAACCTGCTCGGCCTGTACGGGCTCACGGCCGCCGGAGTGCACTACGTCCCGGCGGAGGTCCTCGCCAACCAGCTCGGCGTGGCCTGGAACTTCCTGCTCGTCGAGCACCTGCTCTTCCGGGACCGCCGGGGGCACCGCAAGGGCTGGGACCGCCTCGGCCGGTTCGCGCTGCTCGCCAACGCCGATCTGGTGCTGCGCATCCCGCTGATCGCGCTCTTCGTCCACCGCTTCGGCATGGGCGCCCTGTCCGCCACGGCACTCGCCCTGGTGACGACCTTCGTCCTGCGCTTCGCCGGGACCGAGGCGCTGGTCTATCTGCCGCGCCACAGCCGCGAGAGCGGGCGCGGGAGCCGTACGCCGAGGAGGACCGTGTGAGATTCCGGGTGAGACCACGACGCAGGACCGCGCTCCTGGCCGTGACGGGTCTGGCCGCCGGGCTGCTGCTCGTGTCACCGCAGCCCGCGGCGGCCGCCAACCTCGTCACGAACCCGGGCTTCGAGACCGACGGCACCGACGGCATGCCGTCCTGCTGGGAGAAGTCCGGCTGGGGCGACAACGACTTCACCTTCGCGACCGTGTCCGACGCCCACTCGGGCGCCAAGGCCATGAAGGTCACGCTGACCCGCCGGGTCGACGGCGACCGCAAGGCGCTGATCACCGAGTCGGCCGCGTGCGCGCCGGTGGTCACCGCGGGCAGGCAGTACGACCTCGGGCTCCACTACAGGACGACGACCCCCGACGCGGCGATCACGCTGTTCCGGCACGACACCGTCGCGGGCTGGCAGTACTGGACCGACCTCAAGACGCTGGAGATGCGGGGCGACTGGACCCGGGCCTCGGTCCGCACCCCCGAGGTGCCGTCCGGCACCGACCGCATCACCTGGGGCGTCTCCGTCTACGGCACCGGCTCGGCGACCACCGACGACTACACGATGGAGCAGGTCCCCGACGTCACACCGCCGGCCGCCTGCACCGGCACCGCCGACGAGTGCGCCGACGGCCGGTGGACGGTGCTGCCCACACAGAACCCGGTGCGTTCCATGCACTCCGTCGTCCTCAACAACGGCAAGGTGCTGCTGATCGCGGGCTCCGGCAACAGCGAGGAGCAGTTCGACGCGGGCACCTTCACCTCGGCGGTCTACAACCCGGCCGACGGCAGCTACAAGGTCGTCCCCACCCCGAAGGACATGTTCTGCGCCGGGCACATCCAGCTCCAGGACGGCCGAGTGCTGGTGATGAGCGGCAACAAGGCGTTCCCGGTGGCGGGCGGGCACGGCTACGAGGGCTTCAAGGACTCGTACGTCTTCGACCCCGTCACCGAGACCTACAGCAGGACCAACGACCTCAACGACGGCCATTGGTACCCGTCGGCGACGGAACTCGGCAACGGTGACGTCATCTCCTTCGGCGGTCTGCGCGAGGACTCCACCGGCTCGGTGACCGCCGAGCTGTGGTCGGACACGCAGCGGAAGTGGCTGCCGCTGTGGCAGGTCAACCAGACCTGGTCGTACTGGGGCCTGTACCCGTCGATGATCCTGATGCAGGACGGCCGCCTCTTCTACTCGGGCAGCCATGTCTTCGGCAACAACATCCCCGGCACCGGCTCGGCGGTCTACGACTACGACGCCAACACGATCACCCAGATCCCCGGCCTGCGGAACAAGGACCAGCGCGACCAGTCGGCGAGCGTGCTGCTGCCCCCGGCCCAGGACCAGAAGGTCCTCACCCTCGGCGGCGGCAACATCGACTCCAACCCGGACGGCAACCGGCTGACCGACGTCATCGACCTCAAGGCGGCCGACCCCGCCTACGTGGCCGGGCCACCGCTGCCGCAGGGCACGGTGGACCTCGGCAACGGCCCGGTGGCCGAGACCGGCAACCAGGGCAAGATGTACGTCTCCGCGGTGCTGCTGCCGGACGGCAAGGTGCTGGAGACGGGCGGTGCGCTGCACAACCGCGCCGACCCGGTCTTCGAGTCGTCCCTCTACGACCCGGCGACCAACACCTTCGACCCGGTGGCGGCCGACCCGCAGGCGCGCGGCTACCACTCCTCGTCGTTCCTGCTGCCCGACGGGCGGGTGATGTCGACCGGCGACAACCCGGGCAACGGCACCTGGAACCACAACGTGTCGATCTACACCCCGCCCTATCTGCTCAAGGGCGCCCGGCCGACGATCACTTCGGTCATCGACAACCGGTGGACCTACGGCGACACCCAGCGGATCACGGTCGACCGGCCCGTCGTCAAGGCCGAACTGATCCGCCCGGCCGCCGTCACCCACTCCTCCGACCCCAACCAGCGGTCCGTGGACCTGCCGTTGAGCGTGGACGGGAACAACGTCGACCTCAACGTGACGAGCAACCCGAATCTGGCGCCGCCCGGCTGGTACATGCTCTTCGCGGTCGACGCCAACGGTGTTCCGTCGGTGGCCAGATGGGTGCACCTCCAGGGGCCGTCCGCGCTCGCCGCGGACACCGCCTCGGCGCACGTCCACTCCTTCGCCGACTCCCTGCCGGGAGCGGTCCGGGGGCCGGAACGGAAGCGGACCTCGCAGAAGGTGTCCACGACCGTCTCCGGCTGCGACCGCCACTACGGCACGGTCGGTGTCTGCGTCCCGACAGCCTTCCCGGAAGGGGTGAAGCGGACAACGGTCTCCCGCTGCGCCTGGCTGAAGAAGAACGCCTACGGACGGCTCGGGGTCAACGGGAAGGACGACCCGCTCGGCCTCGACCCGAACCGGGACGGACTGGCCTGCGGGGCGAAGGACCTGATGAGGCGTTAGACGGGATCCCGGGACTGCGGCGGTCCGTCCGTCAGGTCCCGAACTCCGCGAGGGCGCGCTCCACGACGGTCTCCAGCCGGTCGTGGTGCGCGCCCTTCCAGTAGGCGCGCCCGCAGTCGGCGCACTGGGCGAAGACGTCGTACGACCGCTCGGTGCCGCTCTCCAGCTGGTCGGCGACCTGCTCCTTGGTGGCCTTCGCGAGCAGGCCGTTGCACGCGGTGCAGCGCGTCCAGGGCTTCAGCTCGGGCGCGAACCGGCCCAGCACGTCCCGGAGCTGGTCGTCGGGACGGGTGCTGTAGACGAAGCCCCCCGCCCACAGCTCGCGGCGCCGCAGCAGCCCGCGGTCGCGGCTGAGCAGCACCCGCCGCTCGGCCGCCGAACGGGCGGCGAGCGCCGGGTCGCCGATGTCGGTGGACTCGTACGCCGTGTCGATGCCGAGCAGGCGCATCCGGCGGGCGAGGGTGCCGAGATGGACGTCGAGGAGGAAGCGCAGCGGCGCGCCCGGCACCCGCTGGGGGCGGGTGACCGCGTCGACCCGTACGGACTCGCCGGCCGCCGGGATGTGCGAGAAGGGCACCTCGTGTCCGTCCACGACCAGGGCGCCGACCTCCGTCAGCGGGACGCCCAGCGACTCGACGACATGGCCGAGGGTGGAGGAGCCGTCGGTGCCGACCGGGGTGATCCCGGAGCGGCGGGCGTGCGGGACGAACACCCCCAGTCCGGGGGCGAATTCGATGTGGATCTCCGGTCCGTTCACGCGGTCAGGATGTCACGCGGGGGCGCCCCGGTCCTCCGGGTTTCGTGGGACCAGACCGTGTTCCATGACGTTCACGGCACGCTCGACGAGATCGGCGAGGTCGTCCCCCTGGCCGGTCTCGGCCCAGTAGAGGGAGGTCTCCATCAGACCGCCGATCAGCGACATCGCGAAGACGCGGACCTCCAGGCTGTCCGGGTCCCGGCCGGAGCGCTCGGCGATGGCCCGGCTCAGCAGCCGCCCGGTGACGGACATGCTCTCCATCATCCGTGAACGCACCGCGGGGACCTCGACCATCAGCCGCGTCCGGAGCCGGCTGACCTCGGGGTCCTCGGAGGTGTCGATGCCCACGGCCTTCCTCAGCACATGACGCAGCGAGTCGAACCACGGCTCGTCCGCGGGGCGTTCCCGCAGTTCCTGTTCGAGGAGGGGGTCGTACTCGTCCGTGAGGACGATGTCCTCCTTGGTCGGGAAGTAGCGGAACACCGTGGAGGGGGAGACCTCGGCCGCCTCCGCGATCTGCTCGATCGTCGTGGCGTCGTACCCCTGCCGCTCGATCAGCCGGTACGTCGCCTCGCGGATCGCGATGCGGGTCTTGATCTTCTTCCGCTCGCGGAGCCCCGGCTGGGGCTCCGCGGCGGGAGCGGAGGTCTGTGCGGTGGCGGCCATGTCTCTCATTGTCCGGCATCCGCCGGGGCCGGGGCCATGCCGACGTCCTCGCGCTCCGTCTCGGCCGGCCGCTCCGGGCTCGGCAGCAGTGCCGCCGCCAGCAGCGCGGTGACCAGCGCGGCGATCCCGCTGACCAGCAGCACCAGGTCCATGCCGTGGATGTACGCGGCGTTCGCGGAGGCATCCAGGGCCCGGTCGCCGAGCCGGCCGGCGATCACATGGGCGCCGACCACCGAGTCGTCGGCGGCCTTCGCGGCGGCGCGCGGCAGCGCGGAGGTGTCGAGGCGGTCGGCGTACGTGCTCGCCAGCAGCGAGCCGAGCAGGGCGATACCGACCGCGCTGCCCACCTGGCGCACCGTCATCAGCAGTCCTGAGCCGCTGCCGGCCCGGTCGCGGGGGAGCGCGCCGAGGGCGGCGGACATCGCGGGCACCACGGCGAAACCGAAGCCGAGCCCGGCCAGGGACAGCCACAGGGCGGTGGCGCCGTACCCGTCGTCGACGGTCGTACGGCTGCCGAGGAAGGCGGCGAAGGCGAGGACGACGAGACCCGCGCTGATCACCGCGCGGGGGCCGAAGCGGACGACCAGCGGCTGCGCGCCCCGGGAGGCGACCAGCAGCCCGCCCATCATCGGCAGCATGCGGACCCCGGTGGCGAGGGCGTCGTGCCCGAGCACCGCCTGGAGGTACTGCGGCAGCACGAACATCAGGCCGGACAGGACGAACATGACGAGCGTCGCGGCGAGGGTGTTGAGCAGGAAGCCGCGTTCGGCGAGCAGGGAGAGGTCCAGCATCGGGCGCGGGCTGCGGCGTTCGCGGGCGACGAGCAGCCCGATCAGGACGACGGCGACGGCGAAGCAGCCGAGGACGAGCGGGTCGCCCCAGCCGCGGGACGGGGCTTCGATGATCGCGTAGACCAGGACGCTGAGACCGACCGCGGTGAGCGCGGTGGAGACGGCGTCCACCTCGGGCGAGGCGGGGTCGCGGGTCTCGGGGAGCAGGAACAGGCAGGCGGTGATGCCGATGGCGGCCATCGGCACGTTGACCAGGAACACCGATCCCCACCAGAAGTGGTTGAGCAGCCAGCCGCCGATGATCGGGCCGAGCGGCATGCCGAGCGCCGAGGCGGCGGAGACGGCTCCGACCGCCTTGGTGCGCTCGTCGGGCCCGAAGAGCGAGGGCAGCACGGCGAGGGCGAGCGGCATCACCAGCGCGCCGCCGACGCCCATCAGGGCGCGGGCGACGATCACCCAGGTGACGTCGTCGACGAGGGCGCCCGCCAGGGAGCCGGCGAGGAAGACCGAGAGTCCGGCGATGAGCATCCGGCGCCGTCCGAACCGGTCGCCCAGCAGCCCGGCGGGGAGCATCAGCGAGGCGAAGACGACGACGTAGGCGTCCGCCATCCACTGCTGCTGACCGGTGGACGCTCCGAGGTCCCGGGCCATCGTCGGCAGTGCCACGTTGAGGATCGTCATGTCGAAACCGAGCACGAGCATGCTCGCGACCAGGGCCCCGAGGGCCCACCAGCGCTGGGGGTGCCCCCGCTCGAGCGAAGTCGAGAGTGGGGGAGGATCGCGCCGAACGGCGTCGTCTTGTGTGGGAGTCACCATGAAATGAGAGTAACTCTCAAAAGATGGCTTTAGTCAATCGAGCATGACTTTCAGTCGATGGCCGGCGGGGATGTTGGCGCGATGGGGATGCGGGGTGGCCGGAAAACGCGCAGTGGCCGCGGCTGGGGAGCCGCGGCCACTGGAAGGGGCGAGTGGGTGGAGGTGGGGGTCAGCCGTGCTGGTAGGCCACCAGGGAGATGCCGACGTAGTGCGTGATGAACGCCGCGAGGGTCAGGGAGTGGAAGACCTCGTGGAATCCGAACCAACGCGGTGACGGGTTGGGCTTCTTGATCCCGTAGATCACTCCGCCCGCGCTGTAGAGCAGTCCGCCGACGATCACCAGGACGAGGACGGCGATGCCGCCCGTGCGCATGAAGTCGGGCAGGAAGAAGACGGCCGCCCAGCCCATCGCGATGTAGCACGGTGTGTAGAGCCAGCGCGGGGCGCCGACCCAGAACACCCGGAAGACGATGCCCGCCGCCGCGGCGGCCCAGATGCTCCACAGCAGCCACTGGCCCTTGCTGTCCGGCAGCAGGAGCAGGGTCAGCGGCGTGTAGGTGCCGGCGATGATCAGGAAGATGTTCGCGTGGTCGAGCCTGCGCAGGACGCCGTCCATCCGCGGGCTCCAGTTGCCGCGGTGGTAGAGGGCGCTCACACCGAACAGGAGGCAGGCGGTCAGGGCGAACACACCGCAGGCGATGCGGCCGCGGGTCGAGTCCGCCAGGGCGGTGAGGACCAGTCCGGAGACGAGGGCGGCCGGGAACATGCCCAGGTGCAGCCAGCCGCGGAGCTTGGGCTTGATCTCTTCCGACAGGGAGTGCGCGACAGGCATCGGGCCGGCGGCCGGCGAGTCCGTGGGCGCGTCGGGGACGGGCGCAGTCATGGCCGAATCGTACCTACGGAACCGTAAGTTACGTGTCAGTCCGGCGCGGGCGAACCGCGATAGTGGCCATGATCTCACGGCATCGGGGGGCGCCGCCGGGGTACCCGCGGTGAACCCGGGGTGAGCGGGCGGAAACCTCCCGGCGAGTGGCGATGCTCACTCCGCTCAGGTGTGAGGCCCTCTGGACATATGCGCGGCCCGGTCGGATCATCAAATGAGTGCGGTCGGCACCGGATGAGCGCCAGAGGTCCCAGCACCGAGAAGCATCCGGGTCGCAGCCCCCACGGGGCACAACAACAAACCCCTCATTTAGGAGCAATCGTGGCGCGCGACATCGCGGCTCCCGTCCCGACCAACCACAAGGAACTGATCTCGTGGGTCAACGAGATCGCCGAACTGACCGAGCCGGACAGTGTGGTCTGGTGCGACGGATCCGAGGCCGAGTACGAGCGACTGAGCGAGGAGCTCGTCCGCAAGGGCACCTTCAAGAAGCTCGACCCGATCAAGCGCCCCAACTCCTACTACGCCGCCTCCGACCCGACCGATGTCGCGCGGGTCGAGGACCGGACCTTCATCTGCTCCGAGAAGGAGGAGGACGCGGGCCCGACCAACCACTGGAAGGCCCCCGCCGAGATGCGGGAGATCTTCTCCGGTGAGCAGGGCGTCTTCCGCGGCTCGATGCGCGGCCGCACGATGTACGTCGTCCCGTTCTGCATGGGCCCGCTCGGCTCGGACCTCTCCGCGATCGGCGTCGAGATCACCGACTCCGCCTACGTCGCCGTGTCCATGCGCACCATGACCCGCATGGGACAGCCCGTCCTGGACGAACTCGGCACCGACGGCTTCTTCGTGCGTGCAGTGCACACGCTCGGGGCGCCGCTGGCCGAGGGCGAGGCGGACGTGCCGTGGCCCTGCAACTCCACGAAGTACATCTCGCACTTCCCCGAGACCCGTGAGATCTGGTCGTACGGCTCCGGCTACGGCGGCAACGCGCTCCTCGGCAAGAAGTGCTACGCCCTGCGCATAGCGTCCGTGATGGCGCGCGACGAGGGCTGGCTCGCCGAGCACATGCTGATCCTCAAACTGACGCCGCCGCAGGGCGAGTCGAAGTACGTCGCCGCCGCCTTCCCGAGCGCCTGCGGCAAGACCAACCTCGCCATGCTGGAGCCCACGATCTCCGGCTGGACGGTCGAGACCATCGGTGACGACATCGCCTGGATGCGGTTCGGCGAGGACGGCCGCCTCTACGCGATCAACCCCGAGGCCGGCTTCTTCGGCGTCGCGCCCGGCACCGGCGAGCACACCAACGCCAACGCCATGAAGACGCTGTGGGGCAACTCCGTCTTCACCAACGTCGCGCTCACCGACGACAACGACATCTGGTGGGAGGGCATGACGGAGGAGACTCCGGCACACCTGACCGACTGGAAGGGCAACGACTGGACGCCGGAGTCCGGCACGCCCGCGGCGCACCCCAACGCCCGCTTCACGGTGCCCGCCTCGCAGTGCCCGATCATCGCGCCCGAGTGGGAGGACCCGAAGGGCGTGCCGATCTCGGCGATCCTCTTCGGCGGCCGCCGTGCCACCGCCGTCCCGCTGGTGACGGAGTCCTTCGACTGGAACCACGGCGTGTTCCTCGGCGCGAACGTCGCCTCCGAGAAGACCGCCGCCGCCGAGGGCAAGGTCGGCGAGCTGCGCCGCGACCCCTTCGCCATGCTGCCGTTCTGCGGCTACAACATGGGCGACTACATGGGGCACTGGGTCGACGTCGCCAAGGACAAGGACCAGGCGAAGCTCCCGAAGATCTACTACGTGAACTGGTTCCGCAAGAACGACGCGGGCAAGTTCGTGTGGCCCGGCTTCGGCGAGAACAGCCGCGTCCTGAAGTGGATCGTCGACCGCCTGGACGGCAGGGCCGAGGGCGTCGAGACCCCGATCGGCGTCCTGCCGACCCGGGAGTCCCTCGACACCGACGGTCTCGAACTGGCCGAGTCCGACCTCGACTTCCTGCTCACGGTCGACAAGGAGGTCTGGCGCGAGGAGGCCGCGCTGGTCCCCGAGCACCTCAACACCTTCGGTGAGCACACGCCGAAGGAACTGTGGGACGAGTACCGCGCCCTGGTGCAGCGCCTGGGCTGACGCCCCCGACGACTCCGCGGCCGACCCGAGTTGCCCTGACCTGCGACTGTTGCGGCGGTCGGCCGCGGTGACCGCACCCGCCGGGGTTCCGCACATCCGTGCGGGACCCCGGCTTTTTCGCGCTCCACGCCCCGCCCGTGCCGGAACGGCTGAAAAAGCGAGGATTTCAGGGGACACTCCTGACATCTCGCAGTCGACCCCGAAATGAGGTGGGCGGGGTGCGTACGCCTGTCAGTGATCCCATGAGGATCGGTCCGTACCGCATCGTGGGCCGGCTCGGCTCCGGTGGCATGGGGTGGGTGTACCTCGGCCGCTCGCCCTCCGGGCGTGAGGTCGCGGTCAAGGTGGTGCGGCCCGAACTGGCCGCGGAGGGGGAGTTCCGGGAGCGTTTCGCGCGCGAGGTCGCGGCGGCCCGCGTGGTCAGCGGTGCCTACACCGCGGCCGTGGTCGACGCCGACACCGAGGCCGAACTGCCGTGGCTGGCCACCCTGTACGTGCCCGGTCCCTCGCTCGCCGAGGCGGTCCGCGCCGACGGACCCCTGCCCGAGCCGCAGGTGAGGCGGCTCGGCGCGGGTCTGGTCGAGGCGCTCCAGGCCATCCACGCCGCACGCGTGGTGCACCGGGACCTCAAGCCGGCCAACGTGCTCCTCGCCTCCGACGGACCGCGCGTCATCGACTTCGGGATCTCCCGCGTGGACGGCGCCCCGGGCCTCACCCAGGTCGGCGTCGTCGTCGGTACCCCGCCCTTCATGTCGCCCGAGCAGATCAGGGGTGCCACGGTGGGCCCGCCGAGCGACGTCTTCTCCCTCGGCGGGGTCCTGGTGTACGCGCTCACCGGACGGCCGCCGCACGGCAGCGGAGAGGCCGTCCGCTACCGCGTCGCCTTCGAGGAGCCCGAACTCGACGGCATCACGGGGCCGATGCGGGAGCTGATCGCGCGCTGTCTGGCCAAGCGTCCCGAGGACCGGCCCCGGCTGGACCGGCTGATGGCCGGACTGCTGGAGCAGGAGCCCCGGGAGGCCGTCTGGCCGCCGCCCACGGTCGCCCACAGCATCGCGGCGCGCACCCAGGACCTGGTGAAGCGCCGCAAGCAGAGCACCAGCGTGTCCGTGCCCTCCTGTCTGCTGTCGCACGCCCGGGCGCTGCTCGACGCCGGGCTGACCGACGCGATGGTCACCGAGGCGGTGGTCCGTGGCGGCGCCTGACTCCTTTCCCGGCCGCGGCCACGAGATCCTCGAAATCGGAACGCACTGGCGGCAGTTGGTGCAGAACTGGGTGACCAGACGGAATTTCCACACGGCGACCGACACCGTTTCCGTCTCCATGCGTTTCGACCTCGAGGAAACGGGCCGGATGGTCACCGTGCGGTTCATGACGACCAAGAGGCTGCTGGTGGCTTTCGCGACCGACGGGAATTTCCTGCGCAAGGACCAACTGGCGCTCGCCGCCGCCGCGTCGAACGCGTGGAACACCGAACAGCTCCGTCCCATGCTGTCCGTGTGGGACGTGCGGGGGCCGCGCCCCTGTCTCGCGGGAGTGTGCGACCTCCCCCTGACCTGTCGCATGACGCAAACGGATTTCGATGCTTTGGCCAGCGACTGGGTGGAGCAGGCGAGACAAATGTTCGCCCGATGCCATCAGGTGTTCGAGTTGTAGAAGTGAAGTCCGCCGCATTCCCCAAACCCTTACGGAGGACCGCGGGTTTCCGCCACTATGGGCGAGTGCCTTTCGGGGCCGCGGGGGTGTTTTCGCAGGGCCACGGGGGGTCTTTTCATGCGGCGGCTTTCTTTCCTCATGCTTTCCGGACTCCTGGCCGCGCTCGCCCCGGCGGTGCCCGCCGCGGCCCGCGAGCCGTGCGGGCCGGCCTTCGAGCAGCACCTCGGCTGCTGGGCCGACGCGATCGACCAGGGAGCCGTCCGCGTCACCCTCGACCGGAACCTGCCGCTCGACGACGACGGAGCCGGGCGGCGCAAGGACCTCGAACAGAGGCTGTGGAACCGGAGGGGGCGGCTCCTGGTCGAGGTGCCGAAGGGCGTCCACACCGGGCTGGGCGGAACGGCACTCCTCGTGCTGGCGGACAGCAGGGGCAGGCGCGTCGCGGACGACGCCGTCATCGACCCGCTGACCCGTGAGGTCCGGGAGGAGCTGGCCGCCCGCGGGGCCTGCGACCCCAAGGCGGGGGAGGCGGACCGGTGCGCCCCGTTCACCAAGACCATGAGGGGCAGCCGCCTGATCGGTCTGGGCCTGGCCGCCGAGCTGCCCCGGCGCAGTTACACCGTCACCGGGTCGCGAAGCGGCGCCTCCGCGAACTCGACCCCCGCCGGTGAGACCGCCGCCGGGAAACAGGGGCAGGAGACCGGGAACATCGGCAGTACCGGCCGCGACCCCGCGGTCGGCACCGACCCCGGCGGCGACTCCGGCTGGGACACCGCCACCCAGGTGCTCACCGTCCTGTGCGCCGTGCTCGTCCTCCTGCTCGGCCTGCTCCTCTTCCTGATCCGCCGCTCCGCCCGGTCCGTCGCCGTCGGGAGCCTCTCCCGGCACTCGCTCGCCGCCTCGGGCGTCGGCGCCGTACCGGAGGCCGCGGCGCCCCGGCCGCGCACCCGTCCCCGGACCCACCTGTCCGACGAGCCCGCCGCCCGCCCCCGCACCCCCGCGTCCGACGAGCCCGCCGCCCGTCCCCGCACCCACGTGCCCGACGAGGCCACCACCCGCCTGCGGACCACCCCGTCGCCCCGCGGCCACGGACGGCGGGTCGGCAACGTACCGGGCCCCGCCCGGCCCGCCGTCGTCCGCACCGAACTGCACCCGCAGGGCTATGTCGAGGTGGACGACGTGCTGTACCGGGCGGTGTGGGCCGAGCCGGACCGCCCGCCGCCCGCGCCCGGCGGACTCGTCGACGTCACCGAGGCGGGGGAGCGGGGCTCCGACGTCCTCTACGCGTTCCCGCCGACACCCGGACGGCACGCCAAAGCCGCCAGGACCTGAGACCAGGAGAGAACCCCATGCACAGCGACTACCCGCCCACCCTGCCGGCGGAGTACGCCGACATCGAGTTCGAGAACAACGCGCAGCGGCTGCCGCTCGTCCTGTGCCTCGACATCTCCAGCTCCATGGCGGGTCAGCCCATCCAGACGCTCAACAACGCGCTCGCGGAGTGGACCCGGGAACTGCACGACGACGTCAGCCTCAGCTACAGCGTCGAGGTCGCCGTGGTCACCTTCGGCGGCCAGGGCGTCGCCGCCTGGCGCGGCCCCCAGCTGCTGCCCGTGGGCGCCCCGGTGAGCCCCTTCGTGCCGGCGCACATGTTCCGCCCGCCGCAGCTCGCCGCCGCCGGGGTCACCCTGATGACCGAGGCCCTCGAACTGTCGATGAACATCGTCGCCGCCCGCAAGGCCGAACTGCGCGCCTCCGGGCTCCAGTACTACCGGCCGCAGATCTGTCTCGTCACCGACGGACTGCCCACCGACGCCACGGGCCATCTCACCGACTCCTGGCACCGGCTGATCCCGGTGCTCGCCGACGAGCAGCAGGCCCGCCGCTTCCGGCTGTACGCGATCGGCGTCGGCGGCATCACGGACCGGGGCGAGCAGGTGCTGCGGTCGTTCGCGCCGAAGTTCAACGCCCGGTTGCAGGGATTCCCGTTCCGCGAGCTGCTCCAGATGATGTCCGCGAGCGCCAACGCCGAGCAGAAGGGCGCGGGCGACGAGGTCTTCGAGAAGATCTTCAGCCAGTTCAAGACGCAGCGCCCGGCCTGGGAATCGTGACCGATGACCCGATGGGACTCCTGAGTGATGACCGCAGTCGACGAGCGCCGTACGCCGTGGCGGATCCACGGAATGAGCGTCGAGGGGTACCGGCACCGCCGCCAGGGCCGGCCCTGCCAGGACGCCTGCGCGTACACGGTGACGGAGTCCGTGGCGGTCCTCGCCGTCGCGGACGGCGCGGGCAGCCGGCCGCGTTCCGAGGAGGGCTCGCGGCTCGCGGTGGAGCTGGCCACCGAGCACTTCGCGCGGCGGGCCGCCGTCGCGGCGGACCGCCGCGACGGCAAGGCCGTGCGCGAGCTGCTGCGGGACGCCTTCCACGACGTCCGCAAGGTGTTCCTGGACCGCACGGGCCCCGACGCGCCGGACTTCGCGACCACGCTCACCGTGGTCGTGCTCGCGCGGGGCTGGCTCGGCCATCTGTCCCTGGGGGACGGCTTCGTCGTCCTGCGGGCCGGCACGGAGGACGGCGAGCGGCAGTTCCATCTGCTGCCGCAGCCGGCCGCAGTCAGCGAGTACAGCAACGAGACGGTCTTCCTCACCTCGCCCGACGCGGCCCGCTGGGTGCACACCGACTGCGTGTCCGACGAGGGGGTCGACGGGGTGCTGCTGTCCACCGACGGACTGGCGCAGGCCGCGCTCAACCGGTCCGCCGGCGGCGCGCTGTCCCCGAACACCTCCTTCGTCGAGGCCGTGTTCCGCTCCCTCGACGTCCCGGGCCCGGTGACCGCGAGCGCCCACGAAGGCCTCGGGACCCTGCTCCGGTCGGACCGGCTCACCGCGCTCAACGCCGACGACAAGACCCTCCTGCGGGCCGTGCTCAAGGCGCGGCCGTGAGCGGCCGCACGGTGTTCCTGGACGGCAGGCGGGTCACCCTCGCCGAGCTGCCCCTCAAGGGCGGCGGCCAGGCGGCCGTCTTCCCGGTCGTCGGCGACGACGGCATCGTCGTCAAGCTGTACCGCGAGGCGCCGGGGCTCAAGGAGGAACTGCGGCTGAAGCGGATGCTGACCATGTCCCCGCTCGTGACCCGCCCCACCGACGCCTCCCAGCCGCCCGAACTGGCCTGGCCGACCGCTCTCGCCCGCGGCCCCGAGGGCGAGTTCCTCGGCTACGCCATGCGCCGCTTCGGCGAACCCCAGCACGTCCAGCTGATCGGCCTGTTCACCCGTGCCCAGCGCCTCAAGCTGTTCGGCGACCGGGCCGACTGGCGCTTCCTGCTCGGCGTCGCCTGGAACCTCGCCTTCATGACCGCCCGCATGCACTACGACGATCTCGTCATCGGCGACTTCTCCAGCAGCAACGTCGTCGTCGACGCCAACGGCTTCGTCACCTTCCTCGACTGCGACTCCATCGCCTTCAGCGACCCGGCGACCGGGGAACTCTTCCCCTGTCTGATGCACACCACCGACTACTCGTCCCCCGAGCGGCAGGCCGGCGGTCCCGCCACCCGCGCCACCGACGAGTTCGCCCTCGCGGTCCTCGTCTACCAGCTGCTGACGGCCGGGAACCACCCCTTCGGCGGCGTCCCGCACGACAGCGCCTCCGAGTCGACCGTCAAGGACAACATCGCCGCCAGCATCTCCTACGTCGTGCGCCCCGAGCGGGTCATCATGCCGCGCGGCACCATCGACCCCTCCGTGCTCCCGCCCGAACTCCTCGCGCTGGCCCGCACCGCCTTCGGTCCCGGGGTGCACGACCCCGCCACGCGGCCCTCCGCGGAGGCGTGGCTGCGCGCCCTGGACAAGGAGCGGGCGCTGGTACGGGTCTGCCCGGCCCGCCCGCTGCACGCGTTCGGCTCGCATCTGACCGCGTGCCCCTGGTGCACCCGGGCGGCGCTCACCGGGCACGACGTGTTCAACGTCCCGGTGGTGGTCCCGGGGCCCGGCGTGCCGCAGCCGGGTCCGCCCGTGCCGACGCCGGGCGAGCCGTGGCCCACGGGGCTGAAGGTGGCGCTGCTGATCCTGGCGGTCATGATCCTGGTGGTGATCGTGGCGAACGCCTGAGCCGCCGGACCGCGGGCCGCGCCGGTCGCCGCGAGCGGTCCCGGCTCTCGCGCGGCCGGGATCACTGCGAGCGGCCGCGGTCCTCCAGGTAGCGCGTGTGGGACTCCTGGCGCCGCGCCTCCGTCTCCCGCAGCGCCGCCGCGATCCGGTCCGACTCCTCCTGCAGCACGGTGAGCTGACGCTCCAGATGGCGCTCCGGCGGTTCGGTGCCGGGGGCCAGCCGGGTCCACCACCGGGTGCGGACGAAGGTGTCGACCGCCTCGGGGACGTCCTGCCGTACGGTCCGGGAGAGGGCGTGCACGCTCTCGGGGTCCTGGGCGAGGACCTCGGCGACCCAGCCCGGGTCGAGCAGGGCGGTGAGCACCTCGGTCAGCTCGGTGAGCCGGCCGGCCGCCGCCGGGGGCAGCTCGACGCCGTCCAGGTACTCCCGCAGCTTGCCGAAGTCGACGCGCAGTTCGGCCAGTTGGGCGGAGGGGTCCGGGAAGTCGGGCGGGGCCGGGCGTTCCGGCGGCGCGATCAGCGCGCCCGCGCCGTACAGACCCGCGACGACGACGGGCCAGTACGGGCCCGCGAGACCGGTGAAGGTCAGCGCGAGTCCGGCGATCCCGCACGCGCTGCCGGTGAGGTTCTTGCGCGACTCGAGGAAGCCGAGGAGCTTACTGGTAGCCACGGATCTCCTCGAAGGCGCCGTCCAGCGAGCCCTTTTGGGCATCGAAGAGACGGCCGCCGGTCAGGTCGGCGATGTGCCGGAGCTCGTCGCGGTCGGAGTCGCCGAACAGGATGGGGAAGACCGGGATCTCCCGCTGTCCGCCGGGCAGCCGACGGTAGAAGCCGTCGAAGTCGGAGGGGCTCGCGCCCCTGGTGTTCTCGCCGTCCGTCATCAGCACGATCGAGGTGAACGTGTCGTCGTCGGCGCCCAGATGCTCGTACGCCTTCTCCAGCGAGGTGTAGATCGCGGTGTCGCCGTCGGCGCTCAGCGCGCGGGTGTCCTCGCGGATGGCGTCGAGCCCGGCCCGCGGGTTCTCGGGGCGGACCACGTGCGTGCGCACGCTCTTGACCCGCGAGCCGAACGGCATGAGCGTCACCTCCTCGCGGTCGCGGAAGTCGCCGGTCAGATCGCCGAGGGACTTCTTGAGCCGGGCGAGGCGGTCGCCGTCCATCGAGCCCGAGGTGTCGAGGACGTACACGGTCCTGGACGGCCGGCGCAGTTCGTTCTCGTAGGAGTCGAGGAGCCGGTCGGCGACGGACCTGCTTCCGGGGAAGGGGAGTTCACGCCGTCGTCCGGTGTCGAGTCCGGCCGCCGGGGCGACGGAGGCGACGACCGGGCGGCGGTGCGTCCGTTCGGTGATCAGCTTCTGGGCGGCGGGCGCGCGCAGTGCCTCGGCGAGGCGCCGGACGTCGTCGCGGGTGTCCTGGGAGGAGGCGGCGAGGGAGGAGAGCGGGTAGTCGGCCGTCACGACGCCGTCGCGCGGGCGGATGACCGTCAGTCCCTTCACGCCCATGAGGACGGACTCGTAGTTGAGCAGGGCGTCCACGGTGCCCCGGCGTTCGTAGGCGGTGGCCAGCCAGCCCGACGACCCCGACGTCAGCTTCTGGCCCTCGAAGAACTCGCGCAGCCGGGGGGTCGCCCTGGCCACGTCGGCGTCGGTGAGCGCCGACTGGGCGCCGGACAGTGCGGAGGCCACCGAGACCAGCGTGGAGAAACCGGAGTTGGAGCGCGCCGGGTCGGTCATGCCGTAGGTGAGCCTTCCGTCCGCGACGGCCTGCTCCACCTGCTTCCAGGTGACGTCGCCCGGTGTCCAGCCGAGGGCCCGTACGGTGGCGGGCTTGACGCCGACGGCCACCGGGCTCGACATGATCGGGGTCTCCGAGACGACCTTCTTCGCCGCCTCCGGACGCAGGCGCAGATAGTCGTCGGAGGAGAGCCACAGGGCGTCGTACCGGTCGTCGGAGGCGCCCCGCGCGATCAGGTCCACGGCGGCGAGGGTGCCCATGTAGGTGGGCCGGACCGTGATGCCGGTGTCCTTCCGGATCTGTTCGAGCACCGGTTTCATGTCGCCGAGTTCGCTGGAGGCGAGGACGCGCAGGGTGCCGGGCCGCGGGGCGCCGTCGTCCCCGGACCTCGTGTCCTCGTGGGCCGTGCAGGCCGTGACGGCGAGCAGGGCCGCGGCGGCACCGGCCGCGAGGCGGAGGGCTCTCATCCGTTCCCGCCTTCCAGGGCGCCCCGGGTGCGGCTGCGCTCCAGGTGGGCTCCGGCGTTCTGGAGCTCGGAGGTCAGGGACTCCACCGTCGCGGCCATCGTCTCGGTCGCCCGGGCCTTGTACGTGTCGATGGCGTCCAGGGTGCGGTAGATCTCCTGGAAGGCGGTGCGCAGGGTCTCGGCGCCGACGGCCGGGTCGGCGGCGATGCGCTGGATCTCCCCGCTCTGGGTGGAGAGCATCTCGGCGTTGCCGCGGATCAGGTCCTCCGTCGTGCCGCGCAGGGCGTTGACCTGCTCGACGACCTTGCGCTGGTTGTCGAGCGCCGAGGCGAGCATGACGGAGATGCGCAGTGCGGAGACCGTGGTGGTGGCCGCGCGGTCGACGCCCTTGATGAGCTCGTCGTTGTTGCGCCGGACCACGTCCATCGCCAGATAGCCCTGGGCGCACACGGCGAGCTGGGTGAGCAGGTCCTGGTGCTTCTGCCGGACCGGGAAGAGGACGTCGGAGCGGAGCGTGTCGGCCCCCGCGGGGTCGGCGGCGTCGACGCCCGCGATGTGGTTCTCCACCGCGGTGTCCAGGGCCTGGGTCAGCACCACGTACTCCTGGAGCTTGCCCATCGTCTCCCAGAGGCGCACGCGTTCGGTCTGGAGTGCCGCGTTGTCCCGGCGCAGTTCGTCCTGCCCGCCGCGCAGCGAGCCGACGATCTTGTTCAACGTGCCTTGCGCCGAGGCGTACTTGGCGACGTGGTCGCGCAGCTTGTTGCCGCCCGGCAGCCGGGACAGGAACTTCCTGCCCTTGCTCGCGGACAGGTCGCGCGGGTCCAGGTCCTCGACCACGCGCCGGAGTTCGACGAGCGAGCCGGCGACGTGCGACTGCGCGTCCTCGCCCTTGGCGGGCAGGCTGCGGATCGTCCGCTCCAGCATCCGGTTGGACTGGGCGGCGGCGCCGCGCATCTCGCTCGCGCCCAGGCCGGCGATCTCCCCGACCTTGCCGGCGAACTCGGGGGAGCGGGCGTCCAGGACGGCGAGTCCCTCGACGTACTCCGCGGCCCTGCGCGCCATCTCGTCCTGCACCCCCGGGTCGACGGGGACGAGCCCGCCCGCCTTCTCCCGGGGCACGGGGGCCACGGCCTCGGGCGGCGTGAGGGTGAACGTGTCTTCGGTGGTCATGTGCTGGTCCCCCTAGTTCCCGGCCCGGCGCGCCATCTCGTGCAACACCTTGTAGGCGGGCACGGGCGCCTGCCGGACGCCGGTCAGCTTCTGGTTGAGATAGGTGGAGCGGGCGGCGGTGGCCGCCGTGAACTCGCCGGTCGCGCCCTGCGGACGGAACCCGTGCCGCACGGCCAGCTTGCGCAACACCGGGTCGGTGCTGAGGAGTTCACCCAGCGCGCGGCCCTCGGGCGTGAGCGGTACGACCGTGTGGTCGCTGTTGGCGGTGGTGTCCGGGTAGAGGACCGTGAGGTCTCCGGCGTCGTGGCCCTGGGTGAGCAGCGAGGCGACCTGTGACTCGTAGACGAGGACGAGCGGGTTGCCGGCGCCGCTGACGAAGTCGCCGAACGCGGCGTCGGTGCTGGGCTGCTGGGCGCCCTGGACGCTGATGAGCCGGTGCATCAGGGGCGCGGTGCGGCCGACGGCGGCGTCGTCGGAGGCGACGCGCCCGCCGTCGGCGACGTAGGACGCGGCGGCGAGGTAGAGGGCGCCCGAGCTGGAGGTCTCGGGGTCGGTGCTGGCGATGTACAGCGTGCCGGTCAGTTCACCGTGGGCCTTGGCGCCCTTGAGCTGCTGCCAGGTCCGCTCGTGCTCGGCCGCGTCGAGGTAGGCGGCCATCTTCAGGGTGCCGGTGTTCTTGTCGAGGGTGGCCAGCCCGTTGGCGGCGAGGACCTGGGCCGCGCTGCGGTGGGCCACCACGACGAGCGGCGAGTAGAAGGGCCGGGGCAGCGGCCTGCGGACGTGGTACTTGTCCGCGAGTTCGTCGGCCGGCGCCTGGCTGGAGGGGAAGGCGAAGTCGTACCCCTCGAGGTCGAGGCCGTCCATGGCCCAGGACCCGGAGGTCTCCGTCCTCACGGTGTAGCCCTTGGCGGCGAGGGCCTTCACCACGTCCGGATCCGAGAAGAACTCCGCCTTCTCCGACCCGATCATTCCGTGCACGGTCTTCGTTGCCGTGCCCTTGTCCTGACCAGTGCGGCCCGCGACGACGGCTGCTGCCACTCCGCCGATCAACAGGACCGCCAGGACGATTCCCGCGATGCGTCTCACGCCTGGAGCGTGCACCTCGGAATCCAACG
>NZ_KZ626899.1 GCF_002911015.1 Streptomyces populi
CGGTGCGCGTGAGCACCGAGGACGAGGACGGCGCCCCCGGCCGCAAGGTCGTCGGCTTCGACACCAGCACGCCGAAGGCGAAGAAGCTGCTGACCGCCGAATTCGGCCCCAAGGCGGGCAGGTACGGCGTCGGCCAGCCCGTGACCGCCGAACTCAGCGCCCCCGTCAAGGACAAGGCGGCCCGCGCGATCGTCGAGCGTGCCCTCAGGGTCGACTCCACCCCCGCGGTGGACGGGGCCTGGCACTGGGTGGACGACAAGACGCTGCACTACCGCCCCAGGGAGTACTGGCCCGCCCACGCCACCGTCACGGCCCACAGCAACCTCGCCGGAGTCAGGATCGGCGACCGCCTGTGGGGCGGCGACGTCAAGCCTGTGAAGATCACCACGGGCGACAGCCTGATCGCCCTGACCGACGCCGCCACCCACTCCATGAAGGTCTACCGCAACGGCCAGGACATCAAGGAGATCCCCGTCACCACGGGCAAGCCCGGCTTCGACACGCGCAACGGCGTCAAGGTCGTGCTCGGCAAGGAGTCCCTCGTACGGATGCGCGGCACCAGCATCGGCATCGCCGAGGGCAGTTCGGACTCCTACGACCTGGAGGTGCGCTACGCGACCCGGGTCACCTGGAGCGGTGAGTACGTCCACGCCGCGCCCTGGTCGACCGGCTCCCAGGGGTACGCCAACGTCAGCCACGGCTGCACCGGGATGAGCACCGAGAACGCCGAGTGGTTCTTCAACACGTTCAACGAGGGCGACATAGTCAAGGTCGTCAACTCCGGCGGCAAGACCATGGACGCGTTCGGCAACGGCTTCGGCGACTGGAACCTCGCCTGGAAGGACTGGCGCGAGGGCAGCGCGCTGGTGGCCGGGTCCCCGGACCTGCCGAACCCGGCCCAGCGCGCCAGGCTGCGCCCCGAGAGCGTGTGAGACCGCGCCCCGCGAGGGGCGCGGGTTCCTCAGGCGCTCAGAAGGTTCCTGCGGCGCAGCAGGGAGGCCAGTGAGGCGGCGAACTCCACCGGGTCGACCGGCAGGGTCACCGCGGCGTCGGCGCGGCTCCAGGTGGCCAGCCAGGCGTCCTGAGGCCGCCCGATGAGCACCAGCGCGGGCGGGCAGTTGAAGATCTCGTCCTTGATCTGCCGGCACACCCCCATGCCGCCCATCGGCACCGCCTCGCCGTCCAGCACGCAGACGTCGATGCCGCCCTTGTCGAGTTCCCTGACGACGGCGGCCGGCGTCGCGCACTCGACGAACTCGACGAGGGGGACGTCCGGGGCGGGCCTGCGCCCGGTGGCGAGCCGCACCTGTGCGCGGGTGTTGGAGTCGTCGCTGTAGACCAGCACCGTGGCGGTCGGCTGCATTCTTCCTCCGAGACGTCAGCGTCGTACGGACAGCGTGCGCATCGGGCTGATCGTCCCCGCCCGATGCGCGGATGCTACTCCCTTGAACACCTCGTCAACACCGGTTCGGACACGGCTTCGATGGTCCATACGGGCTGGACACACCCGGTCAACACCCCGAACGGCACCCCCCGGCGTGAGGGCGGGATAAGCGACCGACATAATGTCGGTCGTGGCGACAGCAACGACAGTAGAAACCGGGCACGCGCACCCGTCGGTCAATCGGCCGAACCTCGTCAGCGTCGGAACCATCATCTGGTTGAGTTCCGAGCTGATGTTCTTCGCGGCCCTCTTCGCGATGTACTTCACCCTGCGATCGGTGACCGGGCCGGATCACTGGAAGGAAATGGCGTCCAGCCTGAACCTTCCGTTCTCGGCGACGAACACCACCATCCTGGTGCTCTCCTCCCTGACCTGCCAGCTCGGCGTGTTCGCCGCCGAGCGCGGGGACGTGAAGAAGCTCCGGATGTGGTTCATCGTCACCTTCGTCATGGGTGCGATCTTCATCGGCGGTCAGGTCTTCGAATACACCGAACTGGTCACGAAGGACGGGCTCTCGCTCTCCTCCGACCCGTACGGCTCGGTGTTCTACCTGACCACCGGCTTCCACGGACTGCACGTGACAGGCGGCCTCATCGCCTTCCTGCTGGTCCTCGGTCGCACCTACGCGGCTCGGAGGTTCACCCACGAGCAGGCGACCGCCGCCATCGTCGTGTCCTACTACTGGCACTTCGTCGATGTCGTCTGGATCGGCCTCTTCGCCACGATCTACCTGATCAAGTAATCGGGCCCACCGCCCGAAACATCCAGAAGCACCGACGCAGAAGATCCTGACACCGGGGTAATCCGTGAAAAAGCTCTCCGCACGACGACGCCATCCGCTGGCGGCGGTCGTCGTCCTACTCCTCGCGCTGGCGGCCACCGGGGGGCTGTACGCCGCGTTCGCACCCGCGGGCAAGGCGCAGGCCGATGAAACCTCCCAGTCCCTCGGTATCACCGAGGGGCAGAAGCTGTACTCCGTGGGCTGCGCAAGCTGCCACGGAACCGGCGGTCAGGGCAGCTCCGACGGGCCGAGCCTGGTGGGCGTGGGCGCCGCCGCGGTCGACTTCCAGGTCGGCACCGGCCGTATGCCGGCCCAGCAGCCGGGCGCTCAGATCCCGCGCAAGAAGGTGATCTACACGCAGGCCGAGATCGACCAGCTGGCGGCCTACATCGCCTCGCTCGGCGCCGGCCCCGCGATCCCGACCAAGAACCAGGTCAGCCCCGAGGGCGCGGACATCGCCAAGGGCGGTGAACTCTTCCGTACCAACTGCGCCCAGTGCCACAACTTCACCGGCAAGGGCGGCGCGCTGACGCACGGCAAGTTCGCGCCGAGCCTGGAGGGTGTCGACCCGAAGCACATCTACGAGGCCATGCAGACGGGCCCGCAGAACATGCCGTCCTTCCCCGACACCACGCTGTCGGAGAAGAACAAGCAGGACATCATCGCGTACCTCGACGCGGTCAACGGTGACGACACCGAGAGCCCCGGCGGTCTCGAACTGGGCGGCCTCGGGCCGGTCAGCGAGGGCCTGTTCGGCTGGATCTTCGGTCTCGGCACCCTGGTCGCCGTCGCCGTCTGGGTCGCCGCTCGGACCGCAAAGGCCAAGAAGTCATGAGTAGCCAAGACATTCCCGAAGAGAACGTGCCCGCTGAGCGGGCCTCCGACGACCACGCCGGTCACGGTCACGGTCCGGTAGCCCTCGCGGACGAGCAGAACCCGTTCGCGGACCCGGGGCTCCCGCCCCACGAGCACCGCATCCAGGACATCGACGAGCGGGCCGCCAGGCGGTCCGAGCGCCTGGTCGCCCTGCTGTTCGTGCTGTCGATGGTGGCCACCGTCGGCTTCATCGCCTCGTACGTGGCGATCCCGAACGACAAGTCGGTCTACATCTTCCCGCTCGGGCACATCAGCGCGCTGAACTTCGCGCTGGGCATGTGCCTCGGCGTGGCGCTGTTCTCGATCGGCGCGGGCGCGGTCCACTGGGCCCGCACCCTGATGTCCGACGTGGAGATCGCCGACGAGCGTCACCCGATCGAGGCGGCGCCCGAGGTCAAGGCCAAGGTCCTGGCCGACTTCAAGGACGGCGCCAGGGAGTCCGCGCTCGGCCGCCGCAAGCTGATCCGCAACACGATGTTCGGCGCGCTGGCCCTGTTCCCGCTCTCCGGCGTCATGCTGCTGCGCGACCTCGGCCCGCTGCCCGGCACGAAGCTGCGCCACACGCTGTGGTCCAAGGGCAAGCTCCTCGTCAACATGAACACGAACGAGCCGCTGCGTCCCTCGGACGTGGCCGTCGGTTCGCTCACCTTCGTCAAGCCCGAGGGCCTGGAGGAGCACGACGAGGACTTCCAGAAGGAGATCGCCAAGGCGGCCCTGATGATCATCCGGCTCCAGCCGGAGGACATCAAGGACAAGCAGGAACTCGAGTGGTCCTACCAGGGCATCGTGGCGTACTCGAAGATCTGCACCCACGTCGGCTGCCCGATCTCCCTGTACGAGCAGCAGACGCACCACGCGCTGTGCCCGTGCCACCAGTCCACCTTCGACCTCTCCGACGGAGCCCGAGTCATCTTCGGCCCGGCCGGTCACGCCCTGCCGCAGCTGCAGATCGGCGTGAACGCTGAGGGCTACCTCGAGGCGCTCAGCGACTTCAAGGAGCCCGTCGGTCCTGCATTCTGGGAGCGCGGATGAGCACTACCACCACCTCCGACTCGCGCCCCTCGCGCGAGAAGGCGCCCGCCGGTGAGCGGGTCGCCGACTGGGCCGACGGCCGTCTCGGGATCTACTCCCTGGCCAAGTCCAACATGCGCAAGATCTTCCCCGACCACTGGTCGTTCATGTTGGGTGAGGTCTGCCTCTACAGCTTCATCATCATCATCCTCACGGGTGTGTACCTGACCCTGTTCTTCCACCCGTCGATGAACGAGGTGGAGTACCACGGCAGCTACGTCCCGCTGCAGGGCCAGCTGATGTCCGAGGCGTTCAACTCGACCATGCACATCTCCTTCGATGTGCGCGGTGGTCTGCTGATCCGCCAGATCCACCACTGGGCCGCGCTGATCTTCCTCGCCGGCATGTTCGTGCACATGATGCGCGTGTTCTTCACGGGTGCGTTCCGCAAGCCGCGTGAGGTCAACTGGGTCTTCGGATTCCTGCTGTTCGTCCTCGGCATGTTCACCGGCTTCACCGGTTACTCGCTCCCGGACGACCTGCTCTCCGGCACCGGTGTCCGCTTCATGGAGGGCGCGATCCTGTCCGTGCCGATCGTGGGCACGTACCTGTCGTTCTTCCTGTTCGGCGGCGAGTTCCCGGGCGGCGACTTCGTGGCCCGCTTCTACTCGGTGCACGTGCTGCTGCTGCCGGGCATCATGCTCGGCCTGGTCGTCGGCCACCTGATCCTGGTCTTCTACCACAAGCACACGCAGTTCGCGGGCCCCGGCAAGACGAACAACAACGTCGTCGGCATGCCGCTGCTGCCGGTCTACATGGCCAAGGCCGGAGGCTTCTTCTTCCTGGTCTTCGGTGTCATCGCGGCCATCGCGGCGATCGCCTCGATCAACCCGATCTGGGCCCTGGGCCCCTACCGTCCGGACCAGGTGTCCACCGGTGCCCAGCCCGACTGGTACATGGGCTTCTCCGAGGGCCTGATCCGTGTCATGCCGGGCTGGGAGATCAACCTCTGGGGCCACACGCTCGTCCTGGGCGTGTTCATCCCGCTGGTCATCTTCCCGCTGGTCCTGGTCGCGATCGCGGTCTACCCGTTCATCGAGTCCTGGGTCACCGGCGACAAGCGCGAGCACCACATCCTGGACCGCCCGCGCAACGTCCCGACCCGGACCGCGTTCGGCGCCGCCTGGATCAGCTGGTACTTCGTCCTGCTCGTCGGTGGCGGCAACGACCTCTGGGCCACGCACTTCCACCTGTCGATCAACTCGATCACCTGGTTCGTGCGCATCGCGTTCTTCGTCGTGCCGGTGCTCACCTTCCTCGCCACCAAGCGGGTCTGCCTCGGCCTCCAGCGCCGGGACCGGGACAAGGTGCTGCACGGCCGTGAGTCGGGCATCATCAAGCGCCTGCCGCACGGTGAGTTCATCGAGGTCCACGAGCCGCTCAGCCAGGACGCGCTGCACACGCTCACCGCGCACGAGCAGTACAAGCCGGTCGAGATCGGCCCGACGGTCGACGAGAACGGTGTCGAGCGCAAGGTCTCGGGCGCGCAGAAGCTGCGCGCCAAGATGAGCGAGGGCTTCTACGGGGAGGAAGGCCAGATCCCCAAGCCCACCATCGAGGAGTACAAGGAGATCACGAGCGGCCACGGCCACCACTGATCCCCGGCTGTTCGCCACGGCAGGAGCCCCGTCCATGCAATGGACGGGGCTCTTTGCCGTCCTCCGGGCTGGATAGGGTGGACTCACCCGGTGCTGCGGGGCGATCCACCCCGCGTCACCCACGACCGTGTCACCCGCGACCGCGTGACCTACGAACCCAGGAGCGACCATGAGCGCTGTGAACCCCGCTGGAGGCGACACCGCGGCGGGCCGTTCCTGGCCCGCGGTACTGAACGGCCTGCTCGAGGGCCGCGACCAGAGCGCGGACGACACGGCCTGGGCGATGGACCGGATCATGCGCGGCGAGGCGACCGACGCGCAGATCGCCGGGTTCGTGGTGGCGCTGCGGGCCAAGGGCGAGACCGTCCAGGAGATCACCGGACTCGTCCGGGCGATGTACGAGCACGCCAACGTGATCGAGGTGCCCGGACGCACCGTCGACATCGTGGGAACGGGCGGTGACGGCGCGAAGACCGTCAACATCTCCACGATGTCCTCGATCGTGGTGGCCGGCACCGGCGCCAAGGTGGTCAAGCACGGCAACCGGGCCGCGTCCTCGGCGTCCGGGGCGTCGGACGTCCTGGAGAAGCTCGGCGTCAATCTCCAACTGCCGGTGGGCCGGGTCGCCCAGGTGGCCGAGGAGGCCGGGATCACCTTCTGCTTCGCGGTCAAGTTCCACCCGGCGCTGCGTCATGTCGCGGCGGCACGCGGCCAGTTGGGCATCCGTACCACCTTCAACGTGCTCGGCCCGCTGACCAACCCGGCACGGGTGAAGGCCCAGGCGGTCGGCGTCGCCGATCCCCGGATGGCGCCGATCGTGGCGGGCGTGTTCGCCGAGCGCGGCAACTCCTCGCTGGTCTTCCGCGGCGACGACGGCCTCGACGAGCTGACCACCACCGCGGGCTCCCACGTCTGGGTGGTCCGCGACGGCTCGGTCACCGAGGAGCGCTTCGACCCGCGCGACGTCGGGCTCGACATCGTCCCGGTGGAGGCCCTGCGCGGCGCCGACGCCTCGTACAACGCGGAGGTCGCCCGACGCCTGCTGGACGGCGAGAAGGGGCCCGTGCGGGACGCGGTCCTGCTGAACTCGGCGGCGGCCCTGGTGGCCCTGTCGCCGACCGGCGCGCCGCTCGCCGGACAGCTCCGCGACCAGATGGAGAGGGCGGCCGAGTCGATCGACTCCGGTGCCGCGAGACGCACCCTGGACCGCTGGGTGGCCGCCAGCAACGCCTGATCCGTGCGGGATCCCGCGCAGGACGCAGTCCAGGATCCGGACTGCGTCTTGCGCGCGGAAGATCCTCTGGCAAGATGCTGTACCAGGTCATGAGTGACAGCCATCAGGCCCCGGCCGGCTGTCCGGCAACCCTCCGTCCGTGGCGGGGTGCCCCGGGTGAAGACCAGGTCGTAGGCAGCGAGGCCTACGGCAAGCGCGGACCCCTCCCGCTCTCCGGGCGGACCACCAGGGGTCCTGGTCGTTCGAGGGAGCCTTCTGTGAGCAAGCGAATGCGTTAGGGCGCCGAGCCCCGCCTCCGCACACCCCTTTCACCTTTTCCCGCGCCGTGCCCCGCCCTTCGGCGGCCGGCCGCGCGGTGATCCCGCCTGCCTCTCACAGGAGCTCGCCATGTCTGTCTCCACCGTTGCCGCCGACCAGACCGTTTGCAGTGACTCTTCGGGGGCCCTGCCCGTTCTCGGCCGGGATGTCACCGTCCCGCTCGTCACCGGCGGCGAGGTGACCTACGCGGCCCTGGACTACGCGGCCAGCGCGCCGGCCCTCCAGCGGGTGTGGGACGACGTCGCCGCGTACGCGCCGTACTACGGCAGCGTCCACCGGGGCGCCGGCTACCTCTCGCAGCTGTCCACCGACCTGTTCGAGAACGCCCGCAGGACCGTCGAGGAGTTCCTCGACTGCCGCGCCGGCGACCAGGTGGTCTTCACCCGCTCCACCACCGACTCGCTCAACCTGCTCGCCGCGGCCCTCCCGGCCGACTGCCAGGTCTTCGTCTTCGAGACCGAGCACCACGCCTCGCTGCTGCCCTGGCGCGACGCCCGCGTGACCTACCTGAACGCCCCGCGCACCCCGGGCGAGGCCGTCGACACCCTGGAGCGCGCCCTCGCCGCCCGCGACCCCTACGGACCTGCCCTGGTCTGTGTCACCGGCGCCTCGAACGTCACCGGTGAGCTGTGGCCGGTGCGGGAGCTGGCCACCGCCGCCCACGCCCACGGCGCCCGCATCGTCCTCGACGCCGCGCAGCTCGCCCCGCACCACCCCGTCTCGGTCCAGGACCTCGACGTCGACTGGGTCGCCTTCTCCGGGCACAAGCTGTACGCGCCCTTCGGCTCCGGCGTCCTCGCGGGCCGCTCCGACTGGCTGCGCGAGGCCGAGCCGTACCTCGCGGGCGGCGGCGCCAGCCGCAGGGTCACCCGGCGCGAGGACGGCGGCGTGGACGTGGAGTGGCACGACAGCGCCGCCCGGCACGAGGCAGGCTCGCCGAACGTCATCGGCGCCTACGCGATCGCGTCGGCCTGCAAGGCGCTCACCGAGGAGGGCTTCGACAGGCTTATCGCCCGTGAGCAGCACCTGATCCGTACCGTCCGCGCGGGCCTCGCCGAGGTCCCCGAGGTCCGGGTCCTGTCCCTCTTCGGCGACGACGCCCCGCGGGTCGGCGTCATCTCCTTCGTCGTCGAGGGCTGGAACAGCTCGCACTTCGCGGCCGCGCTCTCCGCCGAGTACGGCATCGGGGTGCGCGACGGCCTCTTCTGCGCCCACCCCCTGGTCCGCACGCTGCTCGGCAGCGCCCCCGAGGCGCAGGGGGAGTGCGGCGCCCCCGAGGCGGCCCCCGGCGAGAAGTCCCTCAACGCCATCCGCGTCAGCTTCGGCGCCGGTACCCCCGACGAGCACGTCGAGCGGTTCGTCCGCGCGGTGCGCGAACTCGTCAGCGACGGCGCGCGCTGGCAGTACCGCACCGAGGACGGCCGCTGCGTCCCGGCCGTCTGACGGCCGGGAAAGCCCCGCCCGGAGGCGGCGCCGCGTCGGTCAGGAGTCGAGACCGATCGCGAACGCCGCCTCCAGGTCGTGCTGGGAGTACGTACGGAACGCCACGTGCGTGTCCGTCGCCTCGACGCCCGGGATCTTGCTGATCCTGCCGGGGATGACGTCCGCCAGGTCGTCGTGGGCCTGGACCCGGACCATGGCGATCAGGTCGTAGGTGCCGGTGACGGAGAAGACCTCGCTGACGCTCTCCAGGGACGCGATCGACTCGGCGATCTCGGGGATCCGGTCCACGCTGGTCTTGATGAGGACGATCGCGGTGATCACGGCTGGTTCTCTCCCTAGGGGGCCGCTGCTGGGGATCTCACCCTACTCGCGGTCCACCGGACCCGGCCGCTCCACCGGGGGGCGCGGAAACACCCCCGCAGGAGGAGCGGCGGCCGGGCGCCGGCGGAACCGCGCCCACGCGTAGACGAAACCCAGGGAGAAGCCCACCAGGTGGGCCAGGTAGGCGACTCCGGGGCCCGAACTGCTGCGGCCCGCCGCCAGCCACTGCAAGGCGAACCAGAACGGCAGCACCACCCACGCCGGGAACCGCAGCGGCAGGAAGAACAGGAACGGGAAGAGACTGGTCACCCGGGCCCTGGGGAACAGGTACAGGAACGCGCCCAGCACCGCGGAGATCGCCCCGGAGGCTCCGACCAGGGACTGCTGCGCGGTGGCGTTGGCGGCCGCGTAGCCGAGCAGGGCCAGGTATCCGCAGCCGAGGTAGAAGAGGACGAACTCCAGATGGCCCATGCGTTCCTCGGCCATCAGCCCGAAGACGTAGAAGAAGAGCATGTTGCCCAGGAGGTGCAGCCAGCTGCCGTGGATGAACAGGGCGGTGGCGGGGGTGAGCGCCTCGCCCGGGGCCCCGCCGAACAGGTCGGCCGGCACCACGCCCCAGCGGCGGAAGTACGCCCGCTGGGCGACCAGCAGTTCGTCCCCCGTGCCGTACGCGGGATCCAGGCCCGAGGCGGGACCGATCACGAAGATCAGACAGCACAGGACGATCAGCCCGTACGTCACCGGTGCCGGCCGACCCCGTACAGCCCTGCCGACCGCAGCACTCCAATTGCCGATCATGGTGCAGAGCATGACGTAACCACATCGATGCGCACAGATCGCCTCGCCGCCGTGGACAGCCGAGCGTCGAGTACCCGCCAGGCCGTAGGGTTACGAGCCAGACGCGCCGGGAGACCGGCACCGGACGGACACTAGTAAGGAAAGCGGCTGCCCTATGACAGTTCCCCTGCCCGACGCCAAGACCCGCTGGCGCTGCACTCTCTGCGGCAACCTCACGCGCTTCGACGTGACCCGCTCGTCGAAGGTCGTCGAGTACGTGCACCTCGACCTGGCCGGTGAGCCCAAGGTCGAGGAGCGCGAGGTGGTCAGTGAGACCATCGAGTCGGTGCGGTGCCGTTGGTGCAACGCGGTGGATCAGGTCGAACTCGTGGACAGGCCGGGCGCCGGCTCCTGACGGAGCGGGCCCCGTACGGATGGTTGGGGTGAACGGATGGTGGAGACCGCGGGCGGGGAGCCGGACGACGGCACCGCCGAGGTGCTCGACCGTCCGCTGCCCGACGGCGTGCGCAGACGCGTCGTGCAGATCGTCTCGGACGGCTTCGGCGGGCTGACGCTGACCGAACTGCCCGCCCAATTGAGGCAGTACGCCCGGTTCGCTCCGAATCGGCGTGCCAAGTTCGCCGGCAACGCGATGGCCGCCGCGCTGGAGACGGACCCGCTGTTCAGACAGCGCATCGCCGAGAAGCTCAGAGAGGCCCAGCCGGAGCTCACCGGCGCTCTCGACTCGGGCGCGCCGCCCCCGGCCGCGGATCCGCTGGACGTGGCGGCCGCGGCCTACGTGCTGCGTCCCGCGGGCTGGGTGAAGCTGGTGGCCGCCGCGGGCGAGGAGGCCGTACGGGCGGACGCCGAGCGCGCCGACGAGGAGAACCGCGCCGAGCTGGAGCGGCTGCGCGCGGAACTCGCGGAGGCCCGTGGGCAGACGCGGGCCGAGACCGAACGGCTGCGTGCCGAGCTGGAGACGGCCCGGAAGGAAGCGGAATCGCTTCACCGCAAGCTGCGCGGGGCCCTCAGCGATGTCAAGCGCGGTGAGGCGGCCCTGCGCAAGCTCCAGGCCGAGACGGACGGGGTGAAGGCGGAGGGCCAGGCGCAGGTGTCCGCGGCCGAGAGCGAGACGCGGCGGCTCAAGGCGCGCCTCGCGGAGGCCGAGGCCTCCCTGGAGGCCACCCGCAAGGCGGCCCGCGAGGGGCGCAGCGTCGAGGACATGCGGGTGCGGCTGCTGCTCGACACGGTGCTGGAGGCGGCCCAGGGGCTGCGCCGGGAACTGGCGTTGCCCCCCGTCTCCGTGCGGCCCGCCGAGACGGTGGAGGCGGTCGAGCCGGGGCGGATGACCCCGAAGGACATCGCCACCCGCGCGCTGTCCGAGAACGACCCCGCGATCCTGGACCAGTTGCTCGCGCTGCCCCAGGCGCATCTGGTCGTCGACGGCTACAACGTCACCAAGACCGGCTATCCCCAGATGCCGCTGGAGAAGCAGCGGCTGCGGCTGCTCGGGCAGCTCTCGCAGCTGGCCGCGCAGACCGGCGCCGAGGTCACCTGTGTCTTCGACGGGGCGGAACTGGCCGCGCCGGTGCTGCTCGCGCCGCCGCGCGGGGTGCGGGTGCTGTTCTCCAAGCCCGGTGTCACGGCGGACGAGCTGATCCGCCAGCTGGTGCGGGCCGAACCGCCCGGCCGGCCGGTCATCGTCGTCTCGACCGACCGTGAGGTGGCCGACGGGATCGCCGAGGCGGGTGCCCGGCCGGTGGCGTCCGTGGTGCTCCTCAAGCGCCTCTCGCGCGGCTGAACGGCTCCTCGACGCGTTCCTGTCGCGGGCCTCCAGCCGAACACCTCCCCTTGTGCCCGGTTCGGCACTTTCGTCCGCCTTGAATCCTTACGCGGCTTTCCCCCTGTGTGCCACGTTCCGAGGGGACTTGGGCGTGTGTCCGGAAGTCTCGCCCCACCCCACGGACCACGGGTTTCACGTGCGCGGCGATCCATGACCTAAGTCGCATGGGTCACCTACGCGTCATGCGTAACTTCTGCGCAGGATGCCCGGATTCGCCGGATCTTCACGCGACGTAGCGTCAAGCGGACATCACTGCAGGTGAGTTGATGGCAAAGAATGCGCTCCGTGACAAAGAATTTTCAGGTTTGGATTTGAACTGATCACAAGCAGGTCACTAGGGTCATGGCTCGAACCTCCAACTCGGGTGATCACTCATGGGGAGTGACGGTGGAGGGGCACCGCCCGTCGGCGTTTTCGGCAGGCGGCTGGAGGAAGAAGGAGCTCGCCTTCGTGGCGTCCCACCGTCGACCCAAGCAGCCGAGCCGCGCCCGTGTGACCGTGCTCACCACCGCCGCCGCAGCAGCCGTCGTGCTGAGCGCCAACGCCGCCAACGCGGCCCCGTCCGAGAAGCCCAACAAGGACGAGGTCAAGACCAAGGTCGACAAGCTCTACGAAGAGGCCGAGCAGGCCACCGAGAAGCTCGACGGCGCCAAGGAGAAGCAGCAGAAGCTGCAGAAGCAGATCAGCGCCCTCCAGGACAACGTCGCCCGCGGCCAGGAGGAGCTCAACGAGCTGCGCGACGGCCTCGGTTCGATGGCCAGCGCCCAGTACCGCACCGGTGGCATCGACCCCTCCGTGGCGCTCTTCCTCTCCTCGGACCCGGACGACTTCCTGGACAAGGCCTCGGCCATGGACCAGCTGAGCGCCCAGCAGATCGAGTCGCTCAAGAAGGTCCAGGAGAAGCAGCGTTCGCTCGCCCAGCAGCGCGCCGAGGCCTCCGCGAAGCTCAAGGACCTCGCCGACACCCGGACCGAGCTCGCCAAGAAGAAGAAGGAAGTCCAGGCCAAGCTGGGCTCCGCGCAGAAGCTCCTGAACTCCCTGACCGCGCAGGAGCGGGCGAAGCTCGCCTCCGAGGAGCAGGAGCGGGCGACCCGCGCCAGCGAGCGCGTCGACCTCGGCGACACCCCGCCCGCCTCGGGCCGCGCCGCCGCCGCGTTCGCCGCCGCCAAGACCAGGATCGGCTCGCCGTACGTCTACGGCGCCACCGGCCCCAGCTCCTTCGACTGCTCGGGCCTCACCTCCTGGGCCTACGCCCAGGCCGGCGTGACCATACCCCGCACCTCGCAGGCCCAGGCCAACGCGGGCACCCGCATCTACTCGCAGAGCGATCTGCAGGTCGGTGACCTGGTCATCTTCTACGGCGACCAGCACCACGTCGGCCTCTACGCGGGCAACGGCCAGGTGCTGCACGCCCCGCGCACCGGCACGGTCGTCCGCTACGAGTCGATCGGCAACATGCCCTTCCAGTTCGGCGTCCGGATCTGATCCGCCCGGGCGGACCGGGGCTCGGCCCCCACCGCCCGGAGCGCCCCCTGCCGCTCCGTCCGAACGGGCGAATCGCGGCAACTCGCGCTGACCCCACGCCCCGTCGGTGACCTGCGTCTCCGGCGGGGCGTCACTGTGCGTGCCCACCGGAGCCTTTGGTCGGTGCGTGGTCGCGCGGTTACTGTCTGGCGCGTTCCCCCGACGGGCGGGGGTCCGTCAGCGGAAGGGAGTGCGGCCAGCCGTGGGGTTCCATCGCCGCCTTGCACCGACCGGCTCCGACCGGGGCACCGGCGCCTTCGGCGTCGCCTGCGTGATGTCCGCGGCGGTCGCCGCACTCGGCACCCTGCCCGCCTCCGCGGCGCCGCAGGACGACACCCGGGCCGAGGTGGACCGCCTCTACACCCAGGCGGAGAGAGCCACCGAGGCGTACGACGCGGCCGACGAACGCGGCGACGCGCTGCGCGAGCAGCTCGGCACGGCGCAGGACGAGATCGCCCGGCAGCAGGACCGGGTCAACACCATGCGGGACGCGCTGGGTTCGCTCGCCGGGGCGCAGTACCGCTCGGGCGGACTCGACCCCTCCCTCGCGCTGCTCTTCTCCGCCGACCCGGACGACTATCTCGACAAGGCCTCCGTGCTCGACCGGATCAGCACCCGTCGGGCCGGTGAGCTCAAGGGCCTCCGGCTCGCCCTGCGCGAACTCGCCCAGAAGCGTGAGGAGGCCGACGGGAAACTCGCCGAACTGGAGCGCAGCCGTACGGCGGTCGCCCGGAACAAGCGGGTCATCGAGGGCAAACTGGCCAGGGCGAAGCGGCTGCTCGACTCGCTGCCGTACGCCGACCGCGCCGCCTACGACCGGGCGTCGCGCTCGGTCCGCGACGACCTGGCCGGCCTCGGGGACTCCGTCGCGTCCTCGGCGCGCGCGGCCGCCGCCGTCGCCGCGGCCCGTTCGGCGCTCGGCCGCCCCTACGTGTGGGGCGGCAACGGGCCCGGCGGCTTCGACTGTTCGGGCCTCATGCAGTGGTCCTACGCGCACGCCGGGGTCGGTCTGCCGCGCACCTCGCAGGCCCAGCGGTTCGCCGGACGGCGGATCCCGCTCTCCCAGGCGCGGCCCGGCGACCTGGTCACCTACCGGTCCGACGCCAGCCACGTCGGGATGTACGTGGGCGGCGGCCAGGTGATCCACGCGCCCTACCCGGGCGCCCCGGTGCGCTACGACCCGGTCGGGATGATGCCGATCTCGTCCGTCACCCGGGTCTGACGGGACGCGGGGCCGGCGCCGGACGGGCCGGGCGCGGCCGGGCCCGGGCACCGTACGATCGGGAGGATGGCTGGTCGAAGGGGTGCGTCGCGGGCAGGGCTCTCCGTGCTGCTGCTGCTCGCCGGGCTCGTCGGCTGCGGCGGCCGGACGGCTCCCGACACCACCACGGCCGAGGTGCAGCGGGTCCTCGACCGGCGGGCGACCGCGGTCCTGCACCGGGACGAGACGGCGTTCCGGGCCACCGGCGCGGCGGCCGGGGCCGGAGAGGGCCTCGCGAACCTGCGGGACGTGCCGCTGGCGGCCTGGTCCTACCGCCTGGCCGGTCTGAACCGCTCCGGCGACCGCGCCACCGCCCGCGCCGAACTGCGCTACCGCATCGAGGGCTACGACGCCGTGCCGGTCGAGACGGACCGCACCCTCGGGCTGATCCGTACCGGCGGGACCTGGCGCGTCACCTCCGACAGGCCGGCCGGCAAGGGTGGCGACCAGTTGTGGGACGAGGGGGCCGTCACGGCCGTACGGGGCCGCAGCAGCCTCGTCCTCGGGGTCGGGCAGTCCGGTGAGCGGCTGCGCTCCTTCGCGGATCTCGCGGACCGTGCCGTTCCGGCCGTGTCGGAGGCCTGGGGCACGGACTGGTCGCGGCGCGTCGTCGTCCTCGTGCCGGAGTCGCTGGAGGGGATGGCGGGGCTGCTCGGGGCTCCGGCGTCGGGCTACCGGGGGATCGCGGCGGTCACCATCGGCGAGACGGGCGGAGCGGAACGGGGATCCTCCCGGCCGGAGACCGGGGGAGGTCCGGCGAAGGCGCCCGCGGACCGCGTCATCGTCAACCCGGACGCGTACGGCGTCCTCGGCGACCTCGGCAAGCAGGTCGTGCTCACCCACGAGACCACGCACGTCGCCACCCGCGCCCGCACCACGGCCGCCACCCCGCTGTGGCTCTCCGAGGGGTACGCGGACTGGACCGGCTACCGCGGCAGCGGGCGGACGCCCGGGCAGGTCGCGCCGGAACTCGGGCGGGCGGTGGCGGAGGGGCGCGTCCCGGCCGCCCTGCCCGACGACGAGGACTTCGGGTTCACCGCGGACGCGGGCGCGCTGGCGCGGGCCTACGAGGGCGGCTGGATGGCCTGCCGGCTGATCGCGGACCACTGGGGCGAGGTCCGGCTGAACGACTTCTACCGGGCGGTGGGCGACCACGGGAAGCGCGCGGGGGCGGTCGAGGGCGCGCTGCGGGACGTGCTGCACACGACGCCGCAGGGGTTCACCCGGTTGTGGCGGCAGTACCTCAGGGGCCAACTCGGCTGACGCGCCGGGCGGTTCAGCCCTCCAGCAGGGCGATGGCCTCCGCGAGCCAGGCCCGCTCCGCCGCGCCCGTCGCCCGCGCCACCCGCAGCATCCCCCGCCGGAACAGGTCGTCGGCCTCCTCCGCGCGCACCGGCTCGCCGTCCCGGTAGAAGAAGCTCGCCGGGGTCTCCAGGAACTCCTGGCGGCGGCGCAGCACCGCGGCCTGTTCCCGGGGGTCGCCCAGGTGGCGCAGGAACGCCAGCAGGGTGTTGAAGCGGACCTGGTCGGTGATCTCGGCCTGCTTGGGCCGCCGCAGCCGCTCCAGCAGGTCCTCGCGCCCCTTGTCGGTCAGCGCGAGGATGCGCCGCGGGGCCGCGCCGCTGCCGGGCTCGGTGTGCTGGTCGAGCAGGCCCTTGTCGACGAGGCGGGTGATCGCCGGGTAGAGGGCGCCGTCGCTGACCGGCCGGACATGGCCGCTGAGGGCCTTGATGCGTTCCTTCAGCTCATAGCCGTGCAGGGGCTCCTCGTACAGAAAACCCAGGATCGACAGCTCCAGCATCGGGCCGGCCCTTCCCTCGTGGACGCCCCGCGGGGCCGGCGCGTCCGGGTGGTTGCGGGGTTCACCCGCCCATGGTACCTCTTATCGAGCTACCTCGAAACGAGGTAGCTCGATAAGAGGGAGTCCTGTGAACGCCCACCGCAAGCAGCTCATGGCGCTCGCCCGTCCCGTCTACCTCTCGCTGCTCGCCTCCGTCGCCGCCGGAATCATCAACACCGTCTGGGTCTCCCGGCTCGGCCGGGACGCCGTGGCCGCCGTCGCCGTCGCGACGAACACCGAGAACGTGCTGCTGGGCGTCGCCCTGGTCTTCGCCTCCGGCACCACCGTCCTGGTCGCGCACGCCCGGGGCGCCCGGGATCCGGGCGCGGTCCGGGCGGCCGTGCGCGGGGGCTGGGCGCTGTGCGCGGCGGTCACCCCGGTGGTCGCCCTCGGCGGCTTCCTGCTGCGCGAGCCGCTGGCCCGGCTCGTGCTCGGCGGCGACGGACGAGCCCTGGCCCTGGCCGTCCAGTACTTCGCGATCTCCCTGCCCGGCATCGCCGTCTTCTTCGCGCAGAACCTCGTCGACGGCATCCTCAAGGGGACCGGCGACACCCGGACCCCGATGCGCCTCGCCCTGCTGGCCAACGGCCTGATCCTCGGCCTCGACCCGTTCCTGATCCACGCGTACGGCGTCCCCGGCGCCGCCCTGTCGACCGTGCTGTGCCGCTCGGTGGCCCTCGTCGCGGGCCTGCGCGCCCTGCGCCGCGACCCCCTGCTGTCACAGGCGGCCGGCGCGGCGCCCGCCGAGGGAACCGGCGCGGCCCTGCGCCGCACCCTCGCCACCGGTCTGCCCATGTCCGCCGACTTCACCGTGCGCCAGGGCGGCTCGCTGGTCCTGGTCGCGATCGTGGCCCGGCTCGGGACGACGGTCGTGGCCGCCTACGCGATCGCCTACAAGGTCATGTACATCGCCACCATGGCGTTCTACTCGGTCCGGCAGGCCGCCTCGATCCACACCGCGCACAGCAGTGGCGCGGGCCGTGACGAGCGGGGTGCCATCGGACGGCAGGCCGTCCTCGTCTCGGGGACCGTCGGCCTGCTCGCCGCGGCGCTGCTCGGAGCCCTGGCTCCCTGGATCATGCGGGCCTTCGGCGCCGGTCCCGCGGTCGCCCACGAGGGCGTGCTGTTCCTGCGCTGCGTCGGTCCCTACCTGCTCCTGATGGCCTGCTTCATCGCCCTGGGAGGGGTCTTCGAGGGCAGCGGGGGAGCACCGGTGCTGCTGCGGGTGACGCTGGCCGGCACGGCGGTCCAGCTGCCGCTCGCCCTGGCCCTGTCCGCACTGGGGCCCGCGGGCATCTGCCTGGCCCTCGCGCTGTCCATGACGGTGCAGTGCGCGGCCCTGTGGCTGTGGGCCCGGCGGACGGTGCGGTCCGGGCGTCAGGAGGACGCCAGGGTCTCCCTGGTGGGGGCCGCCTGAGCGGGGAGCTCCGGCTCCGGCCGGGAGACCGTGCTCCGCCACAGCTCCCGGGCGGCCAGCACCGAGGCGACCACCAGCAGGCCGTTGCGCAGGAACAGCAGGGTGATGCCCAGCCACGTGCTGTTCACGACGTCCCCGAACCAGGTCGGGAACTCCAGCACCGTCACGAAGCACGCGACCAGCACGAGGACGGCGGGCACCGGCATCCGGCTCGCGCGGAAACACAGGCAGACCGCGGCGATCCCGACCAGCCACACCAGGTACTGCGGGCTGATGACCCGGCTGGTGGTGATGAACATCAGGACGGCGACGAACGCGGCGTCGGCGAGCGTGTGCGGCAGGAACCGCTTGACGCGCAGCCGCCACAGCAGCAGCCAGCCGAAGGCGAGCGCGGTCAGCACCAGGGCCGCCGTGCTCACCTCGTCGACGTAGTGGCCGACGAACTCCACCGAGCCGTAGTTGAGCAGCACCCGCCCGTTCCAGCCGTGGTGCCGGGCCACGTGGAAGACCAGGGCACCGAGCGACTCCACCTCGGTGCCGCGGTCGCGCTGGAAGGCCAGGAAGGCGAACGCGCCCGGCATCGTCGCCCAGAACAGCGCCGCGATCCCGGTCGCCGTCGCCGCCGCCCAGGCCCAGGCCCGGCGGCGCACGGCGGCGAGCAGCAGCAGCACCGGCCACACCTTCACCATCGCGCCGATGCCCGTGAGCGCCCCCATCACCCGGGGCCGGCCGGCCCCGGCGAGCAGAGCGGCGACCGCGACGGCCGTCACCATCAGGTCGTAGCGGGCGTACACGGTCGGACCGAGCAGCGGCACCCCGATCATCCACACCCAGGCGCCGCGCAGGGTCCTGCCGGGGCGCGAGCCCGCGTACAGGAGCAGTCCGAAGACCACCAGGTCGGCGACGAAGGCCAGCACGAAGAAGGCGTGCGGGTAGTCGAGGAAGGGCAGCAGGCCGGGGGAGAGGATCGCCAGGGCGGCGCCCGGCGGGTACTGCCAGGTGACGTCGTGCAGGGGGAAGAAGCCCCGGCTCAGGACCTCGTACCAGCCGTGGTAGATCACCGAGACGTCGCTGGTGACGTCCGGTCCCGGGAAGACGTACACCTTGGCCACGAAGAGCAGCAGCCCCAGCCTGGTCAGACCCCACGTCCCCAGCAGTACGGCCACGCCGAACGGGAACCTCGTGTTCCGTGCCCCCGTCATGCTCACCTGGCCCCATCGTCCGGAATCGTGTGCCACGCCGCCGCGCTCTTCGCGGAACCAGGGTGACGCACCGGTCTGTGTGCGAGCCGTCCAGCGCGGCCTGGCGGAGCTGTGAGTATAGGTTCGATATCGTCGAACACGATGCACAAGACCCTGATCGTGACGAACGACTTCCCGCCCCGCCCCGGCGGTATCCAGGCCTTTCTGCACAACATGGCACTGCGCCTGGACCCCGAGCGGCTCGTCGTCTACGCCTCGACCTGGAAGCGCGGCCGCGAGGGCGCCGAGGCGACCGCCGCGTTCGACGCCGAGCAGCCCTTCACCGTCGTACGGGACCGCACGACCATGCTGCTCCCGACACCGGGTGCCACCCGGCGGGCGGTCGGCCTGCTGCGGGAACACGGCTGTACGTCCGTGTGGTTCGGCGCGGCGGCACCGCTCGGGCTGATGGCGCCGGCCCTGCGCAGAGCGGGCGCGACCCGCCTCGTCGCGACCACGCACGGCCACGAGGCCGGCTGGGCCCAGCTGCCCGCCGCGCGCACCCTGCTGCGCCGGATCGGCGAGTCCACCGACACCATCACCTACCTCGGCGAGTACACGCGCTCGCGGATCGCCTCCGCGCTGACCCCGGAGGCGGCGGCGCGCATGGTGCAGCTGCCGCCCGGTGTCGACGAGCGGACCTTCCGTCCCGGCTCGGGCGGGGACGAGGTCCGGGCCCGGCTCGGCCTCACCGACCGGCCCGTCGTCGTCTGCGTCTCCCGCCTGGTCCCGCGCAAGGGCCAGGACACCCTCGTGCTCGCGATGCCGCGGATCCTGGCCAAGGAGCCGGACGCGGTCCTGCTGATCGTCGGCGGCGGGCCCTACGAGAAGGACCTGCGCACGCTGGCCGCGGAAACCGGGGTGGCCGGCTCGGTCCGGTTCACCGGGGCGGTGCCCTGGTCGGAACTGCCCGCGCACTACGGGGCCGGGGACGTCTTCGCGATGCCGTGCCGGACCCGCAGGGGCGGCCTCGACGTCGAGGGGCTCGGCATCGTCTACCTGGAGGCCTCGGCGACGGGCCTTCCGGTGGTGGCCGGCGACTCGGGGGGCGCGCCCGACGCCGTGCTCGACGGCGAGACGGGCTGGGTCGTCCGCGGCGGCTCCCCGGAGGAGGCCGCCGACCGCATCGTCACCCTGCTCGGCGACCCCGAACTGCGCCGCCGCATGGGCGAGCGCGGCCGTGCCTGGGTCGAGGAGAAATGGCGCTGGGACCTCCTGGCCGAGCAACTCCGAGCCCTGCTCTGACCCCACCGGGTGCCACACCTGCCCGTCGGCGCCTCGGGCTGCCCTGGGCCGTTCGCGCAGTTCCCCGCGCCCCTGGACGGCCGCCCTGACGGGCGCCCGCCAGGGCCGCGCCCGTCAGGGGCGCGGGGAACTGCGCGAGCAACCACGACGAGCCGCCCGCCCGGGACGGCGACTCCCTCCACGGCGGAAGCCGGAACCCCCCACCCGGCGAACGAGGCAAACGGCCCCCAGGGACGGAAACGGCTCGGCCCCCTCCACCGGAGGGGGCCGAGCCGTGTTGTTCCCGGCCGGGGCAGGACCCGGTCGCTCGGGCGTCAGCCCCGATAAAGTGCCTCGATCTCGTTCGCGTAGTCCTTCGCCACCACGTTGCGCTTCAGCTTCAGGGACGGCGTGAGGTGCCCCGACTCCTCGGTGAACTGGTGGGCGAGGATGCGGAACTTGCGGACCGACTCGGCCTTGGACACCGCCGCGTTGCCGTCGTCGATCGCGTCCTGGATGGCCGCCGTCAGGTCCGCGTCCTCGCGCAGCGACTCCGCGGTCGAACCGGCCGGCTTCCCGTGCTCCGCGGCCCACCGGCCCAGGAACTCCTCGTCGACCGTGACCAGCGCGCCGACGAACGGACGCCCGTCGCCGACCACCATGCACTCCGCGACCAACGCGTGCGCGCGGATGCGGTCCTCTATGACGGCCGGGGCGACGTTCTTGCCGCCCGCGGTGACGATGATCTCCTTCTTGCGGCCGGTGATGCGGAGGTAGCCGTCCTCGTCGAGGGTCCCGATGTCACCGGTGTGGAACCAGCCGTCCGCCAGCGCCTCCGCGGTCGCGCCCGGGTTGTTCCAGTACTCCTTGAACAGGTGCTCGCCGTGCAGCAGCACCTCGCCGTCGTCGGCGATGCGGATCACGGAGCCCGGCAGCGGCTGGCCGACCGTGCCGATCTTCGTGCGGTCCCACGGGTTGAAGGCCGTGGCCGCGCAGGACTCGGTGAGGCCGTAGCCCTCCAGGACCGTGAAGCCGATGCCGCGGAAGAAGTGGCCGAGCCGCTCGCCCAGCGGGGCGCCGCCCGAGATCGCGTACTCGCCGCGACCGCCGAGCACCGCGCGCAGCTTGCTGTAGACGAGCTTGTCGAAGGTCTTGTACTTGATCTTCAGACCGAACGACGGCCCCGAGGGGGTGTCCAGCGCGCGGCTGTAGGCGATCGCCGTGTCCGCCGCCTTGTCGAAGATCTTGCCCTTGCCGTCCGCCTGGGCCTTGGCGCGCGCCGAGTTGTAGACCTTCTCGAAGACGCGCGGCACGCCGAGGATCAGCGTCGGCCGGAACGCGGCCAGCTCGTCGGTGAGGTTCTTGATGTCCGGGACGCAGCCCAGCTTGATCGGCGCGATCATCGGCGCGATCTGCACGAGCCGCCCGAAGACGTGCGCGAGCGGGAGGAAGAGCAGCACCGAGCACTCACCGGTGCGGAACAGCGGACGCAGCCGCTCCACGATGTTGCCGCACTCGGCGAAGAAGCTGCGGTGGGTGAGCACACAGCCCTTGGGACGGCCGGTCGTGCCGCTCGTGTAGACGATGGTCGCCGGGTCGTCGGCCTTGGCGAGCGAGCTGCGCTCCTCGACGGTGGCGTCGCTGACGTCCGCGCCCAGGCGCCCCAGCTCCTCGACACCGCCGGCCTCGATCTGCCAGACGTTCTCGAGGGCGGGCAGCCGGTCGCGCACCGACTCCACGGAGGCCGCGTGCGCGGGGAGCTCCACGATGCAGGCCCGCGCGCCCGAGTCGCCGAGGATCCACTGCACCTGCTCGGGGGAGCTGGTCTCGTACACCGGCACGGTGACGGCGCCGGCGCTCCAGATCGCGAAGTCGAGCAGCGTCCACTCGTAGCGGGTGCGGGACATCAGGGCCACCCGGTCGCCGGGCCGCACGCCCGAGGCGATCAGACCCTTGGCCGCGGCCCGCACCTCGGCGAGGAACGTGGTGGCGCTGACGTCCGTCCAGGTACCGCCCACCTTGCGGGCGATCACGGCTACGTCGGGATGCTGCGCGGCGTTTCGGCGGACGATGTCGGTGAGATTTCCGTCCGCAGGGACCTCGTACAAAGCCGGAAGGCTGAACTCGCGCAAGACTGCTGCTCCTCATAGGGCGCCGACGCCACGACTCTGTGTGATGCGACGGTGCGGTCCAAGGCTCGGGCAGGTACTCAAGAGATCACTTGTTGAAATCCCGAGTACGACTGGACTGCCCGGACGTTACCCGCCGGTATGGCTTCTTCGACAGGGGGTCCCGGCGAGATGTTCCATGCGTCACACGTGGTGGCGTTCCTGCGCGCACAGTAGTCCACGGGCTTCCGGAGGTGCCAGTAACCGCAGGTCCGGCCCCCTCTGTTCACGTTTGCCGCACCGGCCTACGCTTGATCGTCATGGCATCCACACCGGTCAACCGTCCGAGGACGCGCATCCATGTCGTCAGCGACGTACACGGCAACGCCCGCGACCTGGCCCGGGCCGGCGACGGCGCCGACGCCCTGATCTGCCTCGGTGACCTGGTCCTCTTCCTCGACTACGCCGACCACGCGCGCGGCATCTTTCCGGACCTCTTCGGCGTGGAGAACGCCGACCGCATCGTCGAACTGCGCACCGCCCGCCGCTTCGAGGAGGCGCGCGCGTTCGGTGCCCGGCTGTGGGCGGGCATCGGCACCGACCGGGCCGCGGCGATCGAGAAGGCGGTGCGCAGGCAGTACGCCGAGATGTTCGCCGCGTTCCCGGAACCGACGTACGCGACCTACGGCAATGTCGACATGCCGACCCTGTGGCCGGAGTACGCCGGACCCGGCACCACCGTCCTCGACGGCGAGCGGGTCGAGATCGGCGGCCGCGTCTTCGGCTTCGTCGGCGGGGGGCTGCGGACACCGATGCGGACGCCGTACGAGATCAGCGACGAGGAGTACGCGGCCAAGATCGAGGCGGTCGGCGAGGTCGACGTGCTGTGCACGCACATCCCGCCGGAGGTGCCGGAGCTGGTGTACGACACCGTGGCGCGCCGTTTCGAGCGGGGCTCCCTCGCGCTGCTGGACGCGATCCGGCGCACACGTCCCCGTTACGCGCTCTTCGGCCACGTCCATCAGCCCCTCGTCCGCCGGATGCGCGTCGGGGCGACGGAATGCGTGAACGTGGGGCACTTCGCGGGCTCGGGCCGCCCCTGGGTGCTGGAGTGGTGACACGGTGACGGCGCGGAAGGCCAGGTGGGGTGACAGCGTCCGCGGCCGTGCGCGGTAGCCTTCACGCTGCACACACGTGCGTACCACCCTCCTTCACCGGACCGCATCTCGAGGAGCCACCGCGATGGCGGAACACACCAGTTCGAGCATCACGATCGAGGCGGCACCGGCTGACGTCATGGCGGTGATCGCCGACTTCGCCCGGTACCCGGACTGGACGGGTGAGGTGAAGGAGGCGGAGGTCCTCAAGTCGGACGAACTCGGCCGCGCCGAGCAGGTCCGTCTCGTCATGGACGCCGGTGCCATCAAGGACGACCAGACCCTCGGCTACACCTGGACCGGCGACCACGAGGTCTCCTGGACCCTGGTCAAGTCCCAGATGCTCCGCTCCCTGGACGGCTCGTACCTCCTCAAGCCCGCGGGCGAGGGCGCCACCGAGGTCACCTACCGGCTGACCGTCGACGTGAAGATCCCCATGCTCGGCATGATCAAGCGCAAGGCCGAGAAGGTCATCATCGACCGCGCCCTGGCCGGCCTGAAGAAGCGCGTCGAGGAAACGGCCTGACCACAGGGCTTTTCGCCCCCTCCGCCCCTACCCGACCCCAAGGTCCCGGCTTCTCCCCCAGCCTTCGGCCGGGAGGGACCCCCAGACCAGGGGCGACCCCCATCGCCGCCGGGACTCTGCTCCTCGAACACCGGAGGGGCCGGATTTTCCCGGCCGGGGCTGGATCTCGCACGAGCCACCACGCACCCGCAGTCGGGATCCGGCGTGAGGGGCCGTGCCGGTACATCGATGCCCGTCGCCACCGACGCTCACGCCTCACCCGACGGCGACGGGCTGATGCACCGGCACGGCCCCGACCCCCCACCGAACCGGAACCCGAGAACCGCAGAGGTCATCGCCCCGGTAGCGTTCACCCCCATGCGCACCATCCTGATCACCGGCCAAGGCGGCACAGGCCGTACCACCGTCGCCGCGGCCACCGCGCTGAAGGCGGCGGGGGAAGGCACCCGAACCCTGGTGCTCACCGCCGACCGCACCGACACCCTCGGCGCCGTCCTCGGCGTCCCCACCGGCCCGGACCCCGTGGAAGCCGCCCCCGGCCTCACCGCCTGGCGCCCCGACGCCGCCGCCCGCTTCCGCGACGACCTCACCGCCTTCCAGCGGCGCGCCACCACCGCCCTCGACCTCCTCGGCGCCTCCCGCCTGGACGCCGAGGAGGTCACCCCCCTCCCCGGCGCCGAGGAACTGGCCCTCCTGCGCGCCCTGCGCGACGCCGCCCTGTCGGACACGTACGACCTGCTCGTCGTGGACCTGCCCCCCACCCCCCAGGCCCTGGCCCTCCTCGCCCTGCCCGAGGAGCTCCGCCGCTATCTGCGCCGCCTGCTCCCGCCGGAGCGCCAGGCGGCCCGGGCCCTGCGTCCGGTCCTCGGGCGGCTCGCGGGCGTGCCCATGCCCGCGGAGTGGCTGTACGAGACCGCGGGACGCTGGGACGTCGAGCTGGCCGCCGTACAGGCGGTCGTCGAGGACCGCGCCACGACCGTACGGCTGGTGGCCGAGCCCGGACCGGCCGGCACGGACGCCGTCCGCACCGCCGCCACCGCGCTCGCCCTGCGAGGACTGCCCCTCGACACCCTCGTCGCCAACCGGGTCCTGCCCGGCGCCACCAACGACGCCTGGCTGGGAGCCCTCGCGGCCCAGCAGCGCAAGGCCCTGGACGAGTGGCGGGAGTCGTACGAGGTCCACGAGGTCCCGCACCGCGGCCACGACCCGCGCGGCACCGACGAGCTCGCCGCGCTTCCCGTGCCCGGCGTCAACACCGCGCCCACCCCGGTCGAGTGGCCCGTCACCGACCGTCTCGCCGACGACGGCGTGCTCGTGTGGCACATCCCGCTGCCCGGCGCGATACGCGACGAACTCGACCTCATCCGGCGCGGTGACGAACTCGTCGTCACCGTCGGCCAGTCCCGCAGGATCGTCCCGCTCCCGTCCGCGCTGCGCCGCTGCACGGTGGCCGGAGCGGCCCTGCGCGAGGGCGAGCTGCGCGTCCGTTTCACGCCGGATCCCGGGCTGTGGCCGCGCGAGAAGTGACCGTGCGCGACCCGGGACGCCGGGCACGGTGAACGGAGTACCCCCGTTCGGGTAACGTCGAAGGCACGAGACACGTAGGCAGGAGTCCCGCCATGAGCGAAGAGCGCCCCACATCCGACGCCGCTCAGGAGGAGACGGCCGACGAGGTGCGTGTCGAGGAGAAGCGCGCCACCGACGACGACGCCTGGGCGACGGCCTGCGCGGAGGACCTCGCCGCGGAGAAGGCCCGCCGCCGCGCCCAGCAGGGCCCGCCGCCCGGCTCGGCCGCCGAGGAACTGCGCAGACTCGTCGACGCCGTCGCCGACAAGCTCTCCGGGCTCCAGTCGCCGCTGTTCGGCGCGGCCGCCTCCGGCACCGCCCAGCAGATGGTCAACCAGGTCGTGCAGCAGGCCAGGGCCGCCGTGGAACCGGTGCTGGAGCGCAATCCCGAGGTCTTCGACCATCTCGCGGCCGCGGGCTCCGAACTGCTCGCCGCCTACCGTTCGGCCGTCGAGAACCAGGAGCGCCGCTGGACCACTCGGGGCACGGATTCCCGCGACGACGAGGCCGGTCCGGGCGAACACATCGACTTGGACTAATCGCCCCTCGGGTACGGTTGGCCGTAGCGGGGCTCGACCGAAACTGAGGGATTCATGGGACTCACCATCGGCGTCGATATCGGCGGCACGAAGATCGCGGCCGGTGTGGTCGACGAGGAAGGCAACATCCTCTCGACCCACAAGGTGCCGACCCCGAGCACGCCGCAGGCCATCGTGGACGCCATCGCCTCGGCCGTGGAGGGCGCGCGTGCCGGCCACGACATCGTCGGCGTCGGCATCGGTGCCGCCGGATATGTGAACCGCCAGCGTTCGACCGTCTACTTCGCGCCGAACATCGACTGGCGCAACGAACCGCTCAAGGCCGAGGTCGAGCGGCGTGTGGGCCTGCCGGTCGTCGTCGAGAACGACGCGAACGCGGCCGCCTGGGGCGAATACAAGTTCGGCGCGGGCAAGGGCCACCGCAACGTCATCTGCATCACCCTGGGCACGGGCCTCGGCGGCGGCATCATCATCGGCAACAAGCTGCGCCGCGGCCACTTCGGCGTGGCCGCCGAGTTCGGCCACATCCGGATGGTGCCGGACGGGCTGCTGTGCGGCTGCGGCTCGCAGGGCTGCTGGGAGCAGTACGCCTCCGGGCGCGCCCTCGTCCGTTACGCCAAGCAGCGCGCCAACGCCACCCCGGAGGCGGCGGAGGTCCTGCTGGGCCTCGGCGACGGCACTCCCGACGGCATCGAGGGCAAGCACATCTCCATGGCCGCCCGCCAGGGCGACCACGTCGCGGTGGACTCCTACCGCGAGCTGGCCCGCTGGGCCGGCGCGGGTCTGGCCGACCTCGCCTCGCTCTTCGACCCGTCCGCCTTCATCGTCGGCGGCGGCCTCTCGGACGAGGGCGAGCTGGTCCTCGACCCGATCCGCAAGTCGTACAAGCGCTGGCTGGTCGGCGGCAACTGGCGTCCGGTCGCCGACGTGATCGCCGCCCAGCTGGGCAACAAGGCGGGTCTCGTCGGAGCGGCGGACCTCGCCCGGGAGCCCGACCCGATCATGTAGGTCCCGCGCCTCTCGCACGGCAGCGCCCGCCGCACCGCACAGGACGGCGGGCGCCGCCGTGTCCGTACCCGCAGCGCCCGTCGGAACCTCGCGCCCCACCGGGCCGGCGCGCTTCCACGGAACTCCGGCCGTCAGCCGACTGCGTCGCGCCCGCACAGGAGGGCGCGCCCCTCGTACCCGCAGCGCCCGTCGGAACCGCGCGCCCCACCGGGCCGGCGCGCTTCCACGGAACTCCGGCCGCGCGCCGAGTGTGCTTCACCCGATCGAGGGGCCTCCGGTGCGCCGGAAGGAGCCCGCCCGCCTGCCCCGCGCCCCGCGGAGTCCGGGCCGTGTGTCCCTTCGGCCCTTCCGGCGGGCCTCCGGCGCGTATCTTGATCGCCATGCCGACCAGCTTCTCCGCCAGTCCGCTGCCCGTGTCCCGCACCGAAGCCGACGGTTCGGCCGTCGTCCGCGTGCTCAGCTACAACATCCGCTCGATGCGCGACGACACCGCGGCGCTCGCCCGGGTGATCAGCGCCTGCGCGCCGGACCTCGTCCTGGTCCAGGAGGCGCCGCGCTTCTTCCGCTGGCGCAAGAAGCTCGCGCGTCTCGCCGCCGCCTCGGATCTCGTCATCCTGTCCGGGGGCGCCACCGCCGCCGGGCCCGCGCTGCTGTGCACCCTGCGGGCCACCGTGGAGCGCACCGAGGACGTGCTGCTCCCGCTCACCCCGGGACAGCACCGACGGGGCTTCGCCACGGCGGTCGTGCGGTTCGGGGGCGCCCGGCTCGGCGTGCTGAGCTGCCACCTGTCGCTCCAGAAGGACGAGCGCCACGAGCAGAGCGGCATGCTCCTCGACCGCCTCGCCGGCCTCGGCACCCCGCACGCCGTCGCGGGCGGCGACCTCAACGAGAGCCCGACGGGACCGGCCTTCCGCCGGCTCGCGGACGCGCTCCAGGACGGCTTCGCGACCCGTCCCTGGGGCGGGGAGCACACCTGGACGTTCGCGGGGCCCGACCGGCGCATCGACGCGGTCTTCGCCACGCCCGGCATCGAGGTCCTCGGCTGCGGGGTGCCGCTCGCTCTCCCCGGCGTGAGCGGGGCGGACCTGAGGGCGGCCACGGACCACCTGCCCGTACTGGCCGCCCTCAGAGTGCCCGCGTCCTAGACGCTGCCGGACCGCCCCGCCGTACTTCCCGGCCGAGCCGCCCCACCGTGCTCCCGGCCGGGGCGGCCCTGGTCAGACCACCGCGCCGCGGCCCGGGTCGTCGTCGTCCTCGTCGTCGTCCTTCATGCGCGTCACCAGGGTGGCGAAGCCGCCGAGGAAGCCGCCGATGCCGAGGGTGGTGAGCCACCAGGTCATGTCCCAGCCGAGCAGGACGGCCAGCAGGAGCAGCGCGGGGCCGCCGAGCACGCCGAGCCAGGCGAACTTGGCGGTCGTGTCCGCGGCGGGCAGCGGAGGCGGCTCGGGCGGGACGAAGTGGCCCTCGTCGTCCTCGTCGAAGTCGTCCTCGGACGGCTCGGGCGCGCTGTAGTCCCGCGGGCCGCCGACACCGGGCGCGAAGCGGATCGAACTGCCGAGGGGCCTGACGGCGGAGGGCAGGTCGCCGGGGGAGGCCTCCGGCCCGGACCCTGCCGGGCCGTCTTCGCCCTTGCCCTTGCCTTTGCCCTCGCCCTCTCCCAAGGTCTCGGCTTCTCCCCCAGCCTTCGGCCGGGAGGGGCCCCCGGACCAGGGGGGACCCCCACCGTCCCCGGCGCTCCCGCCACCGGTGTCCGTCCCGGGCTCGGGGAGCGCCAGGTCCTCCACCGACCGGAACGGCCGCGAGCCGGGCGGGTCCGGCGGCTCCTCGCCGTACCCCTCGACGATCGACTTCCAGGCGGCTTCCTCGTCGAAGGGCACGCTCTGCCCGTCGTCGTCGGACTCCCCGCGGGCATCACCGGGAGACTCTCCGCGCGGCTCTCCCGCGGACTCGGTGAGCGCGTCGCCGAGTCCCTCGCCGCGGGCCCCGTCGAGCGGTTCGCCGACGGGGACGCCCTTCTCCTCGAAATCGCCGCGGTCCGCGTCGTGCTCAGCCACCGGCTGCCGTCCCTTCCTGCAAACCCACCTGACCGGCGTCGGCCTCCTTGCCGGCACCGGGCGCGAGCCGGGTGACGAAGGAGAGGCTCTCCTCGAAGATCCGGTCCGCGTCGTGGTCCAACGTCGCGACGTGGTAGCTCTGTTCCAGCACGATCTCCGTCACGTCCGTGGAGGACACCCGGCCGAGGACGCGGGCCGAGTCCGCGGGGGAGACCACGTGGTCCTGCAAGCTGTGCAGCAGCAGGAGCGGCTGGGTGACCTGCGGCAGCTCCGCGTCCACCACCCCGCACAGCCGGCGCATCGAGTGCGCGGCGTGCAGCGGCACCCGGTCGTAGCCGATCTCCTCGGAGCCCTCCTTCGCGATGTCGCTCTTGATGCCCTTGGTGGAGGGGACGAGGTGACGCAGCACGGGCAGTGCGTGCGCGGCCAGGCCCTGCACCTTGTTGAGCGGGTTGACGAGCACGACGCCGCTGATCTCGTCGCCGTGCCGGGCCGCGAGCCGCAGGGCCAGCGCGCCGCCCATCGAGAGCCCGAAGACGAACACCCGCGAGCAGCTCCCGCGCAGGGCGCGCAGCTCGCGGTCGACCTCCGCGTACCAGTCCTGCCAGCCGGTGACCTGCATGTCCTCCCAGCGGGTGCCGTGTCCCGGCAGCAGCGGCAGCGCGACGGTCAGACCGTGCTCGGCGAGGTACTCCGCCCAGGGGCGCAGCGACTGCGGGGAGCCGGTGAAACCGTGGCAGAGAAGGACGCCGACCTCTCCGCCCTCGTGGCGGAACGGCTCGGCTCCAGGAAGGACCGGCACCTCGGTCTCCTGTTCATGAGTTGGGCGGAAAACGACTCCGGGTGTGCTTCACCGTACGCGAGCGTACTGACACCGACCAGGGTCGTCGGGGCCTTTGACGCCGCTCCGGGTTAAGGTCTGATCTACGACACAGGAGGCACGCGGGTGATCTACGGCGCAATGAAGTTTTCCATCGGAGGGCCGCTGAAGCTCGCCTTCAGGCCCTGGGTGGAAGGCCTCGAGAACATCCCCGCCGAGGGCCCGGCCATTCTGGCGAGCAATCACCTCTCGTTCTCGGACTCGTTCTTCCTGCCGGCGGTCCTCGAACGCAAGGTGACCTTCATCGCGAAGGCGGAGTACTTCACGACGCCGGGCATCAAGGGCCGGATGACGGCCGCCTTCTTCAAGGGCGTCGGCCAGCTCCCGGTGGACCGTTCCGGCGCGCGCGGCGCGGGTGAGGCGGCCATCAAGAGCGGCATCGAGGTGATCGAGCGCGGTGAGCTGTTCGGCATCTACCCGGAGGGCACGCGCTCGCCCGACGGCCGCCTCTACCGCGGCAAGCCCGGTGGTCTCGCGCGCGTGGCCCTCGCCACCGGCGCGCCCGTCATCCCGGTCGCGATGATCGACACCGAGAAGATCCAGCCGCCGGGCAAGCTGATGCCCAAGCTGATGCGTCCGGGCATCCGCATCGGCAAGCCGCTGGACTTCAGCCGCTACAGCGGCATGGAGCACGACCGGTTCGTGCTCCGCGCGGTGACCGACGAGGTCATGTACGAGATCATGAAGCTCTCCGGCCAGGAGTACGTCGACATGTACGCGACGGCCGCCAAGCGGCAGATCGCGGAGGCGGCGAAGGCCGAGAAGGACGCCGAGAAGGCGGCGAGGGCGACCCTCGCCCAGGCGGAGAAGCAGGCGGCCAGGGAGCAGGCCGAAGCGCGGGACGCCGCGGCACGGACCGAGGGGCGGACCGGGGAGGGGACGGCCGGGGAACGGACCGGCGAGGATCCCGGGGAGCAGGCCTCCGAGGAGCAGGCCCCTGAGAAGCGGGCGGGGGAACAGACCGGTCCTGCGGCCGGTTAGGGGGCGGGGGGAATGCGGACCGGCCGGCAGGCAACGGTCCGGCTCCCGGGAGCGTCCGTAGGGACGTCGGCGGCGTGGGGTGGGGGGACATGGCCAAGCGCGAGAGAGTCATGAGGATGTCGGTCGAGCAGCCGCTGTGGCGCGCCCTGGCCGGGTACCGCGTTCTGACGGTGCTGTACGCGATCGGGCTCTTCGTCAGCGCGTACCACCGGTTCGACCGCCCGTGGGTGGCCGTCGCGTTCTTCGCGTTCCTGTTCGTCTGGACGCTGGCCACGCTCCCGAAGGTCTCCGGCGCGGCGAACTGCACCCGGCGGTTCCTCGCCGCCGACCTCACCGTCGCGCTGGCCGGCGTCCTGCTGACCCGCGTCGCCGACTCCGCCGCGCGCATCGAATCGGGCGGCCCGACCCTGCCGTCGATATGGACGGCGGGCGCCGTCCTGGCCTTCGCGATCAAGGGTGGCTGGCGGTGGGCCGCCTTCGCCTCCACGCTCGTCGCCGTGGCCAACCTCGTCGAGCGCGGCGCCCCGACCCGCGACACCGTGCACAACGTGATCCTCGTCTGGGTCGCCTCCATCGCCATCGGCTACGTCGTCGAGGTCGCCCGCGCCTCCGAGCGCACCCTCGCCCGAGCCCTGGAGATCGAGGCGGCCACCCGCGAACGCGAGCGCCTCGCCCGGGACATCCACGACGGTGTGCTCCAGGTCCTCGCCATGGTGCAGCGGCGGGGCAGCGCGCTCGGCGGCGAGGCGGCCGAGCTGGGCCGGATGGCCGGTGAGCAGGAGGTCGCGCTGCGCACGCTGGTGTCGGGCGGTCTGGTGCCCGTCTCACGGGTGTCGGAGGACGCGGCGCTCGGCGCGGTCGTACGGGCCGTGGACGAACCCGACGGCGAGGATCCCGAGGGCCCCCTCGACCTGCGCGCCCTGCTCGCCCCGTACGCCACCGCGCGGGTGACCCTCTCCGAGCCCGGCGCGGCGGTGCCGCTCGACCCGTCCGCCGCGCGGGAACTGGCGGCGGCCGTGGGCGCGGCCCTGGACAATGTCCGCAAGCACGTGGGCGCGGACGCCCGTGCCTGGATCCTGGTCGAGGACGAGCCGGACGTCGTGATCGTGACGGTGCGCGACGACGGCCCCGGCATCCCGGAGGGGCGGCTCGCCCAGGCCGAGGGCGAGGGCCGGCTCGGCGTGGCGCTCTCGATCCGCGGCCGGCTGCGCGAGCTGGGCGGTACGGCGGAGCTGGTCTCCGTCCCGGGACAGGGCACCGAGGTCGAGCTGAAGGTGCCGAAGGACGTGCGGGGCAAGGCGAGGACGCGATGACGAAGGCGACGGTAGGGCGATGACGGGCGGGACGACGGGGGAGACCCCCATCAAGGTCATGGTGGTGGACGACCACCCCATGTGGCGTGACGCCGTGGCCCGTGACCTGGCGGCCGCCGGGTTCGACGTGGTCGCGACCGCGGGCGACGGGGAGCAGGCCGTGCGCCGCGCGCTGGCGGCGGCGCCCGACGTCCTCGTCCTCGACCTGAACCTGCCCGCCAAGCCGGGGGTCCAGGTCTGCAAGGAACTGGTCGGCGCCGACCAGTCCCTGCGCGTCCTGGTCCTGTCGGCCAGCGGCGAGCACGCCGACGTGCTGGAGGCGGTGAAGTCCGGCGCGACCGGCTACCTCCTGAAGTCGGCGTCCGCGGAGGAGCTGACCGACGCGGTGCGCCGGACGGCCGTCGGCGACCCGGTGTTCACGCCGGGCCTCGCGGGACTGGTCCTCGGCGAGTACCGCCGGCTGGCCTCGGAACCCGTCACCGCCACGGGCGCCGACGAGCCGAGGGCCCCGCAGCTGACCGACCGTGAGACGGAGGTGCTGCGCCTGGTCGCCAAGGGCCTGAGCTACAAGCAGATCGCCGAACGCCTGGTCATCTCCCACCGCACCGTCCAGAACCACGTGCAGAACACCCTGGGCAAGCTCCAACTGCACAACCGCGTCGAACTGGTCCGCTACGCCATAGAGCGCGGACTGGACGGGGCGTGATCGCCGCGAACGCCGTCTTTCGGGTGATCTATTGATCAACTCCCGACAATTCACCGGAACGGCCCGTCCGCACCATGCCGAAGTGACCTGGATCACTATTAGCGTGAGTCCGACAGCCAATCGTGGCGAAGGGACTTTCCATGCGGGTCGGAGTACTGACCGGAGGCGGCGACTGCCCCGGGCTCAACGCCGTCATCCGGGGCATCGTCCGCAAGGGCGTGCAGGAGTACGGCTATGACTTCGTCGGTTACCGGGACGGCTGGCGGGGGCCGCTCGAGGGCGACACCATGCGGCTCGACATCCCCGCCGTGCGCGGGATCCTGCCGCGCGGCGGCACCATCATCGGATCCTCGCGCACCAACCCCCTCAAGCACGAGAACGGCATCCGCCGGATCAAGGAGAACCTCGCCAAGCAGGAGGTCGACGCCCTCGTCGCGATCGGCGGCGAGGACACCCTGGGCGTCGCCGCCCGGCTCGGCGACGAGTACGGCATCGACATCGTCGGCGTGCCGAAGACCATCGACAACGACCTCTCCGCCACCGACTACACCTTCGGCTTCGACACGGCGGTCAACATCGCGACCGAGGCCATCGACCGCCTGCACACCACCGCCGAGTCGCACATGCGCGTCCTCGTCTGCGAGGTGATGGGCCGCCACGCGGGCTGGATCGCCCTCCACTCGGGCCTGGCCGGCGGAGCGAACGTCGTCCTCATCCCCGAGCAGCGTTTCGACGTCGACCAGGTCTGCGCCTGGGTGACCTCGCGCTTCAAGGCGTCGTACGCGCCGATCGTCGTCGTCGCCGAGGGCGCCATGCCCAAGGACGGCGACATGGTCCTCAAGGACGGCAGCCTGGACTCCTTCGGGCACGTTCGGCTCTCCGGCGTCGGCGAGTGGCTGGCCAAGGAGATCGAGCGGCGCACCGGCAAGGAGGCCCGCACCACGGTCCTCGGGCACGTCCAGCGCGGCGGGACGCCCAGCGCCTTCGACCGCTGGCTCGCCACCCGCTTCGGACTGCACGCCATCGAGGCCGTCCGTGACGGTGACTTCGGCAAGATGGTGGCCCTGCGCGGCACGGACATCGTCCGCGTCCCGATCGCGGAGGCCACCGCCAGGCTGAAGACGGTGGACCCCGGTCTGTACGCGGAGGCGGGGGTTTTCTTCGGCTGACGGCGGAGCCGCGGCACCGCTCGAGCGGCCGCTGGGGTACGGGCCGTATATTCGGCCCGTACCCCAGCACGGGAGAGACCGGTGGAGATCCTGGCGTTCGGCGTCCAGTCCGACGAGAAGCCCCTGATCGAGAAGGCCTTCGAGGGACGCCACGAGGTCCGCTGCCTCGACGTCTTCCTCACCGAGGACACCGCGCCCATCGCGGCCGGCTACGAGGTGGTGTCCACCAGCGTCAACTGCGCCCTGGGACACCGCGTCCTACAGACCCTGGCGACCGGCGGCACCCAGCTCGTCGCCCAGCGCTCCACCGGGTTCAACAACATCGACCTGGAGGTCGCGGAGCGCCTCGGCATGACGGTCGCCAGGGTCTCGTCCTACTCGCCGTACTCGGTCGCCGAGTTCGCCTGGACCCTCGGCATGGCCGTCAACCGCCGTATCGTGCGCGCCGCCAACCGCACCCGCGACTTCGACTTCCGCCTCGAAGGCCTGATGGGCCGGGACATGCACGGCCGCACCGCGGGGATCGTCGGCACCGGGAAGATCGGCGAGGCCTTCGCCAGGATCGCCCACGGTTTCGGCATGAGGCTGCTCGGCTGGGACGTCGCCGAGAACCCGGCGTGCGTCGGACTCGGCATGGAGTACGTCTCCAGGGAACGCCTCCTCGCCGAGTCCGACATCGTCACCCTGCACGTCCCGCTGATGCCGGAGACCCAGCACCTCATCGACGCCGAGGCCCTGCGCCTGATGAAGGACGACGCGATCCTGGTGAACTCCAGCCGCGGCGGCCTCATCGACAGCCAGGCCCTCGTCGCCCAGCTGCGCGAGGGCCGCTTCACGGGCGTCGGCCTCGACGTGTACGAGGCGGAGGCCGGGCTCTTCTTCCTCGACAAGTCCCTCGAGACCGTCGAGGACGACACCCTGGCCCGTCTGGTCACCTTCCCGAACGTCCTGGTCACCTCGCACCAGGCGTACTACACCCGGGACGCGGTCGGCCAGATCGTCGACGCCACCGCGGCCAACGTCCTCGACTACACCGAGGGCCGCCGCTCGGAGAACGTGCTCGTGCCCCGCAGCTGACCCGTCAGCTCCCGCACCACGGCCGCCCCGTTCAGCGTCAGCACCGACTCCGGGTGGAACTGCACGCCCGCGAACCCGGGGCCGCGCAGCGCGTGCACCTCGCCGTTCGCGGCCCGGCTGACCTCGACACCGTGCGCCGACAGCTCCGCCAGCGCCTCGTCGTCGCAGCGCGCCGCGAAACTGTTGTAGAAGCCGACGGTCTCGGGCCGCCCGAAGAGGTCGATGCGGGTCTGCGCGCCCTGGTACGGCACGTCCTTGCGCACGATCTCAAGACCCAGCTCGGCCGCGATCAGTTCGTGCCCGAGGCAGACGCCGAGGACGCCGTGCCGGTGCTCCCGCAGCACATCGGCCGTCAGGGCGCGCAGGAAACGCATCTTGGGGTCCGCCGCGTCCGAGGGATCGCCGGGACCGGGGCCGAGGACGACCGGGCCCTCGTGCGCGAGCACCGCCTCGCGCAGCCCCGGCCTGTCGTAGCGGCGCACCGTCACCTCCAGGCCGGAGGAGCGCAGCACGTGCGCGAGCATCGCGGTGAAGGTGTCCTCGGCGTCCACGACCAGCGCGTGCCCGGTCAGGTCACGGGACCGCTCCTGCATCCGCAGCCAGAACGGCGCCAGCGAGGCCCGCCGCCCGTCCAACGACGCCCGCACCCGCGGATCGTCGCCGAGCCGGGGCCGGACGCCGTCCGGGCGCGGCCGGCCGGGCCGCACCCCGAGCGCCGCCAGCACACCCGCCGCCTTGGCGTGCGTCTCGGCGACCTCGCCCGCCGGATCCGATCCCCGGACGAGGGTGGCGCCGACCGGCACCCGCAGCCGGCCCTCCGCGTCGATGTCGGCGGTGCGGATGAGGATGGGGGAGTCGAGGGTCTGCGCCCCGGGGCCGCCGTCCGGCCCGTCCTCCGGCTGCCGCCCGACCAGCGCCAGCGCGCCCGCGTAGTAGCCGCGCCCGCCGACCTCGTGACGCTCGATGACCCGGCAGGCGTTCTGCACGGGCGAGCCGGTGACGGTCGCCGCGAACATGGTCTCCCGGAGCACGTCGCGCACGTCCAGCGAGGAGCGGCCCCGCAGCTCGTACTCGGTGTGCGCGAGGTGGGCCATCTCCTTGAGCCGCGGTCCGATCACCACCCCGCCCATGTCCCCGACCGTGCACATCATCTTGAGTTCCTCGTCGACGACCATCGAGAGCTCCTCGATCTCCTTGCCGTCGGCGAGGAACGCGAGCAGGTCCTCGGGCGTCGGCCCCCCGGCCGGGTAGCGGTACGTCCCGCTGATCGGGTTCATCACGACCGTCCCGGCGGACATCCGCACGTGCACCTCGGGGCTCGCCCCGACCAGGGTCCGCCCACCCGTCCCCCGCCCCCGCCCTTCCGAGGAAGGCCCTTCGGGCCCTTGCTCATTTCCGGTGTGCACGACGAACGTCCAGTACGCGCCGCGCTCGCCGACCAGCAGCCGGCGGAACAGCGCCAGGGCGTCGGCCCGTCCGAACCCCGGGATCCGGCCCTCGTACGTCCGCCGGATCACGAAGTTGGCGCCCTCGCCGCGCCCGATCTCCTCGCGCAGCACCCGCTCGACGATCCCGGAGTACTCCTCGTCGCCGACGTCGAAGCCGCCGCCCTCGACCCGCACGTCGTGGTCCGGCAGCTCCTCCAGCGCCCGGGCGAGCGGCAGTTCATGGCGTTCCTCGGGGACGAGCACCGCGAGCGGGGTGCCGTCGTCACGGACGTCGAAGCCGCGCTCGCGGATCTGCCGGAACGGGATCAGCGCGAGGGCTTCGTCGGGGATGTCGGCGAGGCGTTCCACCTCGCGCACCGGCCCCAGCAGCAGTTCGACCACGTCGTGGTCGCGGCCCGGGGTGCGGCGGCGCAGCAGGGCGAAGGGACGGGGATCGTCCAACAGGTCGAGCAGGTTCACGGGTGCGGTCCTTCTCTCGGATCGTGCATCTCGGAGAGGAACGACCCGGGTCCGCAAACACCGAAGGCCGCCCCTCGGGCGGCCTTCGCGAAGTCTTCGTCAACGCGCAGTCAGTGGGCCGCCGGATGAGCGGTCCACCACCAGTTCTGGTTCGAATGCGCGAACATGCGCCGCACCTTACCCGACGGTGAGGGGCGGGCAACAGCGTGAAACGGTCCCGCGGGGCGTTCCGACCGTCCGGTCACCGGCCATGGATGGCCAGACAGCCCGAACGCACCGAGAAACGAGAACCATGCACGCAGCCCGTTCGTCCCAGACCCGCAGGGCCGGAGCCCGCGCCCTGACCGTGCTCCTCGCGGCGTCAGCCCTCGCCGCCGGAGCGCTCGTCCCCGCGAGCTCGGCGCCGCGCCGGAGCGGCTCCGAGGACGTGACCCAGGTCGCCTACCGCGGTCACGTCTTCGCCGTGCCCGACTCCTGGCGGGTCGTGGACCTGAAGAAGCACCCCGACACCTGCGTCCGCTTCGACCGGCACGCCGTCTACCTCGGCACGCCGGGCCCCGACCAGAACTGCCCGGCCAGGGCCAGCGGCCGTACCGAGGCGCTCCTGGTCCAGCCCGCCTCCGCGGCCCCCAGGGCCGTCACCGAGAACCCGACGGCCCGCACCTACCGGGCCACCGCCGACCGCATCGCCGTCACCGCCACCTACGGCTACGACCGCGCCCGCATCCAGGACGTCCTGCGCGGCGCCGGACTGCCCGTCGCCGCCGCGCGGCGCGAGGGGCCCGCCGAACAGCGCGCGGCGGACCCGCTGCCCACCGACGCGACCTCCTTCCGCGGCGAGGGCTTCGACACCTGCGCCGCCCCGAGCCGGTCGGCGATGGATGCCTGGCGCGACGACTCCCCGTACGGCGCCGTCGGCGTCTACATCGGCGGCATCAACCGCGCCTGCGCCCAGCAGAACCTGACCGCCGACTGGGTGCGCGCGCAGTACACGCGCGGCTGGCGGTTCTTCCCGCTGTACGTCGGCCGGCAGCCCTCCTCCGACGGCGGCAGCTGCGGGGGCGGCTGCTCGGCGATCACCAGCCCGGTGCCGCAGGGCACCGCGGGCGCCGACGACGCCGTCAAGCAGGCCGCCGCGCTGGGCTTCGGCAAGGGCTCGGTGATCTATCTCGACCTGGAGCACTACGAGCCCGGAGGCAAGGTGACCGACTCGGTGCTCGCCTACCTCCAGGCCTACACCGTGCGCCTGCACGCGCTCGGCTACCGCTCCGGCGCCTACGGCAACACCTCCTCGCTGGTGTCCGACCTGATCGCCAACAAGAGCACCGTCACCCTGCCCGACGTGATCCACTTCGCCCGCTGGAACCGTGTGTCGAGCACGTCCGACTCCTCGATCCCCTCGACGCTGTGGGCGAAGCACCAGCGCGTCCACCAGTACGTGGGCGACACGACCGAGACCCACGGCGGGGTGCGGATCTCCATCGACCGCGACCGCCTCGACGTGGACTAGGACTCCCGTTCCCCTCTCCGGGCGGGCGCCGTGACCGGTCGTGCGGCCGCCCGGGGAGTCACCGATCGAGCGGGGTTCGTCTCACTTGATGGGCATGTGAACGGGACGCCCGACACGACCCCGTAATGTTGTCCGGGTGACCGTGAACGCTAAGTCCAGCGCGAGCGCTGGCAACACCTGGCGAGACCTGCCCGCGGCGCAGCAGCCCGAGTACCCCGATGCCGAGGCTCTGCGCGATGTGATCGCGGACCTCGAGTCGTATCCGCCGCTCGTCTTCGCGGGCGAGTGCGACCAGCTGCGCGCCCGGATGGCGTCCGTCGCCAAGGGAGAGGCGTTCCTTCTCCAGGGCGGCGACTGCGCCGAGGCCTTCGACGCCGTGTCGGCCGACCACATCCGCAACAAGCTCAAGACGCTGCTCCAGATGGGCGCCGTCCTCACGTACGCCGCCTCGGTGCCGGTGGTGAAGGTCGGCCGGATCGCCGGCCAGTACTCCAAGCCGCGCTCCAAGGGCACCGAGACCCGTGACGGCGTGACCCTGCCGACCTACCGGGGCGACTCGGTCAACGGCTTCGACTTCAACGAGAAGGCCCGTATCCCGGACCCCGAGCGCCTGAAGCGGATGTACAACGCGTCCGCCTCCACGCTCAACCTGGTCCGCGCCTTCACCACCGGCGGTTACGCCGACCTGCGCCAGGTGCACGCCTGGAACCAGGACTTCGTGAAGTCGTCCCCGTCCGGCCAGCGCTACGAGCAGCTCGCGCGTGAGATCGACAACGCGATGAACTTCATGCGGGCCTGCGGCACCGACCCGGAGGAGTTCAAGACCGTCGAGTTCTACGCCTCCCACGAGGCGCTGCTCCTCGACTACGAGTCGGCCCTGACCCGCGTCGACTCGCGCACGGGCAATCTGTACGACGTCTCGGGCCACATGGTGTGGATCGGCGAGCGCACCCGTCAGCTCGACGGGGCGCACATCGAGTTCGCGTCGAAGATCCGCAACCCCGTCGGGATCAAGCTGGGCCCGACGACGACGGCCGAGGAGGCGTTGCAGTACATCGAGCGCCTCGACCCGGACCGCGAGCCGGGCCGGCTCACCTTCATCGTGCGCATGGGCGCGGACAAGGTCCGCGACAAGCTGCCCGAGCTGGTCGAGAAGGTCACCGCCTCCGGCGCGACCGTGGCCTGGGTGACCGACCCGATGCACGGCAACACCTTCGAGGCGGCCTCGGGTCACAAGACCCGCCGCTTCGACGACGTGCTCGACGAGGTCAAGGGCTTCTTCGAGGTCCACAAGGGCCTCGGCACGCACCCGGGCGGCATCCACGTCGAGCTCACCGGTGACGACGTCACCGAGTGCGTGGGCGGCGGCGACGAGATCTTCGTCGACGACCTGCACCAGCGCTACGAGACGGCCTGCGACCCCCGTCTGAACCGCAGCCAGTCCCTCGACCTGGCCTTCCTCGTCGCCGAGATGTACCGCGACCAGTAGCAGATCAACAGGCGCGATGCCTGTTACGGACGCCTGAAGTGGGGCGCGGATCACATGCGATCCGCGCCCCACGCCACTTTTGTGGTTTCTGTGCGACGGGTAAGGTTAGGTTAGCCTCACCGATCATCGGGACGGCACGACCAGCGATTCCGGCGGGAGGTGAACCGCGTGTACGTGTGCAGTTGCTTCGGGATCACCGAGCAGCAGGTGAAGAAGCATGCGGAGGACGGCGCCTGTACTCCTCGGCAGATAGCCTCGGCCTCCAAGGCGGGTACGGACTGCGGTTCGTGCGTGCGCCGGATCCAGGCACTGCTGGGCAGGGGCTCGTGCCCGCGCCGCGACCTGGCCGACCGGGGCATGCCGGTGCTCTCCGAGGTCCTCGGGCAGGCCGAGGCCGATCGGCGCGAGGCCGCCGGCCACGGGATCTCCGGGCGCGAGGCCGCGTGACCCTCCGGCTGCCCGGTCCCGCGTCCGCCTAGCTCTCCGGCTGCTCGACGAGCTGTGCGATGTAGAGCGCCTCGCCGAGCTTCTCGACCAGTTCCAGCTGGGTGTCCAGGTAGTCGATGTGGTGCTCCTCGTCCGCGAGGATCGACTCGAAGATGTTCGCGGACGTGATGTCGCCCTTCGTGCGCATCACCTCGATCCCGCGCTTGAGGCGGTCGATCGCCTCGACCTCCACCTGTCGGTCGGCCTGGAACATCTCGGTGACGGTCTGCCCCACCCGGACGTGGAAGAGCCGCTGGTAGTTCGGCAGTCCGTCCAGGAAGAGGATGCGGTCGGTGAGCACCTCCGCGTGCTTCATCTCGTCGAACGACTCGTGCCGCGTGTACTTGGCGAGCTTCGTCCAGCCGAAGTTCTCCTGCATCTTCGCGTGCAGGAAGTACTGGTTGATCGCGGTCAGCTCGGCGGTCAGCTGCTCGTTGAGGAATTCGATGACCTCGGGGTCGCCCTGCATCGCAGAGGCTCCTTCCAAGCGGGTACTGGGCAGATTGCGCCGCATCTTTGCACCGGTGTCCAGGAGCGTCCAGTAAGTGCATGCTTACTCCGAGTTGTCCGGATCGGGACCGCGCTGGTCACGGGCACCGTTCCGGGTCTGTCAGGATGGAGTCATGGGTCAGCCGGTGGAGCGCGAATCTGGAGAAACGGCGCAGCCGGAGCTTCCGCCGGGGCAGCGGCTCCAGCGCGGCTGGCCGGTCACCCACTACGGGCCCGTCCCCAAGTTCCGCCCCGAGCGCTGGGAATTCAGGGTTTTCGGGGCCACCGCCGACGGCGGGAAGCAGTGCTGGAGCCACGACGAGTTCACCGCCCTCCCGTACGCCTCCGTCGTCGCCGATCTGCACTGCGTCACGAAGTTCAGCATGCTCGGGGCCGAATGGGGTGGCGTCCGCGCCCGTACGATCCTGGAGGCGGCCCCTCCCGCGCCCGCCGTCACCCATGTGATGGTCTGGGCCGAGTACGGGTTCAGCTCGAACCTGCGCCTCGCGGACTTCGCCTCCGAGCGCGCCATCTTCGCCACCCACAAGGACGGCGAACTCCTCACCGCCGAGCACGGCTTCCCGGTGCGCCTGGTCGTGCCCCATCTGTACGCCTGGAAGGGCCCCAAGTGGGTCCGCGGCATCGAGTACATGACCGCCGACCGCCGCGGCTTCTGGGAGGAGCGCGGCTACCACAACGTCGGTGACCCCTGGCGCGAGCAGCGCTACTCCTACCAGGAGGAACCCGGGGACGGTCCCGAACTCTGACCTCCGGCCCGAGGGTCGGCGCGTCCGTCCCCGGTGTCCGCCTCCCGGCGGGTCAGTGGTGGTACCGGTGCACCACGGCGTGCCCCCTGCCCCGGCCGATCGTCCACTTGTTGACCGGCGTCGTCACCGCGAAGGCCACGGCGAGCGAGATCAGCAGCGAGCCCCAGAACAGCAGGTCGTCCAGCTGTGCGTCCATGGCGTCCGGCCACAGCACGATCACGCCGTTGTCGATCAGCTCCATGACCGCGATGGACAGGGTGTCCGCGGCCAGCGCCACCCGGACGGCGGTGCGGAGGTCCACGCCCGCCGCGAGCACCCCGCGCAGGGTGAGCGAGTAGCCGAAGAGGAAGGCCAGTACGACCGCCAGGACCGTCGTCGGCAGGTTCCCCCATCCGAGCGCCGTGCCCACGACCATGCCGAGCACCTCGCCGACGGCACAGCCGGTGAGGCAGTGCAGGGTGGCCAGGGCGGCCATGGACCAGCCGGCCCCGGCCGGCCGGTGGTGACGGGCGTGCGGGTCCGTCTGTGCGTGCGGGTCCGTGTGCGCGTGTCCCTCGTGCTGCATGAGATCCCCCAGGGCCGAGTCGCGGTTCCTTCGCACAGAAGGAACCGTATACCCCCCTGGGGTATTCCAGAAGGGGGTGCGGGACCCGTCGCGGGACTATCCCTCGCGCAGTTTCTTCAGCCGCTCCACGTCCGCCGCGTGCCCTTCCTTGCCGCCGGGCGTCTCGATGATCAGCGGTACGCCCTCCGTGGCGGGATGTGTCATCAGGGCGCGGAACGGGTCCTCGCCGATGTGCCCGGAGCCGATGTTCTCGTGGCGGTCCTTGTGCGCGCCGACCACGTCCTTGGAGTCGTTGGCGTGGATCAGCTTCAGCCGCCCCTCGCCGACGGTGTCGACCAGGGAGTCGAGGGTCTGGTGCATACCGCTCGGTCCGGTCAGGTCGTGGCCCGCCGCGAAGATGTGGCAGGTGTCGAGGCAGACGCCCAGCTTGGGGTGCGCGTCCAGGGCCTCGAAGTAGGGGCCGAAGTCCCAGGTGCGCGAGCAGAGGGAGGAGCCCTGGCCGGCCGTCGACTCCAGCAGGAGGAACGGGTCGTCGTCATGGGTCAGTTCGTCCAGCAGCGGCAGCAGACGGTCGCGCACCTGCTTCAGGGCGACGGAGCGGTCCCGGCCGCCGGTGGCGCTCCCGGTGTGCACGACCACCCCCAGGGCGCCGATCTCCCGCCCGCGCCGCAGCGAGTGCCGCAGCGACTCCACCGACTTCTCGGCCGTCGCCTCGGTGTGCGAGCCGAAGTTGATCAGATACGGGGCGTGGACGTACGCGGGGATCGACCCGGCGGCGCAGGCGGCGCGGAAGTCCTCGTCCTGCTGCGGGTTCCCGGCGGGCGTCGCCCAGCCGCGCGGGTTGGCGACGAAGACCTGGACGGTCTCGGCCGCGAGGTCGCGGGCGTAGGCCAGGCCGACGGAGCTGAGGCCGCCGGCCACGGGGACGTGGCCGCCGACGGGGTTGCGGAGCTGCTTGCTGGTCACACCCGCCAGGGTGTCACGCGCCGCCGGGCGCCCCGCGGGCGGACCTGTGCGCGGACCCGCGGGCGGACCCCGCGGGGAGCGCGGCCTCCGGGCGGCTGCCCGGCCGGAGGCCCGGCGTCACCGCGGCCCCAAGACCCCGCTCAGCGGATCTGGATGGTTATCTTCGAGCCCTTGGGCGCCATGTCGCCGCCGTCCACCGACTGCTTCTTGACCGTGTCGCCGAAGAGCCCGAGCAGCCCGCGGTCCTCGTCGACCTCGAACCCGGCGCCCTCCAGCGCCTTCTTGGCGTCGTCCACGCTGTCGCCCACGACGTCCGGGACCTCGACCATCTCCGGACCCTTGGAGAGGGTCAGCGTCACCGTGTCGCCCGTGGCGGCCTCGCGGCCGGCGGCCGGCGACTGCCGGGCGACCTGGCCCTTGTCGAACTCCGACTCGACCCGCTCCGCGGCGATCTTCACCTTCAGGCCCGCGCCCTCCAGCTGTGCGGTGGCGTCCTCGACCGACGAGCCGGTCACGTCGGGCAGTTCCACCGGGGCGCCCTTGCTCACCACGATCGCGATCGCCGAACCCGTGTGCCGCTCGGTGCCTGCGGCCGGCTCCGTGCCGATCACGAAGCCCTTGGTCACGTCCTGGCTGAACTCGCGCGTGACCATGCCCGGGACGAGCCCGTCGCCCTTGAGCACCTCCTTCGCCTTGAACAGCGCGAGGCCCTGGAGGTCGGGCACCTTCACCGTCTGGGGGCCGTCGGAGACGGTCAGGGTCACCGAGTCGTTGTCGCGGATCCGCTCGCCGACACCCGGGTCGGTGCTGATGACCGTGCCGCGCTTCACGGTGTCGCTGTAGGCGTGCTTGACCCGCTTGACGTCGAGACCGGCGTGCTGGAGCTGGTCCCTGGCCTGCTGCTCCGTCTTCGCCAGGACGGGCGGGACCTTGGTGAACTGGCCCGAGTTGATGTACCAGACACCGGCGCCGAGGCCGAGGACCAGCACGATCGCGGCGATCACCAGCAGCATCCCGCGCCGCGGCCGCGCGCCCGGGGCCTGCTGCGACACGACCGGCGCGGTGGTGAACGGGCTGCTCTGCTCGAACCGGCTGGTCCGGTCGACGGAGCCGTCGTCCTCGTTCACGGGCAGCAGGCGGGGGACGGACAGCGAGCGCGGGATCACGCTCGTACGGTCGTCGGCGTTGTCGTGGCTCACGGACAGGGCGCCCGGCGGCACCGCGTCGAGCTGCTCGGCGGTGAGACCGGCCCGCGCCTCGAGGACCTGGCCGAGCAGCGCCACCGCGTCGGCCGGGCGGAGCTCGGGATCGCGGGCCGCTGCCCCGGTGACCAGCTCGTCCAGGGCGCGCGCCATGCCCGGCACGGCGGCCGAGGGGGGCGGCACGTCCTCGTGGAGGTGCTGGTAGAGGACCTGGGCGGGGGAGTCGGCGGTGTGCGGCTTGGCGCCGGTGAGCATTTCGTGGAGGACGACTCCGCAGGCGTAGACGTCGACCCGGGTGTCGGAGGTGCCGTGCTCGATCTGCTCGGGGGCGAGGTACGACACGGTGCCGAGGACGGCGCCCGTCGTGCTGGTCACCGTGTCCACGGCGCGGACGAGGCCGAAGTCCGCGACCTTGACCCGGCCGTCGTCCCCTATCAGGACGTTCTCCGGCTTCATGTCGCGGTGCACGAACCCGGCGCGGTGGGCCGCGCCGAGCGCGGCGAGCACCGGCTCCAGGATGTCGAGCGCGGCCCGGGGTTGCAGGGCGCCGCGCTCGCGCAGCACGTCGCGCAGGGTGCACCCGGCGATGTACTCCATGGCCAGGTAGACGTACGACCCGTCCGCCCCCTGGTCGAAGACCTGCACCACGTTGGGGTGCGCCAGCCGGGCCACCGACTTGGCCTCGCGGATGAACCGCTCGACGAACGAGGCGTCGGCGGCCAGCGTCGGGTGCATCACCTTGAGCGCGAGCACGCGGTCGAGGCGGGTGTCCAGGGCCCTGTAGACCGTGGCCATCCCGCCGACCGCGATCCGTGCCTCGACGCGATAGCGGCCGTCGAGCACGTGTCCGACAAGCGGGTCCTGAAGGGTCGTATCCACGCAGGTGAGTCTACGAGCCGTCACTGTCACGGCGCCCCGTTCGGCCGGTACGGGGGCCCGACTGCAGCCGAGCTGTGACGCGCACCGCGTGGACGGAGGTCCGTTCGTCGTACAGATGTCCGATCGGACCCCGTCCGTCACCGCAAGGCCACAATGCGACAACCTCCGACGGCGGCGGAACGGCCCGCGGGCGACGGCGTCCACCGGCCCGGGGCCCTCCCGCGACCCGAAGCGCACGTCGTACGGGGGCGCGCTCGGGGGCGCACGGACACTTCACCCCGTCGCGCCCGCCGGCGACGGACCCGCCCGCGCCCGGCCCGACGCGGACGCCCGGCCGAAAACCGACGGCTGCGGACCGGCGGTCAGAACGCCGGACGCTCGGGATCCAGCGCCGCCATGCCCTCCACGGGGGAGGACGCCGTCGCGAAGTGCCGCCGCGGAATGCGCCCCGCCCGCCGTGCCAGACGCCCCGCCTCCACCGCGTGCCGCATGGCCTCCGCCATCAGCACGGGCTCCTGCGCCCGCGTCACCGCCGAGGCGAGCATCACCCCCGCGCATCCCAGCTCCATCGCGAGCGCGGCGTCCGACGCCGTGCCCGCCCCCGCGTCCAGGATCACCGGCACGCGCGCGTGCTCGACGATCAGCTCGAAGTTGTGCGGGTTGCGGATGCCGAGCCCCGAGCCGATGGGCGAGCCGAGCGGCATGATCGCCGCGCAGCCGACGTCCTCCAGCTTCCGCGCCAGCACCGGGTCGTCGTTCGTGTACGGCAGCACGGTGAAGCCGTCGTCGACCAGCGTCTCCGCCGCGTCGAGCAGCTCGATCGGGTCGGGCAGCAGCGTGCGCTCGTCGGCGATGACCTCCAGCTTGACCAGATCGGTGCCCAGCGCCTCGCGCGCCAGACGGGCCGTCAGCACGGCCTCCCCCGCGGTGTAGCAGCCGGCCGTGTTCGGCAGGACGCGGATGTCCAGCCTGTCGAGCACCGACAGGACCGAGCCGTGCACGGACGCGTCCACGCGCCGCATCGCGACCGTCGTCAGCTGCGTGCCGGACGCCACCAGGGAGCGCTCCAGCACGTCGAGACTGGGCGCGCCGCCCGTCCCCATGATCAGCCGGGACGCGTAGGCCGTACCGCCGAGGACGAAGGGGTCGTCTGCCATGGGTCAGCCTCCCTGGACGGCGGTGAGGACTTCGACGCGGTCGCCCTCGCGGAGCGCGGTGGACGACCACTGCGCGCGCGGGACGACGGTCTCGTTCAGGGCGGCGGCCACCCCGGACGGTGCCGGGGTGAGGGTCGCGACGAGCGCGTCGAGAGCGGTTCCCGCGGCGATCCGCCGCCGCTCCCCGTTGACGACGACGTTCATACGGGCAGCTCCGTGCGGGCCGTGGCGCCGAAGCGCAGGGGAGTGAAGGGGCGGGCCTCGGCGGGGAGTTCGCCCGTGGTCAGGACGTGGGCCATCACGTCGCCGGTCACCGGCGTCAGGAGCACCCCGTTGCGGTGGTGGCCGGTGGCCAGCAGCAGTCCGTCCAGTGCGCTCGGGCCGAGCAGCGGCGCGTTGTCGGGCGAGCCGGGACGCAGCCCCGCGCGGGTCTCCGTGAGCGGCAGCTCCGTGATCCCGGGGACCAGTTCGTGGGCGTCGCGCAGCAGTTCGTACACGCCGCCCGCCGTCACGGTGGTGTCCCAGCCCAGCTCCTCGCTGGTCGCGCCCACCACGAGCTCGCCGTTCTCGCGCGGCACCAGGTAGACGTGGCTGCCGCGCACCACGGCCCGCACGGTGCGGTTCAGGAAGGGCGCGTACCGCCGCGGCACGGTCAGCCGCAGCACCTGCCCCTTGACCGGGCGCACCGGCGGCACGACGTCGTCCGGGACGCCCGCCAGACGCCCGCTGAGGCTGCCCCCGGCGAGCACCACCCGGTCCGCGTCCAGCCCGGTGCCCTCCGTGGTGACCACCCCGGTGGCCCGCTCGCGGGCGACGCTCAGCCGCTCCGCCCAGGTCCGGTGCACCACCACCCCGGCCCGCTCGCACGCGGTGACCAGGGCCGCGGCGAGGCGCCGCGGGTCGATCTGGTGGTCGCCGTCCACCCGCAGCCCCCCGCGCACGCCGGGCGCGAGCATCGGCTCCAGACGGCGGCACTCGCGGCCGCTCAGCCACTGCGACTCCAGCCCCGACCGGACCTGGAGCGCGTGCAGTTCCCGCAGGTGGGCGCGGTCGTCGGCGTCCAGCGCGACGGCCAGTGTGCCGTTCCGGCGGTAGCCGAGGTCGTGGCCGGTGGTCTCGGTGAGCTCGGCGGCGAAGTCCGGATAACGGCGCGCGGAGGCGAGGTTGAGGCCCAGCAGGGTCTCCTCGCCGAAGTGCAGTTCGGTGACGGCGGCGAGCATCCCCGCCGCGACCTGGGCGGCCCCGCCGCCCGGCTCGGGGTCCACGAGCGCGGTGGTGAACCCGCGCTGCGCGGCCCGCCAGGCCGTCACCAGACCGATGATCCCGCCCCCGACGACGAGGACGTCCGACGAACGTGCAGACGGCATGGGCGTCCAGCCCCTCCCTTCGCCGGCATGACCCGGATCAGGTTCGTACGGTCGGAGGCCGCCCAGCCTCCCTCTCAGCCCGGTGCGTCCGGGCTCCCGCGAGTGCTTTACGTTGGCCACCCTAGCCCGCCCCCGTCCGTCTCAGTAAGGGAGCCTCGCCCATGGCACGACCGCTCGACGGCCTCGTCCTCGTCCCCGTCGCCGACCAGGCCCCCGGCCAGGTGGGCACCGGCACCCGGTTCGCGTACCACGAGGAGGACGGCGTGGTCTGGGCCGACTACGCGGGCGGCGACGTCGTCCGCGGACACCTCGTGGGAACCCGCGAGGGCGACCGCCTCGACTTCCGGTACGTGCAGCTCAGGCGCGACGGGACCACCGCGTCGGGCCACTGCGTGTCCCTCGTCGTGGAACTGCCCGACGGCCGCGTGCGGCTGGAGGAGACCTGGACGTGGGAATCGCAGCCGGGATCCGGGACGAGCGTGGTGGAGGAACCGCACGGGACCCGTCGTGTGGACCAGGTCACCGAGCACGTCCGCTGACTGACGCATTGTCACGCGCCTATGGTGATCAGGTGAGCGATCAGACGCAGGCACAGTCTCAGGCGCAGGGGCCCACGGCACGGCGGGTCGTCGTGGTGGGCGCGGGCATGGCCGGGGTGCAGACCGCTGTCGCCCTGCGCGAACAGGGCTTCACCGGCACCGTCACGCTGATCGGCGCGGAGCCGCATCAGCCCTACGACCGGCCACCGCTCTCCAAGGCCGTCCTGCTGGGCAAGGCCGAGGGCTCCGCCTTCGACGTCGACTTCGAGGCCCTGGACATCGACCTCAGGCTGGGCAGCGAGGCGCTCGGCGTGCGCCCCGGCGACCACGAACTGGACACGGCCGCGGGACCCGTCCCGTACGACGTCCTGGTCGTCGCCACCGGCGCCGAACCGATCCGGCTCCCCGGCGCCGAGGGCGTGCCCGGGGTGCATCTGCTGCGCACCCTGGACGACGCCGACCGGCTGCGTCCCGTCCTCGCCCGGCAGCACGACATCGTGGTGGTCGGCGCGGGCTGGATCGGCGCCGAGTTCGCCACCGCGGCGCGCGAGGCGGGCTGCGCGGTGACCGTCGTCGAGGCCGCCGACCGGCCGCTCGCCGGAGCGCTGCCCGCCGAGGTGGCCGCCCCGATGACCGCCTGGTACGCGGACAGCGGGGCCTCGCTGCGCACCGGCGCGCGCGTGGAGCGGATCGAACCCGGCGCGGTGGTTCTGGACGACGGCTCCCGGGTGCCCGCCGACGCCGTGGTCGTCGGGATCGGCGCGCGGCCCGCGACCGCCTGGATCGCCGGCTCCGGCATCGAACTCGGCGCGCACCGCGAGATCGTCGCCGACGACCACCTGCGCACCTCCCTGCCGGACGTCTACGCGGTGGGCGACTGCGCCTCCTTCCCCTCGGGACGCTACGAGGAGCGCCTGCTCGTCCACCACTGGGACAACGCCCTCCAGGGCCCGCGCACGGTCGCCCTGAACATCGTCGGCCAGACGCCCGCCGCCTACGACCCCGTGCCGTACTTCTGGTCGGAGCAGTTCGGCCGGTTCGTGCAGTACGTCGGCCACCACACGCCCGCCGACACCCTGGTGTGGCGCGGGGACCCCTCGGGCGCCTCCTGGTCGGTGTGCTGGCTGCGCGAGGCGCGGCTCGTCGCCCTCCTGGCGGTGGGCCGCCCGCGGGACCTCGCCCAGGGCCGCCGGCTGATCGAGGCGGGCGCCGCCATGGACCCGGAGCTGCTCGCGGACCCGTCGAGGCCGCTGAAGGGCGCCACGGTCTGATCCGCCTCCCCTCCGTCTCCCCCTTCCGCCCCCGGGTCGGACGCCCTCGGCTTCCGGCTGTCGGTCCGGGATGGCAGGCTTGTCCCGTGACCGAGATTGACGCAAAGACCGATGCTCTCGTCCCCGCCTGGCTCACCCTCCCCGACATCGCCGAACAGCTCGGCGTCGAGGTGACGCGCGTCCGGCAGCTGGTCAAGGAGGGCCAGCTGATCGCCGTACGCCGTGGTGAGA